>JAIOAU010000004.1 GCA_019873655.1 Chloroflexota bacterium | reverse complement strand
CTGCTGGGTCCAGGTGGTGACGGTGCGGTTGGGGCCGAGGTAGTCGGCCCGCGCCGGGGCCGCCAGGCTCAGTCCCAGGAGCAGGGCTGCGGCCAGGATGAGCACTTGCGCTAAGATACGCATTCGCTGCCGGAGACGAGGACGCATCGTTTTCCTCCCTGATGAGTGGTTGTCGGATGTTATTGTACAGACATGGGGAGGGAAAGTACAAGTGACAAATGTCATGTTTTTGAGACGGCGGACGGTGGACCGTAGACCGCGGACGGTGGACGGCCGCGGCGGCGGGGACGCCAGGGGGTCGGCGGGCAAGGCCTGGCTGGGACAGTAACGTTTGATCCTATCGGTAGGCGATCAGGTAGTAGCCGAGTTTGATGTACTCGTTGTTGACGTTGATCAGCCCGGCCTCGCTCTGCCACCAGTTCGTCTCGTCGTAGCCGGGGTTGCGGGCGGCGGCCAGTTCGACGGTCACGTTCAGGCCCTCCAGTTCGCGGCGCACGATCCAGGCGGCGCGGCGGGTGTGAAAAGCCGAGGTGACCAGGATGACGCGGCGGATGGCGTTGGCCTCCACGTAAGCGCGCAGGACAACCGCCTCGTCGTAGGTGCTGGTCACCCCGCCCGGAACGGGCAGGATGGCGATCGCCTCGGGCGGCACGCCCTGCCGTTCCAGAATGGCGACCGAGATGTCGGTCTCGTTGGGGATGAGGCCCAGCCGTTCGGCCGGGCTGGGTTCGGCGCGGGCGATGACCAGGCGCGGGGCCAGGCCGCGGGCGTAGAGTTCGGCGGCGTAGAAGGGCCGGGTGTTGTAGTCGCCGTTGAGCAGGAAGAGGATGTCGGCGGGGTGGAGTTCGTCCTCGACGATCAGGCCGCGGCCGACGCCGGTCAGCAGGGGGACGCGCAGGGCGTAGGTCAGCAGGCAGAGGGTCAGGAGGAGCAGAACGGCGGCGGCGAGCCGCCGCGCCGGACGAGGAATTCCTTTCACGCCCGAGACTCGCTCAGCCAATCGGCCAAATCCAGCCGAGAATCGTCAGCGGGATGAAGAAGAGCAGGACGGCCGCCGCGCCGGAGAGCGCGCCGTGCCCCTGGCGTTCATCCACCAGTTGGTAGGCGGGGTAGACGCCCTCCACCCGGAAGCGCGGCCCGCCAAACCAGGTGAAGATCAGCCCGCCGAGCAGGCCGCCGATGTGGCCCCAGTTGTCGATGCGCGGGTTGACCAGGCCGTAGAACAGGTTGTAGCCGGCGACGATGAGGATGTTGACGATTTGCGCCCGGCCGCGGTCGCTGAGCAGTTGGCGGTTCTGGAACAGGAACATGCCCTCGGCGGCGATCAGGCCGAAGATGGCGGTCGAGGCGCCCAGCGAGGGATTGGGGTTGAGCAGGAACGAAAGGACGTTGCCGGCGTAGGCGCTGAGGAAATACAGCAGGAAGAACCGTCCCCGCCCGAAGCGCATTTCGAGCGACGGGCCGAAGATGAACAGGCCGTACATGTTCATCGCAAGGTGCAGGATCGAGCCGTGCAGGAAGACCGGCGTGATCAGCCGCCACAGTTCTCCCTGGCGGATGAAATCGTTGTATTTCAGGCCGAAGGCAGTCGCCAGGTCGAAATGCAGGGCCTGGCCGAGGATTTGCAGGAGATAGACGGCCGCCGTCAGGCCGAGCAGGGTGTAGGTCAGCAGGGGCCGGGCGGGCGGTCTGACCGGGGACGGCGGAGCGGCGGGAGGGACGGGATACGAATCCATGAGGTTTCCTTTCGGTTCACAGGCTGACGCGGCGCGGGTGGATGCGGTGGTGTTCGGCGCGGATGATGGCGATCACCGCCTCGACCGCCTCGTCCAACTGCCCGTCGGCGTTGACCACGCCGTAGTCGAACTCGGCGGCGCGCTTGAGTTCCTGGCGGGCGGTGGCGATGCGCAGGCTCAAGTCCTCGGCGCTGTCGCTCTTGCGCTTGTTCAGGCGCGCCACCAGTTCCTCTTCGTTGCGCGTCGTCAGGAAGATGAGCACCGCCTCGGGGGCCAGTTTGCGGACGGTGGCCGCGCCCTGGACGTCCAGCCGCATGATGACGTCCTTGCCGGAGGCCAGCGCCTCGCGCACCTGTTGTTTGGGGATGCCTTTGTAATCGTTGTAGACGATGGCGTACTCGATGAGTTCGTCCGCCTCGATCATGCGGGCGAATTCTTCTTTCGAGACGAAGAAGTAGTCCTCGCCGTGCACCTCGTTGGGGCGCGGCGGGCGGGTGGTGGCCGTGACCACGAAGTGGAAGGGCAGGCCGCGCCCTTTCAGCGCCTGGACGACGCTGTCCTTGCCGACCCCCGACGGGCCGGAGATGACGATGAGCAGGGGCTGGGGCTGGTAAATGGTGAAATCGGAATCGGTCATGGGGGTATTAAACCACAGATGGACGCAGATGACCATCAACTCGATTAAAATTAGACCTCTTGCATAACGATACAAGCGCCGCCATTGCAGCGGATTCTTTGCCACGGATTACACAGATTGCCACAGAAATTGTGGTTTTTATCCGTGCTAATCCGTGTAATCTGTGGCTAAAAAGACTTTTGCAAGAGGTCTATAATATGCCATTCTACGATTACCGTTGCCTCGATTGCCATCAGCGTTTCGAAGTTTTCCTGACCTATGCCGAGTACGGGCGGCGGGCGGTCGTCTGCCCGCGCTGCCAGAGCAAGAACGTCCGCCGGCGGATTCCGCGCGTGCGCGTGGCGAAGTCGGAGGAGAGCCGGATCGAGTCGCTGGCGGGCGATTTCTCCGACCCCGCCGCGCTGGAGGGGCTGGAGAACGATCCGCAGGCCCTGGGGCGGATGATGCGCCGGATGGGACGCGAACTGGGCGAGGACCTGCCGCCCGAATTCGACGAGGTGGTGGACCGCCTGGAGAAGGGGCAAAGCCCGGAGGAGATCGAGAAGGAGATCCCCGACCTCGGCCTGGGCGAGGCGGACTCCGACCTGGGCGGCTGAGCGCGCCCTTACGGGCCGCGGTGGAGGACGACGTACTCGCCCAACCGCGCCCAATCGTACAGCCAGCGGGCGTCGGCGGGGGCCAGGTTAATGCAGCCGTGCGAGACGGGCGTCCCGAAGTCGTCGTGGTAGTAGACGCCGTGGAAGCCCAGGTCGCCGTAGTAGGTCATGAAGTAGGGCAGGCCCTCGATGTAGTATTCGCTGACCGAGCCTTCGGGGGGCGTGACGGTGGTGTACTCGACCTTGTTCAGAATCCAAAAGCGGCCGGGGAACGTCCAGCGCGGGTCCTGGCCGGAGGAGACGAGGGTGGCAAAGACCAGGGCGCAGCCGTCATAGACGGCCAGCGTCTGTTCGTCCAGGTTCACGTAAATGAAGCGGCACAGGTCGCTCGCTTCGGGCGGGATGGCCGGGTCCACCAGGGCGACGGCGTCTTCGGGCAGCCACTCGTCCGGGCCGACGGCGAGGAAACCGGGGCGGTCGGCCTGGGCGCGGACCTCGTGCACGATTTGGTAGCGCGAGTAGGCGCGCACGGGCGCGCCGGCGGCGGTGACGCTGTCCGTTTCGGCCAGCACCCAGCCGAAGCGGAAATCCACTGGCCGGGTGAGCAGGACGCCGGTGAAGGCGGAGGGGTCGAGCGGCCGGAGGTCCTCGCCGCGCATCCAGCCCAGGTTGGTCAGGTAGTAGGCGCGGCCGTCCAGTTGCTGGGTGGTGGTGTAGGCGACGTAGGCGGGATAATGGGGCAGGTAGCCGAAGTTGGGGCTGGCGGCGGCGGCGTCCTGCAGAGTGACGTAGACGCGGGCGGCGTCGGTCGTCACCTCGGCGTAGTGGTAGCGCAGCGCGCCCAGGGCCGGGTCGAGCGGCTGATGCCAGGGCGGTTCGGGCGTGAGGGTGGGGGCTGGGAGCGGCGCAGCGGTGGGCGCGGCGGACGGCGTGGGGGAGGCGGTCGGCGCGGGGGGAGGGACGGTCGGCGGCGGCGGGGAGGCCGGCGCGCCGCAGGCGGCCAGCAGCGCGGCGGACAGGGTCAGAAGGATGAGGCGGGCGAGGGGGCGCATCGGGAAATCTCCCCAATTATATCCAGATAGGTTGAAATCGGGGGGAATGGCGCTTCAGGCCAGTTTCTGGAGCAGGGCGGCGCGCAGGTCGGCCTGGACAGCGTCCCACTCGCGGCGGGCGTCCACCACCACCCAGCGCGCCGGTTCGGCGGCGGCCATCTCCAGGTAGCCGGCCCGGACGCGGCGGTGGAAGTCCACGGTGTAGGCGTCCAGGCGGTTCCACTCGGCGGCCTTTTTCTTGCGCTGCAGGCCGGTTTCCACGTCCACGTCGAGCAGGAGGGTCAGGTTGGGGGTCAGGCCGCCGGTGGCGTAGCGGATGAGGGCGCGCACCTGCTCCAGGTCCTGCTGGTGGCCGTAGCCCTGGTAGGCGAGGGTCGAGTCGGCGTAGCGGTCGGAGAGGACGATTTCGCCCGCCGCCAGCCGCGGCCGGACGATTTGTTCGACGAACTGCGCCCGCGCCGCCTGGTAGAGGAGGGTCTCGGTGCGCGGGTGCATCTCGGTGTTCTTCAGGTTGTGGAGGATTTCGCGAATCTGCTCGCCGATGGAGGTGCCGCCCGGTTCGCGGGTGGGAAAGACCTGGTAGCCCTTCTCGCGCAGGAATTCGACGAGGGGAGGAATGTGCGAGGTCTTGCCGGAGCCTTCGGGGCCTTCGAGGGTGATGAACATTCGCTACTCGCGGAAGATTCTCACATGCCTCCTCGGCTCCTTGCCGTAGGAGTGGGAGACCAGTTCGGCCTGGCGGGCCATTTCGTGCTGCAGGCGGCGGACGGCGGCCGGCCCCGGCGGCAGGTCCACCCAGCGCTCGCCGTTCAGGACGGCGGCGATGGCAGCCTGGGTCTGGCTGCGGATGAAGTCCATTTCGGAGGCGGAGGGGACGACCTCGGCCAGGTTGAACAGGTCGCTCAGGAAGCGTTCCATCTGGCTGACGGTGTTGGCGCGCAGGACGTAGATGGGCATGCCGCGGTGTTCGGCCTGGGTGACGGCCTGCTGACGGTCGCGGTAATGCGCCCGCAGGGTGACGAAGACATCGGCCTCGCCCTGATCCTTGACGATGATGGCCGGGACGCCCATGCGCTTGGCGGCCTGCATCAGTTTGTCGCGCGCCACGCCGTAGGGGTAGACGCGCACCGGCTGGAGGGGCATCCGCGGGGTTTCTTCGCCGTCGGCGGACTCGGCCGGGGCGGGCGCGGACGGGCGCGACGGGCGGCGCGGGCCGGTCAGGGGGCCGTTTTCGATGCGGAATTCGGAGTCGGGGCGGGCGCGGGGGGCGGGGGCGGCCTGTTCGATGTGGATGCGCCCCTCGGCGTCGCGCCAGCGGATTTCGGGCGGCAGGGGATAGCCGCGCAGGAGCGAATCGACCGAGGCGGCGATGTCCATGTGGACGGCGAAGCGGTCGCGCTGCTGGATTTCGACCAGGACGTCGAAGGTGGGCGGGGCGCGGCGCTCGAGGACGGTCTTCTGGGTGCCGCGGCGGCGGGCCTCCTCGTCCGAGAGGGTGACGGCCTCGATGCCGCCGACCAGGTCGGAGAGGGTGGGGTTGAGCAGGAGGTTGTCGAGGGTCTGGCCGTGGGCGGTGCCGATGAGTTGGACGCCGCGCTCGGCGATGGTGCGGGCGGCGGCGGCCTCCAGTTCGCGGCCGATCTCGTCGATGACGATGACCTCGGGGTTGTGGTTTTCGACCGCCTCGATCATGACCTCGTGCTGGAGCATGGGTTCGCGCACCTGCATGCGGCGCGCCCGCCCGACGGCCGGATGCGGCACGTCGCCGTCGCCGCCGATTTCGTTGGAGGTGTCCACGATGACGACGCGCTTGCTCTCGGCCAGGATGCGGGCGGCCTCGCGCAGCAGGGTGGTCTTGCCGACGCCGGGGCGGCCGAGGATGAGCAGCGACTTGCCGCTCTCGATGATGTCCTGGATGATGTCCACCGTGCCGTAGACGGCGCGGCCGACGCGCAGGGTCAGGCCGACGATGTGACCGCGCCGGTTGCGGATGGCCGAGATGCGGTGCAGGGTGCGCTCGATGCCGGCGCGGTTGTCGGCGTCGAACTCGCCGACGCGCTCGTCCACGTAGTCGATTTCGGCGCGGGTCACTTCGGTCTGGCGCAGGACGATTTCGCGGTCCACGAAGCGGGCGGTGGGGACGCGCCCGAGGTCGAGGATGACTTCGAGCAGGTTGTCGCTGTCATCGGCCTTGCGGACGGCCTTGGCGATGTCTTCGGGCAGGACGCCCATGAGGGCGTCGAGGTCGTCGGTAATCCGGAGTTGAGTCATAAAATCAGTTGCCAGTCAAGAAAATGATCAGTAGTCAGAGTCTGTCTTTGAAAGTAAATCCACGTCTATCAAATCCTGAGGGCGGCCCGAGGCGCGCTTGGAGGCGATCAAGTCTTTTTTCGAGATGAAATGCACTGTCAGGCCATCGAAATCCACATCGTTTCGCCTCGACCAGCATTCCTCAAAGACCGCTCCAGGGATGCCCATCAAGATGTCCACACGCAAGGGAGAAATGCCCATTTGGAAGAAGTAGCCGTCTTCGGAGAAATCTTCAACGGTCAAATCCTCCAGCGGCGCTCCGAATTCGCGAAGGGATTTGAAGACGGCCTCTGCATTGGCTGCATCCGTACTGACCCAAATATCGAGGTCTTTGGTGAAACGCGGTTCGGTATATTGAACCACTGCATAGCCGCCGATGACGAGATACTTAACGCGGTTGGCGTTGAAAATTCGTAACAAATCGCTGAAGTCGGAGTTGACGAACATCCTGCCCTTTCATCCTGGCCGCGAGAACGATCAATTCCCAGACGGCGTCAAATCGGGCCTTGGGTGGCTGCGCCTGCCAGAAGTCGAGGTCGAATGACCTGTCCATTTCCTGAATCTTGCCCTTGCGGACAAACATCTTTCTTTCCATACTCAATATTGTATCACGCCGAGGCCCGGACTTCCGAAGTCTAGGTCTCGATGCGGCTGACGGGGGCGGCGGGTTTGGCCTTGGCCAGGGCTTTTTCGATGGTGTTGGTCGCCGCCAGCGGTTCTTTGACGAGGCCGGCCAGCCGCTTGACCATGACGGCCTGCCGCGGCCCGGCCTGGGCGCCGGCCTCCTCGAGCGGCGCTTCGAGCCAGGCCTGGTAGGAGCGGACGCACAGGTAGGCGGACCGCTCTCCGCTGTGGACGGTTTTCGCCAGGCTGGCCAGTTGCGCCGGCAGGCAGGCCGAGTCGGGCGGGATGAGCGGTTGGATGAACACGCCCGCCAACCCGCTGTGGACGAGGGCAAACGCCTGCAGGCCGTCCTCGGCCGGGCAGACCAGACCGGCCGTCTGCCGCGGCAGCGCCTCGAGCGGCTGCAACAGGACGGGGACGATTTGGGCGTAGAGGGACTGCACCGCCGCCCAGTCCTCCTCTTCGGCGCTGCGCCAGAGAGGGGGGTCCTGCAGGCGGTCGGGCCGCGGCAGTTTCCAGACCCGCTGCCAGGCGTACATCGAGAAGCCGGCCTGGCGCAGCGACTTGAAGGCCGGCGACTCCTCGTCCACCTCGGCCAGGAGGTGGAGGGCGCCCCACTCGGCAGCCTTACGGGTCAGATGGTCGAGCAGGGGCGGAGTCAGGCCGTCCAGGCAGTCGGCGGGGGCCAGGAAGGTCAGGCGGGCGGCGGAACCGCCCTCTTCGAGGACGACCTGTCCCATCAGGGCGTCGTCGTCTTCTCTGGCGATGGCGGTGTAGATGAACCGGCGCGGGTCGAGGTAGGCCAGCAGGGCGGCCGCGCCGAGCGGATGGCCGCGCGTCAGCAGGCGCAGGGAATCGAGCGCCAGGGCGCGGCGGCGGTAGCGCGCCAGGAAAGGCAGGTCGAGGAAATCGAGCGAGCGGACGTGCATCTCAACGGTTCAACGCGTCAACGAGCCAACGTTTCAACGAGCCAACGTAAGAAAATACTGGTGGAAGCGCGGGTCTTGAGTCAGTTCGGGGTGGAAGGAGGTGGCGAGCAGTCTGCCCTGCCGGGCGGCGACGATGCGTCCGTCGGGGAGGGCGGCCAGGGGGCGCGCCTCGCCGGCGACCGATTCGATGATGGGGGCGCGGATGAAGACGGCGTGATACGGCCCGCCCTCGCCCAGTTCGGGGATGTCGAGGTCGGCCTCGAAGGAATCCACTTGGCGGCCGAAGGCGTTGCGCTGGACGGTGATGTCCATCAGGCCGAGGAGCGGCTGATTGCGGCGGGCGTCCTTCGAGAGGAAGATGGCTCCGGCGCAGGTGCCCCAGATGGCGCGGGTCTGTCCGAACTCGCGCAGCGGCTCCATCAGGCCGAAGTCCACGGCCAGTTTGCCGATGGTGGTGGATTCGCCGCCGGGGATGATGAGACCGTCCAGCCCGTCGAGGTGGCGCGGCAGGCGCACTTCGACGGTCTCCGCGCCGAGGCGTTTGAGCATGGCGATGTGTTCGGCGAAATCGCCCTGGATGGCAAGGACTCCAATTTTCATAGTTCGGACCGTAGACCGTGGACGATGGACGGTCTATGGTCTACCGTCCACGGTCGCAAAAGATTACCATCCTCTTCCTGCAATCTTCTCGATCTCCGGCATGGTCGCCACGCTGCGTCCGACCATCGGCTCGCCCAGGTTCTTGCTGACTTCGGCCAGGATGGCCGGGTCGTTGTAGTGGGTGACGGCCTTGACGATGGCGGCGGCGCGTTTGGCCGGGTCGCCGGACTTGAAGATGCCCGAGCCGACAAAGACGCCGTCCATGCCGAGTTGCATCATCAGTGCCGCGTCAGCCGGGGTGGCTACGCCGCCGGCCGCAAAGTTGACCACCGGCAGGCGGCCGAGTTCCTTGGTCTCTTTGACCAGTTCGTAGGGCGCGCCGATTTCCTTGGCGTAGGCCATCAGTTCCTCGTCAGCCATGGTGGTCAGGCGGCGGATTTCGCCCAGCACGGCGCGGGCGTGACGGACGGCCTCGACCACGTCGCCGGTGCCGGCCTCGCCCTTGGTGCGAATCATCGCCGCGCCCTCGCCGATGCGCCGCAGGGCCTCGCCTAAGTTGCGGCATCCGCACACGAACGGGACCTTGAAGAGGTGCTTGTTGATGTGATGCTCCTCGTCGGCGGGCGTCAGGACCTCGGACTCGTCGATGTAGTCCACGCCGATGGCTTCGAGAATCTGGGCCTCGACGAAATGCCCGATGCGGCACTTGGCCATGACCGGGATGCTGACCGCGTCCATGATTTTGAGAATCAGTTCGGGATCCGACATGCGCGCCACGCCGCCCTGGGCGCGGATGTCGGCCGGGACGCGTTCCAGCGCCATGACGGCGCACGCGCCGGCGTCTTCCGCAATTTTGGCGTGTTCGGGGGTCACGACGTCCATGATGACGCCGCCTTTGAGCATCTGCGCCAGACCTTTTTTGACGGCAAATGTACCGGTTTGTTGTTCCATTACGAACTCCTTTCCAAGAATATCAGGCGCAGCGATTCTACCACTGCTTGCAGGGAAGTTCTATGCGCCGAATGTCTAGACGAAAAAACTGCTCTTTTGTGGAGAACCCGTTTCCTTCAAGGAAACGGGTTCTCCACTTTTGACCCTTGACAAATCCGGCCGATGCACATGATTCACCCCAAATTTAATCATTGTGGGTAGAATGAGCCCCCACCCCTGCCCTCGCGAAGCACACCCGCAGGGTGCTCCCCCACAATTCGGGGGAGGAGGAATTGAATTGGGGGTTGTGGGAGCAGAAGATCCGCTCCCACAACCCCCTCTTCTCTCCCCCGTCTCTTTAGGGAAGGGGGTAGGGGGAAAGGTCCAAAAAACAGCCTATACAACAAAAAACTCACCCTGAAGATTAAATTCGGGATGAGTCATGTTTTGACCCTTGACAAATCCGGCCGATTGAATACAATTAGTACAATGATACAATGCTACAATTATGAACCTCGAACTCGACTTTCGTTCCGGCGTTCCCATCTATCTCCAGGTCGTTGACCGCATCAAGGAGATGATCGCCAACGGGCGGCTCAAGCCCGGCGACCAACTGCCCACCGTCCGCGCCCTGGCGGCCGAACTGCGCGTCAACTTCAACACGGTCGCCCGCGCCTACCGCATCCTGGACGAGGCCGGCGTCATCTCCACCCAGCAGGGACGCGGCACCTACATCCTGGAATTGCCGCCGCCGGAGGTGAGCGAGGAGATCCGCCGTCGGGCCTTGCGGGCGCTGGTCCACCGCGCCCTGGTCGAGGCCGAGCGGCTGGGCGCCGCGCCCGATGAGATCCTCCGCCTGGTCACGGAGCAGGTCCGCCGCTGGCAGGAAAGCGGCCGCCTGCCGCCTCTCGAATTCGATGAATAAGGAGTATGCCATGTCCTCAGCCTCTGTTTCCAAACCGTTCGCCCGTCCTCCGCAGGCCAGAATCCAGCCTGATCCGCACATTCCCGGACTGGCGGCCCTGGCGTTTGCTCTGTTCCTGATCGCCGCCGTCGGCGGCGCGATCTACATGGACGCCCGCAACCTTCCCGACGTCTGGATCGGCCTCTACGTCCTGGGGCTGATGCTGGTCGGGATCTATCTTCTGTTTTCGCTCAAGATCGCCGCCCAGTGGGAGAAGGCCATCGTCCTGCGCCTGGGCAAGTTCCGCAAACTGGCCGGCCCGGGCCTGTTCTGGATCATCCCGATCGTGGACACCGTCCCGAACTGGATCGACCACCGCGTCATGGTCACGCCCTTCGCGGCGCAGAAGACGCTCACCAAAGACACCGTGCCGGTGGACGTGGACGCCGTCCTGTTCTGGGTGGTGTGGGACGCGGAGAAAGCCGCCCTGGAGGTGGAAGATTACAAATCGGCCGTGGATTGGGCCGCCCAGACCGCCCTGCGCGACATCATCGGGCGGATGATGCTGGCCGACATTCTGGTCGGGCGGAGCGTCATCGACAAGGAATTGCAGCAGATCATCGACGAGCGCACCACGCCCTGGGGCGTCACCGTCCAGTCGGTCGAGATTCGCGACATCGTCATCCCGCAGGACCTGGAGGACGCCATGTCCCGCCAGGCACAGGCCGAACGCGAGCGCCAGGCGCGCGTCATCCTGGGCGAATCCGAAAAGCAGATTGCCGATTCCTTTGCCGAGGCGTCGCGGGCCTATGTTGATAATCCCACCGCCCTGCATTTGCGCGCCATGAACATGCTCTTCGAGGGGCTGAAGGAAAAGGGCGCGCTGGTCATCGTCCCCTCCAGCGCGGTGGACACGATGAACCTGGGCGGGCTGAGCGGCATCGTCTCGTTGGCGCAGCAGAACCAGCCGGACAAGAAATGAGGTGATTCAAACTTTTGCTGCGGCTGGCGCGTTGCTGCTTTTCAGCATCGAATGACACGAATTTTGCGAAAAAGATTTGGAGAATTCGCGAAATTCGATGCTTTTACCTTCTAGACAATCTTTGCAACAAAAAGGTTGCATTAGTTCAATGACCGTTTCACGTGAAACGCTACGCCAAAAGGAGAAACCATGTCCAGCAAACTGACCCTCATCCTTGCGTTTTCGCTCATTCTCGCCGCCGCCGTTGTCGGCCTGGCGCTCTACGGTCGACTCCCCGACCCGATGCCCTCCCACTGGAACGCCGCCGGCGAAGTGGACGGCTACATGTCCCGCTTCTGGGGCGTCTTCCTGCTGCCGCTTGTGACCGCCGGCCTGACCCTGCTCCTGTTTGCCGTCCCGTTCATTGACCCGCTCAAGGCCAACATCGCCAAATTCCGCCGCATTTACAATGCGTTCATCGTGGGCTTCGTCGTCTACATGCTCTACGTGTACGGCCTGACCCTGGCGGCCTCCCTCGGTTACCGCTTCAACATGACGCTGATGCTCCTGCCGGTGATGGGGCTGCTCTTCATCGGCATCGGCTACCTGATCAAGAACGCCAAGCGCAACTTCTTCATCGGCATCCGCACCCCCTGGACTCTCTCCAGCGATGCCGTTTGGGAGAAAACGCACGCCCTGGGCGCCAAAATCTTCGTCGCCAGCGGCCTGGTCATTCTCGTGAGCGCCTTTCTGGGCGAAATTGGAATTTGGCTGATGCTTGCCGTCTTGCTGGTTGCCCTCCTCGTGCCGGTTGTTTATTCCTACATCCTGTTCGCCCAGGAGGAGAGAAAAGCAAAGCCGTAAAAATGCGTTTCACGTGGAACAAAAACAGGCCGCTGTAAAAGCCCAGGTTGAAAATAACTTCTCCTTTTCGACCGATTGGCGGAGAAAAATGCAAGCTCGCTTGCCGTAGAAAGGAGCCGGAGATGCCTCCCGAAGAAATCCAACAGTACCTGCCCTTCCTAATTCCGATTCTGATTCTCCAACTCGGCCTGATGGTCGCCGCGCTGCTCGACCTCCTGCGCCGCGAACGGACGCGCGGCCCCAAGTGGGTCTGGTTGCTGGTCATCCTGTTCGTCAACCTCCTGGGTCCCATCGTTTACTTCGTCGTCGGAAGGAAGGACGAATGATTCGGGTCGAAAACCTGCACAAATATTACGGCGCGGTGCGCGCCCTCGACGGGCTGGACATGATCGTCGAGCCGGGCGTCCTCTACGGCTTCCTCGGCCCGAACGGGGCCGGCAAGACGACCACCCTGCGCATCCTGACCGGCCTGGCGCGCCCGACCTCGGGCCGGGCCAGCGTCGCCGGCGTGGACCTGACGACCGACGGCCGCCGCCTGGCCCGCCGCATCGGCTATCTGCCCGAAGCGCCGGCCTTCTATCCCTGGATGACGCCGCGCGAATTCCTCGACTACCTCGGCCGCCTGCACGGACTTTCCGCCGCCCAGCGCGCCGCCCGGACCCGCGAACTGCTCGACTTGGTCCATCTGGCGGAGGTCGGCGGGCGGCGCATCGGCGGGTTCTCGCGCGGCATGCGTCAGCGGCTGGGACTGGCCGCCGCCCTCATCCATGACCCCGACGTGCTGCTGCTGGACGAACCCGTCAGCGCCCTCGACCCCTTGGGGCGCAAGGAGATGCTCGAAACCATCGAAGACCTGCGCGGCCGCTGCACGGTGCTGATGTCCAGCCACATCCTGGCCGACGTGGAGCGCGTCTGCAACGTGGTCGGAATCATCCACCGCGGCCGGATGGTCCTCCAGGCGCGGCGCGAGGAGTTGATGGAGCGCTACGCCCAACCGGTGTTCGAGGTCGAGGCCGCCGACCCCGCCTCGGCCCAGCGCTGGGCCGACCATCTGCGGGGTCAGCCGTGGGTCGTCGCCGTCAGCGTGGAGGGGACGGCGGCGCGTCTCACCGTCCGCGACCCGGCGGCGGCGCGCCGCGAGATTCTCGCCTCGGCCGTGGCGCAGGGGATCGAACTGCGCCGTTATGAGGAGGCGCGTCCCTCGCTCGAAGATGTCTTTCTGCAACTGACGAACCGGGAGGCGACATGAACTTTCTGATCGTATTGCGCAAAGAGTTGATGGAACAGGGACGCACCTGGCGCTTCCTCATCGTCGCAGCCGTGCTGGCGCTCTTCGGCCTGGCCTCGCCCCTGCTGGCCAAACTGACCCCCGACCTGCTCAAGTCCATCCCCGACATGCCGCCCGGCCTGGCGGAGATGATTCCCCCGCCCACGCTGACGGACGCCGTCGTCCAATATGTCAAGAACATGAATCAGTTCGGCATCCTGCTGGCGCTCTTGATGAGCATGGGGGCGGTGGCGCAGGAAAAGGAACGCGGCACCGCGGCGATGATGTTGACTCATCCGGTCTCGCGCCTGGTTTTCCTGCTGGCCAAGTTCACGGCGCTGGCGGTCGTCTTTGCCGTCAGCCTGGGACTGGCGGCCGTGGGCTGCTGGTACTACACGCTGCTCCTGTTCGAGGCCCTGCCGTGGGGGCCGTTCCTGGCGCTCAACGGCTTGATGCTGCTGGCCTTCCTGGTCTATGTCGCCGCCACGCTCTTGTGCAGCACGCTGGCCCGCAGTCAGGGGGCCGCGGCCGGACTGGCCTTCGCCGTCCTGCTTCTGCTGGGCGGGATCGGGTCGCTGCCGCGGCTGCGGGAGTACATGCCCGGCCGCTTGTTCGAGTGGGGCAGCGACCTCGTCCTGGGCGGCGGCGACCCGGCCTGGCCGGCCCTGTGGGTCAGCCTGGGATTGATCGCCGCCGCGCTGACCGCGGCCTGGCTGATCTTCCGCCGCCAGGAATTGTAACGGTCTGGTCGAGAGTCCCGGGGCTGTCCGACAAGCAGGGCAGGATGCTATCCCGCCCATGGGGCAGCAACCTGTTCCAGCCTGTTTCTTCGGGGGCTTAGCCCCCGAAGAAACAATTCAGCCTCCAAAGGGCGGAGACATAAATAGAACTTATGTTCTAATTTGTGCAGGCCAAGAGAGATGCTCTTGACCTGCACAAGGGCCCTCGGCCCCTGTAGTATAATCCCCTCGCCATGCCCATTCTGGACGCGCTCGCCTTCGAGGTCTTCAGCCGTTCCCCCGAGCAGACCCGCCGGCTGGGAATGCGCCTGGGCGCGCTCTTGCAGCCCGGCGACCTGATTTGTCTGCAGGGCGATTTGGGCTCGGGCAAGACCACCCTCGTCCAGGGCATGGCCTCCGGCTGGGGCGCGTTCGACGCCGCCTCCAGCCCGACCTTCGTGCTGGTCAACGTTTACCGGCGGGCGGACGGCGGCGTTTTCTATCACTTCGACGCCTATCGCATCGAAAGCCTGGCCGAGGCCGAAGAACTCGACCTGGAGACCCTGCTGGCCGGCGGGCCGCTGGTGATCGAATGGCCGGAGCGGATTGCCCCGCTCCTGCCCGCCGAGCGGATGTGGATCTTCCTGGAATACGAATCCGAGGAGCACCGTCTGCTGCGATTGACCGGCGGCGGCAGGCGCTACGAAAGTCTGTTGCAGACGCTGCGGCAGGCGATCTACGGAGGCGACTGATGCTGCTGGCCATCGACACCTCCACGGCCCAGACCGGCCTGGCGCTCTACGACGGCGTCCAGGTGGTTGCGGAATGGGTCTGGGTGACCCGCCTGAACCACACCCGCGAACTGGCCCCGGCGCTGGCCAGCCTGCTGGAACGCGTCGGGGCGGGCGTGGACTCGCTGCAGGCGCTGGGGGTGGCGATCGGCCCCGGTTCGTTCACCAGCCTGCGGGTGGGACTGGCCTTCGCCAAAGGACTGGCGCTCGGACGCGGCCTGCCGCTGGTCGGCGTCCCGACCCTGGACGTGGTCGCCGCGGCCGTTCCGCTGCCGCCCGCCGGGGCGGAGGCCGGGAGTCCGCCGCGCCTGGCGGCCGTCCTGCAGGCCGGGCGCGGACGGCTGGCCCTGGTCTGGTACCGCGCCGCGGCGGCGGGCTGGCAGGCCGAGGGTCCGGCCCAGGTGACGACCGCCGAGGAACTGGCGGCCCGAATCCGCCGGCCGACGCTGGTGTGCGGCGAGTTGACCGCCGAGGACGTCCGTCTTCTGCGGCGCAGGTTCAAGAACGTGAGCCTGGCCTCTCCGGCGCAATGCGTCCGCCGGCCGGCGCTGCTGGCCGAACTGGCCTGGCGTCGCTGGCAGGCCGGACAGGTCGATTCGCCCGCCAGCCTGGCGCCCATCTATCTGCACGTGGCTGGAGGGCCGCCGGCGTGAACCTGGTCATCCGGCGCATGACTCTTGCAGATGTGCCCGCTGTCCACGAGATCGACCGCCTGTCGTTCAGTCTGCCGTGGCCGGAGCGGTCGTTCCGCTTCGAGGTCAGCGAAAACCCGGTTGCGCGCCCCTGGGTGGCCGAGGTGGACGGGCGCGTGGTCGCCATGCTGGTCTTGTGGCTGACGGTGGACGAGGCGCACATTGCCACGATTGCCACCCATCCCGATTTTCGCCAGCAGGGGATCGGCGAGCGGCTGATGATCGCGGCGTTGCAGTCTGCCCGGCAGGAGGGCGCCCGGACGGCTTTCCTGGAGGTGCGGGCGAGCAATCTGGCGGCGCAGAATCTGTATCGCAAGTACGGTTTCGTCGTCAGCGGGCGGCGGCCGGGATACTACAAGGACAATCAGGAAGACGCGTTGCTGATGACTCTGGAGAACCTGGATCACCTGGAGGTGACATGAACGCCGAAGAGACTCTGGCCCAAATTGCAGCCGAAGTGGCCGTCTGTCAGAAGTGCGCGCTGCATCGCTCGCGCAAGAAGGCGGTGCCGGGGGAGGGGCCGGCCAACGCCGAGATCATGTTCATCGGCGAGGGGCCGGGCTTTTATGAAAACGAACAGGGGCGGCCGTTCGTCGGGGCGGCGGGCAATTTGCTCAACGAACTGCTGGCCAAGGCCGGCCTGAAGCGCGAGGAAGTGTGGATCGGCAATGTGGTAAAATGCCGTCCGCCCGGCAACCGCGACCCCCTGCCGGAGGAACTGGCGGCCTGCGACGAGTACCTGGAGCGGCAGATCGTGGCGCTGAATCCGAAGATCATCATCACCCTCGGCCGCTACTCGATGAACAAGTTCATGCCGGGGGCCAAGATCAGCGCCGTCCACGGGCAGATGCGGCGGGTGGGGGCGCGCTTCGTGATCGCCATGTATCATCCGGCGGCGGCGCTGCATCAGCCCGCCAACCTGCCCATCCTGGCGCAGGATTTCGCCCTCCTTCCCAAACTGCTCGAACAGGCGCGGGCGGCGCTCAAGCACGTTGCTGCCGTCCCGGCCGAGGAGCCGCCGGCGGAGCAGCCGAAACAACTCAGTCTGTTCTAGCGCGGCCTTTTTATGGAGAAAGAATGACGACCAAAGACACGTTGATTGCAAAATTTAAGGACAAGACTGCCGCCGTAGCCGTGCTCGGCCTGGGCTACGTGGGCCTGCCGCTGGCGGTCGTCTTTGCCGAGGCGGGGTTCACCGTCACCGGCGTGGACCCCGACGGGCGCAAGATCGAGTCGCTCAACCGGGGCGTCTCCTACATCCCCGATGTGCCGACCGAGACGGTGGCAAAACTCGTCCGGGCCGGAAAACTCAAGGCGACGACCGATTTCGCCGTCCTGCGCCAGGCCGACGCCGTCAGCATCTGCGTCCCGACGCCGCTGCGCAAGACCGGCGACCCCGACATGTCGTTCATCCTGGCGGCGACGGACGAACTGGCCAAGTACATGCACAAAGGCATGGTGGTGGTGCTCGAATCGACCACCTATCCCGGTACGACGCGTGAGGTCCTCCTGCCGAAACTGGGCGAGGAGAAAGGGCTGAAGGTCGGCGAGGACTGGTTCCTGGCCTTCTCGCCCGAGCGCGTCGACCCGGGGCGGCAGGATTTCACCACCTTCAACACGCCCAAGGTGGTGGGCGGCATCACCCCGGCCTGCGCCGAGGTGGCGGCGGCCTGGTACGGCGGGGCGATTCAGACCATCCACCTGGTCTCCTCGGCCGAGGCGGCCGAGATGGCCAAACTGCTCGAAAACACCTTCCGCATGATCAACATCGCCATGGTCAACGAGATGGCCATCATGTGCGAGCGGATGGGCGTGGACGTGTGGGAGGTGATCGACGCCGCCGCGACCAAGCCGTTCGGCTTCATGAAGTTCACGCCGGGGCCGGGACTGGGCGGGCACTGCATCCCCATCGACCCGCTCTATCTTTCCTGGAAGATGAAGTCCTATCAGTACACGGCCAAGTTCATCGAACTGGCCTCCGATATCAACACCAACATGCCGCGCTACGTGGTGACGCGCATCCTGGAGGCCCTCAACGAGCGCGGCCAGACGCTGAAGGGCAGCCGCTGTCTGGTGCTGGGCGCGGCCTACAAGCCCGACATCGACGACATCCGCGAATCCCCGGCGCTGGACGTCATCGGCCTGCTCAAGCGCAAGGGCGCGCAGGTCGAATATCATGACCCGTACATTCCCTCGCTCGTCACCCACGAGGGCGAGACGATGCACTCAGCGCCGGACCTGATGGCGGCCGTCCGCCAGGCGGATGTGGTGGCGATCGTCACCAACCACAAGGCCTACGATTACCCGGCCATCCTCGAGGCGGCCCGCTTCATCTTCGACAGCCGCAACGCGCTGGGCAAACTGGGCAAGGATCATCCCAAAGTCGTCAGGTTGTAGATGGCGCATTATCTCGTCACCGGGGCGGCCGGGTTCATCGGGGCGCGGGTCGCCGAACTGCTGCTCGAGCAGGGGCACGCCGTCACCGGCGTGGACAACCTGAACGACGCCTATGACGTGCGCATCAAGGAATACCGCCTGCGGAAACTCCAAGCCCTGCCGCGCTTCACCTTCGTGCGCGCCGACATCGCCGACCGCGCTCTCCTAGAGCCTCGATCTCCGCTTGACAAGTCCTCCTTCGACGCCGTCGTCAACCTGGCGGCGCGGGCCGGGGTGCGCGCCAGCGTCGAGAATCCCTGGGTCTTCTACGAGACGAATGTCCTCGGCACGCTGAATCTGCTCGAGTTCTGCCGGCGGCGGGGCGTCCCCAAGTTCCTGCTGGCCTCGACCTCGAGCGTGTACGGGGCCAACGCGCCCTGCCCCACGCCCGAGGAGGCCGACAGCAGCCATCCGCTCCAGCCCTACGCGGCCAGCAAGAAGGCGGCCGAGGTGCTGTGCCATAGTTATCACAGCCTGTACGGGCTGGACGTCAGCGTGGTGCGCTACTTCACCGTCTACGGCCCGGCCGGACGCCCCGACATGAGCATATACCGCTTCACCAAGTGGATTCGCGAGGGGCAGCCGGTGCAGTTGTACGGCGACGGCGAACAGTCGCGCGGCTTCACCTACGTGGACGACATCGCCCGCGGCACGCTGGCGGCGCTGCGTCCGCTCGGATACGAAATCATCAACCTGGGCGGCCACGAGGTGATCACGATGAACGCCCTGATCGCCATGCTCGAAGAGCGGATCGGCCGCAAGGCGGTCGTCGAGATTCATCCGCCCAACCCGGCCGACATGTTGACGAACTGGGCCGACGTGAGCAAGGCCCGCCGCCTGCTGGACTGGCAGCCGCAGGTCGGGCTGAGCGAGGGCGTCGGCCGGTTCGTGGACTGGTACGAGCGCGAGCGCGCCTGGGCGAAAGAGGTCGTCAAGCCGTGATCCGTCTGCGCAAGCGAATCGCCGCCTGGATGCAGGACAAACTGCTGGGGCGGGTGGTGAGCAATTCGTTCTACTTGTTCGCCAGCAACGCCATCGGGGCGGTCCTCTCGATCGTCACCGCCGGCTTGCTGGGGGTGCGCGATTTCGGCGTCCTGGGCATCATCACCAACTTCGTCGCCAACATCAACCGCCTGCTCTCCTTTCGGATGAGCGACGTGGTGGTCAAGTACATGGGCGAGGCGCTCGAACGCGGCCAGAACGAACGCGCCGCCGCGGTGGTCAAGGCCGCCGGCCTGCTCGAGGCGCTGACCTCGCTGACGGCCTTCGGCGTCCTGGTCCTGCTTGCTCCCCTCGGGGCGCGCTACAACGCCCGCGACCTGACGCTGTCGCCCCTCTTCGTCCTCTTCGGCCTGACCATCCTGGCCAACCTCGTCACCGAGACGGCCACCGGCGTGCTGCGCCTGGCGGGGCGCTTCCGCGACCTGGCGCTCATCAATCTGATTCAGAGCATCGCCGTGGCCGTTCTGGTCTTCGTCGCCGCCCTGCGGGGCGGACGCTTCATCGAAATTCTGTGGGCCTACCTGATCGGCAAGATGATTTTGGGGTTGGGGCCGATGGCCGTCGCCTGGCGCTGGATGCCGCGCCTGGCAGGCGCAGACTGGCTGCGGGCGCCCTTCTCGGCCCTGCCGCCCTGGAAGGAAGCGCTCGGCTTCGCCGTCAGCACCAACATCAGCGGGACGATCAACGTCCTGGCGCGCGACAGCGAGGTGCAGTGGGTCGGCTTCTTCTTCGGGCCGGTCGTCTCCGGCTACTACAAGGTCGCCCTGGCGTTGATCGGGCTGATCACGATGCCGGTCGACGCCCTGATCGGCCCGACCTACCCGGAGATCACGCGCGCCTTCGCCGCCCGTCAGTGGGCGCGGCTGAAGAGCCTCTTGAAGCGCGTCACCGTCCTGGCCGGCGCTTGGACCGGCTTCGTGGCCTTCGTCCTACTCCTGTTCGGCCGGGCCATCCTCTTCGAACCGTGGACGTTCTTCGGGCGCACGTTCAGCATCTACAAGCCTGAATACCTGCCGGCCTACCCGGTCCTGTTGATTTTGCTGATCGGTTACGGATTCGGCAACCTGTTCTATTGGAACCGTTCGCTGCTGCTGGCCCAGGGCCGGGCCGGTTATATCTTGCGGGTCACCTTCGTCTGCATGCTGGCCAAGATTCTCCTGGCGGTGATTTTGCTGCCGCGGAGCCCGTATTGGATGGAAGCCGTCATCCTGATTGCGTATTTCATCGTTTCCATCAGCATCATGACCTGGCGCGGCCTGCGTGAGATTCGCCTCCAGTCTGCCCTGCCGGTGACGCCATGAACATCGTCTGCATTTCTGCCGCCAAGATTCCCTCCGAACTGGCCAACGGCATCCAGGCCATGAAAGCCTGTCAGGCGTTGGCCCAGCTCGGCCACCGGGTCGCCCTGCTCGTCCCCGACAACCGCCAGGAGACGGTCGGCGTCCAGCAACTGGCCGCCTACTACGGCCTGCGGACGTCCTTCGAGGTCGCCTGGCTGCCGGCGCGCTCGCGGCGCTGGTTCGCGTGGGAGGCCGTCCGGCGGGCGCGGCGGCGGACCCCCGACTTGCTCTACGTCTGGCCGCTGCCGGCGGCGGTCTATGGCCTGCTGGCCGGTCTGCCCGTGCTGCTCGAAATGCACGACCTGCCCTCCGGCGCGTTCGGCCCGCTGTGGTTCCGCCTCTTCCTGCGCCTGCCGGGCCGCAAGCGGCTGCTTGTCATCACCTCGGCCCTGCGCGCCGCCCTGGAAGCGCGCTATCCGCTGCGCCTGCCGCCCGAGGACGTGATTCTCGCCCCCAACGGCGTGGATCTGGAGCGTTTCGACTCCCTCCCGTCCCCTCCGGCGGCGCGCCGCCGCCTGGGCCTGCCCGACCTGCCCACCGTGGCCTGCACCGGTCATTTGTACGCCGGCCGCGGCGCCGACCTGTTCCTCGCCCTGGCCCAGGCCTTCCCGCAGGTCAATTTCCTGTGGGTGGGCGGCCGCCAGGCCGACGTGCTCGAATGGCAGACCCGCGCCGGCGCGCTCCGTCTGCGCAACGTGACCTTCACCGGCTTCGTCCCCAACGACCGCCTGCCGCTCTACCAGGCCGCCGCCGACATCCTGCTCATGCCCTACGGCAAGACCATCGCCATCAGCAGCGGGGTGGGACACTCGGCGCAGGTCGCCAGCCCGATGAAGATGTTCGAGTACATGGCCTCCGGCCGCGCCATCCTGACCAGCGACTTGCCGGTCATCCGCGAGGTGCTGGACGAATCGAGCGCCGTCTTCTGCCCGCCGGAGGAGACGGCCGCCTGGCAGTCGGCGCTGGCGGCGCTGCTCGCCGACGAGGCCCGGCGGCAGGACCTCGGTCGCCGCGCCCGCGCCGCCGCCGAAAACTACACCTGGGTCCGCCGCGCCGGGCGCGCCCTGGAAGGATTTCCCCGCCCATGAACCGTCTGCGAAACCTCTCCCTCCGCGCCTGGCTGTGGATCACGCTGGGCGTCGCCGTCTTGGTCCGCCTGATTCTGTTCTTCACCTACCCGGTCGGCCACTTCAGCGACACCAACGCCTACCGCGGCATCGCCGAGACGGTCCTCTCCGCCGACTGGCCGGCCTACAACTACATCCGCACGCCGGGCTATCCGGTCTTCCTGGCCCTGCTCGGCCCGGACCGCGCCGTCTACGCCGCGCAGTTGATTCTCGGCGTTGCGGTCACTTTGCTGCTCTTCTACATCGGCTGGAAGATCAGCGGCCAGGCCTGGTTCGGCGCGCTGGCCGGCCTGGCGCACAGCCTCAACCTCGGACAGTTGTTCTTCGAGGCCAACATCCTCTCCGAGAGCCTGACGACCTTCCTGGTGGCGCTCCTGCTGGGCGGCATGGCCTGGCTGCTGCACGCCTCGCCGCGGCTGCCCGCCTGGCGTCTCCTGCTGATGGGCTTCCTGCTCGGCCTGACCGGCGGCGTCCTGACCCTCACCCGTCCGCAATTCATCTTCCTGCCTTTCTGGGCGGCCTTCCTGCTGGTCGTCCTCTGGCGCGGCCGCGCCGCGGCCGTCCGCTGGGCGGCGGCGCTCCTGCTCGGCCTGACCAGCCTGGCCTTCATCGTCGGCTGGATGGTCAAACTGCACCAGCGCTTCGGCATTTGGGGCATGGACATCATGTCGGGCTATCACCTCGTCCAGCATACCGGCGCCTGGTTCGAGTACGTGCCGGACGAGTACGCCGCCGTCCGCGACACCTACATCGAGTACCGCGAACGGCGCATCCGCGAGACCGGCCAGCCCAACAACGCCATCTGGGACGCCATCCCGGCCATCCAGGAGGCCTCCGGCCTGGGCTTCATCGAACTCTCGCAACTGATGGCCCGCCTGTCCATTCGCCTCATTCTTGAACATCCCCTGCGCTACCTGGTCAGCGCCGCCCAGGGCTGGTGGTGGTTCTGGAAAGTACCCTTCTACTGGAAGCCGGAAGCGATCGCCAGCCCGGCCCTGCAGGCGGTCCTGCGCGCCCTCGTCCTGGCCGAGCGCGGCGCCCTCTTCGCCGCCAACATGACCTTCCTGGCCGGTTCGCTCGCCCTCCTGTGGAAGCGGGTCCGGCGGCGGCTTGCCCCCGGCCTGTTCGTCTGGTTCGCCTTCGGGACGGTCTGGTTCACCTCGATCCTGCAGACGCTGCTCGATCACGGCGACAACCCGCGCTTCTCGGTCTCCATTCAGTCGCTGGTGGTCCTGTTGGCGGCCTGGGGAATCGTTCAATTCATTGCAAGCAGAAAGAGAGTCCATGAAACAATCGCTGCGTGACCTGCGCTGGATTCTGCCGGTCAGCCTGGCGGCGGGCGCGCTGCTCGCCCTGCCCGATCCCGGCGGCGAGTGGTGGATCGGCTGGCTGGCGTTCAGCCTGATTCTCTTGCTGGGAGGGATGGCCCTCGCCGCGCTCTGGCGCGCCGCCGGCTCGGCGTGGACCCTGGGCTGGATTCTGCTCGCCGCGCTGATTCTGCGCCTCGGCCTGGGAGTGGCCTTCCGCCTGCTCCTGCCCGCCGCCGGCTACGAGACCGAGACCCAGAACGCCGGCTACCTGTTCTTCGACGCCTTCCGCCGCGACACCCAGGCCTGGGACCTGGCCCGATCGACTCAGCCGCTCTGGCGCGCCTTCGACAAATCCTACGCCACCGACCAGTATGGCGGCCTGCTGGCCCTGAGCGCCCTGCTCTATCGCTATCTGACCCCCGACCTGCACCGCCCGCTCCTTCTGGTCGCCGTCGCCGCGCTGACGGCGGCCCTCGGCGTCGCCCTGGCCTGGCGGACGGTTGAACGGCTGGGGGAGGCGCGTCAGGCCGCCTGGGTGGCCTGGATTCTGGCGCTCTACCCCGAGGCGCTTCTGCAGGGCAGCGCCCAGATGCGCGAACCGTTCCTGCTCGCTTTCCTGGCCATGCTTCTCTGGGGCCTGGCGGGCGGACGGCGGGCCTGGCCCTGGCTGGCCGGCGGGATGCTTGGCCTGCTGCTCTTTTCGCCGGGCGTGGCGCTCTTTGCGCTGTTCGCTTTCGGCGGCTGGGCCTGGCTGCGCGCCGACCGGCGGCGGATTTCCTGGCGCGCTGCCTTGATCGCGGCCGGGGCCGTCGTCCTCGGCCTGGCGCTCCTCTGGCTGGGACTCTCGGTCGGCAACCTAGCGGGCCGCTCGCCGCTCGAAGTCCTGACTCAATGGCTGCGCTATTCGGGGGCCTGGGAGGCCTATCAGGCCGAAAGGGGTTCGGGCTGGCTTCAGCGCCTCTTCGACGAAATGCCCGCCGGCCTGCGCTTTCCCTTCTTGACCGCCTACGGCATCCTGCAGCCCGTCCTGCCGGCGGCGCTGGTCGAACCGGCGGTCTGGATTTGGAAGACCATTGGCATCCTGCGGGCGCTGGGATGGTACGCCCTGCTGCCGTTCCTGCTGCTGGCGCTCCTGGCGCTCTGGCGTCAGCCGGAGCGGCGCGCCTGGCTCTGGCTGTGGCTGGCCGTCTGGCTGTGGATTGCGCTCTCGGCCTTCCGCGCCGGCGGCGACCAGTGGGACAATCCCCGCTATCGGGCGATTTTCCTGCTGCCGCAGGCCTGGCTGGCGGCGCGGGCCTGGTTCTGGCAGCGTGAGAGCCGCAGTCCCTGGCTGGGACGCCTGCTGACGGTCGAGGGGCTGTTCCTGGCCCTCTTCCTGTACTGGTACATCGCCCGCTACACCGGCTGGACTCAGGGGCAGGTGCATTTCTTCGTCATCGCCGGGGCGGCGGCCGTTCTGGGCCTGCTGGTGGTCATCGTTGGGGTGATTCGCGACCGCCGGCGCGCTTGACGCCGGGGCGGGAGCGGTTATAATTCAATCGCTGAATTTTGAACTGGAGGACACATGCCTGTCGCACTCATCACCGGAATCACCGGCCAGGATGGTTCCTACCTGGCCGAATTTTTACTCAGCAAGGGATACGAAGTGGTCGGCATGGTGCGCCGCTCGAGCACCGTGACCTACGAACGCATCCAGCACATTCAGGATGACATCACCATCGTCCAGGGCGACCTGCACGACCAGAGTTCGCTGGTGGCCTGCCTGGAGGAATACCGCCCGGACGAGGTCTATAACCTGGCGGCGCAGTCCTTCGTGGCCACCTCCTGGAGCCAGGCGGTGCTGACCGGCGAGGTGACGGCGCTGGGCGTGACCCGCCTGCTGGAGGCCATCCGCCTGGTCAATCCCAAGATTCGCTTCTATCAGGCTTCCAGCAGCGAGATGTTCGGCAAGGCGGTCGAGGTGCCGCAGCGCGAGACCACGCCCTTCTACCCGCGCAGCCCCTACGGGGTGGCCAAAGTCTACGGGCATTGGATCACGGTCAACTACCGCGAATCGTACGGCATGTTCACCGTCTCCGGCATCCTCTTCAACCACGAGAGTCCGCGCCGCGGCTTGGAATTCGTCACCCGCAAGATTTCGGATGGGGTGGCGCGCATCAAGTTGGGCCTGGCCAGGGAACTGCCGCTCGGCAACCTGGAGGCCCGCCGCGACTGGGGCTTTGCCGGCGAATACGTCCAGGCGATGTGGATGATGCTCCAGCAGGATCAGCCGGAGGACTTCGTCGTCGGCACCGGCGTGACCCACTCGGTGCGCGATTTTGCCGAGCAGGCCTTCAAGGTCGTCGGCCTGAACTACGAGGACTATGTCGTGCAGGACCCGCGCTTCCTGCGCCCCTCGGAGGTGGATTTGCTGGTCTCCGACCCCTCCAAGGCGCGCCAGAAACTCAACTGGCAGCCGAAGGTCAACTTCGAGCAACTGGTGCAGATGATGGTCGAGGCGGATCTCGAGCGCCTCAAGAACAGGCACGGATGAAAGCGGTTTTCTCCCGGTTCGGCAAATTCCTGGCAGGCGACGCCGCCGCCCATCTGTTGGCGGTCGGCGGGGCGGTAGTCTATCTCGTCCAGACGGTCTCCTACGCCCTGACGCAGAAGTCCATGCTCGACGAGGGCTTCTACCTCTACAAGGGCCTGCTCTTTGCCACCGGAGTCTACCGTCCCTTCCAGGATTACGGCCCGTGGACGCACAAAGCGCCGCTGGCCTATCTCATCCCCGGTTACGTTCAGGCCTGGTTCGGGCCGGGGCTGCTGACCGGGCGCGTCTTTGCCGTCCTGGTCAGTCTGCTCGTCCTGCTGGCCGTCTGGCTGACCGCCCGCCGCCTGGGCGGGGCGCGCTGGGCGGCCGCGGCCGTCTGGGCGATGGCGCTCAATCCGGCCCTGATCAAATACTACGCCATCGCCTCGGTCGAGGGGCTGGTTGCCTGTCTGCTCTTGTGGGCGCTGTACCTGACCCTCGGCGGCGGACGTCCGGCCTGGCAGGTGATTCTGGGCGCGGCCCTGGCCGGCGCGCTGGCGATGACCCGCCAGAACATGATGATCGTCCTGCCGCTGCTGGCGCTCTATCTCTGGTGGGAGTACGGCTGGCGGCGGGCCGCCTGGGCCGCCGCGGCCGGGCTGGGCGTGCTGGCGATCCTCCATGCGGCGTACTGGCCGGGCGTCCTGCGCATGTGGGCGGCGGCTGTGCCCGCCTCCCTGGCGCCTTTCCTCGACCCCTGGCGGCCGCCGCGCGGCCTCTCCGCCGATTGGATCATCCGCCCGCAGTTCCTGGAGCAGGTGGTCAGTTTCTTCTCCGGCTTTCGCTTTCACTTCACCGCCCTGACCGGCGGCCTGCTGGCCCTCCTCTTCTGGCCGCCGCGCCGCGCCTGGGCAGACTCGAGTCGGCGGCGGGCGGCGGTCTTCCTGGCCGTGCTGTTCCTGTCCCTGACGGCGCTCCATCTCTGGCTGGGCCTGGGCTACAGCGAGAGCAACAACTACAACGTCTGGGGCTACAAGTACTATCTGGCCTTCTTCGCGCCGGTCGGCCTGCTCTTGGTCATCCTCCTGGCTTCCACGGGGGCGCGGGTTTTCCCCGTCTGGCGGCAGGCGCTGGCGGTGGTCTTGATGCTCATCGTGGCGACCGGCATCGGCTATTCGAGTTACGAGACCTTCGCCTTTTTCCTGGCCTACCTGCCCGTGCCGCGCGTCCAGAACTTCTTCCAGACCTGGCGCTTCCTGCCGGGGACGGCGCCGTTCTACGTGTTCGTGGCCAACAAGTTCGGCCTCGCCTATCCGCTCGAAGCCTGGTTCGACCCGACCCTCGCCGGCCTGCTGATCGGCCTGCTGACCCTCCTGGCGGCCTGGATCGTCTGGCTGATTCGGCGGCGCAGAAAGGCTGTTCCCGCTTCCTCTTTCGGCGTTGTCGCCCTGGCCGTTTTCCTTCTGACCGGCACGCTGCTGGCCCCCACCCGCCTGCTGGGCGGCGATTACCGCGAGTACGACTGCGGCATGAACGTCATCGCCGCCTATGAAACGGCCGGCCCCGCCCTGGCCTCCCTCGTCCCGCCGGGCAGCCTGGTCTATTGGGAGGGCGGCAACGCCGAGGCCATCCTGCTCTACCTGCCCGGCATTCGCATTTTCCCGGCCCAGTTGGACGCCCCCTGGAACTTCTGGACGGGCGGCGACGACGACGCCCTGGCGCGTTACGGCTACTGGAACGACAGCCTGCGGCGTCAGTGGCGGGAGCAGGCCGAGGTCTTTCTCATCCAACAGAGTCTTTTCACGCCGGAGTGGCAGGCGTTCCTCGACCCCTCCCGCTACGAAGAACTGCCTTTCACTCAGACGCCGCTGGGCTGCGCGCCCGACACCTATCTGCGCATCTTTCGCCGGAAGTGAGAGTATGAACACCAGCGCTGACCTCCAACGCGATCTCGCTCTGCTCGAAACCATCGAGCAGGACCCCGACATCAACCAGGCCACGCTCGCCACCCAGTTGGGCGTGGCGGTCGGGACGATCAACTGGCATCTCAAGCGCCTGATCGAGAAGGGCTACGTCAAGATCAAGCGCGCCGAGCGCAAGAAACTGCGCTACATCATCACGCCCGAAGGCATCGCTCTGCGCGCCCGCCTGACGGTGGACTACATCGAGCAGCAATTCCTGCTCTATCGCAACACCCGCCAGCGGGTCAAGGAGTACCTCGAGCAGGTGCGCCGCGCTGGACACCACGCCGTGCGCCTGATCGGCGAGGGGGACGTGGCCGACATCTGCCGCCTGACCTGCCTGGAGATGGGCCTGGCCGTCGTCGAGGACGAGGATGCCCCGGCGCTGGAGGTCGTCGGCTTGAAGGTGGTCTTGCATTTGGGAGGTGGTCATGACTGAACCCCGGCACATCCTGGTGACGGGCGGGGCCGGTTACATCGGCTCGCTCTTGAGCGCCGAACTGCTGCGCGCCGGCTATCGGGTGACGGTGCTGGACAGCCTGCTGTACGGCGGCGAGTCGCTGCTGGCCTTCCTGCACCATCCGAACTTTCACTTCGTCAAGGCCGATGTGACCGAGCCGGGGGCGGCGCGCGCCGCCCTGCGCCGCGACTGGCCGCGCCCGGCCGCGGTGGTCCACCTGGCGGCCATCGTCGGCTTCCCGGCCTGTCAGGCGGTCGGGCGGCAGGCGGCCTGGCGCTACAACGTCGAGGCGACGCAACGGGTCTTCGAGCAGGCGGCCGGCATGGGGGCGGAACGCTTCGTCTTCGCCTCCACCTACAGTTGCTACGGCCTCTCGCCAGACGGCAAGCCGGTCACCGAAGAGTCGCCGCTCAACCCCCAGTCGCTGTACGCCGAGACCAAGATCGCCGCCGAGCAGTTCCTGCTGGCGCAGAAGGACGCCCCCTGCGCGCCGCTCATCTTCCGCCTGGCCACCCTCTACGGCGTCTCGCCGCGCACCCGCTTCGATTTGATCGTCAACCAGTTCGTGCTGGACGCCTTCACCCGCCGCCAGTTGATCATCTACCAGCGCGGCTACTCGCGCTCTTTCCTGCACGTCCAGGATGTGGTGCGGGGCATCCTGCTCGGCCTGAAGGCCGGCGAACAGAAGATTCGCGGCCAGGTCTACAACCTCGGCAGCGACGACGGCAACTACACCAAGGACGAGATCGTCGCCCTGGTCATCAAGCGCCTGCCGGAGACCGAGGTGCTCTACAAAGACCTGACCTTCGGCGGCGACATGCGCGACATCACCGTTTCATTCGAGAAGGTGCGCCGGCGGCTGGGCTTTCAGGCCACCCGCAGCGTGGACGACGGCGTGCGCGAGGTGGTCCACGCCCTGCGCTCGGGCCTGATTCGCAACCCGCACGACGAGCGCTACCGCAACGCGCAATTTATCGTTCAGTAATGGAGCCTGATTTATGACGAATGCTTTTTGGCAAGACAAACGCGTCATCGTCACCGGCGGGGCCGGTTTCCTCGGGTCTTTCCTGGTGGAGAAATTGATCGCCCGCGGCGCGGCCGACATCTTGATTCCGCGCATCGAGCATTATGACTTGACCGACCGCGACGTGATCGCCCGCCTGCTCGACGACGCCCTCCAACCCCCCGACCGTCGGCCTGCCCACCTGCTGCCCGCGGGCGGATTCCAGCCCCGTCCGCTGCCGGATTTCGCCCCCGCCGACCTGATCATCATCCACCTGGCGGCGCGCGTCGGCGGGATTGGGGCCAACCGCGAGCATCCGGCCGAGTTCTTCTACGACAACCTGATGATGGGCGTGCAGTTGATGCACCAGGCCTGGCAGCGCGGCGTGGGCAAGTTCGTCGCCCTCGGCACGGTCTGCGCCTATCCCAAGTTCACGCCCGTCCCCTTCCGCGAGAATGACTTGTGGAACGGCTATCCCGAAGAGACCAACGCGCCCTACGGCCTGGCCAAGAAGATGCTCCTCGTCCAGGCGCAGGCCTACCGCCAGCAATACGGCTTCGACTCCATCTTCCTGCTGCCGGTCAACCTGTACGGGCCGCGCGACAACTTCGACCTGGCCTCCTCGCACGTCATCCCAGCCCTGATTCGCAAGTGCCTGGAGGCCCAGGAACGCGGCGAGGACGAAATCGTCGTCTGGGGCGACGGCTCGCCGACCCGCGAATTCCTCTACGTGGAGGACGCCGCCGAGGGCATCCTGCTGGCGACCGAAAAGTACAGCCGCCCCGAACCGGTCAACCTCGGCTCCGGCTTCGAGATTTCCATCAAGGACCTGGCCGAGATGATCGCCCGCCTGACCGGCTTCCAGGGGCGCCTGGTCTGGGATACGAGCAAGCCCAACGGCCAGCCGCGCCGCGCCCTGGACGTCAGCCGCGCCGAGCGTTATTTCGGCTTCCGGGCGCAGACGCCCTTCGAGGAGGGCCTGCGTCGCACGATCGAATGGTACAGGGAACACCGAAAATGAGCCGCAACCCTGTCTCCAAAGACGAAGCCGATACGATTGTCCTTCGGCCGGCGCGCGGCTGGGCGGGCCTCCGTCTGCGCGACCTGTGGAAGTACCGCGAATTGATCTACTTCCTGACCTGGCGCGACATCAAGGTGCGTTACAAGCAGGCCCTGCTGGGCGTGGCCTGGGCGGTCTTGCAGCCGATTCTGACGATGGTCATCTTCAGCGTCATCCTCGGCTACCTGCTCAACGTGCCGACCGACAACGGCGTGCCTTACCCGGTCTTCAGTTTCGTCGCCCTGCTGCCCTGGCAGTTGTTCGCCAGCGCCCTGCAGCGGACGAGCGCCAGTCTGGTCGGCAACGCCAACCTGCTGACCAAGGTCTATTTTCCGCGCCTGGTCATCCCGGTCTCGGCGGTGGGGGCCGGCCTGGTGGATTTCGCCATCTCGTTCCTGGTGCTGATCGGCCTGATGCTGTTCTACAAGATTCAGCCCACCTGGAACATCCTGTGGCTGCCGCTGCTGGTGCTGCTGGCCCTGCTGACGGCCATCGCGGTCGGCTTGTGGCTCTCGGCGCTGAACGTCCAATACCGCGACGTCCAGCACATGGTGCCGTTCGTCATCCAGGCCTGGTTCTACGCCTCGCCGGTGGTCTATTCGTCCAGCATCATCCCGAGCGCCAAGTGGCAGTTGGTCTATGCCCTCAACCCGATGGCGGGCGTCATCCAGGGCTTCCGCTGGGCGCTGCTGGGCACGCAGGCCCCCGACGCCTCGCTGGCCGTTTCGAGCGCGGTGGTGCTGGTCTTGCTGGTCAGCGGACTGTTCTTCTTCAAGCGCATGGAACGCACCTTTGCGGACATCGTCTAGGGAGCGAGGGATTCGATGAGCAACGTGGCCATTCGAGTCGAAGATTTGGGCAAACGCTACCGCATCGGGGCGCTGGCGCAGCGCAACGACACCCTGCGCGACCAACTCGTGGATTTCGGCGGGCGGCTCGTCCGCCGGCTGGCCCGCCGCGCTGATCCGTCCGAGCAGGCGGCCAGCACGCTGTGGGCCTTGCGCCACGTCTCCTTCGAGGTCGAGCGCGGCCAGGTGTTGGGCGTCATCGGACGCAACGGGGCCGGCAAGAGCACCCTGCTCAAGATTCTCTCGCGCATCACCGACCCAACCGAGGGGACGGTGACGATTCGCGGCCGGGTTGGCTCGCTGCTCGAGGTCGGCACCGGCTTCCATCCCGAATTGACCGGCCGCGAGAACATCTACCTGAACGGCGCCATCCTGGGCATGAAGCGCAGCGAGATTGACCGCAAGTTCGATGAAATCGTGGCCTTCTCCGAGGTCGAGCAGTTCATCGACACGCCCGTCAAGCGTTACTCCTCCGGCATGTACCTGCGCCTGGCCTTCGCCGTGGCCGCCCACCTTGAACCCGAAATCCTGGTGGTGGACGAAGTCCTGGCGGTCGGCGACGCCGAATTCCAGAAGAAATGCCTGGGCAAGATGGGCGACGTGGCCCAGCAGGGCCGCACGGTGCTGTTCGTCAGCCACAACATGTCGGCCATCCTGCGCCTGACGCAGGAGACCATCGTGCTGGACAAGGGCCGGCTGGTGATGCGGGCCGCCTCGCCCGAGGCGGTGGACTACTACCTTTCGGCCGGCCACGCCCGCGCCGGCGAGCGCCTGTGGGAGGCGGACGAGATTCCAGCCGAGGCCGCGCCCTTCCAGCCGATCGCCCTGCGCCTGCGCGACCGGCGCGGCGCGGTGGTGGATACCGTCCGCTCGGTCGAGCCGTTCACGGTCGAGGTCGAGTACCGCCTGACCGCGCCGGTGACCGGTCTGCGGGTCGGCGTGTACCTCTACACCGGGCGCGGCGAGCCGGTCTTCACCTCCTTCGACACCGACGAACCGGCCATGTTCGAGCGCCACACCGACCGCCCCGCCGGGCATTATCTCAGCCGCTGCGTCGTCCCGGCCGACCTGCTCAATCAGGGCCGCTACACGCTGGGCGTCAACGCCAGTTCCTATCACATCCGGCGCTATTTCGAGGACGACCAGGCCCTCGACTTCAACGTGGACCCGGCTGGCGCGCCCGGCATGCACTGGGCCGAAAACCGCCAGGGCGTCGTCCGCCCGCGCCTGGACTGGCAAATCGAGAGGCTGGCATGAGCGATTCGCGTCTCAACAACCCCGACCTGATCGGGCCGCGCGGCCAGCGCTTGCTGGTCAACCTGCCGCTGGCGACCGAACTGTACTGGTGGAATTGCCGCCGGCGCTATCGCGGCTACTATTATTTTTACATGCTGGAGGCCCACACCGCCGAGATGCTGGCGGCGCTGGCGTCCCATCCCGTCCCCGCCTCCGGCGGACGCAAGATTCACCTGTTCAGTTCCTGGCATTACTGGATCGATTTCTCCGCCGTGCTGGGCCTGGCGCTGGCCGCCCGCGGTCATCGCCTCAGCCTGGGTTACTTGCCCTACAAGAAATTCTACTCTCCCAGCACGCCCTTCGAACTGCGCATCCACGACCTGTACACGCGCGACCGGCTCAACCGCCTGCGCCCCTGGCTGCGACCCGTCTCGCTGCGGCATCTCAAGGGCCGGGACTTGCCGCCGGAATTGGAGGAGGCCGCCCGGCAGGTGGCGCTCTACGACACGCAATACACCCTGCAGACCGAGGAAACCGATCCGCATTCGGACCTCTATCAGTTGCGCTACGAACGCAACCGGCTGGCGGCGCGCCTGGCCCTGGCCTGGCTGGAGGCCGACCGCCCCGACCTGCTCATCGTCCCCAATGGCTCGATTCAGGAATACAGCATGGTGTACCGGGCGGCGCGCTGGCTGGGCATTCCGGTCAACACGTACGAATTCAGCGAAAACCAGGGCGAAATCTGGATCGCCCAGAACGACGACGTCATGCGCCAGAACACCGATTCGCTCTGGCAGGCGCGCGGCGCCCAGCCGCTCACCCCGGAACAATGGCAGCAGATCCGCGACCTGGAAGCCGCCCGCATGGGCGCCCGCACCTTCGGCAACTCCGACCGCCTCTGGCAGGACGTGCCCACCGCCGGCGGCGAGCGCGTCCGCCGTCTGCTCGGCCTGGACGACCGCCCGGTCATCCTGATGGCCACCAACGTCCTGGGCGACAGCCTGACGCTGGGGCGCAACCTCTTCGCCGAGTCGATGGCCGAATGGATCACCCGCACCATCCGCTTCCTGGCCGACCGGCCCGAGGTCCAGTTGGTGGTGCGCATCCACCCCGGCGAGCGCTTCAACACCGGCCCCTCGATGGCCGAGGTGGCCCAGGCGGCGCTCGAGCGTTTCCCCGAACACATCCACCTGGTCGGGCCGATGGAAAAGGTCAACACCTACGATTTGATGGAATTGACCCGCCTGGGGCTGGCCTACACCACCACCACCGGCCTGGAGATGGCGATGAACGGCATCCCGGTCATCGTCGCCGGGCAGACCCATTACCGCGGCCGCGGCTTCACCCTCGACCCGCAGACGTGGGACGAGTACTTCGCCCTGCTCGACCAGCACATCTCCGGCCGCGCCGCCCCGCGCCTGACGCCCGAACAGGTCGAACTGGCCTGGCGCTACGCCTATCTCTTCTTCTTCGTCTATCCGCTGCCGTTCCCCTGGAAATTGACCACCTTCCCGAAAGACCTGGAGGCCTGGCCGCTGAAGCGCGTCCTCGGCCCGGAAGGGGAAGCGCGCTTCGGCCGCGTCTTCGATTACCTGGCGGGCGAGCCAATCGATTGGACTTTTCACTAACAGGACTTATGCAAAATGACGTTCATTTCATCACCGCCAAGACGCCAAGGCGCCAACGTTTTCGAGAGTTCGCCAAGAGTGCTTGGCGTCTCGCTCCGGACTTTGGCGTTCTCCGAGTTTTGGCGGTTTGGTCGACTCACCGCTGGGTTGCCAAGACGCCAACGTTTTCGAGAGTTCGCCAAGAGTGCTTGGCGTCTCGCTCCGGACTTTGGCGTTCTCCGAGTCTTGGCGGTTGGGTCTGCGTAAATCCTGTCATTAAAGCAGAGAGGTAGCATGGACTGGAAAGAACAAAGTATCCTCGTCACCGGCGGCACCGGTTCCTTCGGCAAGAAGTTCGTCGAGGTCATGCTGAAGGAATATCATCCGCGCCGCCTGATCATCTTCAGCCGCGATGAACTCAAACAGCACGAGATGCGCGTCGGCGGATTCGACCACCCCTCGCTGCGCTATTTCATCGGCGACGTGCGCGACGCCGACCGCCTGCGGCGGGCCATGCAAGGGGTGGACATCGTCGTCCACGCCGCGGCCCTCAAACAGGTCCCGGCCTGCGAGTACAACCCGATGGAGGCCATCAAGACCAACATCATGGGCACCAGTAACGTCATCGAGGCCGCCCTGGACGCCGGCGTCCGCAAGGTGATGGCCCTCAGCACCGACAAGGCCGTCAACCCAGTCAACCTCTACGGGGCGACCAAACTGGCCGCCGAGAAACTGGTCGTCCAGTCGAACGCCTACGCGGCCGGCAGCCAGACGCGCTTCTCGTGCGTCCGCTACGGCAACGTGGTCGGCTCGCGCGGTTCGGTTGTGCCGGTCTTCCTCGCCCAGCGCAAGTCGGGGCGGGTGACCATCACCGACGAGCGCATGACCCGCTTCTGGCTCTCGCTCGAACAGGGCGTCCAGTTCGTCATCCGCTGCATTGAGATCATGCAGGGCGGCGAGGTGTTCGTCCCCAAGATTCCCAGCATGAAGGTCATCGACCTGGCGCGGGCGATCGCCCCGCGGGCGCGCATCGAGAACATCGGCATCCGCCCCGGCGAAAAACTGCACGAGGTGCTCATCTCCGATGACGAGGCCCGCAGCACGGTCGAACTGGAAGACATGTACGTCGTCCTGCCGCCCGAGGCGATGTGGTTCGTCTTCGACTGGCGCTCGCGCGGCAAGGCCTTGCCGGAGGGCTTCCGCTACGCCTCCGACAACAACACCGAATGGCTGGATGTGGAGGGAATCAAGAAGTTCATCGCGCCCTTCGAGGAGGCGTATGCCAACGGGAGTTGACGGCAGGAAGCGGCTTCTCGTCACCGGCGCGAGCGGCCTGCTGGGCCTGAACCTGGCGCTGGCGGCTGGCGAGGAACATCTCGTCGTCGGCGCTGACCGCTGCACGCTGTCTGGCGCGCCGTTCGAGCAGATTTGCCTCGACCTGCTCGAACCGGGCGCGGCGGAGCGTCTGCTCGAGGCGGCTCGCCCCGACTGGCTGATTCACTGCGCCGCCCTGGCCGACCTGGAAGCCTGCGAGGCCAATCCCCTCCTGGCGCGCCGCCTGAACGCCCATTTGCCCGGCGAACTGGCCGCCGCCTGCCGCGAGCGCGGCGTCAAGATGATTCACATCTCCACCGACGCCGTCTTCGATGGGACGAAGGCCGGCCGCTACACCGAGGAGGACGCCCCCGCCCCGCTCAGCCTGTACGCCCGCACCAAACTGGAGGGCGAGGAGGCTGTCCTGGCGGCCAACCCGGAGGCCATCGTGGCGCGCGTCAACTTCTACGGCTTCAGTCCCAGCGGACGGCGCAGCCTGGCCGAGTTCTTCCTCAACAACCTGCTGGCCGGCGCGCCGGTGCGCGGCTTCACCGACGTGACCTTCAACCCCACCTTCGTCGGCGACCTGGCCGACCTGTTGCTGGCCATGCTTGCCGCCGACCTGCGCGGCCTGTACCACACCGTCGGCGCGGACGTCTGCTCGAAGTACGACTTCGGCTGCGCCATTGCCCGCCGCTTCGGCCTGGACGAGGGCCTGATCGCCCCGGCCTCGGTCGAAGGGTCCGGTTTGACCGCTCGCCGCGCTCACAATCTCGGCCTGGATGCTCACAAATTATCCACCGCCCTGGGCCGGCCTCTCCCCTCGTTTTCCACCGGTCTGGAGCGCTTTTATGCACAATATCAGCAGGGTTTTCCACAGAAAATCAGGAGTTATCAACAGCAGGCATAAAAATTCGTTCCATTCGTGCCATTCGATGCTAAAACATTTCTAATTCGTTCCATTCGCGTCATTCGATGCTAAAACCTCTTCTCATTCGTTCCATTCGTGCCATTCGATGCTAAAACATTTCTAATTCGTTCCATTCGCGTCATTCGATGCTAAAACCTCTTCTCATTCGTTCCATTCGTGCCATTCGATGCTAAATCTTCTCATTCGTTCCATTCGTGTTATTCGATGCTAAAACCTCTTCTCATTCGTGTCATTCGATGCTTTCAACCGCTCTGCTTCAGGAGGAACCTATGGAAATCAAAATCGGCAATCACTGGATCGGCCCCAACCGCCCCACCTACTTCATCGCCGACATCGCCGCCAACCATGACGGCGACCTGGAACGGGCCAAGATGCTCATCCGCCTGGCAAAGGAGGCCGGCGCCGACGCCGCCAAATTCCAGCATTTCCAGGCCCCCAAGATTGTCTCGGACTACGGCTTCTCGCACATGAACGCCCAGGTCTCGCACCAGGCCGCCTGGAAGAAGTCGGTCGTGCAGGTCTATGCCGAGGCCTCGGTCTCCTGGTCGTGGACGCCGATTCTGAAGGAGGAGTGCGACAAAGTCGGCATCGATTTCTTCACCTCGCCCTACGATCACGATTCCATCGAACATGTTGATCCCTACGTCCCGGCCTTCAAGATCGGCTCCGGCGAAATCGACTGGATCGAAGCCCTCGAACACATGGCCTCGAAGGGCAAGCCGGTCATCATCGCCACCGGCGCGGCGACCATCGGCGAGGTGCAGCGCGCCGTCCACGCCATTTTGAAACTCAACAAGCAACTGGTCTTGATGCAGTGCAACACCAACTACACCGCCAGCCCCGAAAACTACGATCACATCCATCTGAACGTCCTGAAGACCTACGCCTCCATGTTCCCGGATGTGATTCTGGGCCTCTCCGACCACACCCACGCCCTGGCGCCGATTCTGGGCGCGGTGGCGCTTGGGGCGCGCGTCATCGAGCGCCACTTCACCGACGACAACAACCGCGAAGGCCCGGACCACAAATTCGCCATGAACCCCGAAACCTGGGCCAAGATGGTCGAAGAGACCCGTCTGCTGGAGCGCGCTCTCGGTTCGGGCGATAAATTCATCACTGCCAACGAGCAAGATACCCAGGTCGTCCAGCGGCGCTGTCTGCGGGCGGCGCGCGATATCCGCGCTGGCGAGGTCTTCACCCGCGAGATGATCGACGTCCTGCGTCCGGCCACGCCGGGAGCCATCAAACCGCACGAAATCCCCAACGTCATCGGCACCCGGGCGCTGACCGATTTGCCCAAGGGCAAGGAATTGCGCTGGACGGATTTGGGCGCGTAGGAGTGCGAAGTGTCAAGTGCGAAGTGCGAAGTGTCAAGTGCAAAGTGCGAAGTGTCCAAGTGCGAAGTGCGAAGTGCCGAGTGCGAAGTGCGAGGTGAGGGATGGGCGTTCGTAAGTTTGAAGATATGCAGGCCTGGCAGGCGGCGCGTGAACTGGTCCAACAGGTATATGCCCTGACGAAAGACGGGCCGCTTTCCCGCGACTTCGGATTGCGCGACCAGTTGCAGCGGGCGGCCGTGTCGGTCATGGCCAATATCGCCGAAGGGTTCGATTGCGACTCCCACGCCGAATTCGCCCGTTTCCTCGGCATCGCTCGTCGCTCGGCGGTCGAAGTTCAATCCCTTTTGTATGCGGCGCTTGACACGGGTTGCATCTCTGCCGAAACGTTTGAAACCGTCTATGGACAGGCCGGCAAAACCAAAGCGCTCATCGGCGCGTTCAAAAAATCGCTTGCGTCAAGGCGCTGACCCCCCCGCACCTCGCACCTCGCACCTCGCACCCCGCACCCCGCACACTTAACCATGAGAATCATCTACTTCAGCCTCGACTACACCCCTCACGACCACCGCTTCCTTTCCGCCCTTGCGGAGACGGAGCATCAGGTCTTCTACCTGCGCCTGCAGCGCGGCCCGCGCCAGACCGAAGACCGGCCTCTGCCGGCGGCCGTCCGACAGATTCGCTGGGCGGGCGGCAAGCGCCCCTTCGCCTGGCGCGACCTGCCGCGCCTGACCCTCGACCTTCAACGCTTGATTCGCCAGATCAAACCCGACCTCATCCACGCCGGCCCGATTCAGACCTGCGGCCTGATTGCCACGCTGACGGGCTTCCGCCCGCGCCTCATCATGTCCTGGGGCTTCGACCTGATGGAAGACTGCGACCGCAACGCCTGGTGGCGCTGGGCGACGCGCTTCGTCCTGCGGCGGGCCTCTTACTTCATCAGCGACAGCCAGGCGACCCGCCAGCGCGCCGTCGCCCTCGGCATGGACCCGGCCCGCACCGTCGTCTTCCCCTGGGGCGTGGACTTGCAGCATTTCGCTCCCTCTCCCGTCCCTCGCCGCGCCTCGGCCGGCTTCACGCTCTTCTGCAACCGCGCCTGGGAGCCGCGCTACGGCGTCGACCTGCTCGCCCGCGCCTTCGTCCAGGCCGCCCGTCAGCGCCCCGACCTGCGTCTGCTCCTGCTCAGCGACGGCAGCCAGAGCAGGCAGATTCGCCAGATTCTGGAGCAGGGCGGGGTCAGCGAACGCGTCACCTTCGCCGGTCAAATCTCGCAGACCCGCCTGCCGCGCTTCTACCACATGGCCGATCTCTACCTCTCGCCTTCCCACGTGGACGGTTCCTCCGTTTCCCTGCTCGAGGCGATGGCCTGCGGCCTGCCCTGCCTGGTCTCCGATATTCCCACCAACCGCGAGTGGATCGAGGACGGCGTCAACGGCTGGCTCTTCCCCGACGGCGACGCCGACGCCCTGGCGGCCAAAATCCTGCAGGCTGCCGACGACCGCCGCGCCCTGCGCCGCCTCGGCCAGGCCGCCCGGCGCACCGTCGAGGCCCGCGCCGACTGGAAAGTGGGCTTCCAGACCTTGCTGGACGTGTATGCTCGAATGGTAAAACCATATGCCTAGAACCATTGCCATCATCCAGGCCCGCATGGGCGCCTCGCGCCTGCCCGGCAAACCGCTGCTCGACCTGGGCGGACAGCCCATGCTCCGGCGCGTGGTCGCCCGCACCGGCCGCGCCCGCCTGCTGGACGAGGTCATCGTGGCCACCACCACCGAGGCTGAAGACGCCGCCATCGCCGACGACTGCCAGGCGGCGGGCGTCCCGTTCTACCGCGGCAGCCTCCACGATGTCCTCGACCGTTTCTACCAGGCTGCCCGCTGGCGGCAGGCCGAGGTCATCGTCCGCATCACCGCCGACTGCCCGGTCATCGACCCGGCCCTCATCGACGCCGCCGTCGCCCTGCTGACGGAAGGCTGGCCGCAGAACGCCCTGGACTTCACCGCCACCCGCCTGCCCCCGCCCTGGAAGCGCACCTACCCCATCGGTCTGGACGTGGAAGTTTGCACCTTCGCCGCCCTCGAACGCGCCTGGAAGGAGGCCGACCAGCCCTACCAGCGCGAACACGTCCTGCCCTACCTCTACGAGGGCGTCGTCCTCGACCAGGCCCCCGTCGCCCGCGGCGTCTCGCAGCGCGGCTTCCGCATCGCCCAACTCAACCACGACCCCGATTACGGCGCGCTGCGCTGGACGGTGGACACTCCCGAAGACCTGGCCTTGATGCGCGCCGTCTATGCCCGCTTCGGCGGCCGCGACGATTTCTCCTGGCAGGAGGTGCTGGCCCTGTTCGAGCGCGAGCCGGAACTCGCGAAAATCAACGCCAGCGTGATTCACCGAACCGCCTTCGACGTCGATTCTCGTCAGCAGGAGCATTGACATGCCCGAAGAGATTCGCCTCTGCCCGCTGTGCGGACACGACCACAGCACCCTCTTCGACCGGCGCGAACACCTGGGCCGCCTGGTCTGCAACCGCTTGTGCAGCCGCTGCGGCCTCATCTTCCAGTCGCCGCGCATGACCGCCGCCGAAGCCGAGGCCCACTACGCCGCCGAATACCGCCGCGCCGTCCAGGGCCGCGAAGGCCCGACCGACAAAGACCTGGACTTCCAGAGCCGGCGGGCGGCGCTGTTGACGGCTTTCCTGCAGCGCAAGGTGCGCCGCCTCGAGCGCTGCCTCGACATCGGCTGCTCGTCCGGCCTCTTCTTGCAGCGGGTGCAGGAGGCCTACGGCGCGCAGGTCGTCGGCGTCGAACCGAGCGAGGCCTACCGCGCCTACGCCCGCGAACGCGGCCTCGAGGTCCACGCCAGCCTGGACGAGGTGGAGGCCGGCGGGCGGCGCTTCGACCTCGTCAGCCTGATTCACGTCCTCGAGCATCTCCCCGACCCGGTCGGTTACCTGACCCGCCTGCGGGAGCGGCTGCTCGCCGCCGACGGCTGGCTGCTGGTCGAGGTGCCGAACGTGTACATCCACACCTCCTTCGAGTACGAACACCTGTACTCCTTCAGCCGCCGCACCCTGACCGAGACGCTCCGCAAGGCCGGCTTCCGCCTCGTCGCGGTCCGCATCCAGGGACGGCCGATTTCGCAACTGTTCCCTTTCTACATCACCGCCCTGGCCCGTCCGCTCGCCGGCCCGCCGCGCCGCTTCCGCATCCGCCCGGAGCGCGGCGCGGCCCGCAAACGCTTGCTCGGCGCGATTTTTCAGATTTTCGTCACCCAGCGCTTCCCCAAACGCTGGTGGCTGTTGATTGACGTCAATTCTTATCAGGATACTCCCAAGGTATGAAGACGATTTTCATCCGTCTGGATTTTCATTTGCCTGCCTCCCCATCGCTTCGAGTGGCAGAAATGCTGCCGCCGCGAGGCGCGGACTGTCTACGAAGTCGCCCGACGAGTTGGGGCCGAGACCACCTTCTTTCGGTTGCGCTGGCTGCGAGTCCCGCTGGGAATCTTTCCAAGGAGGAGAGGATATGCCGCGTGCAGGTCACAACCCGGCCCGTTTCGTCGAGAAAGTCGCCCAGCCCGCCGAGATCACGGTGGCAGTGGTCAACTGCATTCCCTTCTTGGCCGGATATTACGAACAGAGCCTGGATGTCTTGAAAGCCGTCATTGAGAGCCTGAACGCCACTCGCGAGCCTGAACATCCCTATGATGTGATGGTTTTCGATAACCGTTCTTGCGTCGAAGTGCGCGCCTACCTCAAGCAGGCTGCCGACGAGGGCAAGATTCAATATCTGATTCTGTCGGATACCAACATCGGCAAGATCGGCGCATGGAACTTTATGTTCAGCGCTGCGCCGGGCGAGTACGTGGTCTTCAGCGACAGCGACATCCTCTTCCGCCCTGGCTGGCTTTCGGCCTCGCTGGCGCTTTTCGAAGCGTTCCCGAATGTGGGCATGGTGACCGCGCGGCCGCATGTGCCTTTGCCGGTCGAGACCCTCGTCGAATACTCTACCACCACCCTGGCGTGGGCGCGCCAGATGGGCTGCCTGGAGGAGGGCCGCCTCCTGGATTGGGAGACTTTCTGGGAACACGCCGGCAGTCTGGGCATGACCGAAGACGAAGGCCGAAAGATTTATGATCATCTGACCATGTATCGTCTGAATTATGGCGGACAAACGGCCTTTGTCGGCGCGGGGCACTTCCAGTTCATGGCCCGGCGGGAAGTCCTGCAAAAAATCATTCCCCTCTCCTCCAAACAGCCGATGCGCGGCGAGCATCGCCTGGATATTGTGATCAACGAGTTGGGATACCTGCGTCTGATGACGGAAAAGCCGATGGTTGTACACCTTGGCAACCGCCTCAGCGTGGACCTCGCGCCTGCCTCCTCTCCGAAGCGTCGCTCCCTGCTCAAGCGGATTCTCTACCTTCGCCTTATCCGCAAAGTGTTGCTCTGGCTGAATAACCGAATTTTCCGGCTCTATTTCCTAAACCTGGATTGAACGGTTATGCGAGCACAAAGAAATCGCCTGCCGATTGGGCACCGGGACCCCCGTTTGGCCTGCGTCTTGAGAGAAGCGAGACGGGCGCAGTTCGAAACCGCTTTCCGGCAATGGACCAGAGAGGTTGTCATCTGGTAAACCTGCTCGAAAGAGAGGATCAACAATGAAAGTGCTCTGGTTTACAGGAGTTCAATTACCCGCCGTCTCTGGTCAGAACTTGACTCGCGCGAACTGGCAAGAGGAGTTGCGTAAAGCGCTGGAAATCTATCATCCCGAGATCGAACTTGGGATTGCGTCTGTTTCTCCGACTTCTTTTGCTCCGTTTCGGGAAGGAAATGCTTATTACTACAGCATTCATCGTCCTGTTTCTCAACCGCGCAGCCGCTTTCAGCGAGTATTCGACCAATGGCGGCATGACTTGTATGCGTTTTCGGAGGTCGAGCAATATCTGAAACTGGTGCAAGATTTCCGCCCCGACGTCATTATGGTATTTGGAAGCGAGAATCCATTTGGACTCATCAGTGGTCAAGTAGATTGTCCGGTGATTCTCTACATCCAGGGCATTGTCAGCGCCATTGCGAATCATGTGTTTGACGGGCTGACCTGGCAAGAGATCTTGATCCTGTTGTTCAGTAAAAACTTCGTTGTAGGAAGCGGAGTATTTCATGAATGGCTGACGAAGAAGAAGTACAGTCGAGTGGAGCGAGGGATTTTTGCGAGATGCCCGAATTTTATCGGCAGAACGCAATGGGACCGGGATCAAGTCCTGTCTCTTAATCCAAAAGCAAACTATTTTGAATGCAACGAAATTCTCAACCCGATTTATTCTCAGTCGGAATGGAGACCGAACTCACAAAAAGGAAAAACCATTTATGCAACCTCTGGAGATGCGCTCTTCAAAGGCGCGCTGACTCTCGTGCGCGCTGTTTGTGAACTCAAAAAGCGAGGCAGGCAGGACATACAAGTCCGCATCGGCGGCGTCAATCCAACAAGCGAGACCGGAAAATTAATCGAAAGATTAGTGAAACGACACGAACTTCAAGAGCGAGTCGTTCTATTGGGACGTTTATCGCCGAGTCAAATCTGCAAAGAGATCGGTGAGGCTTCGCTCTTCGTTTTGCCGTCTCACATGGAAAATAGTTCGAACAGTCTATGTGAAGCCATGCTGATGGGAATCCCATGTATAGCGTCAGATGCAGGAGGAACCCCCAGTTTAATCAAACATAACGACAATGGTATGCTATATTCCCACAAGAGTGATGTCGAACTTGCTTCTCACATTGCATACTTGCTCGACAATCCTGAGATCGGAATAACTTTAGGAAGGCAAGCCCGTCAAACAGCGATGGGCAGGCATCACCCCGAGGCCATTGCTCATCGAATGGCCGACATTTACACTACAGTAGCCAAATCACACGCATAAGGAGTTGAACATGTCTCAAACCAAAGTTCTCGTTACCGGCGCCGGCGGCTTCATCGGCCATCACCTGGTCACTTTCTTGAAAAAGAAAGGGTACTGGGTGCGCGGCGTGGACATCAAATACCCCGAGTTCAGCGAAGTGGACGCCGACGAGTTCGAGATCCTCGACCTGCGCCGCTGGGACAACTGTCTGCAGGCGACGCGCGGCATCGACGAGGTCTACGGCCTGGCCGCCGATATGGGCGGCATGGGCTTCATTTCCTCCCATCACTCGCAAATCCTGCACAACAATTCGCTCATCAACATCCACACCCTCGAAGCGGCCCGCATCAACGGCGTCAAGCGCTACTTCTACACCTCCTCGGCCTGCGTCTATCCCGAATACCGCCAGACCGAGGCCAACGTCGTCCCCCTCAAAGAAGAAGACGCCTACCCGGCCCAGCCCCAGGACGCCTACGGCTGGGAGAAACTGGTCATGGAGCGTCTCTGCACCCACTACCGCGAGGACTACGGCCTGCAGACCCGCATCGTGCGCTTCCACAACATCTTCGGCGAGGAAGGCACCTGGGAGGGCGGGCGCGAAAAAGCCCCCGCCGCCCTGTGCCGCAAGATCGCCGTCGCCAAACTGACCGGCAATCACGAAATCGAAATGTGGGGCGACGGTGAGCAGACGCGCTCCTTCTGCCACATCTCCGACTGCCTGGAGGGCATCTACCGCCTGATGCGCTCGGACTACCCCTTCCCGCTCAACCTCGGCTCCGACCGCATGGTGACCATCAACGAACTGGCCCACATCATCGCCCGCATCGCCGGCATCGAGATCACCATCAAGCACGTCCCCGGGCCGATGGGCGTGCGCGGCCGCAACTCGGACAACACCCGCCTGCGCGAAGTCCTCGGCTGGGAGCCGCAACTCTCCCTCGAAGAGGGCCTGGCCCGCACCTACGCCTGGATCGAACAGCAGGTGGCCAAGAAACTGGGCATCTCCATCCCGTAGGAGATCATCCATGAGCGCATTATCGATAAAAATATACCTTGCGATAGGCAGAGCGTGGAACAAATTCTATCGATTCCTCGGCAAGTTCTTTGGCGTGTCGAAGATGAAGTTGAGTCTGCCATCGTTCGATGTCAGGAACGCCGTCATGTTCCTCTATCAGCAGCGCCTCTTCAATAAGATCCGCCATTTGGAGGGCGATATTGTCGAATGCGGCGTTGGCAAGGGAAGAACATTGTTCTTCTGGACCCTGCTTTGTTACGATGAAGGCCGTCAAAGACACATATGGGGGTTTGACTCGTTCGAAGGGTTTCCCGAACCCACCCAGGAAGACGCCAGTCCCCGCCAGGCACAAAAAGGGGAATGGGATGTGGCGTCCATGCAGAAAATCCATGAAATGCTGGTTTCGGCGGGCCTTTCTTATCATTGGATCTGTTCCACCATCACCTTGGTGAAAGGGTTCTTCGAAGAAAGCCTTCCGAAATACATGGGAAAACAGATTGCCTTGTTGCATATCGATGCCGATCTCTACCAATCGTATAAAACCGCGCTCGAGACTCTGTATGATAAGGTCGCCAAAGGCGGCGTTATTGCCCTCGACGAATACATGGGAACCTTTGATCATTACAACTTTCCGGGCGCGAAAAAAGCAGTGGATGAATTCCTGGCAGGGCGAGGCATCAAAGTGGACATCGTCCGAGATGAGGCCTCCGGGAAATACTATTTCGTCAAACCAGACTGAGAGGTACAGCGCATTTGAGCGGTAATATGTCTGTGAAGATCAAATACAGAGCGTAAAGGAGCAAGCATGTCTTTCCTTACTATTTTCACTGCCCCGAAGCCTTTTACCAACCCGCACATCGCTATTATTCAGCGCAACGCCATCCAGGCTTGGAAGTCGCTGCCGGAGGTGGATGTCCTCCTCATCGGCGACGAACCGGGCATCCCCGAAACGGCGCGCGAACTGGGCGTCCGCAACGTCCCCGAGGTGAAACGCGACGAGAAGGGCGTCCCGCTGGTCAGTTCGGTGATGGAGAAGGGCCACACCTACAGCGACAGCCCCTTCCTGTGCTACGCCAACGCCGACATGATTCTGATGTCTGACATGCTGACCGCCCTGCGCCAGGTCGCCGCCCAGGCCAGGGACTTCCTGATGGTCAGCCAGCGCTGGAACCTCGACCTGACCGAACCGTTCGACTTCAGCGGCGACTGGGAGGCGCGCCTGCGGGCCGAGGTCGAGCAGCGCGGCCAGTTCTATTCGCCCTGGGGCATCGACTACTTCGTCTTCCCGCGCCACATGTACGCCGAGAACGTCCCCGATTTCACCATCGGCCGCCCGGCCTGGGACAACTGGATGGTGTACACCGCCGTCCACACCTGGGGCATGGCCGTCGACGCCACCCGCCAGGTGATGGCCGTCCACCAGAACCACGACTACAGCCACCTGCCCGGCAACAAGCCGCCCTACGGCTCGGAGGTCGCCAAGTCGAACCTGGCCAAGGCCGGCGGACGCAAGCGCGTCTACAACATCCTGGATACCAACCGCGAACTGATTCGCGGCAAAGTCCGCCGCCCGCGCCCGACCCTGGCGCGCTTCCTGCGCCGCCTGGAGCGCTGGGTGACGCCCGAAAATCAGCAGGGCTGGCGCTGGGTGATTGCCCTCTGGCTGGTGCGGGCCCAGATTCCCTATTCGACCATCCCCCGGAGGTAACCGCATGCGGGTCGGTCAGAATCCTGCCAAGCAAATCTTTGGGGTGGCCCAGCCCAAAGACCTCTCCATCGTGGTCGTCAACTTCATTCCGGTGTTGGCCGGCTATCACGCCCAGAGCCTGGAAGTCCTCAAGACTTGCTTGGAAAGCATCCGCGCTGCGACCTCTGTCCCGTTCGACCTGATGGTCTTCGACAATCACAGTTGCGCCGAGGCGCGCCGCTACCTGTTCGACGAACTGACCGCCGACCGCATCCAGTACCTGGTCCTCTCCGACACCAACATCGGCAAGATCGGCGCCTGGAACTACATGTTCGGCGCCGCCCAGGGCAAGTACATCGCCTACGCCGATGCTGACATCCTCTTCCGCCCCGGCTGGTTCGAGGATGCCCTCTCGATCTTCGAGGCGTTCCCCAACGTGGGCATGGTCACCGGCTGTCCGGTGCGCAACCCGCCCGAGGTCCTGACCGCCTCGCAGGAGTGGGGCCGAAGCCAGAACGTCTTGCGGGAGGGCGTTTTCATCCTGTGGGAAGACTATCTGGCGCACGCCCTCAGCCTGGGCTGGGACGAGGCCAAAGCCCGCCAGATGTACCAGGCCGGCAAAGATTATCTGCTCGAATACGGCGGCCGCCAGGCCCTGATCGGGGCCGGACATTTCCAATTCGTTGCCCCGCGCGAAGTCCTGCAGAAAATCCTGCCGCTGCCCTCCGGCGCGCCGATGCGCGGCGAACGCATCCTCGACCAGAGGATCAACGACCTGGGCTACCTGCGCCTGACCGGCACCCGCGCCTACGTCCGCCACCTGGGCAACCAGCCGGAGACCGCCGCCCGGCCGTCCGCGCCGCGCCGCCGGCCGAAACTCCTGCGGCGGCTGGTTCACCTGCCGGGCGTCCGCCACGTCCTGCTGTGGCTCTATCAACGGCTGTTCGAGTTGTTCTTCCATAATGTGGAGTAGAGACGACATGTCGTCTGTGAAAGGCAAACGCGTCTTCATCTGCGCCGACCACGGCCTGGCTCTGATTTATTTCCTCCAGTCCGAGGTCGTTGCGACGCTGCTGGAGGCCGGCGTGGAGGTCATCCTGCTGGTGGAAGACGACTCGCAGGAGGTCATCGCCCGCAAGTTCGGCCGCCCCGGCCTGACGGTGGTCGGCATGCGCGCCCGCCAGTGCCAGACCTATTACGAGACTTATCAGCCAGTTCTTCAGCAGTGGCTGCACCTCCTGCGCTGGGTGGGCGGCTCGAAGCGGGTGAATGTCAAAGCCATCGATGGCAATTTCAACATGGCCATCAGCGGCATGCGTCAGCGCGACCGCTGGATTCTGCCCTACGTGCGCGCCGCCGTCTGGCTGATGCGCCGCTCCCGCCTGGCCCGCCGCCTGGTCGTGCGCGCCCAGAACCGCTTCCAGCCCAACCTGTACGCCGACCTGTTCGAGCAGCACCGCCCGGCCCTGGTCATCGCCAGCACCCCCGGCTGGCGCTGGGATCGTTACCTGCTGCGCGAAGCCGCCGCCCGCGGCGTCCCGACCGCGGCGGTCATCGTCGGCTGGGACAATCCCTCCAGTTACCGGCTGAACGGCGCGCCGGTGGATACCATCACCTGCTGGTCGGAGGTCCAGAAGGAAGAACTGGTCCTCGGCGCGGACTGGCCGCCGGAGCGGGTGGCCATCACCGGCATCCCCTCCTACGACGGCTACTTCCGCCGCTCCTGGCTCATCGGCCGCGACGAGTACTTCCGCCAGCACGGCCTCGACCCGCAGCGCAAACTCCTGGCCTATGCCTGCAGTTTCGAGACCTTCTCGCCCAACTTCCCCAACATCGCCGCCCTGGCCGACCTGGTCAGCCGCGACGAACTGGACTTCCCCTGCCAGTTGCTCATCCGCCTGCACCCCAACCACTTCCGCCCCGGCTCGCGCTTCGAACAGGAGGCCGAGCGCGTCCGCGCCCTCGTCCGGCAGACGCCGCACGTCCACCTGGTCGAACCGGCCCCGCTGACCGCCAGCCTGGGCCACTATTCGGGCGAGGACATGCCCGAAAAGGCCTCCATGCTCGCCTACGCTGATGTCTTCCTGACCGTCTATTCCACCATGGTGGTCGAGGCCGCCATCCACGACCGCCCCATCGTCAGCGTGACCATCGACACGCCCGGCGGCTGGAATCTGCCGGGGGTCTATTCGCTGCCCCTCACCGCCATCGGCGACTGGCCGACCCACCTGCGCTTCCGCCAGGCCGGGGCGGGGCGGGTGGCCGTCGACCGCGAGCAAATCCGCCAGCACGTCAACGCTTACCTGCGCGACCCGCAAGCCGACAGCGCGGCGCGCCGCCGCTTCATCGAAGCCGAATGCACCTTCACCGACGGTTCGGCCGGCCGCCGCACGGGCGAATACTTCCTGCAATTCCTCGAAAGGACCGCCTCATGAAATTCCTGATCGCCGGACTCGGTTCCATCGGACGCCGTCACCTGCGCAACCTGCGCGCCCTGGGCGAGGACGACATCCTGCTCTACCGCACCGGCCGCGCCACCCTGCCGGACGACGAACTGGCCGGCCTGCCGGTCGAGACCGACCTGCGCGCCGCCCTGGCCCGCAAACCGGACGCCGTCATCGTCTCCAACCCGACCGCTCTGCACCTCGACGTCGCCATCCCGGCCGCCGAGGCGGGCTGCGCCATCCTGCTCGAAAAGCCGGTCTCGCACTCCCTGGCGCGGGTGGACGACCTGGCCGCCGCGGCGGCGCGCAGCGGCAGCCCCATCCTGGTCGGCTTTCAGTTCCGCTTCCATCCCACCCTGCAGAAGGCGCGCCAACTCCTCGCCGAGGGGGCCATCGGCCGCGTCCTGGCGGCGCGCGTCCACTTCGGCGAGTACCTCCCCGCCTGGCATCCCTGGGAGGACTACCGCCAGGGCTACGCCGCCCGCGCCGACCTGGGCGGCGGCGTCGTGCTGACCCAATGCCACTCGCTCGACTACATCCCCTGGCTGGTCGGGCCGGTCGCTTCGCTCTGGGCTTTCGCCGACACCCTCGGCGGCCTGGGCGTGGACGTGGACGACACGGCCGAGATCGGCCTGCGCTTCGCCAGCGGCGCGCTGGGCAGCATTCACCTCAACATGATTCAGCAGCCGCCGAGTCACCGCTGGGAGATCATCGGTAGCGAAGGGACGCTGACCTGGGACAACGCCAGCGGCCTGCTGCGCCGCTACCTGCCGGCGAGCAAGACCTGGGAGGACTACCCCGCCCCGCCGGACTTCGAGCGCAACGTCATGTTCCTCGAAGAAATGCGCCATTTCCTGGCGGTGGCGCGCCGCCAAGCCCAGCCGCTCTGCACCCTGGACGACGGCCTGGCCGCCCTGCGCCTCTCGCTGGCGGCTTTGCAGTCGGCGGCGGAAGGACGCCTGATTCCCCTGAGAGGAGAGGACTGAGAAGAATGTCCGCCTTCGTCTTGCGCTTTTTGCTGAAATACTTTCCCTCTTGGGGCCACCGCTTTTGGCAGACCTTCGGCGGCCCGGTCCTGCCGCTCATCCGCGGGCGCGGCAACCGCCTGCAGGCCGAGGGGGCGACGCTCATCCGCGTCGAACTGGACATCGTCGGCGACGACAATGAAATCATCGTCGGCGAGGGCAGTTACCTCGCTCATCTGAAGGTCCGCATGCGCGGTTCGGGCCACCGACTGATCTTCGGCCGCAACTGCCGCGTCAGCCGCGGCGGCGTCTTCTGGTTCGAGGACGAGAACGGCCGGCTCGAAATCGGCGACAACACCACCATGGTCGAGGCCCACATCGTGGTGGACGAACCCGGCACGAAGGTGGTCATCGGCCGCGACTGCATGTTCGCCAACGACATCGAACTCCGCGCCAGCGACAGCCACGCCATCCTCGACGCCGCCAGCGGCCAGCGCCTCAACCCGGCCCGCGACATCGTCATCGGCGATCACGTCTGGATCGCCGCCCACGCTATCGTCTTGAAGGGCGTCGAGATCGGGCGCGACTCCGTCATCGCCGCCGGCGCGGTGGTGACCAAATCCTGCCCGCCGGGCGTCATCCTGGCCGGCAACCCGGCCGGCGTCATCAAGGAAGGCATCACCTGGCGGCGCGAACGCAATCCAAAGGAGTGAACTCATGAGCACCATCTTCGATAAATTCAGCCTCAAAGACCGCGTCGCGGTCGTCACCGGCGGGGCGGGGCAACTCGGCCGCGAGTTCTGCCGCACCCTGGCCGAGGCCGGCGCGGCGGTCGTCGTCGCCGACCTGGCGGCGGGTCCGGCCGAGGAGACGGCGCGCGCCCTGGGCGCGGCCGGTCATCGGGCGATGTCGTTCCCCCTCAACGTCGCCGACCCGGCCTCCTGCGCCGCCCTGGTCGAGGCGACCCTGGACGCTTTCGGCCGCCTCGACATCCTGGTCAACTCGGCCGCCCTCGATCCCAAGTTCGACCCCGAAGCCCTGGCGCGCGGCCTGACCCCCGGCGCTTTCGAGGACTACCCCCTCGAGCAGTGGCGGGCCGCCCTGGACGTCAACCTGACCGGCATGTTCCTGGTCACCCAGGCCTGCGTCAAGCCGATGCTGGCCCAGGGCAAGAAGGGCAGCATCATCAACATCTGCTCCACCTACGGCCTGAACGGCCCCGACCAGCGCATCTACATCAAAGACGGCAAGCGCCTGGCCTACAAGCCGGTCTATTACACCGTCACCAAGGCCGGCGTGCTCGGCTTCACCAAGTACCTGGCCGCCTACTACATGGGCACTGAAATCCGCGTCAACGCCCTGACCCCCGGCGGCGTCTACAACAACCACGATGAGACCTTCGTCGCCAACTACTCGGCCAAGACCATCCTCGGGCGGATGGCGCGCAAGGACGAGATGAACGGCGCCCTGCTCTTCCTGGCCTCCGACGCCTCCTCCTACATGACCGGCGGCAATCTCATCGTGGACGGCGGCTGGACCGCCTGGTGAGACATGAAGATGGACTGGAAGCGACTCGCCCCCCGCTGGTTCGAAATCGGCCTGCTGACCCTCGGCCTGGCTGCCGGCCTCTACGTGGCCCTCCTGCCTGCCGACAGTCTGCTCAACTGGTACTCCAGCGACGACGCCTTCTACTATTACAAGGTCGCCGAAAATGTGGTCGCCGGCCGCGGCCTGACCTTCGACGGAATCAACCCGACCAACGGCTTCCATCCGCTCTGGATGCTGATCTGCCTGCCGGTCTTCGCCCTGGCCCGCTTCGACCTGATTCTGCCGCTGCGCGTCCTGGTGGTCGTCGCCTCGCTGCTCCACGCCGGGACGGGCGTCCTGCTGGCGCGTCTGCTGCGGCGGGCGGTTTCGGGCTGGGTGGCGGCGCTGGCGGCGGTCGTCTGGGTCTTCGCCCCGCCCATCCACGGCGTCGTCGCCCAGCAGGGACTGGAGAGCGCCGTCAACGCCCTGACTCTCGTCTGGCTGGCGTCTCTGGCGACCGAGGCGCAAATCTCGCCGCGCCGCCTGGCGCTCGTCGGCCTGGCGGGCGGCCTGGCCGTCCTGGCCCGCCTCGACAACATCTTCCTCGTCCTGATCCTGTGCGCCTGGGCGGTCCTGGCCCCCTATGGCCGCTTCTTGCGGACGGCGCTGATCGGCGACCTGGGCGTCGTCTTCCTGGCCGGGCTGCTGGCCTACTACATCCGCCTGGAAGCGGGGGCGGTGTACCTCCAGAACAGCGTCTCGCTCCCCTGGCTGGTGGGGCTGGGTTTCCTGCTCTATCCGCTGGCCTTTCTGGCGCTCGGACTCTACCGCCCGGCCGGGGCGGGCGGCCGCGGGAGGCAAGTCCGCGCCCTGGCGGTTGCCGTCCTGGCAGCGACGTTCGTCCTCGGCGGCGTGCTCCTCGCTTTGCAGCGCCTGGGCGTCTTCGAGTCGCTGCCCCGCTCGGTGATTCCCATCGCCGGGGCGCTGGTCTTCGGCGGCAGTCTGCTGATTCGTCTGCTGGCCGTCCCCTCGCCGGGGGAGACGACCGCGGCGCGGTCGTTCTGGAAGGAGACCTTCCAGCGGGCGGCGGTCTGTCTGGCCCCCGTGACCGTCCTGCTGGGCGGCTACCTGTTGTGGAGTCACGCGGCCGTCGGCCTGTGGACGCCGGTCAGCGGGCAGGTCAAGCGCTGGTGGGGCGAACTGCCGTTCACCCTCTACGGCGCGCCGCGCCGCGACCTGGCGGCCCTGCTGGGCTTCGGGGCGCGCGGCCCCTGGTTGCTGGCCCTCTCGCCGTTCGAATGGCTGGAGGCCATCGCCTCCCGTCTCCTCCCCGCTGATCTGGCTTTCCTCCCCGGCCTGCTGGTGTTGGCCGGGCTGGCGGCGGCCCTGATCTATCCGAATCGCCGATGGTTCGGCCAGGCGGCGGGCGAGATGGGGCTGTTTGCCTGGGGCCTCGGCCTGTGCGCCCACATCTTCAGTTACACCGCCACCAGTTACGTCCATATTCGTACCTGGTACTGGATCGGCGAGATGCTTTTCACGGTGACGCTGGCGGCCCTGCTGCTCGAGAGTTTGCGCCTGCTGCTGGCGCGGGATGGGGCGGCGCGCCGGCTGGCCTGGAACGGCCTGCTGGCCGTCCTGTTCGTCGGCGTGCTGGCCTCGTTTACGGCCATGACCGTCCGCCGTTTCCCCGTCCGGCCGGCGGACGAGCACGAATACTTTACCTACGTCCGCTACCTCGAGGCCCACACCGAACCGGGGTCGCTGATCGGCCTGACCGGCAGCGGCGCGATGGGCTATTTCATCGAAGACCGGGTCGTCGTCAACCTGGACGGCCTCATCAACAGCCCGGAGTACTTCCACAGCCTGCGCGCCGGCCGCGGCGACCAGTTCCTCGACTGCCTCGGCCTGGACTACGTCTTCGGCCATCCGGTCGTTCTGACCGAGACCGACCCCTATCAACAGATGTTCGCCCGCCGTATCGAACCGCTCGACGAGTTTGGCGATTACACCCTCTACCGTTATCCTCACCGGTGATTCTATGAACCCTGATTCTGTTCTGGCTCTCATTCCGGCGCGCGGCGGCTCGAAGGGCATCCCGCGCAAGAACATCCGCGACTTTGCCGGATACCCGCTCATCGCCTGGAGCATCGCCGCCGCCCGCCAGGCGCAGACGGTGACGCGCGTCCTGGTCAGCACCGACGACGAGGAGATCGCCGCCGTCGCCCGCGCCTTCGGGGCCGAGACCCCCTTCCTGCGCCCCGCCGAACTGGCCCGCGACGACACCACCGACCTGCCGGTCTTCGAGCACGCCCTCGACTGGCTGGCCGAGCACGAGGATTACCATCCGGAAGTGGTGGTACAATTGCGCCCCACTTCGCCCATCCGCCCGCGCGGCCTGGTGGACGAGGCCGTGCGCCTCCTGCGCGCCCATCCCGACGCCGACTGCGTGCGCGGCGTGGTGCCCTCGGCCCAAAATCCCTTCAAGATGTGGCGGGTGGACGGCCCCGACCGTCCGATGCGCCCCCTTCTCAGCCTGGAGGGCGTGGCCGAACCCTACAACGCCCCGCGCCAATCCCTGCCGCCCACCTACTGGCAGACCGGCCACATCGACGCCATCCGCGCCGCCTCCATCCGCCAGAAACATTCCCTGACCGGCGAGGTCGTCTACCCCCTGATCATCGACCCGCGTTACACGGTGGACATCGACAACCTCCAGGACTGGGCGCGCTACGAAGCCCTGGCCTGGAGCGGGCTGGACATCGTGACCCCCGCCCCGCGCCGCCCGATGCCCGAGCGGATTCGCCTGCTCGTCTGCGACTTCGACGGCGTCCTGACCGACAACCGCGTCTGGACCGACGAGACCGGCCGCGAGATGGTGGCCGCCAACCGCTCCGACTCGATGTACCTGCGCGAACTGGAGCGGCGCGGCGTCGAGATGTTGATTCTCTCGTCCGAGCCGAATCCGGTCGTCGCCGCCCGCGCTCGCAAGATGGGCGTCCAGGCGGTTCACGGCGTCGGCATTCACGGCAAGGGCGAGGCCCTGCGCGCCCTGCTGAACGAGCGCGGCCTGGACCCGGCCGAGGTCATCTACCTCGGCAACGACGTCAACGACCTGCCCTGCTTCGAGGTCGTCGGCTGGGCCGTGGCCGTCGCCGACGCCTACCCCGAGGTGCGCCGCGCCGCCGATTACGTCCTGCGCGCCGCCGGCGGTCAGGGCGCGCTGCGCGAAATGTGCGAGATGATTCTGGCCAGACTGGCCGCCCGGCCGTAATTTGCACGAATCATTCCGCTTCGTACAATTCGCGCCATTCGATGCACAAAATATTCAATTCGTATCATTCGATGCAAACCTTTTTTACAGGAGACCCTATGTCACGCGAAATCAAAATCGGCAACCGACTCGTCGGCGACGGCCACCCCGCCTTCATAATCGCCGAGATTGGCATCAACCACAACGGCGACCTCGAAATCGCCAAGCAGATGATCGACGCCGCCGTCCACGCCGGGGTGGACGCGGTCAAATTCCAGAAGCGCACCCCCGAAATCTGCACGCCCCCCGAGCAGCAAAAGCAGATGCGCGAGACGCCCTGGGGCTACATCACCTACCTGGAATACCGCCGCAAAGTGGAATTCGGCGAGGCCGAATACCGCGAGATCGACCGCTACTGCCGCCTCAAGGGCATTCCCTGGCTGGTCTCGGTTTGGGACGAACCCTCGGTGGACTTCATGGAACAGTTCGAGACGCCCGCCTACAAAATCCCCTCCGCCTCGCTGACCGACCACAATCTGCTGCGCTACGTGCGCCGCACCGGCAAGCCGGTCGTCCTCTCGACCGGCATGTCCACCATGGAGCAGATTCACCGGGCCGTCGAGGTCTTGGGCCGCCATGACCTGGTCGTCATGCATTGCACCAGCACCTATCCCTGCGAGCCGGACGAGTTGAACCTGCGCATGATCGAGACCCTGCGCCGCGAATTCCCCGAAACGCCGATCGGCTACTCCGGCCACGAGGTCGGGCTGGTGCCGTCGGCGGTGGCGGTGGCGCTGGGCGCCTGCATGGTCGAGCGCCATCTCACCCTCGACCGCGCCATGTGGGGCAGCGACCAGGCCGCCTCGGTCGAGCCGGGCGGATTCGAGCGCCTGGTCAAGTACATCCGCGTCACCGAGGCCGCCCTCGGCGACGGCGTGAAGCGCGTCTACGAGAGCGAACTGCCCTCCCTGCGCAAACTGCGCCGCGTCATCCCGGAGGCCGAAGACTGAGATGGGAGCCTGGTCTCTCCGGCGGCTGCAGAATTTCTGGCGCGGCAAGGGACGCCTGGCGCTCTTCTCGGCTGCGCTGGCCCTGCGCGCCCGTCCCCGGCGCGGGGCGCGGCCGGTGATCTTCTTCCACGCCTCCACCCGCCTCGACGAACTCAGCCTCAACGCCGCCTTTTCGCTGCTGGCCGCCTGGGCGGTGCGGCTGACCGGAACCCCGGTCGTCCACTTCGTCTGCCGCGCCGGCATGACCCGCTGCGTGCTGGGCGCCGACCCCGACCGCCCCGAGTCGCCGCCGCCCTGCCGCCTGTGCATCCGCCAGAGTTCCGTCCAGGCCGTCGGCGCGCCGACCCGCTTCTTCGGCTACCAGCCCGACCCCGCCCTGGCCGCCCGCCTCGAACCGCTCTCGGTGGACGAACTGGCCCAGGTCGCCCACGAGGGGATTCCGCTCGGCGCGCTGGTCCTGCCCTCGGTCCGCTGGCGCTTGCGCCGCCATCATTTGGCCGATGACGAAGCGACCCGTTTCCTCTTCCGCCAGTTCCTCCTCTCGGCCTGGAGCGTGGCGCGCGCCTTCGAGCGCCTGCTCGACGAAACCGACCCGCAGGCGGTGGTGGTCTTCAACGGCCAGTTCTTCCCCGAAGCGACCGCCGCCTTCCTGGCCCGGCGGCGCGGCATCCGTACGGCGACCCACGAGGTCGGCCTGCAGCCCCTCAGCGCCTACTTCACCCTCGGCGAGGCGACCGCCTACCCCATCGCCATCCCCGACTCCTTCGACCTCAGCCCGGCCCAGAACGCCCGCCTGGACGCCTACCTGGAGCAGCGCTTCCAGGGCCGCTTCACCATGGCCGGCATCCAGTTCTGGCCGGAAATGCGCGGCCTGGACGCCGCCTTTCTCGAAAAGGCGGCCGCCTTCCGCCAGATCGTGCCGGTCTTCACCAACGTCATCTTCGACACCAGCCAGCCGCACTCCAACGTCCTCTTCCCCGACATGTTCACCTGGCTCGACCTGGTGCTGGAGGTCGTCCGGGCGCATCCGGAGACGCTCTTCGTCCTGCGCGCCCACCCCGACGAGACCCGTCCCGGCAAGGCCAGCCGCGAGAGCGTGGCCGACTGGGTCGCGGCCCGCCGGGCGACCGCCCTGCCCAATCTGGTCTTCATCCCCTCCGACCAGTACGTGAGTTCCTACGAGTTGATTCAGCGGTCCAAGTTCGTCATGATCTACAACTCCACCATCGGCCTGGAGGCTTCGATTCTCGGCGCGGCGGTCTTGTGCGCCGGCAAGGCGCGCTTCACCCAGTATCCGACCGTCTTCTTCCCCTCCAGCGTGGAGGAATACCGGCGGATGCTGGAGGATTTCCTGCAGGCCGAGCGCCTCGCGCCGCCCGCCGAACACCGCCGTCACGCCCGCCGCTTCCTCTACTATCAACTGTTCCGCACCTCGCTGCCCTGCAACGATTTCCTGACCCCCTCCGGTCAGCGCGGCTATGTGCACCTCAAGGCCGGGGCCCTCGCCCGCCTGAGCCTCAATCACCCCACCCTGCGGACGATCGTGGACGGCATCCTGCACGACGGCGATTTCCTGTTGAAGGAGAGCGTATGAACCTGCCCCTCGAACTGGCGCGCTGCCTCAAGCACCGCCTGGACATGGCCGTTCATCCCTGGGGCCGCCAGAGCCGCCGCCTGCTGACGGAATGGAAGGACAGCCAGCGCGGCAAACGCTGCTTCATCCTAGGCAACGGCCCCAGCCTGCGCCGCACCGACCTGAGCAAACTGCGCGGCGAATACACCTTCGGGATGAACCGCGTCTACCTGCTCTTCCCCGAACTCGGTTTCCACACCACCTATTTCGTCTCGGTCAATCACCTCGTCATCCGTCAGTGCGCGGCCGAGATTCTCGACCTGCCCATGCCCAAGTTCCTGCCCTGGGGGTCGCGCCGCGACCTGCCGGGCGTGACCGCCGATACGGTCTTCTTCAACGCCTCCTGCCCCGGGCGCGGCTTCACCGCCGACGTCCGCCGCCCGCTCTGGCCGGGGGCGACCGTCACCTACGTGGCGCTGCAGATCGCCTACCATCTGGGCTTCGAGCAGGTCATCCTGGTCGGCGTGGACCACAACTTCGTCACCCAGGGGCCGGCCGGGCAGGCCGTCACCTCGCAGGGCGACGATCCCAACCACTTCTCGCCCCACTACTTCGGCAAGGGTTTCCGCTGGGAACTCCCCGACCTTGAGACCTCCGAAATCGCCTACCGCCTGGCCCGGCAGGCCTACGAGCGCGCCGGCCGCCAGGTGCTGGACGCCACCATCGGCGGCAAGTTGACCGTCTTCCCCAAAGTGGAGTACGACTCGCTCTTCGCATGAGCCTCTTCTTCAGCATCATCACCCCCTCTTACAATCGCGCCGGCATGATCCCCGCCGCCATCGAAAGCGTCCTGGCGCAGGACTATCCGCGCTGGGAGCACATCGTCGTGGACGGCGGCTCGACCGACGGCACGCTCGACGTCCTGGCGCGTTACCCCCACCTGCGCATCGTCAGCGAACCGGACCGCGGCATGTACGACGCCATCAACAAGGGCATCCGCCTGGCGCGCGGCGAGGTGATCGCCTGGCTCAACACCGACGACCTCTACCCGCCCGGGGCGTTTGCCGCCATCGCCGGGGTCTTCGACTCGCATCCCGAGGCGCTGGCCGTCTCCGGCGCGGCCGAGACCTTCGAGCAGACCGCCTCCGGCGAGCGGCTGCTGCGCGTCGATCCGCCCGTCTCCGACGAGGATTTCTGGCGGCGCATCGTCGAGGCCCCGGTCCCCAACGGCTGGTTCTTCCGCCGGACGGTCTTCGAGCAGGTGGGCCTCTTCAACCCCGACTTCCGCCTGGTCGCCGACCGCGACCTCCTCATCCGCCTGGCCCTGGCCGGCGTCCGTCCCGCGCCGCTCGAACGGCCGGTGTACCGCTACTGCCAGCACGCCGGCTCGGCCACCTTTCATCTCGAAGATTCCCGCCACCCGGTCTACGGGGCGCGGCGGATGGAAGTCAACCGCGAGGATTTGCGCATGCTGGCTGCCTTCCTGGCCCGCCCCGACCTGCCCGCCGAGGCCCGGCGGGCGATGCGGCGCGCTCACGGCGAATACGCCTACCGCCTGGCCGCCACCGCCCTCTACCACCGCCGCTGGTCCTACGCCCTCGAGGGCCTGCGCGCCGGCTTCCGCCGCGACCCGCTCTTCGCCCTGACCTTTCTCCGCTACGCGTTGCGCCGCCTGGCGCGGGGAGGCGCGCTGCAGTGAGCGGCCGTCTCGCCATCCTCCTGCCCGGCCTGGGCGCGGGCGGCGCGGAACGCGTGATGCTCAACCTGGCGCGCGGCCTGGTCGAGCGCGGCCACGCCGTGGATATGCTGCTTCTCCGCGCCGAAGGGGATTTCCTGCCCCTCCTCGACCGGCGCGTCCGCCGCGTCGACCTGGGCGCCCGCCGCGCCCTCGCGGCGCTGCCCGCCCTGGTCCGCTACCTGCGCCGCGAGCGTCCCCGCGCCCTGCTGTCGAACCTGACCTACCTCAACCTCCTGGCCGTCCTGGCCCGCGCTTGGGCAGGCTCGGCGGCGCGCCTGATTCTGGTCGAACACAACGACCTGGCCCCGGCGGCCCGGCATGGCGTCCGGCGCTGGGAGCGGTTTTTCCCCCTGCTGGTGCGCTGGCTCTATCCGCGCGCCGACGGCGTGGCGGCCGTCTCGCGCGGCGTGGCGGCGGGTCTGACCGCCCTCGGCCTGAAGCCGGAAAAGGTGAGCGTCATCTACAATCCCGTCCTCTCGCCCGAAATTGCAGCCCTGGCCAAAGCCCCGCTCGACCATCCCTGGTTCGCGCCCGGCGCGCCGCCGGTCATCTTGGCGGTCGGACGCCTGACGGCGGCCAAGGATTATCCCACCCTCCTGCGCGCTTTCGCTCTGCTGCGCGCCCGCCGGCCAGCGCGGCTGCTCATCCTCGGCGAGGGCGAGTTGCGGGACGAGTTGCAGGCCCTGGCCGCCTCGCTCGGCCTCGCCGACGAGGCGCAGTTCGCCGGATTCGACCCCAACCCTTACCGCTACATGAAACGCAGCGCCGTGCTGGCGCTCTCCTCCGCCTGGGAGGGCTTCGGCAACGTCCTGGTCGAGGCCCTGGCCTGCGGGACGCAGGTCGTCGCCACCGACTGCCCGTCCGGCCCGGCCGAGATTCTGGCCCAAGGGCGCTACGGCCGCCTCGCGCCGGTCGGCGACGCCGCCGCCCTGGCGGGGGCCATCCAGGCCGCGCTCGACCTGCCTCTGCCGGTCGACTCCCTGCAGGCGCGGGCGCAGGATTTTTCGGTCGAGGCCGCCCTGAAACGTTACCTGCCCTTGCTCCTGGGAGGCGGTTCATGAGCCTCCGCCTCGCCCACGTCGCCACCGGCCTGGGAGTCGGCGGCGCTGAGATGACCCTGCTCAACCTGCTGACCCGCCTCGACCGCCGGCGGTTCGAATGCGAGGTCTTCTCGCTCTCCGCCGAAGCGCCGCTGGCCGAGCGAATCCGCGCCCTGGGCGTGCCGGTTCACCTCCTGGACATGAAGCCGGGCGCGCCCGACCCGCGCGGCTACCTGCGCCTGGTCGCCCACCTGCGCCGCTTTCGCCCGGCCCTCGTCCAGACCTGGATGTACCACGCCGACTTCCTCGGCGGCCTGGCCGCGCCGCTGGCCGGCCGTCCGCCGGTCGTCTGGGGCGTTCATCTGACGGTCGGCGAGATGAGCGGCCTCAAACCGGCCACCCGCCTCATCATCCGCCTGAACGCCCGCCTGTCGCGCCGCCTGCCGCGGGCCATCGTCTGCTGTGCCGAGGCGGCGCGCCGCACCCACGCGGCCATCGGCTACGCCGCGGCGCGCATGACGGTCATCCCCAACGGCATCGACCTGGGACGTTTCCGGCCCGACCCGGCGGCGCGGGCGCGTCTGCGCGCCGAACTGGGCCTGCCCGCCGAGACGCTCCTCATCGGCATGGCGGCCCGCTTCGACCCGCACAAGGACCATCGCAACTTCCTGCGCGCCGCCGCCCTGTTGCGCCGCCGGCGGCCGGAGGTCCGCTTCGTCCTGTGGGGCAGGGACGTCGCGCCCGACAATCCCGGCCTGGCCGCCTGGGTGCGCGAGGAAGGGCTGGAGGGCGTCGTCCATTTGCTCGGCCTGCGCGCCGACGCCCCGTCCCTGACCGCCGCCCTCGACCTGGCGACGCTCAGTTCGTGGGGCGAGGCCTTTCCGCTCGTCTTGGGCGAGGCCATGGCCTGCGGCGTCCCTTGCGTCTCGACCGACGTCGGCGACGCCGCCCTCCTCCTCGGCGAGACGGGGCGGGTCGTTCCGCCGCGCCATCCCCAAGCGCTGGCCGAGGCCTGGGAGGCGCTGCTCGCCCTCCCGCCGTCGGCCCGGCAGGCGCTCGGGCGCGCCGCCCGTCAGCGCGTCGAAGACCATTACAGCCTGGAAAAGATGGCCGCCGCTTACGCCCGCCTGTACGAGGATATAATAGAAGGCCGACTGTGACCGCCATGAAGATTGCCCTGGTCGCCAACACCGACTGGTACCTCTACCGCTTCCGCCAGGCGCAGGCGCATTTCCTGCGCGCCCGCGGGGCCGAGGTGATTCTGGTCTCGCCGCCGGGCGAGTACGTCGCCGCCCTGCAGGAGGCCGGTTTCCGCTGGCTGCCCCTCCCGCTGACGCGCACCAGCATGAACCCGCTGCGCGAGGCTGGCGCCATCCTGGCGCTGACGCGCCTCTACCGCCGCGAGCGGCCCGTCCTCGTGCATCATTTCACCATCAAGTGCGTCCTCTACGGTTCGCTGGCGGCCTGGCTGGCAGGCGTGGACTGCGTCATCAACGGCGTGACCGGCCTGGGCTACGTCTTCGGCCAGGGCGGGGCCGGGCGCGCCGCCCTGCGCTGGCTGGCCGAGACCTGGTACCGGCTGGCGCTGGCGCGCACCCAGGCCGTCTTCGACAACGAAGAAGACCGCCAGTTCTTCATCGCCCGCCGGCTGACCGGCCCCGAACGCTCGCACGTGGTGCGCAGCGCTGGCGTGGACATCGAGGCCTACCGTCCGCAGCCGGAGCCGCCGGGCGCGCCGCTGATCGTCTTCGCCGGGCGCATGCTGTGGGACAAGGGCATCCGCGAACTGGTGGAGGCCTCCCGCCTGTTGAGGGCGGAGGGCCTCCAGGCGCGCGTCGCCCTGGTCGGCCGCCCGGACCCGGGCAATCCGGCCTCGATTTCGGAGGAACAACTCCAGGCCTGGGACGCCGAGGGCGCGGTCGAGTACTGGGGCTGGCGCAGCGACATGGAGAAAGTGCTGGCCGAGGCGCACATCTTCTGTCTGCCCTCCTACCGCGAGGGCCTGCCGACGACGATCATCGAGGCCGCCGCCTGCGGACGCCCGGTGGTGGCGACCGATGCGCCGGGCTGCCGTCACGCCGTCCGCCACGGCGAGACCGGCCTGCTGGTCCCGCCGCGCGACGCCCGCGCCCTGGCCGAGGCGCTGAAGACGCTGATCGCCGATCCCGCCCTGCGTCAGCGGATGGGCGCGGCCGGGCGCCGGATGGTCGAGGCCGAATTTTCCACCGCCCGCGTCAACGAGGAGACCCTGCGCATCTACGCCCGCGCCGGGCTGAAAGGTCTGTGAGAATGGACGACCCAACGCTTGTCTTTCCTTCATATTTGTTCATCAACATTCTGGTTGGAATGGCTCTGGCGCTGGTCATGGGCTGGCTGGCCATCCGGCTGGCGCGGCGCGTCGGCCCGATGGACGTGCCGGGCGTCCTGCCGCACAAACAGCACGATGCGCCCACCCCGCTGGCGGGCGGCGTCGCCCTGGTCGCCTCGGTCGTCCTGGGCGGGCTGGTCGTCGGCGCGGCGGCCATGTCGGCCCTGTGGCGGATTCTGCTGCCCGGGCTGGTCGTCTTTGCCTTCGGGCTGTGGGATGACTACAAGCGCCTGCCTCCCTGGCTGAAACTGATCGGCCAGGCGCTTGCCAGCGTCTTGCTCATCTGGCTGGGGGTCTATGTGCAAATCCTTCAGCCTGGCTTCCTCGGCCTGAGCGGCGCGATCCTCGACTGGGGCAACTGGTTCATCACGCTGTTCTGGCTGATCGGCATCACCAACGCCATGAACCTGATCGACAGCATGGACGGCATCGTCATCGGCACGAGCGGCATCGCCCTGGCCTTCATGATTCTGGTCGGCCTGTTGGGGTCGCAGGAGCCGCTACTGCATCTGATGACCCTCCTGCTGGGCATCTGCCTGGGCCTGTATTTCTACAACACCACCCCGGCCCGCCTCTTCCTGGGCGATTCGGGCGCGCAGACCTTCGGCTTCTGGCTGGCGGCGATCGCGATTCTCTTCACCCCCGGCCAGCGTCCGCTGGCGTCCTCCTGGTTCGTGCCCATTCTCATCCTCGGCCTGCCGATTTTCGACACCACCCTGGTCACCTTCTCGCGCCTGCTGCGCCGCATGCCCATCTACAAGGCTGGCCGCGACCACACCTACCACCGCCTGGTCGCCCTGGGGCTGGATTCCAAGCGCGCCGTGATGGTCATGCACATGCAGACGATCGTCCTGGGCTGCATCGCCTTCATCGCCCTCGGCCAGAGTCCGCTGACGGCCAACCTCATCTTCCTGGCGGTCTGTCTGGCGGGCGGCGGACTCATTCTGTGGTTGGGGATTCGCAATGAACGCATTTGACCCGCTGACCGTCCTGAACCGTCTCCTGCGCGGCTGGTGGCTGATGGTCCTCCTGGCCGTCCTGGGCGCCCTGCTGGGGCGCGCCGCGGCCGCCTTCCTGCCGCCCGTCTATGTGGCGCAGGCCGAGTATTACGTCTCCTTCGATTTCGAATTGTTCGCCGCCGAACATCACCTGGAGTACATCGTCGCGCTCGACCTGCGAGAGCCGCTCGGCGCGGTGGACGACCTGATTTACGCCGACGACGTCATCGCCGGGGCCGTCCGGCGCTTGCAGGCGGAGGGCCTCTCGATCTCGGAGGACGAATTCCGCGCCCGCGTCCGCCTCGACCGCTACTACACCACCTGGATGTTCACCGCCCGCGCCGCCGACCCGCAGACGGCCGCCCGCCTGGCGAACGCCTGGGCGCAGGCCGCCGATCCCGTCCTGCAGGAGGCCTACGGCCACGCTGTCGCCGCCTGGGAATCGAGCCTCGAACTGGCTCTGCTGGAGACCTGTTTCTCCGGCGGCGACCTGGCCGCCGGCAACGCCTGCGCCGGGACGAATTTTGCCTCCGCCGCCGAGGTCAGCGCCCGCCTGAACGAGGCGACTGCCCGCCTGGAGCGGGAGCGCGCCGCCAGCCGCCGCCTCGACCCGGCCATCCGCCTCGAACTGGTGCGCCTGGCCGAGGTCCCGGCTGCGCCGCAGCGCCACGCGGCGGGCGTTTTGTTACTGGCGGGAGCGGCCCTGGGCTGGCTGGCGGGCGTCCTGCTGGTCGCGGCCGGCCTGCCGCGCCGGGGGAGGGCCGCATGAGGCTGCGCGCCGCCCTCGAGGGGTACGCCCACCTGGCGCGCCCGCTGACGCGGTTCTGCGCCCTGGCGGCCGTCCTGCTCCTGCCGCTGACCAGCCTGCCCCTCCTCTCGCGGCTGATGGGCGGGACGATGGTCGCGCCGCCCTCGCTGGTCTTCGTCGCCCTGGGGCTGGCGTTCTACCTGCCGACGGTCTGGCTGGGCGGCGAGCGCTGGCCGGGCGAAATCGTCCCGCTGGCGGCTTTCGCGGGCGCGGCGCTGTTGTCTTCGCTGCTGTCTTTCTTCTCTGCCGATCTGCCGTTCTACAAAGGCATCAACCCGCCGCGCGAAGTCCTCTCGGCCCTGCTGACCCTGCTGGTCGGCTGCGCCTGTTTCCTCTTCTTCGCGGTCGCCCTGCGCGATCCGGCCGAATACCGGCCCCTGCTGGCGCTCATCAACATGGGCGGCGTTCTCATCGTCGCCTGGTGCCTGTTCCAGTTGTATTACATTTACCTGCATGGCAGCGAATTCTTCCCGCCGGCCGTCCTGGCGGTTCACCGCGTGCTCTCGCTGGGGTCGCTGCTCGAATTTCTGCGCATGAAACGGGTGGCGGGCTTTGCCTTCGAACCCTCCTGGCTGGCCCACCAGTTGAACATGCTCTACCTGCCCTACTGGCTGGGCGCTTCGCTGGCCGGTTACTCGGCCTGGCGCTTCCGCCTGGGGCGCTTGTCGGTCGAGAATGTCCTGCTGGCGGCTGGGATTCTGCTCTCGTACGCCAGCCTGTCGCGCATCGGCTATCTGACCCTCCTGCTCGTCCTGGCCTTCCTGGTCTGGAGGGTGAGCGGCGCGCTGGCGGGACGGCTGGGCGGCGGCCGGCGGCCGGCGCTCGTCCGGGCCGGGATGCTGGCCTCCTTCGCCGCGCTGGCGGCGCTGGGCGTCTATCTGCTCTCGCGGCTGGACGCGCGCGTGGCGGCCATCTTCACGCTGACGTACGGCGGCGGGAATTTCTTCTACCTGGCCAATCAATTGACGCTCGCCGAGCGCTTGGCCTATTGGGGCCTGGGCTGGAACGTCTTCACTGCTTTCCCCTGGCTGGGCGTCGGGCTGGGCAACACCGGCTTCTATTTCGAGAGCCATCTGCCGCAGTTCGGCTGGGCGCTCAACGAGTTCCAGAAGATTTACCTGGAAAACACCTTCCTGGTCAACCCCAAGAATCTCTGGCTGCGCCTGCTGGCCGAGACCGGCGTCGTCGGGTTTGCCCTGTTCGTCTCCTGGCTGTCCATTCTCTTCGCCTCGGCGCAGACCTTGCAACGCCGCGGCGAGGCGCTCTGGCGCGCCCTCGGCTGGATGGGGATGCTGGGCGTGATCGCCCTGCTCGGCGAGGGCTTCAGCGTGGATTCGTTTGCGCTTCCTTACACCTGGACGACATTCGGCCTGGTCGTCTCGGCCAGTTTCCTGGCCCGCCGCCAGGCCGCCGAAGAGACCGTTCGAAAGGATTGATTCTGGATGGAGAACGTCGAATTATTGGAAAACGTGCGCGCTCTGTTGGCGGAGGCGTTCAGCCTGCCCAAAGAGGAGATTCCGCCCGACCTGGCCTTCGGCGGCGTCAAACAGTGGGATTCGATGGGCCACATGGGCGTCATGCTCCTGCTGGAGGAGCGTTTCGGCGTCCCTATCGACGCCGAGGTGATCGCCGCCCTGACCAGCGTGCCGGCCATCTGTGAGTATCTGAGCAAAACGGGAGACAAAGCATGAGTCAGCAAATCGAAATCGCACCGGCCCTGCCCATCCCGGCCTTTCTGGTCGGCGAGGTGCAGTCCAAACTGGCCTATGTGGACGAAAACATCGCCGCGGCGCGCCTGAGCGCCCAGGGGGAGGTCATCACGCTCACGCTGCGGCGGCCGGTCGAGGGTCCGGACCGGCAAGCGCTGGAGGCCAAGGTGCAGCGCGTCGTGCAGGCGATGGTCGCGGGCGCGTTCAAGCCCAAGGTCCAGGTTCTCGAAGATTACTCCGACCGCCCCGTCCCCTACCGCGGCGACCCCAACGCCGGCCTGCTGGAGCGCGGCGAAATGTTCCAGGAGGCGGCCGGCATCTTCACCCTCGGCCCGCTGGTCTCCCGCCTGATCGCCTTCTTCGAGGCGCAGTTCGTGGCCCTGGCCGATTCGTTCGGGGCGGCCCCCTACCGCTTCCCGACCCTCATCCCGGCCCGTTTCCTGGAGCGCGTCCACTACTTCCGCGCCTTCCCGCACTCGCTGACCTTCGTCACCCACCTGCGCGAAGACCTGGATGTGATCGACGATTTCGCCCAGCACGCCGCCTGCGGCGAGGACGGCCTGAACGCGCCGCCCGAGTCGTTCGCTCCCATCCAGACCCTGCTCTCGCCGGCGGTCTGCTATCACCTGTACTTTTCGCTGGCCGACCGGCCGCTGCCCGGCGGCAGCCTGGCGGCGACGGCGGTCGGCAACTGCTTCCGCTACGAATCGCTCAACCTGGCCTCGCTGGAGCGGATGTGGAATTTCACCATGCGCGAGGTCATCTTCGTCGGGCCGAAGGACTTCGTCCTGCAAAACCGCGAGACCGGCCGCCAGCGCATGCGCGATTTCTTCGAGCAGATCGGCCTGGCCTATCACGTCGAGAGCGCCAACGACCCGTTCTTCATCGGCGAGTTCAAGAAGCAGGCCGCCTTCCAGAGCGCCTTCCAGTTGAAGTTCGAGATTCGCGCCCGCCTGCCCTTCAAGGACAGCACCCTGGCGGTCGGCTCGTACAATTATCACCAGGATTTCTTCGGCCGGGCGCTGAACATCACCCTGCCCGACGGCTCCCCCGTCCACACCGGCTGCATCGCCTTCGGGCTGGAACGCATGGCCTACGCCTTCCTGGCCCAGTACGGGCTGGAGACGGCGGCCTGGCCGGAGGCCGTCCGCAAAGCCGTGGCCTGAGGGTTCATCGCATCGAATTGCGCCAATGGCGCGACACGCGATGTCCCATCAGACACCTTAGATACCTCGTCAGATTCTGAAACATGCTCAAAGTCACCCTCGACCAGATCGTTTCCACCCTGCGCGCCGTCGGATTGAAGCCCGGCGACGGCGTCATGGCCCACGCCGCCCTGCAATTCCTCGGCCTGCCGGAGGGCGGAATCGGCATCTATTACGACGCCCTGCGGACCGTCCTCGGACTCGACGAGAACCTCGGCACGCTGGTCGTCCCGACCTTCAACTTCGGCTTCGCCCGCGGCCAGCCGTTCGACCAGGCCGAGACCCCGGCCGAGGAGATGGGCGTCTTTCCCGAATACGTCCGCCGCCAGCCGGGCGTGCTGCGCTCGCCGCACCCGATGCAGTCGGTCGCCGCGGTCGGGCGTCACGCCGCCGACCTGTGCGGGCGCGACACATCCTCGGCCTTCGATCCCGGCTCGGCCTTCGAGCGCATGCTCGAACTGGATTTCAAACTGCTTCTGCTGGGCGCGGACGTCCGCTTCACCTCGATGGTGCATCTGCCCGAACAGCGCCTGCAGGTTCCCTATCGTTACTGGAAAGAGTTTACCGGCGAGGTGCGCCTGATCGGGCGCCCGCCCGAAACGCGCACCTACCGCATGTTCGTCCGCGACCTCGACCTCGACCCGGATGTGGACGCCGCCCCCGTGCAGCGCGAACTCGAGCGCCGCGGCCTGTGGACCAGCGTCCCGCTCAACTACGGCCGGGTGGCCTCCTGCCGCCTGCGCGATTTTGCCGCCGTCGAAGAGGAACTGCTGCGAGCCGATCCCTGGGCGCTGGTCAAGAACCGCCCGGTCGGCGGGCAGGGCAAAATGGGAGCCGATTAAGTAAAGTTTCGCCGGGGATGCCTGGCGTCTTGATACAAACGATGGCGTTCTTCGTGTCTTGGCGGTTCGGTCTGCGCGAGTAGACAAAAAAGCCGCCTCGGCGGCGGCTGTTGCGCGAGCGCAGGGAGGGTTCAATCCTGCACGCCTTGCAGCACGTTGACGACCTTCTGGGCGATCAGAATCCACTCGGCGTGGCAGTTGTAGAGCGGTTCGAGTTCCTCGACGATCTCGATATGCCGCAGACTGAGCACCCGCCAGCCGTCGCGGAACATGTCCAGGATGTCGCGCTTGCCGTAGAAGCGCAGCGGGCCGATGTCCACCAGCGTCCCGCCGCGGATGTCCACCGTCAGGTCGTCCTGGCCGGGCTTGCCGGCGACGCAACTGCTGTGATGGTCGCTGTACGGGTTGAAGAAGAATTTGCCGTCCGGGATGAGCACGCGGCGCACCTCGGCGATCGTCTTGCGGGCGGCGCTCGTCCCGGAACAGGTCAGGGCGGCGCGGTCGATGACGAAGTCGAAGGTGTTGTCGGCGAAGGGCAGGTGGATGAAATCCGCCACCCGCAGGTCGCCCTCCAGGCCCTCTTCGGCGAAGCGTTTGCGGGCGAACTCGATGGCGCTCGGACTGCCGTCCACGCCGGCGACGGTGAACCCCTCGCGGGCGGCGAACCACAGATTGTTGCCCGCCCCGCAGCCGATTTCGAGAATCTTCGTCTCGGCGCGCGGCTTGGCGCGTGAATAGTTGCGATAGATGAACGAAACGACCTGGTCAAAAGGATAGCGGTTCAAGGCCTTGCCCTCGCTGTAAATGCCCTCCCAGATCGGGCCGACGGCCGAAACGGCTTTCTTCTTGTCAGTCATGAGACTACTCCTCTCGATTTTTGCTTGCGGGCAAGTATATCACGAGGCCTGCCCGCCCTCCAAGGTGACCCGATGACCGAGCCCCTCTTCCAGCCCGATTGGGCCGCCCTGACGGCCCGCGCCGACGAATTGCTGCGCCGCCTCTTCCCGCTCTGCCGCTCCATCACCGGCGACGGCCTGCGCCAGACCCTGCGCGCCCTGGCCGAAGTGACCCCCTTCGACCTGGTCGAAGTCCCCTCCGGCACGGTCTGCTACGACTGGACCATCCCCGACGAGTGGAACGTCCGCGACGCCTACGTGGCCGATTCCTCCGGCCGGCGGCTGATCGACTTCCGCGCCAGCAACATCCACCTGGTCAATTACTCCTGTCCCTTCGAGGGGACGCTGACCTTCGACGAACTCGCCCCGCACCTGCACACCCTGCCCGACCTGCCCACCGCCATCCCCTACCGGACGACGTACTACCACCGCGCCTGGGGCTTCTGCCTGACCCACGAACAATTCCAGCGCCTCGACCGCCAGGCGACTTACCGCGTCGTGGTGGATACCACCCTGGCCCCCGGCGCGCTGACCTACGGCGAGGCGCTCCTGCCGGGCGTGTCGGGCCGCGAGTACCTCCTCTCGACCTACGTCTGCCACCCCTCGCTGGCCAACGACAACCTCTCCGGCCCGGTCTTGTGGACCCTCCTGCTGGCCGAGTTGCGCCGCCGTCCCCTGCGCCACGCCTACCGCTTCGTCATCGCCCCGGAGACGATCGGCGCCCTGGCCTACATCGCCCGCAACGAAGCCGCCGTCCGGGCGCTGACGGGCGGATTCGTGGCGACCACGGTCGCCGGTCCCGGCAAGTTCGGCTACAAACAGACTTTCCGCGGCGACGACGTCATCGACCGTGTCGTCCGCCTGACCTTCCGCGAACTCGGCCTGGACTACATCGAATACCCCTTCGACGTCAACGGCTCGGACGAGCGCCAGTACTCCCAGCCGGGTCTGCGCATCCCGGTCGGCACGATTTGCAAGGACAAATACTACGAGTACCCCTACTACCACACCTCCCTCGACAACCTGGACTTCATCAGCGCCGAAAACCTGGTCGAGACCCTGAAACTGTACCTGCTGGCCATCGAAAAACTCGAATACGACCGCTGTTACCGCTCGCTCAACCCCATCGGCGAGCCGATGCTTGGCAAGCGCGGCCTGTACCCGAAGACGGGTGGGGCCATCAAACAGAAGGTCGCCTCGTCCGCCGCCCACGGCGAGCGCCGCTACGTCGTGGACGAGGGCAACATCCTCTACGGCAGCGAACTGGACGCCCTGCGCTGGGTCCTGTTCTACGCCGATGGGCAGACCTCCCTGCTCGAGGTCGCCGAAAAGACCGGCCTGCCGCTGCGCCAGTTGCATCAGGCGGCCGAGAAATTGCTGGCCGGCGGCTTGCTGGAGGCCGTTGGTGACTGAGAAGACGGCCTGTTCCCTCGTCATCCGCGCCTACAACGAGGAGGCCCACATCGGCCGCCTGCTGGAGGGCGTCCGCCACCAGACGGTCCGCGACGTGGAGGTCATCCTGGTCGACTCCGGCTCGACCGACGCGACCGTTTCCATCGCCGCCCGCTACGGGGCGCGCCTCGTCCGCATCCCGCCCGAGGAGTTCACCTTCGGGCGTTCCCTCAACCTCGGCCTGGCCGCCGCCAGCCGCGACCTGGTCGTCATTGCCAGCGCCCATGTCTATCCGGTCTATCCCGACTGGCTGGAGCGCCTGCTCGAACCGTTCGCCGACCCGCAGGTGGCCCTGACCTACGGCAAACAGCGCGGCCCGGCGACGGCGCATTTCTCCGAACAGCAAATCTTCGCCCGCTGGTACCCCGACCAGTCGGCGGCGCGGCAGGCTCACCCTTTCTGCAACAACGCCAACGCCGCCGTCCGTCGCGCCCTCTGGCAGACCCGCCCCTACGACGAGACCCTGACCGGCCTGGAAGACCTCGAATGGGCCAAATGGGCGCAGTCCCAGGGCTACGCCATCGCTTACGTCGCCGAGGCGGAGGTGATTCACGTCCATCACGAGACCCCGCGCGCCGTCCGCAACCGCTACCGCCGCGAGGCGATGGCCTTCAAGCGCATCTTCCCCGAAGCGCACTTCAATTTCTACGATTTCCTGCGCAACCTGAGCGCCAGCGTCTTCTTCGACCTGCTCCACGCCGCCCGCGCCCGCCTCTTCTGGCGCAGCCTGGGGAGCATTTTCTGGTTCCGCTGGAATCAATTCTGGGGCACCTACCAGGGCTACCGCCGCGCCAGCCCCCTGACCCCCGAACTGCGCCAGACCTTCTATTATCACGTCGGTTGGGAGAAAGCGACTTCTTCCAAACGCGAGATCGAGCCGATTCGGTATAATGAGTAGCCTATGACTTCACTCGCCGCCCTCGTCCCCATGCGCCACCACAGCCAGCGCGTGCCGGGCAAGAACTACCGCCCGCTGGCCGGCAAGCCACTCTACCAGCACATCATCCAGACCCTGCTCGCCGTGCCGGAAATCTCGACCATCCTGGTGGACACCGATTCCGAGCCGGTCATCGCCGGGCTGCGGGCCGACTTCCCCCAGGTGCAGGTCATCGTCCGCCCGGAGCATCTGCGCGCCGACGACATCCCCATGAACGACATCCTGCTCTACGACACTGCCCAGGTGGAGGCCGATTTCTACCTCCAGACCCACAGCACCAACCCGCTCCTGCGCGCCGAGACCATTTCGCGCGCCATTCAGACCTTCCTGGCCGCTTATCCGCGTTTCGACTCGCTCTTCTCGGTGACGCGCCTCCAGACCCGCCTCTACGACGCCCAGGGACGCGCCATCAATCACAACCCCAACGAACTGCTCCAGACCCAGGACCTGCCGCCGGTCTACGAGGAAAATTCCTGCATTTACCTCTTCACCCGTCAGAACCTCGTCCGGCGGCGTCACCGCATCGGCGAGCGCCCGCTCCTGTTCGAAATCGACCCCGCCGAAGCCTGGGACATCGACGAGGAACTCGACTTCGCCATCGCCGACTTCCTCATGCGTCAGCGCAGTTCGTGAGAGGAGACCCATGCCTGTCGTTCTCTTTTCCGCCCCCTACATGATTCCCTTCCTCGACCGCTTCCGCCCGGTCTTCGCGCGCTATGGCCTCGAACTCATCGTCCCCGAGGTGCGCGAACGGCTCGAAGAGGCCGACCTGCTGCGCTACGCCGGTCAATTCGATGGCGCGATCTGCGGCGACGACCGCTACACCGCCCGCGTCCTGGAGGCCTGCGCCCCGCGCCTGAAGGTCATCTCCAAATGGGGCACCGGCGTAGACTCGATCGACCTGCAGGCCGCCGCCCGCCTCGGAATCCGCGTCGGCCGCACCCCCAACGCCTTCACCTTGCCGGTCGCCGACAGCGTCCTCGGCTACCTGCTGGCCTTCGCCCGCCGCCTGCCGTGGATGGACCGCGCTGTCAAGTCCGGCGACTGGCGGAAGATTCCCGGCCGCGCCCTGCACGAGTGCACCCTCGGCATCGTCGGCGTCGGGACGATTGGCAAGGCCGTCGCCCGCCGGGCGCGCGCCTTCGGCATGACCGTCCTCGGCAACGACATCGTCGAGATCGACCACGTCTTCCTGGCCGAGGTCGGCGTCCAGATGACCAGCCTCGACGACCTGCTGGGGCGCGCCGACTTCGTCTCGCTCAACTGCGACCTCAACCCGACCTCCTTCCACCTGATGAACGCCCGCACCCTGAGCCTCATGCGCCCGACGGCCGTGCTCATCAACACCGCCCGCGGCCCCATCGTGGACGAACCCGCCCTCGTCGCCGCCCTGGAAAGCGGTACAATTGCCGGGGCGGCGCTGGACGTGTTCGAGGTCGAGCCGCTGCCCCCCGATAGTCCGCTCTGCCGCATGGACAACGTCCTGCTCGCGCCGCACAACGCCAATTCCAGCCCGGCCGCCTGGGAACGCGTCCACTGGAACACCATCCGCAACCTGCTCGATGGGTTGGGACTCCCATCCGATGATCTTCTTGGAGAATAGCAAGGAATGAACGCCTCTTCCCATTTCACCCATCATCCCAAGACCGTCCTCATCACCGGCGCGGCGGGCGGCATCGGCCGCGCCACCGTCTCCCTGTTTGCCGATTGCGGCTGGCGCGTCATCGGCGTTGACCGGGCGCCCTTCCAATCCCCCTTTCCCGAAAACGGCCTCTTCATCCAGTCCGACATTTCCGACCCTGCCGCGCTGGAGGCCATCTTCCTGCAGGCGCGCGGCTTCAGCGACCGTCTGCATGCCCTCATCAACAACGCCGCCCTGCAGATTGCCAAGCCGCTGCTCGATACCACCGTCGAGGAATGGGACGCCGTCATGGCTTCCAACCTGCGGTCGGTCTTCCTGAGCGCCAAACTGGCCTATCCGCTCTTCAAGGCGGCGGGCGGCGGGGCGATCGTCAACGTCTCCTCGGTCCATGCAGTGCAGACCTCGGCCAACATTGCCGCCTACGCCGCCAGCAAGGGCGGCCTGCTGGCCCTGACGCGCGCCATGGCCATCGAATTCGCCCCCGACAACATCCGCGTCAACGCCATCCTGCCCGGCGCGGTGGACACGCCCATGCTGCGCGCCGGCCTCGGCCGCGGCCATGTCGCCGGCGACGACATCTTCAAGCGCCTCGAAAACCTGGCCCGCAAGACCGTCAACGGCCGCATCGGCAAGCCCGAGGAAATCGCCCATGCCATCTACTTCCTGGCCGACGAAACGCAATCCTCCTTCATGACCGGCCAGGCGATGATCGTGGACGGCGGCGCGACGGCCAGATTGAGCACCGAATGAAACACGCCATCAAATCTGCCCTGCCTCCCGCCCTCTGGGACTTCGCCCGCGATTCCTACGACGCCCTCCGCCGCCTCCCCGACTTGGGGCCTGCCTACCTCCATCCCTGGCGGCGCGAAAGCCTGCACCGTTTGGCCGCCCTTAAGGACATCCACCGCGGTCAGCGCGGCTTCATCCTCGGCAACGGCCCCAGTCTGCGGCGCACCGACCTGACCAGACTGCGCGGCGAGATCACCTTCGGCCTCAACCGGATTTACCTGCTCTTCCCCGAACTCGGTTTCCCCACCACCTATCTCGTCTCGATCAACGACCTGGTCATCGAGCAGTGCCGCGACGAGATTCTGGCCCTTCCCATCCCCAAATTCCTGACCTGGCGCGCCCACCGCTTCTTCCCCCCGCAAACCTCCCTGCCAGACCTGCCCACCTTCCTCTACACCACCTACACCGGTCCGCGTTTTGCCCGCGACGCCCGTCATCGTCTGTGGGAGGGCGCGACGGTCACCTACGTGGCCTTGCAACTTGCCTTTCACATGGGCTTCGAGCAGATCATCCTCGTCGGCGTCGACCACAACTTCGTCACCCAGGGCCAGGCCAATCAGACGGTCGTCTCCGAGGGCGACGACCCCAACCACTTTGCCCCCAACTACTTTGGCAAAGGCTTCCGCTGGCAACTGCCCGACCTGGAGACCTCCGAGCGCGCCTACCGCATGGCCCGGGCTGCCTACCAGTCCGCCCATCGTCAAATTCTCGATGCCACCATCGGCGGCAAATTGACCGTCTTCCCCAAAGTTGATTACAATTCCCTCTTCCAACACTAAATCCGTGATTCAAAAAATCCGTTTCCATCCGTGATTCCGTGACAAAGTCCGTTGACCCCAATCCGTTCCCATCCGCGATTCCGTGACAAAGTCCGTTGTCCCAATCCGTTTCCGTCCGTGATTCCGTGAAAAAGTCCGTTGACAAATCCGTTTTTCCGTGACAAAGTCCGTTGACAAATCCGTTTCCATCCGTGATTCCGTGAAAAAGTCCGTTGACCACCGTTTCCATCATCACCCCCTCCTATAACCAGGCCCAGTTCCTCGAGCAGACCATCCGCTCTGTCCTCGAGCAGGACTACGCGCCCATCGAATACTTCGTCATCGACGGCGGCTCGACCGACGGCAGCCAGGCCATCATCGAAAAATATGCCGACCGGCTGGCGGGCTGGGTCTCCGAAAAAGACCGCGGCCAGGGCGATGCCATCAACAAGGGCCTGGCCCGCGCCCGCGGCGAGATCGTCGCCTGGCTCAACTCCGACGACTACTACCTCCCGGGCGCGGTCGCCGAAGCGGTGCGCGTCTTCGAGGAAAACCCCCGCGTCGGCCTGGTCTTTGGTGACGTCCTGGCCGTGGACGAGCAGGGCCGCCCCATCAATCTCTTGAAATACGGCCGCTGGGGACTCGAAGAATTGATGTCCTTTCATATTATTGGCCAGCCGGCTGTCTTCATGCGCCGTTCTGTCCAGGTCGAGGCCGGGCCGCTCGACATTTCTTACCATTGCCTGCTCGATCATCATCTCTGGCTGCGCATCGCCCAGCGGGCCGAGATATATTACCTGCCCAAAACCCTGGCCGCCGCCCGCTATCACTCCAGCGCCAAGAACATCGCCCGGCCGGTCGAATTCGCCCGCGAGGCCTACCGCATCGCCGACTGGATGAAAACCCAGCCCGTCCTGGCCGACCTCGTGCGCCGGAACGAAAAGCGCATCCGCGCCGGCTTGTACAATTTGAGCGCCTTCTACCTCGTCGAGGGCGGCCAGTTTGCCGCCGCCCTGGGGGATTATGGGCGCGGTCTCATCGCCCATCCCCCCACCATCCTGCGCGCCTGGCGGCGCATCCTCCTGGCCCTGTTGGGCCTCTTTGGCCTCCAGCGCCTCAAGGCGCTCTATCTCGCCCGCCGCCGCCAGAGACTGACCCAACAAAGGTGACCGCGCATGCCCCGATCCCTCTCCGACCTGCTCATCAAGGGCATCGAATACGCCTCCCTGCCGTTTCAGTATCCGCGGCATTTCTGGCCTCTCCTGGCGGACCTGCTCGCCGACCGCCGCCTGCTCCACGAACTGCCGCGCCTGACCCCCCACCGCCGCTGGCTGCAGGCGGCGGGCATCCGCACCGTCCTCGACGTCGGCGCGTATATCGGCTCGTTTGCCTACGCCATGCGCCTCATCCTGCCCGAGGCCCAAATCTACTCCTTCGAGCCGCTCGAGGCCAATTATCGCGCCCTGCTTCGCCGCCTCTCGCCCCTCGGCCGCTTCCGCGCTTTCCAGACCGCCCTCGGCGAGACAACCGGTACGATTGATTTCTACCAGAACGAATTCTCCGCTTCCTCCTCCGTCCTCGCAATGGCCGACCTGCACCGCCGCGCCTTTCCCCAGACCGGGAACCAGGTCCGGGTGACCGTCCCCCTCGCCCGCCTGGACGACTACCTCGACCAGATGGATCTCCAGCCTCCCGTCCTGCTCAAACTCGACGTCCAGGGCTACGAAGCGGCCGTCCTGCGCGGCGCAGCCGAGACCCTCGCCCGGGTGGATTACCTGCTCTGCGAACTCTCCTTTGCCGAACTCTACGCCGGCCAACCCCTCTTCGACGACCTCTACGCCCTGCTCGCCGACTCGGGCTTCCGCTTCGCCGGCAGTTTCGATTCCCTTCTCTCCCCCCTCGATGGATCCATCCTCCAGGCCGACGGCCTGTTCATCCGACGGAAAGAACCATGACCACTGCAACATCCTCCTCCCTCTTTGCTCGTTCTCGAACCGGACATCTCCTCCTGCTCCTCGTCCTCTTCGCCGCCGCCCTGGCCATCCGCGTCTATGACCTGACCGACGCGCCCCTCGACTTTCATCCCACCCGTCAGGTGTTCACGGCCATCGTCGCCCGCGGCATGTACTACGAACACCTCGACTCCGCCCCGGCCTGGCAGCGCGAGCGCGCCGTCGCCATGTGGAAATCCGAGGAGACCGAACCGCCCTCCATCGACGCCCTGGCCGTCCTCACCTACCGCCTGATCGGCCGCGAAGACCTCTTCTACCCGCGCCTCTACTCGGCCATCTTCTGGGTCTTGGGCGGACTGGCCGTCTATTTCCTCGCCCGCGACCTGGTCTCGGCCGACGGCGCGACGGTCGCCCTGGCTTTCTATCTCTTTGCTCCCTACGGCGTCATTGCCAGTCGCGCCTTCCAGCCCGATCCCCTGATGCTCTCGCTCATCCTCTTCTCCTGGTGGGCCATGCGCCGCTGGTATCGAAGCGATCGCTGGGGCTGGGCGGTCGCCGCCGGCCTGCTCGGCGGACTGGCCATGCTGGTCAAGTCGCTGGCCGCCTTCTCCCTGCTGGGCGGCCTGGCCGGGGTCTTTTTCGCCCGCCCCCTGCGCCAATCCGTCCGCCAGATCAAATTCTGGGTCATGGGGCTGCTCATGGCCGTCCCCATTCTCATCTGGATGTACTACGGCTTCTTCGTCAAGGGGACGCTCGGTACGCAGTTCAGCCTGCGCTTCTTCCCCAACCTGCTGCTCGACCCCATCTTCTATTTGGTGACCGAAGCCAACGTCGAGCGCGTCGTCGGCCTCCTGCCGCTGATTCTCGGCCTGCTGGGCTTCTTCCTGCTCGAAAAGGGCGAAAAACGCGTCTTCCTGGCCGGCCTGTGGGGCGGTTACCTGCTCTTCCTGCTGGTCTTCGCCTATTACTTCATGACCCATGACTATTACCACCTCTCCCTCGTCCCCATCGTGGCCCTCTCCCTGGCTCCCCTCGGCGACCTGACCGCCCGCCGCCTGCTCGACCTCGACCCCGGCCGCTTGGGGCGCGCGTTCATTTTCCTCATCCTCGCCGCCGGTCTGCTATTCAACCTGTGGAACCTGCGCCAGACCTTCCACCGCGTCGACTACCGCCCGCAGGCCCAATTCTGGGCCGAGATCGGCCGCGCCCTCGACTACGACAGCCGCGGCGTGGCCCTCGTCCAGGATTACGGCTACCCCCTGGCCTACTGGGGCTGGATTCAGCCTGCCTACTGGCCGCAGACCGGCGACACCGCCTTGCGCGCCATGGCGGGCCTTTCGACGCCCGAATTCGCCGTCCAGTTCGAAACGTTCGTCTCCGGCCGGCATTATTTCCTGGTCACCGACCTGGATGAATTCGACGCCCAGCCGCAGTTGAAAGAATACCTCTACGCCCACTACCCCATCCTCGAACAGGGCCAGGGCTACATCATCTTCGACTTGCAGCATCCTCTGCCCTGATACACGGAGTTCCCATGCGCGTCTCGATCGTCACCCCCTCCTATAACCAGGCTCGTTTTCTCGAAGCCACCATCCGCTCTGTCCTCGAACAGGATTACCCCGACATCGAATACATCATCGTGGACGGCGGCTCCACCGACGGCAGCGTGGACATCATCAAGAAATACGCCGACCGCCTTGCCTGGTGGGTCTCCGAACCCGACCGCGGCCAGACCGACGCCATCAACAAGGGCTTCGCCCGCGCCACCGGCGACATCCTGGCCTGGATCAACTCCGACGACACCTACCTCCCCGGCGCGGTGACCGAGGCCGTGGCGTTCTTCCAGGCGCATCCAGACGCCGGCCTGGTCTACGGCGACGCCAACTTCATCGACGAGCAGGGCCGCGTCATCGGTCGTTTCCCCGCCGCCCAGACCGACCTGGCCCGCCTGCGGCGCGGCTACGTTCACATTCCCCAGCAGGCCAGTTTCTTCCGTGCCGACCTGTGGCGGCAGGTCGGGCCGCTCGATCCATCCTTCTACTTCGCCATGGATTACGACCTGTGGGTGCGGCTGGCCCAGGTAGCCCCGCTCTACTACACCCGCCGCCTGTGGGCCAACTTCCGCCTGCACGCCAGCGGCAAGACCTTCGTCGCCGACGACCGCTGCTGGCCCGAGATGCTGCGCGTCCACTTTCGCGACGGCGGTTCGTGGTTCTCGATCATCACCGCCAAATACATCATCCGCAAGGCCATCGGCCCGCTCTGGCGTCTGCGTCTGAAGGCGCGCATGCGCCGGCGGGAGGAATAGCGGATTTTCGTCTCGAAATTGCAACGCAAACGGGCGCGCTTTCGCTTGCCTTTCCAGAGAAAATCAGTATCATTAAACCGTGCGAACCGCGGACTCGCCCTTTGTCGCTGATTGGTTCACCGTCTCCCTGCGCTGGCTGGTTCTGTTGGGCCTGGTCGTCTCTCTGGCGTTGGGGGAGAGTTTGCGCGAACCGGCCGCGCTCGTCCTGGCCGCCCTGGCCGTCTGGAACGCCGTCCTGACCCTCCTGGCGGGTCTCAACCGCCGTTTCCGTTTTCATCGCCCCATCAGCCTGGCCGTGGACTTGGGCGGAATGATTTTGCTCCAGGTCTTGTCGGCCGGCGTCTATGGCCCGGTTTTCTGGGCCGGCTTGCTCCCCATTCTCACGGCGGCCCTGTATTTCGAGTTCGGCGGAGCGGTGATCGTTGCCGTCTCCTTCTTGCTGGCGCAGGTCGCCCTCACAGCGTTGCGGGGGCCGCTTTCGCTGGCCTGGCCGGCGCTGGCGGCGATGGCTGTCCCCACCCTGATCCTGGCCGCCTTGTTTGGACTTTGGAGCCGGCGGCTGATCGAATCGCTGCGCCGCTCGCGCCAGGAAATGCTCGAGGCCCAGCAGCGCCGTCAACAGGTCGAGAACGAACGCCTGCGCGCCATCTATGACTTGACCTCCACCCTGACGACCACCCTCAACTACCAGCGCGTCCTCGACACCGCCCTCGACTTGAGCCTGACCGCCCTGCGCTCGCAGTCGGAGGACTCCGAAAGCGTCGCCGACGACCGGCTGGTCAGCGCGGCCCTCCTGTTCAACGCCGAGGAAGTCCTGGAGGTCGGTTCGGCCCGCCGCCTGGCCCCGGCCGACCTGCGCATCACCTTGCCGGCCGCCGAAGGCGCTCTGGCCCGCGCCCTCGAGGACGATCAGCCGATTCTGGTTGCCGAAGTCAGCCAAGACCCCGAACTGAGCCGCATCGTTGCCCTGCACAGTTGCGCCGAGGTCTATTGTTTCCCCTTGCGCAGCGGCTTTTCCGTGTTCGGCGTGTTGATCTTCGGCCACCCCGAGGCCGGCTTTTTCACCGCCGACCGCCGCGAAGTCCTGGACATCATCGGCCGTCAGGCCATGATCGCCATCCAGAACGCCCGTCTGTATCAAGAACTGGTGGATGAACGCGACCGCATGATCGAGGTCCAGGAGGAGGCCCGCAAGAAACTGGCGCGCGACCTGCACGACGGCCCGACCCAGTCGGTGGCGGCGATGGCCATGCGCGTCAATCTGGCCCGCCGGATGCTGGAGAAGGACCCTGCCGCTGCCAGCCAGGAATTGCTCAAGATCGAAGAGTTGGCTCGCCGCACGACCAAAGAAATCCGCCACATGCTCTTCACCCTGCGGCCGCTCGTCCTCGAATCGCAGGGCCTGGTGGCGGCCCTTCAGGCCATGGCCGATAAGATGAAGGAAACGTTCGGGCAGGAAGTGCTGATTCAGGTGGACGAGAACGCGCTCAAAGACATCGAAATGGGCAAACAGGGCGTCATCTTCTACCTGGTCGAAGAGGCGGTCAACAACGCCCGCAAACACGCCCAGGCCCCTCATATTTGGGTCAATTTTCGCCTGATCGCGCGCGACCTGGCCTTGCTCGAGGTCAAGGATGACGGCGTCGGCTTCGATGTGGCCGAGACGATGCGCGCCTACGACAAACGCGGCAGTTTGGGGATGATCAACCTGCGCGAGCGCGCCGAACTGGTCAACGGCTTGCTCCACATCGAGTCGGCGCCCGGCCAGGGGACGCGCGTCCAGGTCGTCATCCCGCTGACCGAGGAGGCCGCCGACCGCCTCCATCACGCCACCCGCCAGCGCTATTGAGGCCATGCCCGTCGCTGCCAATTTGTACTATTTCCTTCACGAGGCTGGCGGCGCCGACAGGCCGCCTCTCCTTTTGATTCATGGGGCGGGGGCCAATTATCAGGTCTGGCCGCCGGAAATCCGCCGCATGGCGGGCCAGCGCGTCCTGGCCCTCGACCTGCCGGGGCATGGCAAGTCCGAAGGCCCCGGTTTGCAATCGGTCGCCGATTACGCCCGCAGCGTGGCGGCCTTCATGAAAGCCGTCGGCTTGCACCAGGCGGTCATCGCCGGCCACGACCTGGGCGGGGCCATCGCTCTGGATATGGCGATCGAGCGCCCCAAATGGGTGGCTGGAATCGCCCTGCTGGCCAGCGGCGCCCGTCTGCCGGTCGCCTCGGCCCGCCTGGAGGCGGCGGCCAATCCCTCCCTGTATTCGACCATCCTTGCAGAGGCGCAGCGAGGCGCTTTTGGCCCCCATGCCCCCGAACAGGCGAAGACCTTGCTGCGGCGGGTCATGACCGAGACGCGCCCGACCGTTTATTATGGCGACTTGCTGGCCTGCGACCGCCTCGATCTCTCGAAGCGCCTCTCCAAAGTGCACGTCCCGACCCTGGTCCTGTGCGGCACCGAGGATCGTCTCACCCCCTTGTCTTTTTCGGAAGCCCTGGCCAGCGGCATTCCCGGCGCGGCCCTGCAGACGCTCGACGGCGCCGGCCACATGCTGATGCTCGAACAACCGCGGCGCGTGGCGGCTCTACTCAGCCTCTTCTTGCAGACGATTCGCTGGCCGGTTTGACCGCCAATCTTACATTTCCAGGGCGGCGAACAGAAAGGGGATGGCCTGCCGGACCGCCCGGGCGCGGTGGCTCAGGCGGTTCTTCTCTTCCAGGCCCAGTTCGGCCATCGTCCGGCCCATCTCCGGGATCAGGAACAGCGGGTCGTAGCCGAAGCCGTGTGAGCCGCGCTCTTCGGGGATGATCTCTCCTTCGCAGATTCCCTCTGTCAGCCAGAGTTGACCATCGGGGCGGGCGATGACGACGGTGGCGCGGAAACGCGCCGTCCAGGGGCGGGGGAGACCGGCCAGTTGGGTCAGCAGGAAGGCGCGTCGACTCGCTTCGCTGGAGGGCTGCGGCCCGAAGCGGTTCGAATGCAGGCCGGGCCGGCCGCCCAGGGCGTCCACCTCCAGGCCCGAGTCGTCGGCCAGGGCGACCAGGCCGCTGGCCTGGGCAAAGGCCAGCGCCTTGAGGCGGGCGTTCTCGGCGTAGGTCTGGCCGTCTTCGACGACGTCCAGCCGCAGGCCGATCTGCTCGGGGGTGACCAGTTCCAGGTCGAGGTCGGCCAGCAAGGCCTGGATTTCTTTCACTTTGCCGCGGTTGTTGGTGGCAATCAGCAGTCGTTTTTTCATGGATCGCTCTGGGTTGTGTGGATTCGTTCGAGGCTCCAGGCGGCGTGGGCGCGGACGAGGGCGTCCTCGTCCTGACAGGCCTGGGCGAGCGCCGGGATGGCCTCGGCGCGGCCGAGGTTGCCCAGCGCCACGGCGGCGTTGCGCCGGTAGCCGCGCCGGCGGGCGCGCTGAATCGGGCTGGTCTTGAACTGGCGGTTGAAGGTCTGCGGGTCGAGGTTCAGGGCGGCGATCAGGTCGGGGCGCGGCAGGCCGGGGAGGGGGGCGAAGGCCGGGTCCACCTCGGGCGGGGCGAAGCGGTTCCAGGGGCAGACGGCCTGACAGATGTCGCAGCCGAAGACCCACTCGCCAAGCGCCGGCCGCAGGCGTTCCGGAATCTCGCCTTTGTTTTCGATGGTCAGGTAAGAGATGCAGGCGCGGGCATCGAGGGTGCGGTCGGGCAGGATGCAGCCGGTGGGGCAGGCTTCGATGCAGCGCCGACAGGTTCCGCAGCGGTCGGCCTCGAAGGGCGGGTCGGGTTCCAGGTCGAGGCCGAGCAGGATTTCGGCCAGGAAGAAGGTCGAGCCGAAGCGCGGGTTGATGAGGCAGGTGTTCTTGCCGATCCAGCCCAGGCCGGCGCGCTGGGCTAGGTCGCGCTCGAGGAGCGGGACGGTATCGGTGTAGATGCGGTGCGGCAGCGGACCTCCGGCCTGCGCCTCGATGAAGGCGACCAGGGCGCGCAGCCGCTCCGGCAGGACGAGGTGGTAGTCCTGGCCCCAGGCATAGGAGGCGACCCGGCCGCGCGGAGGCCCGTCTTCTTCGGCGGGCGGGGCGACCGACGGCGGCGGGTAGGGAATGCCCAGGACGAGGATGGAGCGGCATTCGGGGAGTATCTGGCGCGGGTCGCGGCGGCAGGCGCGGGCGCGTTCGCCCGCCAAGTAGTTCATAGAAGCGTGCCGTCCCATCGCCAGCCAGCGTTCATAGACCGGCCAATGGGGCGGCGGATCGGGCGTAGTGACGCCCGCCAGCGGGAATCCCAGCCGGCGGGCTTCTTCTTTGATGGTTCGCGTTAGTTCGGCAGACACCTCTAGGGCGTGGGGGTGGCGGGGACGACGATGTAAACCGTCAGGTAGTTGGGGATGCCGAAGTTGACGCCGCGGTCGTTCTGCATGATGAAGGCCGCGAAGTAGTTGCCCGGCGTGGTGGGGGCAGTCAAGGTGACGGTCAACTGGATGGTGTCGCCCGGCGGGACGGTGTAGTACATGTACACCGGTTCGGTGCCGTACCAGTCGCCGTAGGCCCACACCAGGCGGTATTCTCCCGTCCAGGTGCAGGGGCCGAGGTTTTGGAGTTCCCAGGTTTTCTCGAAGGTTTCCCCGGGACCGATGATGGTGCCGTCAGGTATGCTGACGTCGCGCAGCAGGAGGAAGTTGTCGCAGGTTTGCTGGGTGGGCTGGCCAGCGGTGCCGACCATGCGGGTGGGCAGCGGAGTCGGGCTGGGCTGACCGGCCAGCAGGGTGGCGGTCGCCGTGGGGGTCTGGAGGGCGGGGTCCAGGGTGGGAGTGATGGTCGGGGTCGGCGTTTGGGTGGGGATGGCCATGGCCGTCTGAGTCAACTGGGCGTAGGCGGTCTCGACCGCCTGGGTGGCGAAGGCCGCCGGGTCGGTGGTGGGGGCCGCCTGGTCGGCTCGGCCGCCGCAGGCGGCGAGCAGGAGCAGGACGCCGGCTGCCAGGAGGGCGAGTGTTTTCTGAAAATGTTTCATGGAAACCTCCGTTTTCATAACAACCTTGCTCATTATATCAAATCACTTTCGGCTATGCGTTGTTGGGGGCGATCTCCCGGAAGGAATCTTCGGCAGAGAAAGAAGCAAGAGGCCCTGGCAATCTCGGCCAGAGGCCTCCTGCGCACTGCGGTAGAGTTCGCTCTACAGGCGAGCGATTTAATTCTTCTCGTAGGGGACGCCGTCGGCGGCGGGGGCCATGGCGCTGCCGACCACGCCGGCCAGCACGACCATGGTGACGATGTAGGGCGCCATGAGCAGGAATTCAGACGGGATGGGAATGCCCAGGATTTGCAGTTTGACCTGCAGGGAGTCGGCGAAGCCGAAGAGCAGGGAAGCGGCGAAGGCCCCGAACGGCGTCCACTTGCCGAAGATCATGGCGGCCAGGCCGATGAAGCCTTTGCCGGCGGTCATCACCTCGTCGAAGCGGCCGACCGCCCCGATGGTGAAGTAGGCCCCGCCCAGGCCGGCGATCATCCCGCCGAGGATGACGTTGACGTAGCGCGTCAGGAAGACGTTGACGCCCAGCGTGTCGGCCGCCTTGGGGTGTTCGCCGACTGCCCGCGTCCGCAAGCCCCAGGGGGTGTAGAAGAGCACGACATGCAGGACGACGACCAGAATCATCATCAAAAAGACGATGATGTTGTTCTCGAAAAGGACGGGGCCCAGCACGGGGATTTTAGATAGCAAGGGAACGGAGATGGTGGGGAAGGTGCCGGAGTTATTCAGGCCGTTGATGTCTTTTTCGAGGAAGCGAGAAGAGACGAAACTGGTCGCGCCGACGGCGAAGATGTTGATGGCCACGCCGCTGACGATTTGGTCCACTTTGAATTTGACGGCCATCAGGGCGTGGAAAGCGCCCACCAGCCCTCCGACCAGGATGGCGGCGATCAGGGCCACGTACAGGTTGCCGCTCTTGGTGCCGACGATGACGGCGGTCTGGGCCGAGATGAGCAGGATGCCCTCGATGCCGATGTTGACCACCGCGGCGCGCTCGCTGATGACGCCGCACAGGGCGGCCAGGGCGATGGGGGTGGCGCGCACCAGCGAACTGCTCAACATGCCGACCAGGCTGAAGGAGTTATCCTTGGTGGCCCACAGGAGGAAGGCTGCTACGAAAGCGAACGCCACCAGGCCGACGGCCAGTCCGCTCGAGCGGATGCCGCGCGCCATCTGCCAGGCGCCCAGGAAGACCGCCACCAGCGAGAGGACCACCACGCTGGCCTTGACCGGCAGGGTCAGGTCGGGGATGACGAGCGCCTCTGTCCGGCCGGTGGGGTTCAGGCCGAAGGTGGCCTGTTGCGACCAGTCCACGCCGCTGCCGAAGAGCAGGTAGATGACCGCTCCGGCCAGGAATAACAGCAGGCCGGGCAAAAGTCGGGATTTGATGAATGGTCGAGCAGAAGTCATAGCCATAGCGATTCTCCACTCACTTGCCCCAGCCGCGGGTCAGAACGACCTTTTCGGTTTCCAGGGTGCGGATGCGGTACAGCCAGCGGATGATGACGGGCGCGGCGATGAAGACGATGACCAGGCCCTGGATGATCGAAATGATATCAATGGGGATGCCGGCCATCGACTGCATGCGGGTCGCGCCGTTGCGCAGCGCCCCCCACAGGAGCGCCGAAAGGATGACGCCGACCGGGTGACTCTTGCCCAGCAGGGCGATGGCGATCGAGTCGAAGCCGTAGCCGGCCGAGAAACCCTGCCCGACCCAGTGATCCACGCCCAGCACCTGGGTCGCCCCGCCCAGGCCGGCCAGCGCGCCGCTCAACATCATGACCAGGACGATGTTGCGCGGTACGTTGATGCCGGCGTACTTGGAGGCGTCGGGGTTGGTGCCGACGGCGCGCACCTCGAAGCCGAAGGTGGTCTTGAACAACAGCCAATAGACCAGCGCGGCGGCCGCCAGGGCGACGATGAACCCCAGGTTGAGGCGGATTGGGTCGGGGAAGAAGCGCGGCAGGGTGGCGGTGCTGTCGACGACCGGCGTGATCGGCCGGTAGCCGGTCGCTTTCATCGGGCCGTTCAGCAGCCAGTCGCTGAGGCGGAAGGAAATCCAGTTCATCATGATCGTGTTGACCACCTCATGAGCGCCGGTGGTGGCTTTGAGGTAGCCGGGGACGGCCGCCCACAACGCCCCGGCGACCGCGCCGCCCAGCAGGGCCAGCGGCAGGTGCAGATACCAGGGCAGGTGGAAGGTGTAGCCAATCCAGGCCGACCCCAGCGCGCCCATCAGGAATTGCCCTTCCGCCCCGATGTTGAACAGGCCCGCCTTGAAGCCGATGGCGACTGCCAGGCCGGCCAGCATGTAGGGCGTGGCAGCGACCAGACTTTCGCTCAACGGCCAGAAGGCCCGCACCAGCCCATCGGTCTCGCCGGTGGTGAAAAGGCGCTCGAAAGCCAGGAAGATGCGCTCCGGGCTCCCCAGCGCGCCGCTGAAGAGCGCCCCATAAGCGACCAGGATGGTCTGGAAGGTCAGGCCGATGGCGCCCAGCGGGTCCTGGAAGAAATTGCGATAGGCGGCGATGACGCGGGCGTCGGTGACGACGATGACGATGGCTCCCACCAACAGGCCGGTCAAAACAGCCAGCAGCGGCATGGCAATCACTTGCCAGGCGCCAGGACGCTTTTTGTCCTGAAGGTCTTTCTCTTTGCGGGGTTTGGCCTTGGATGTCTTGGTTTCTTTGGCGCTCATGGTCAACCTTCCTAAAAGACGCGTTCGACTTCTTCGGTTGCCTCGACGGCCTTCTCGGCCGCTTCGTCGGGATGGATGCCGGCCATCAGCAGCCCCAGATATTCCTTGCTGGCCTTGCTGGCCGGGACGATGGCTACGATTTGACCTTTGTACATCACCGCGATCCGATCGGAGAGGGCCATGATCTCGTCCAATTCGGAGGAGACCAGCAGGACGCCCGTCCCTTCGGAGCGTTTCTGGATGATGCGGCTGTGGATGTATTCGATCGAACCGACGTCCAGGCCGCGGGTTGGTTGCGAGGCGATCAGCAGTTTGATCGGCCGCGAAAATTCGCGCGCCACGATCACCTTTTGCTGATTCCCGCCCGAAAGCGAGGAGGCCGGGACGAAGACGCTGGGCGTGCGCACATCGAATTCTTCCGCCAGCCTGGCGGCGTTCTCGGCGATGACTTTTTCCTGCAAAACCATGCCGTTGGCAAACGGCGGCAGATAGTAGGTGCACAGCACCATGTTGTCGTGAATCGGGAACGGCAGCACCAGGCCGTGTCTCTGGCGGTCTTCGGGGATGTGCGCCACGCCGCGCTCGAGAATCTGGCGCGGGGCGGTATTGTGAATCGTCTGCCCGGCGATCTTGATCTCGCCGCTGACGATGGGCGTCAGGCCGGTCAGGGCGTAGACCAGTTCGGTCTGGCCGTTGCCCTGGACTCCGGCGATGCCCAGCACTTCGCCGGCCCGCACTTCGAAGGAGACGCCGCGCACGGTCAGGTTGTGGCGCTCGTCGCGCACGTGCAGGTCTTTCACTTCCAGCACCACCTCGCCGGGGTTGGCGGGCTGTTTCTTGACCACCAGAGAGACCTCACGCCCGACCATCATCGAGGCCAGTTTTTCCTGCGTCACCTCCTGCGGCTTGACCGTCCCGACCACCCGCCCGCCGCGCAGGACGGTAATCCGGTCGGCAATGGCCAGGACTTCTTTCAACTTGTGGGTGATGAAAATGAGCGATTTACCCTTCTCAACCAGCGTCTTGATGATTTTGAACAAGCCTTCGACTTCCTGGGGCGTCAAGACCGCCGTCGGCTCGTCGAGGATCAGGATGTCGGCCTCGCGGTAGAGAACCTTGATAATTTCCACCCGCTGCTGAGCGCCGACGGGCAGGTCTTTGATGTAGGCGTCGGGGTCCACTTCCAGGCCGTAGCGTTCGGAGATTTCCCGAATTTTCCTGGCTACTGCCGCCCGGTCGAGGAAGACGCCGGCGCGGGTCGTCTCGACGCCGAGCATGACGTTCTCGGTGACGGTCATGACCGGCACCAGCATGAAGTGCTGGTGGACCATGCCGATCCCCTGACGGATGGCGTCGTTGGGGCTGTGAATTTCGACCTCGTTGCCCTTGATTTTGATTTTGCCCTCGTCTGGCTTGTAGAGGCCGTAGAGGATATTCATCAGGGTGGTCTTGCCGGCCCCGTTTTCGCCGAGCAGGGCGTGGACCTCGCCCTGTTCGAGCGTCAGGTCGATGTGGTCATTGGCCAGCACCCCTGGGAAGGATTTCGTGATCCCCTGCAATTCTAGAACGGTGGACATGCGCTTCACTCCTGACTCGTCCAAGTTGTGCAAGATGTTACCATAAAGTTGCGCTGCAATTCACAATTGCCATGAGAGTAAATATGGAAGCGGAATAATTCCCGAATGAGTGCGAAAGAAGGGCCGGGGAGAGCCCCCGGCCCTGGCGTGCAAAAGACAAGAATTAGCGGCCAAGGACGCCGTTGACGGTCAGGGTGCCGTCGATCAGTTGCTGGCGCAGTTGTTCGATCTCGGCTTTCAGGCTGGCCGGCACCTGGTTGTCGAAGTCGTGGTAGGGGGCGATATCCACGCCGCCATCGGCAATGGTGTAAACGGCGGTGCCGCCGGTGAACTGCCCGTTGACCATATCCTGAATGGTGTCATAGACGGCCACATCGATCTTCTTCAGGACGGAGGTCAGCAGTACGCTGCGGTACTCGGGGGCGGTGTCGTACCAGTCGGCGTCCACGCCGATGATCAGGCAGCCGCCGGTCTCCTGGCAGACGGCCGCCGAGCCAAGGCCCACCGGGCCGGCGACCGGCATGATGATGTCGACGCCTTCCTGCATGAGGGACTCGGCAAAGGCGCGGCCGTCATCGGTCGACTCGAAGTTGCCGGTGAACAGACCCTGGCCCGTGGCCGCATCCCAGCCGACCAGTTGAACGTTGGCGCCGTGCTGCTGGTTGTAGTACATCACGCCTGCCTGGAAGCCATCCATGAAGATGGTCACGGGCGGGATCTGGATGCCGCCGTAGGTGCCGACCTTGCCGGTCTGGGTCATGCCCGCGGCCAGATAGCCGGCCAGGAAGGCGGCCTGGTCGGTCTGGAACGTCAGGCCGCGCACATTGGGAATCTCGACATCCGAACCGCAGTCGGTGCCGACCACGGCGCCCGGCCAGCAGTCAGGATACGAGTAGTCCACGATGGCGAAGTAGGTATTCGGATTGGCCGTCGCGGCCTTGGCCGTGTCCACGCCCAGGAGGAAGCCGACGGTGACGATCAGGTCGGTATTTTCATCCAGGAATTGCTGGATGTTGCGGGCGTAGTCGGACTGGCCCTGGGATTCCAGATACTTGCCCGACGCAATCAGGTCGTCATCCAGGGCGTTCTGAACGCCTCGCCAGGCGCTGGCATTGAACGACTTGTCGTCGATGCCGCCCAGGTCGGTGACCTGGCCGACGCAGTAAACGTCGTCCGCCGAGCAATCGACGGCGCGGGGTCCGCAGGCAGAGAGCAAGAGAACGGCTGCCAGCAGGACCGCCATGATGGAATACAGTTTCTTCATTTTCCTTCTCCTCAGTTAGTATAGTTAGTATGAGCGGGGGAAACAGCAAGAATCAAGAGTATTTTCTACGCGCGCATCACCTCCTTGTCTGACATCGGAATTCGGGTAGCATACCAAGACCAGTATACAACGTCTCGGCGCGCCGTGCAAGTGAAACGTCCAGACGAGGGTTTCATGGCCAGACTCCGGTCTGGATGACGCCGGTCCGCAGGCCGTCCAGCAGGGCGAGCATTTCCTGCTGAACCTCCGCTGGCACCAGCGCGGCAGTCTCGTGATAGGGCGCCAGGCCCACGCCGCCGGGGAGGACGCCGGAAGGGAAACCGCCCTTGCCAGCCTGAGCCTCGTGCGCCGCGCTGACCAGCAGAATCACGCCCGGCGCGATCTCTTTGACGGCGCTGGTCAGCAGGCGGGGACGGGCGGCCGGCTGGAGCGGATACTGGTCTGCTTCGGCGCCGATGACGTAGACGCCGCGCGCCGCGCCGCTCAACAGCGCCCCGGCGGCGGTCTGCCCGCCGGCCGCGAAGAGGACATCGGCCTGGCTATCCACCAGCAGATCGGCCGTCAGCGCGCCCCATTCGAAATCCTCCAGCGAGCGGCTGGCCTCGACCTCGTTGTGGTAGAGGACGACGGCTTCCACGGCAGAGTCGGCGTAGGCGACGCCGGCGCGGAAGCCCTCGCCGTAGCGCCGCATGGATGCCCAGGCGTCGCTGGCCAGAACCGCGCCGACTTTGCCGGTGGTGGTCATGCGGGCGGCCAGCGCCCCGGCCAGGAAGCCGAGTTGGTCCTCGGGAAAGGCCAGGCTGGCCAGGTTGGGGAGCGGATCGGCTTCGGCAGGCAGGCTTTGGTCAACGCCGATGAAGTAAACGTGCGGGTAGCGTTCGGCAGCGGCGTAGGTCGCCTCGGCCAGCGGGCCGCCGACCGTGACGATAGCGTCGTAGTCATGAGCGGCGAAGAAGCGGATGTTTTCGCCGTAGTCGCGGCGCTCGGCGCTTTGGATATAGGCCGTCCAGTCGGCCATGCCGAGGACGCGGGCCTGCTGGAGGCCTTCCCAGGCGGCCTGGTTGAGGGCCTGGTCGTCCACGGGGCCGGAGGCGGTCACCAGGCCGACGCAGAAGACCTCGGCGCGGGCGCAGTCGGGGGGCGCGGCGGCGCAGCCGGGCAGGAACAGGCCCAGGGTCAGGAGCAGAAGCCAGAGACGCCGCGCGTTGCCCATCGAGACGGTCGAACCTCACGAAAAGTCGTCTCAGGCGGCCTTCTTGACGCGCCGGACGCCGAGCATGGACAGGAAGGCCAGGCTCATGAAAGCGAAACTGAAGATCCACAGCCAGCGGTACTCGCTGCCGAGGGCGTCCACCAGCAGGCCGCCCAGAGTCGGGCCGAGGACGGCCGCCAGTTGGGAGGAGAAGTAGTACAGGCCGGTGAAGGCGCCGATGCGGCGCTCGTCGCCGTGGTCATAGACCAGCGGCAGGCTGTTGACGTTGACCATCGCCCAGAACGCCCCGGCCAGGACGAGGACGACCGCGAAGACGAGCGTGCCTTTGATGAAGAAGAAGCCGAACAGGGTGAGCGCCACCAGGCCGATCAGCCCGGCGCGGATGGTGGGGCCGCGCCCGAAGCGCGTCCCCAGGAAACCGGCCGGGAGCGAGAAGATGATGAAGGAAATCGTCACCAGACCGGCGTAGATGGAGGCCGTGCCGGGGCGCATACCCAGCGAGAAGACCGCGAAAGACGAGAGGCCGGTCTCCAGGGCGTTGAAGGCCATGAACCAGAACAGGATGCTGACCAGGACGAAGAGGCCGCTCTTATCGGGGTTGGCGAACAGTTCGGCGACGTTCTTGAGGACGTGGGGCTTCTCGGTATCCTCGCCGCCGGGCAGGGTGCGCGGCTCTTTGACGAAGAGCAGGGCGGTCGTCAGGGCGATGGCGGCGGCGATGGCCCCGGCCAGGAAGGGCATCAGGCGCGCCAGTTGGGGCGAGGAGCCTTCCAGGGCGTTGAAGAGCATGCCGCTGCCGAAGTAGGCCAGCAGGCCGCCCACGCCGCCCATCAGGTTGATGACGCCGTTGGCCTTGCTGCGGTCATCCCGCTCGAACAGGTCGCCCAGCCAGGCGACGGTCGGCGAGCGGAAGAGGGCCATGCCGAAGTTCGTGATGAGGATAAAGGTCAGGATGGCGATGACGGTGGGGGCCAGCGGAATGCAGACGAAGGCGATCAGGGCGATCGGCGCGCCGATGAGGATCCACATCTTGCGGCGACCGAGGCGGTTCCAGGTGCGGTCGCTGGCGTTGCCGGCCCAGGGGGCGACGAACATGTTGATGAGGTTGTCCCAGGTCATGATGAACATGGCCAGGCTGGGCGCCAGGCCAAAGCCGACGATGGTGGGCAGTTCGCGGCCCTCCTCGAGCAGTTGGCGCTCGAATTCGGGGTTGCCGGCCTGCAGGAAGAGCGGGATGTATTGATTGAAAATCGGCCAGATGATGCTGATGCCCAGGAAACCGAAGCCGAGCAAAAAGGTCTTGCCCCAGGGGAAGCGTTTTTTCTCCATGACAGTCTCCTTTTATGAGTTGGGGGTTTCGTCCTCGCGGCGCAGACGTTCGAGGAATTGGCGGTCTGCTTCGCTGAGGTCAGCGGTTTGGAGCAGGTCGGGGCGGCGCGCCAGGGTGCGGCGCAGGGATTGTTCGCGCCGCCAGCGGGCGATGCGGGCGTGGTCGCCGGAGAGGAGGACCTCGGGCACGGTCCAGCCGCGGAATTCGGGCGGGCGGGTGTAGTGGGGGTATTCGAGCAGGCCCGAGGCGTGCGAGTCGTCGGCGGCGCCGTCGGGGTCGCCGAGGACGCCCGGCAGGAGGCGCGTCACGGCGTCGATGAGGACGAGGGCTGGCAGTTCGCCGCCGGTCAGGACGTAATCGCCGATCGAGATTTCGTCGGTCGCCAGGTGTTCGCGGATGCGTTCGTCCACGCCCTCGTAGCGGCCGCAGAGGAGGGCCAGGCGGGGGTGGGTGGCCAGTTCGGCGGCCACCTTTTGGGTGAACAGCCGTCCCTGAGGGGTGAGCAGGATGACCGGGCAGGCAGGCGCGGGTCCGAGCACGCTTTCGACGGCGGCGAAGACCGGTTCGACTTTCATGACCATGCCGCCGCCGCCGCCGTAGGGTTCGTCGTCGGTGACGTGGTGCTTGTCGGTCGCCCAGTCGCGGATGTTGTGGACGCGCACCTGGATCAGACCGCGCTGGCGGGCGCGCTGAAGAATGCTGCTTTCGAGATAGGGGGAAAAGACCTCGGGCAGGAGCGTGAAAACATCAAACTCCATACTACCCATTCTAGCCGCAAGTTGATTGTCTGACAAGAGGGAATCGCAGGGATTGACGCCGGTTCAGGTGGAATGGTAAGATGATTGCATGTATTTACGCGGTTCTAAGTGGAGTATGCGTCAGCGACGGCGGCGGCCGGTCAACTGGTTTATGGTGACGGTGCTGCTGATATTGATCGCTTTTTCCACCTACCTCAGCGCGGTGGTTGTTCCGACCATTCCCCAGCCTTTTACGCCTTCTCCCACGCCCACGCGCAATCCCGAGTCTTATCTCACCGAGGCGCAGACGCTGTTCGACCAGGGAAAACTGTTGCAGGCGATTGCCGTCTACGAGGAGGTCATCCGTTTGACTCCCAACGACGCCGGGCTGTATGTGGCGCTGGCGCGCGTCCAATTGTTCGCCGGCCAGCCGGCGGAGGCGCTGCAAAACGCCGAGCGCGCCCTGCTGCTCGAGCGCGATAATTCGATGGCGCACGCCCTGCGGGGAGCGGCGCTGACCCAGTTGGGAGATTACCTAATGGCCGAGAATGCCCTGCAGCGCGCTCTGGAACTCGAACCCAACAACGGCATCGCCCATGCCCTGTACGCCGAATTGCTCGGCAATATGTATCTCAACAACAGCGGGCCGTTCAATGTGCTCGATCTGGCGATCGAGCAATCGCGGCTGGGGGTGCAACTCGCGCCCTCGTCGATCGAGGCGCACCGGGCGCGCGGATTTATTCTGGAGTTGACCGCCAATTACGAAGTGGCGATTCAGGAATATCAACAAGCGATCGCCATTAATTCGAACATCCCGGAACTTCATCTGGCGCTGGGACGCACCTATCGGGTCACGGGAGTGCTGGATAAAGCGGTCGAAGAGTACACGCTGGCCAATACGCTCAACCCCTCGGACCCTCGGCCCGATTTGTACACCTCGCGGGTCTATTTCTACACCGGCGATTACGGCAAAGCCGCCCAGTACGCCGAGCAGGCGGTCAATGATGACCCGACCGACGCCTATCTGCGCGGCAACTGGGGTGTGATTCTCTATCACAATTTGCAGTGGCCGAATGCCGTCACGCAACTCGGACTGGCGGTCAACGGCGGGACGACCGAGGACGGGCGGACGATTGTCCCCCTCGTCCTGGACGGCTCGGACGGGCGGGTGACCGAATACTTTTTCACCTATGCGCTGGTGCTGGCGCGCCTCAATCGTTGCAGCGAGGCCCTGCCTGTGGCGCAGTTGATTCTGACGGCGGTCCCGACCGATGACATCGCCGTTTACAACGCCCAATTTGCTCTCAGCCTGTGCGAGCAAAGCCTGCAATCGTCCGGGAATCAGCCGTCTCCTACTTCTGGAACTTCCCCATGAAAGTCGTCCGTCGGCGCGCTTTGTTCCACGAACAAAAGCGCTCGAACCTGTATCGGGTTTTCGTCCTGGCGGCGGCGATTCTGGCTGCGGCCTGGTTCGTGCGCGCCCTCGATAGCGGGGTCGTTCATCATCCCTTCGAGCCCTCTCCCACGCCGACGCGCACGGCGCAATCGTACGCGCTGGAAGGCGAGGCCTTCTTCGAGGCCGGTTACCTGGACGCAGCCATTGCCGCTTACCAGCAGGCGACGCTGGTCGATCCTACGGCAGCCGATTTGTGGGCCGAACTGGCGCGCATCCAGACCTATTCTTCCAGCCTCGAGACGACCGAGCGGCAGCGCCGCGCCCGCCTCGAAGAAGCCCGTTTCTCCATCGAACAGGCGGTCGCCCTGGCCCCCGACAATAGCACCGTCCATGCCATCCGCGCTCTGGTGCTGGACTGGAGCGCCAGCGCGGCCCTGAACGAAGAAGACCGCCAGGCGTTGCTCATCCAGGCCGAGCAGGCGGCGACGCGGGCGCTCCAACTGGACAATCAGAACGTCCTGGCGCTGGCCTTCTATGCCGAGGTGCTGGTGGATCAGCAAAAATGGTCTCAGGCCGAGCAGGTCATCTTGCAGGCCCTGGCGCGCGACCCGACTCTCATGGATGTCCACCGCGTCTATGCCTATGTGCTCGAGTCGACCGCCCGCTACCGTCAGGCCATCGAAGAGTATGACCGCGCCATCGCCATCAACCCCAATCTGACCTTCCTCTATATTTCGGCCGGCCTCAACTATCGCCGCCTGGCTTTCGAAAGCCCCATCCAGGAGCAGCGCGACCAACTGTACGGTCAGGCGCTGGAGTATTTCGACCGCGCCGCCCGCCTGAACGAACAACTCGGCATCCAGGACCCCCTGCCGTATGTGGCCATCGCCAAGACCTATTCTCAGCAAGGGGAGTTCTTTGCCGCCTCGCGCAACATCCTGGTGGCCATTTCGTTCGATACGACCAACCCCGACCTCTACGGGCAACTGGGAGTCATCTATTTCAAGGCGCGCAATTACGAAGGCTCCATCCCGGCTTTGCAGTGCGCGGTGCGCGGTTGCGACCCGGAGACCAGTTGCCTGGCTCGCTTTGGACAGCCGTGCGAAGGCGATGAGGGGGTGACGGTCGAAGGCCTGCCGCTTTCGCCCAACACGGTGGTCTATTATTACACCTATGGTTCTGTGCTGGCTGCCCTCAGCCGCCCTCAACAGAATTATTGCCCCGAGGCGGTGCCCATCCTGAACGAGGTGCGCGCCGCCTTCGGCAGCGACCCGATTATCGCCGCCATTGTGAACGATGGCTTGCAGATTTGCGCCTCCTTGCAACAATCGCTGCGCCAGTCCACGCCCGTGCCGACTCCCACGCCGCTGCCGACTCCGCTCCCCACGCGCGGTCCCTGACGGCCGATAGGAGGGGGGAAAGCCAAATATCAGAATTTCGTTAATTTTTTCGTCCGCCTCTTGACGCTCTTTGTAAAGGCAAGTATCATAGCGTTTAGCACTCGAAGACCAAGAGTGCTAATTTGCTGTGAAATCCATTTCAGGAGGCGAAATATGGCTCTTAATCTCAAACCTCTCGGCAACCGCGTGGTGGTCGAACCGATCGAACAGGAAGAGGTGACCGCCGGCGGCATCGTCCTTCCCGAAACGGCCAAGGAAAAGCCCCAGCAGGGCGTGATTCTGGCCGTTGGCCCTGGCGCGCGCGACGAAGACGGCGATCGCATCGCCATGGATGTCGCCGTGGGCGATAAGGTGCTGTATGCCAAATACTCGGGCACCGAGGTCAAAGTGGAGGGCAAGAAATTGCTCATCCTGCGCGAGGATGATATCCTGGCCATCATCGAGGGCAAGTAATCCCAATCTTGTGAACTCATGGAGGAATAACCTATGGCTGCTAAACAACTCGTCTTCTCTGAAGATGCGCGTCGGCGCTTGAAGAACGGCATTGACGTGGTGGCGAATGCGGTCGCCACGACTCTGGGCCCCAAGGGCCGCAATGTAGCGCTCGATCGCAAATTCGGCTCCCCCACCATCACCCACGACGGCGTGACCGTGGCCAAAGAGATCGAACTGCAGGACCCGTTCGAGAACATGGGCGCTCAGTTGCTCAAGGAAGCCGCCACCAAAACCAATGACATCGCCGGCGACGGCACCACCACCTCGACCGTCCTGGCCCATGCCATCGTGACTGAAGGCCTGAAGACCCTGGCCGCCGGCGCCAACCCGATGCGCCTCAAACTCGGCATCGAGCAGGCCACCGAAGAGGTCGTCAAGGCCCTGCGCAAGATGGCACAGAAGATCGAGACCAAAGAGGAAATCGCCTCGGTCGCGACCAACTCGGCCGCCGACCCCGAAATCGGCAACCTGATCGCCGATGTCATGGACAAAGTCGGCAAGGACGGCGTCATCACCGTCGAGGAGTCCAAGTCGCTGCAATTCGAGACCGAATACGTCGAGGGTATGCAGTTCGACCGCGGCTACATTTCGCCCTACTTCATCACCGATCCCGAGCACATGGAAGCCGTCATCCAGGAGCCTTACATCCTGGTCTATGACAAGAAAATCTCCGCCGCGGCCGACATCGTCCCGCTCCTGGAGAAACTGGTGCAAATCGGCAAGCGCGAACTGGTCGTCATCGCCGAGGATGTGGACGGCGAGGCCCTCGCCACCCTGGTGCTGAACAAACTGCGCGGCATGCTCAACGTCCTGGCCGTCAAGGCCCCGGGCTTCGGCGACCGCCGCAAGGCCATGCTCCAGGACATCGCCATCCTGACCGGCGGGCAGGTCATCTCCGAGGAGACCGGCCGCAAACTCGAAACCGCCACCATCCAGGACCTGGGCCGCTGCGAGAAGGTCGTGGCCGATAAGGACAACACCACCATCGTCGGCGGCAAGGGCGACCCGGCGCAGATCAAGGGCCGCATCGAGCAGATTCGCGTCGAGATCGAAAAGTCCACCAGCGACTACGACAAAGAAAAACTGCAGGAACGCCTGGCCAAACTCTCCGGCGGCGTGGCCATCATCCGCGTCGGCGCGGCGACCGAGACCGAGTTGAAGGAAAAGAAACATCGCGTCGAAGACGCCCTGTCGGCGACGCGCGCGGCCATCGAAGAGGGCATCGTCCCCGGCGGTGAAATTGTCTTCATCAACGCCATCTCGGCCCTCGACAAGGTGAAGATGGACGGCGAGGACGAGAGCATCGGCGTCTCCATCGTCCGCAAGGCGCTCGAGGCCCCGATCCGCAAACTGGCCGAGAACGCCGGTCAGGACGGCGCGGTCATCATCGAGAACGTCCGCCGGCTGGCCAAGGAGCAGAACAACAAGAACATCGGCTACAACGTGATCACCGGCGAATACGTGGACATGCTCAAGGCCGGCATCATCGACCCGCTCAAGGTGGTGCGCGGCGCCCTCGAGAACGCGGCCTCCATCGCGGCGATGATTCTGACGACCGAGTGCCTGATTACCGACGTCCCTGAGAAAGAGAAAGCCGCCCCGATGCCTCCTGGCGGTGGAATGGATTACTAAAGCGAGCAATTTCGCCAAGAGGGGCGCAGGCAGACTGCGCCCCTCTTTTTTCGGTATAATCGGTGCAATGATTGCTACTCTGCTGCGGCGTTTTTCCATCGTCCTGGTCCTGAGCCTGTTTCTGGCAGCCTGCCGCGCCTCTGCAACCGGACCTGCGCCGACCCTCCCGCCCCCGTCCGAATCGCCCACCGCGACGGTCGCCTCGACCCCCATGGCCGTGATGGTCAACGGCGAGGGGATTCCGGTCGGCGAGTTCGAGGCCGAACTGACCCGTTACCGGGCGGCTCATCCGGAGGCCAGCCTCGACCAGGCGACCACGGCAGTCCTCGACTATTTCGTCAACGAGTTGCTGCTCGCCCAGGGGGCGAGGGCCGCCGGGTACGCTCTGAGCGAGGAAGACCTGAACGCCCGAATCGCCAGCCTGGAGGCGCAGGCCGGAGGGGCCGAGGCGCTGGCCGCCTGGCAGGCCGCTCACGGCTACACAGCCGATTCGTTCCGCCAGGCGCTGCGGCGTCAGGTCGAGGCGGCCTGGATGCGCGATCAGATCGCCGCCTCGGTCCCCCTGACCGCCGAACAGGTACACGTCCAGCAGATTTTGCTCTATAATGAAGAGGATGCGCGGGCGGTTCTGGCTCGTCTGCAGGCGGGCGCGGATTTCTATCAACTGGCGGCCGCCTACGACCCGCTCACGCGCGGCGAACTCGGCTGGTTCCCGCGCGGCTACCTGCCCGAACCGGCCTTCGAGGAGGCCGCTTTCTCTCTTCCGCCCGGTCAGGTGAGCGGCATCATCCAGACCGAAGCCGGTTACCACATCATCATGGTCGTGGAACGGGACGCCAATCACCCGCTTTCGCCGGATGCCCTGCTGACTTTGCAATACCGCGCCCTCGAGGAATGGCTGGCCCGTCAGCGTCAGCAGAGCGTCATCACCCTGGCTCCCTGATGAGGAGAAGCCGTCATGGACCATTTCGACCTTCGCCCCGTAAGCAAGAAGCGCTCGAGCAGCGCCTTGTGGAATGCCTTGACCCTGGCGGTCTTGATCACGATGGCCTGTTTGGTCATTTATTTTCTGATTCTGTTCATCAACCCCGAGTCGGCGCTGAACCCGTTTCCGCCGCCGCCGCTGCCGACCCTGATTCAATTCCCCACGCCGACCTGGACTCCCATCCAACTGGAACCGACCTGGACGCCCACGCCGACCATCGAACCCTCACCGACGCGCACCCTGGCCCCTACCTGGACTCCCATCCCGACCAATACCCCCTTCTACATTTTTACCCCGACCTCGATTTTCCCGGCCACCCCTGGCGCGCCGACCCCGACGGCGACCGGTATGCCGGTGGTGGTGAATGTCACCTACATGGATAGCAGCGTCTATCATCCCGAAGCCGGCTGCAACTGGATGGGCATCGCCGGCCAGGCGGTGGACAAGAACAACAATCCGATTGTTGGGCTGATCGTGTATCTCAAAGGCACGCTGGACGGCGTCCCGGTGGAGCGGATGGGGCTGACCGGCACGGCTCCGAACTATGGCGCTTCGGGCTTCGAGTTCGTGCTGGCCAACCGGCCGATTGCATCCAATAATGCGCTCTGGATTCAGTTGCAGGATCAGAGCGGCCAGCCGCTCAGCGAACGGGTATTCATCAATACGTATGGGGATTGCAGCCGCAACCTGATTCTGGTGCGTTTCCGCCAGGTGCGCTGATGATGAAGAGACCCGCCCTCGCCGAGAGAGCGGGTCTCTGGTTTTCTTGACCGGTTCAGACGGCCACGTTCCAGTGGGTGTACTTGGGATGTTCGGCGCGCACCACCTGTTCGAATAACCGGCGCAGTTGGGCGGTGATCGGCCCCATCTCGCCGTTGCCGACGGGGCGGTGATCCACCCGCGTGACAGCCGTCACCTGGGCGGCGGTGCCGGTTAGGAACAGTTCCTCGCATAGATAGATTTCGCTGCGGTCGATCGGCCGCTCGATGACGGGCAGGTTCAACTCGGCCCGGGCTAGTTCGATCACGCTGCGGCGGGTGATTCCCTCCAGGATGTTCTCGGTGATGGGAGGGGTGATGAGCGCGCCGTCGCGCACGATGAAGACGTTCATGGCGCTGCCCTCCGAGAGGTGACCCTCCTGCGTCAGGACGAGGGCCTCATCGAATCCGGCCAGGGCGGCGTCGGTCTTGATCAGCGCCGAACTGGCGTACGCGCCGCTGATTTTGCCGCGCGCCGGGATGGCGTTGTCGTCCAGCCGCCGCCAGGAGGAGATGGTGGCGTGGGCGGCAGTGTCGTTCTTGATGTACAGGCCGAAGGGCAGGGCGAAGATGGTCAGTTCGTCGGTCAGGTTGTGCAGGCGCACGCCGATTTGTTCGTCGGCTTTGTAGGCCAGCGGACGGATGTAGATGTCCTCCTGATAGCCGTCGGCGCGTAACAGTTCGATGGTCAGGTCGGTCAGGCTTTCGGGGGTGTGATCGAATTCCATGCGCATGATGCGGCAGGAATTCAGGAAGCGGCGGTAGTGATCCTGCGGGCGGAAGATAAACAGGCGTTTCTTTTCCGCGTTCCAGTAGGCGCGGATGCCGCCGAAGACGGCCGTGCCATAGTTCAGGGCGTGGGTGGCGACGCCGACCCGCGCCTCCGAATAGGGGACGATTTTTCCCTGAAAGTAGGCATGCCGGGGTAAAGGATTGGACACTCAACACCTCCTCTCGAATTTGGATGAGCGCAGCCCCCGCTGCAAAAGTATTATACCTTTGCCGGTCGTCCTCTGAAACTGATGGCCGTCACGTCCACAGGAGGCGGATGTCAGGTCTTGTTTTTGCCTCGAACGGCGCGAAATTTCCGGGAGGGGTGTTGCGAACGGGCCGAGTCTCTAGTTTCTCAGGCCGAGCACCTCGTACACTTCGACCGCCTCGCTTTTGCCTTTGACGCGCAGCGGGGCGTAGGGGCGGGCCTCGACCGCGTCCTGCACTTGCTCGAAGACCTCGCGGCTGATCAAAATTTGGTTTTGGGCGGCGTTTTCCTGGATGCGCTTGGCGGTGTTGACCGAGTCGCCGATGGCGGTGAAGTCGAGGCGCTTTTCGGCGCCGATCCAGCCCAGGACGGCCGGGCCGGTGTGGATGCCGACCCCGAAGGAGAGATGCGCCTCGGGCGGCAGTTCGGCGTGCAGGCGCTCGACAGCCGCCTTGAGGTCCAGGGCGGCGCGCACCGCCCGTAAGGGATGGTCGGGCTGGGGCAGGGGGGCGTTGAACCAGGCCATGACGGCGTCGCCCAGGAATTTGTCCACCGTCCCCTCCTGGCCCAGGACGGCCTCCGCCCCGGCGGCCAGGTAACGGTTCAGGACGGCGACCAGTTCTTCGGGCGAGTGACGCTCGCTGTAGGCGGTGAAGCCGCGGATGTCGGCGAAGAGGACGGTCAGTTCGACCTGCTGGCCGCCGATTTGCAGGCTGTCGGGGTCGATCTGGGCGATGACGGCCGGGGAGACCATCCGCTCGAGCAGGCGGCGCTGGGCTTCCAGGCGTTTGCGCTCGGTCATGTCGTCCAGGACGATGGCGATGCCCTGGGTGGTCTGGTCGGCGTCTTTGAGAGGGGAGAGGTTGAGACGCCAGTCCACCTCGCCGCGCAGGGGGTGGCAGTGGGCGATTTCGAGGTCCATCACCGGCCGGTCGGTCTGGCGGACGGTTTGCAGGTAGGGGCGCAGGTCTTCGGCGCAGGAGGGCAGGATGTCGTCCAGGCGGCGGCCGATGATCGTAGAGGCGGTCTGGCCGAGGATGGCCTCGGCGGCGCGGTTGCAGAGGGTGATCTGTTCCTGCACGTCGGCGGTGATGACGCCGCTGGGGATGGAGGCGAAGACATTGTCCATCAAGTTCTTCAGGGCGGTCACTTCGGCCAGGGTGCGGCGGACGGACTCGAACAGGCGGGCGTTTTCGATGGCGATGGCGGCCTGGTTGGCGAAGACGGTCAACAGGTCGAGTTCGGCCTGGCTGAACAGGCCGGCGCGGATGCGGTTGTCCACGTAGATGACGCCGATCAGGTCGGACTTGACTTTGAGCGGCACGCAGACGATCGAGCGCAGGCTGTAGGCGATGATCGACTCGGTGCCGCCGAAGCGCGGGTCTTCCTGGGCGTTGGTGGTCAGGACGGCTTCGCCGCTGCTGACGACGCGCCCCACTACCGTGCGGCTGATGGCGAATTCGTGCGGGGCGAGCGATTCCTGTTCCCAGTTGCGGGCGACGCGGGTGATCATCTCGCCCTGGGCGTCGCGCAGCATCAGGAAGCCGCGTTCGGCGCCGGTCAGTTGGACGAGGGTGTCCATCACCAGGCGCAGCACCTCGTCCAGTTCGAGGCTGGAGTTGACGGCCTGAGTCACTTCGGCCAGGGCCAGCAAGTTGGCGCGCTGTTCCTCGAAGTCGGTGGCCTGGCGGCTGAGTTCGGCGAGCGCGTTTTCGAGGCGGGAGAGGTCCTGAAGGGTTTGAGGGGGCAGGGCGGCGCGCGCCGGCTGGAGGGCGGCGCGAATCTGACCGGCTTGTCGGCTCAACGCTTGGATTTGTTCGTGGAGCGGAAGGACGGAGGAGGCGTCAGAGTCCATACGGTTTCTCTTTTTGGAGATGGAGATGAACGAGCAGGCGGCGCCAGCGCGCCCGGCGGACGGCCCGACGGAGGCGCGCCGCGTCCTGGCGGGCGAGGTCAAGGGCGGCGGGGCGGCGACCGTAGGCGCTGGCCTGGTATTCGAGCAGCAAGCGCCGGATGGCCGGAGCGGCCTGCGGCAGGCGTTCTTCCAGCAGGGCGGCGGCCTCGGCGGGGGTGCGGGCGGGGGCGGGGTCTGCGCCGAGGCTTTTCAGGCTGCGGTAGACGACCTGGAAGAGGCGCTCGATGGGCGAAAGGGAGGCCCGCCGCGCCCAGCGGTCGAGCCAGGAGGGGATCGGCAAGTCGCGGCGGACCAGGAAATCGCGCACGGAGACCGGCAGAGGCTGGCTGAAGAATTCCTGCCCGCTGCGAATCAGGCGGTCGAAGGCGCCCAGGGTGTAGGCAATCGAAAGGCCAACGATGAGCAGGACGAAGACGCCGAAGGTGAGGAAGATGTTGGCCCAGGAGTTGACGGGGCGCAGGCCGGAGTCCGCGTTCTGGTCGGCGGCCGCGCCGGGGAGGACGGCCGGTTCGGTCTCTTCTTGAGGCAGCGCCCCTGGCGGCGGCGTGAAGGGAATCGGCTCTGCCTGCGTCTGGGCGTCGCTGCTGGGACGGGAAAGCGGCGGTTCGGAAGCGGTGGGTTCGAATTCCACCCAGCCGATGCCGGGGAAGTACGCTTCGGGCCAGGCGTGGGCGTTGCGCTGGCGGACGGTGCGCCAGCCCGGCGAGGTGGCCTGGCCCTCGCTGAATCCGACCGCCAGGCGGGCGGGGACGCCGACAGCGCGCAGCATGACCACCTCGGCGGTGGCGTAGTAGTTGCAGAAGCCGGCCTTGTGGTCGAAGAGGAACCAGGCCAGGGTGTTGCGCCCGGCGGGGGTCGGAGGGACGCGCGGACTGTAGGTGATTTCGCGGCGCAGGTAATCGGTGATGGCGGCGGCCTTGTCGTAGGGAGTAGCGGCCCCGGCGGTGACTTGACGCGCCAGTTCGACGATGGCTGGCGGCAGGTCGGGCGGCAGTTGCAGGTAGCGTTCGCGCACCCAGTCGGGGTAATCTGCGCCGGCCGAGCGCAATTCCTCGACGGTTGGGTTGATGACGACGGCGTGGACCAGGTATTCCTCGCCGGCCATGACGACCGTCTGCGATTCGAGCAGGAGCGGGTCGAGGGCTTCGTCGCCGGCCTGGAAGTAGGTCAGGCGCGCCGGCCGGCTGACCCATACCGGATTGGCCGGCGTGACCAGCAGACCGAGGTTGACGTCCATCACTTTGAAAGAGAATTCAGCGATCAGGCCGCCGCCTTCGGGCAGCAGCAGGGCGCGCTCCGATGGAACGAAGGAGCGGACAAAGCGCAGGCCGGCGCGCCAGCCGTCGTTCTGATATTCATCGTAGATGCGCGCCCGCCAGTAATAGCGCTCTGGATTGCCGCGCACCGGAATCTGGACGCGGAACAGGATGGCGTCGCCGGTCTCGGCCTGTTGGCCGAGGACGAGCGACTCGCCGTAGAAAGTGCTGACGTACAGGGGTTCTTCTCGCTCCAGGCCGGCGATGGCCCGGTCGATATCTTCGTTGGCGCGCTCCCACAGACTGTCGGTCTTCTCTTCCCACAGGCTGCGCAAGGCGGTCGAACGGTTGACGATCGGCGCGAGCCAGGCAAGGCCGATCAGCGCCGCGGCCGCCGCCAGGAAGAGCAGATTCATGCTGGCGTCCGTCTGGGCCGTGTAACGCAGGCGGACGCGGTTCCATAGATTGCGGCGGTTGACGTAGGTGATTCGGCCAAGCAGGAGCAGGGCGAGGAGCAGGTAAACAGCCAGGAAACCGCTGCGGCTTTGGGGGCTGCGGTCGTAGATTTCGACCATCGTCAGCAACAGACCGGCGGGGACGATCATCCAGCCGAAGGCGGCCGAGCGGGTCAGGGCCAGGCCGGCCGTCAGGCCGATGAGCCAGTACACCAGCGAGATAAACATGACGAAGAGGAAAGCGTCCTCTAACTCCTGGCCGGCGGCGAAGAGACGCAACAGATGTCCCAGGCGGCCGGCAAGGGAGGCTAGGCGTTCGAGCCAGGCGATTCCGGGATAGAAAACCGCCCCGGCCAGCATGGGTAGCAGGACCAAACTGTAGGCCGCGGCCAGCCCGAGGATCCCCCGCCGCCCAAAGCGGCTGTACCCGAGCGGCAGGCCAAGCAGAGCGCCCAGCAAGACCAGCAGGGAGGCAAACCCCAGGCCCGACGTCCAGCCGGTGGCTGCCAACCGCTGAGAAGAGACGAGGAGAGCCAGGAGCAGGATGAACGCGGAAGGGAAATCCCACCAGCGTCCAGCGGCGCGATTCATGCTTTGAGTGTACAATAAAAAAAACGAAACTGCAACGTACAGGAGAGGTAGTTATGGAATCGATTTTGAACTGGGGTCTGAGCGTCATCTCTGCCGTGCAGGGCTGGGGCGGCTGGCTGGAAGCGCCGATGAAATTCTTCTCGTTCCTGGGGACGGAGGATTTCTTCATGCTGGTCTTGCCGGTCTTGTTCTGGTGCGTGGACGTCCGCCTCGGCATTCAAGTCGGCTTCATTCTCTTGATCAGCGCCACGACCAACAACGCCTTCAAGATGGCCTTCCAGGGGCCGCGCCCCTACTGGTACAGCCGGGCGGTGACGGCCTACGCCGCCGAGACCTCCTTTGGCGTCCCCTCCGGCCACGCTCAGACGGCGGCCAGCGTGTGGGGCATGGTCGCCGCCGGGCTGAAGCGCGCCTGGGCCTGGATCGCCGCCGGGCTGTTGATTCTGCTCGTCGGTCTCTCGCGCATTTACCTGGGTGTGCATTTTCCCCATGATGTCTTGCTGGGCTGGCTGATCGGCGCGTTGCTGTTGTGGTTGATGCTGCGCTTGTGGAATCCGGCGGCGGCCTGGTTGAAGAAACTGACTCCCGGAGGACAAATTGTAGTCGGTCTTCTCGCCTCGCTGATTTTGATTCTGCCGAACATCCTGATCTTCCTCGGGAGCGCTTCGGACTACGTTTTGCCGCAGGCCTGGCTGGAAAACGCTGCCGCGGCGCGGCCGGGCGACGCGCTCCCCTCTCCCTACTCCCTGGAGGGGGCGATCTCGAACGCCGGCACCCTCTTCGGGCTGGCGGTCGGCCTGGTCTGGCTGAAGCAGATGGGCGGGTTCGAGATGAAAGCGCCCTGGTGGAAACTCGTCTTGCGTTATCTGGTCGGGGTGGTCGGCGTGCTGGTCATTCGCTACGGCCTCAAAGCGGTCTTCCCCGAAGGAGAGACGCTCATCGCGTATCTGTTCCGCTATCTGCGCTACGCGGCGATCGGCCTGTGGGTGAGCGGCGGCGCGCCGTGGACGTTCCTGCGCCTGAAACTGGCGGCGCGATGACTCTACGATCCCTTAACAACGGTGTGCCTGTTTGGAGAGGCTTTGATATAATGGGGCTATCTTGGAGTGTATGTGGGTGATCGGCTGCAATGACTCTTGAACGGGGTACGCTTCTTCACAAGCGATATCGCATCGTCGAAATCCTCGGTCAGGGGGGGATGGGTTCGGTGTATCGCGCCCTGGACGAGAATCTGGGCGTCGAAGTAGCGGTCAAGGAAAATCTCTTCACGACCGATGAATACGCCCGCCAGTTCCGCCTGGAGGCGGTCATCCTGGCCAATCTGCGTCACCCCAACCTGCCGCGCGTGACCGATCACTTCGTCATCGGCGAGCAAGGCCAGTATCTCATCATGGATTACATCGAGGGCGAAGACCTGCGCCAGCGCATGGAGCGCCAGGGGGTCATCAGCGAGGAAGAGGCGATTCTGATCGGCGCGGCGATGTGCGACGCCCTCGAATACTTGCATACCCGCAAGCCCTCGATCATCCACCGCGACGTCAAACCCGGCAACGTCAAGATCACGCCGGACGGGCGCATCTACCTGGTGGATTTTGGCCTGGCGAAAATCGTCAAGGGCAGCCAGGCGACGACGACCGGGGCGCGGGCGATGACCCCGGGCTATTCGCCGCCGGAGCAATACGGAACGGCCCGCACCGACGCCCGCACCGACATCTACTCGCTCGGGGCGACCCTCTACGCCGCCCTGACCGGCGTCATCCCCGAAGACGGGCTGGCGCGGGCGATGGACAACGTCGAACTGACCCCGCTCCGCAAGCGCAATCCGCGCGTCTCGCGCCGCCTGGCGGCGGCCATCGAAAAGGCGATGGCCGTCCGTCCGGAGGACCGTTTCCAGTCGGCGGCGGAGTTCAAGGAGGCGCTGCTCTCCTCCAACGTCAAGACGCAGCGCGTCGAGGGCGAGATTGTCGTCACCCCGCCTCCGCCGGGCGGCCTGCCCCCCGAAAGCGGCGCGGTGGACGTCCCGCCGCCCGATAAGCCCATCACGGCCCAGTTGATTCCGCTTTCCCGGCCGGCTTCTCGTCCGCGCCGCCGCAAGCGGATGGGAATCGGCTGCTGGGTGATGATCGCGTTGGGGTTGCTCCTCCTGGCAACGGGCTTGTTGCTGGCGATTTTCTGGCCGGGCGAGGCCAACCCGGTGCGGGCGCTCCTCTTCCCGCCGCCGACCCCGGTTCCCACCCAAGTCGTCGAACCGCCTACGCCGACCCCCTTGCCGGTTGTTACCGACGAGGCCACTCCTACCCCAACGCTCACGCCGACGCGTACGCCGTACCCAACGGCGACCCTGACGCCCACCGAAACGCTCGAACCGAGCGCCACGCCTCTGGGCGGCGCCTATGGACAACTGGCCTTCGCTTCGGCGCGCAACGGCCTGCCGCAAATCTTCCTGATGAATAGCGATGGCAGCGGGCAGGTTCAGATTACCAATATGATCGATGGCGCCTGTCAGCCCGCCTGGTCGCCGGATGGAACGCAGATCGTTTTCATCTCACCATGCCGCGATCGGCAAGCGCCTAACAGCGTCTACAGCGACAGCCGCTTGTACATAATGAATGCCAACGGCAGCAACGTGACGCCGGTCCTGAATTCCGAACCAGGGGATTTCGACCCGGCCTGGTCGCCGGATGGAACGCGCATCGCGTTCACCTCGCAGCGGGATGGGTATCCGAGGATCTATTTGCTCGATCTGCGCGACAATACCGTCACCCCGCTCACGCCGGAGAATGTGACGGCTTCTCAGCCAGCCTGGTCGCCGCAAGGGGATCAGGTCGCCTATGCCACGATTCGTTACAATGCTTCTCAAATCTGGGCGATTCACATATCGGGGACGGCGGCTCAACAATTGGCGCGTAGCGGCACCGATTACTGGGATACCGCGCCGCTCTGGTCGCCCGATGGTCAAACGATTTTCTATACGCAGTATCAACGCAGCATCCTGACGCGCGGCTGGATGATGTCCATTCGATACGAAAACCGCAACACGGAAGGCCGTCCGCTGCGCAACCGGGATATGGCCGTCAACGCGACCATCTCCTCGGATGGGGAATGGCTGTTCTTCGAGGCGTTGGATGACCGCGGGAATGTGGACATTTACCGCATGCGGGTGACGGGCAGCAATTATGCGCGGCTGACCAACGACCCCGGCCTCGATTTCGGCCCGGCCTGGCGGCCGATGCCTTGAAGAAATTAAAGGCGAAAAGAAAAGCGCGAAGCCTTTTCAGGAGGCTTCGCGCTTTACATTTGCCAAACCAATCACGGGGTGGCGGTCGGCGTTGGCGTCTCGGTCGGCGGCGGGACAGCCGTGGGCGTGGGGGTTTCGGTCGGCGTGGGGGTCGGGGTCGGGTTGGGGGTGGGGGTAGGCAGGTTGAGGGTCACCTCGATGGTGCGGATAGCGTAGCCGCCGGTGCGGCTGCGCATGAACAGCCGCAGCGAGAGCATCGGGCTGTTGATCTGGGTCAGGTCGAGGGTGTAGATGGTGGTTGCCGAAGAGATAGGCGTGGGAGTGTCGCCGACCAGCATGACCCAGTTGGAGGGTTGCGGGCCGATTCCGTAGGAGAGGTTGAAGAAGGCAAAATCGGGGGCGTCAGCGATGACGGTGATGTCGAGTTGCGGCTGGGTGATTTGCTGGCCGTCGTCCGGGTTGACGAATTCCAGCGTCGGGTGAGGGTCGTCGGCCCGGCAGGCGCGTTCGGGGGCGAATACCAAACTGTCGGGGAAGCCCATGGCGCGCGCCCAGTCGCGGCCTTCGGCGTCCTGGGTGATCCACAGGCGGGCGAAGGGGTCCTGGATGTTGATGACCAGGGTCTCGTCAAGGAATTCGTCGCAGTCGGGGGAGGCTTCCAGGCCGGTCCAGGTGTCCAGCATGGCCTGACGCCAGAGGTCTTGTTCGGCGGGCAGGGGCGGCTGGTCGAAGGCGAAGTATTCGCGGCGGGTGGACGGACACCACTCGGAGGGCAGGGCGCCGGAGACAGCGCAGATGTCATACTGGACGATGCCCGGCGGGGGCAGGAAGGGGGTCGGGTTGCCGCCGGTCACTTCCTGGATGGCGGTCATCATGAACTGGCTCCAGATGGGCGCGGCGCCGGTCAGGCCGCTGGTGCTTTGCAGCGGGGTGTAATCGGCGTTGCCCACCCAGACGCCGACGGTCAGGTCGGGGGTGTAGCCGAGGGTCCAGTTGTCGAAGACCACGCCGGAGACGCCGGAGGTGCCGGTCTTGACGGCGGCCGGGAAGGGCAGGTTGAGCACCGAGTTGGAGCCGAACATGGGGGCGCGGGCGGCGTTGTCGGACAGGATGGAGGAGATGAGAAAGGCGTGTTCGCGGCGGATGACCTGTTCGCCGGCCGGCGGCTGGTACTCGTAGACCAGGTTGCCCTCGAAGTCGGTGATGCGCAGGATGGCGACCGGCGGGACGCGCACGCCGCCGTTGGCGAAGACGGCGTAGGCGCCGGTCAGTTCCAGGAGGCTGACTTCGCCGCCGCCGAGGGTCAGCGAGAGGCCGTAGTCGTCGCGGGTCAGGCTGGTGATGCCCAGGCGTTCGGCCATCGGAATCAGGCCGTCGGGCTGGGGCGTTTCGGGGTTGTCGTAGACGCCGACGAATTGGAGCGCCTTGACGGCCGGGATGTTGTAGGAGTTGGCCAGCGCCGAGCGGACGGTCACCGGGCCGTGAAAGCGGCCGTCGTAGTTGTTGGGGACGTAGGGCGGGCGCGGGTCGGTGGGCAGGCCGGAGGGCGGGAACTCGGACGGCACGTCCCACAGGAGGGTGGCGGGAGTCCAGCCCATTTCGAAGGCGGCCACGTAGGTCAGCGGTTTGATGGACGAGCCGGGCTGGCGGGTGGGGCTGGTGGCCATGTTGACCTGCCCGGAGATGGCGGCGTTGTTGAAGTCGGCCGAGCCGACCATGGCCAGGATTTCTCCCGTCGCCGGGCGGATGGCGACCAGCGCGCCGTTGCTGACGTTGCGGTCGGCCAGGGCGGCCACCTGGGCGCTGACGATTTGCTGGGCGGCTTGCTGGAGTTGAGGGTCGAGGGTGGTGGTGACGGTGAAACCGGAGCGGTAGATGGTCTGCGGGTCGTAGCGGGCTTCCAGTTCGGCGCGGATGAAGACGGCCCAGTGCGGGTAGGGAACGTCGAGGACGGGGGGCTGGAAGGGATACTCGGCGATTTGGCTGATGGCCATGGCCGCCTCGGCGGGCTGGATGCACACCCGCTGCGGGCTGTTGCTGACGTAGATGCAGCCTTCGGTCGCGCTCAGGCGGTAGGCGAGCATGACCACGTCGCGGTGGCGGGCCAGCGTGGCCTCGCGGTTGGTGTAGATGTCGTAGACGGCCGGGGACTGCGGCAGGCCGGCCAGGAAGGTCGCCTCGGCCAGGTTCAGTTCGGAGGCGTGTTTGCCGAAGTAGGTCTGGGCGGCGGCTTCCACGCCGTAGGACAGGTTGCCGAAGTAGATTTCGTTCAGGTACAGTTCGAGGATTTCGTCCTTGCTGTAGCGGCGGGTGATTTCGGCGGCCAGGATGGCTTCGCGCACTTTGCGCCAGTAGGAGAGTTCGCTGCGTTCCTCCGGCGTGAACAGGAGGGCGCGGGCCAACTGCTGGGTGATGGTCGAGGCGCCGGAGACGATCTCGTCGCTGGTCAGGTTTTGCCAGAAGGCGCGCACGATGGCAAGCGGATCGAAGCCCGGATGGGTGTAGAAGCCCTTGTCCTCGGTGGCGATGATGGCGGCCACCATGTAAGGAGAAATGTCTTCGAGCGGGACGAAGGTGCGCCGCCCGGCCGAGGGGTCGTTGATTTCGTAGATGACGTTGCCGTCGCGGTCGAGGATGCGGGTGGTCTCGAACTGCGAGGCGCGGGCGCGCAGGTCTTCCACGGAGGGCAGCGTGGCGGCGATGCGGTAATACTGGATCAGGACGAAGGCCAGCAGGAGGATGAAGACGGCGACCAGGATGAACAGGCTGATGATGGCGCCGCGCAACAGGCATCCCCAATTGAACCGGCGGGAGGGGGCGCGCCGGTGGACGCGGCTGCGTTTTGTGGACCCTGGGCGGGAAGGGCGGCGCGCGGTGGGGGCGGACGGCTGATAGGCCGCCGGCGTGACCCGCGTGGCGTCCATGTCGATCTCTTCGACGCGTTTGGGCAGCGGCATGCCGTTCTCGTCCAGGGCCGGACGCTGCAGGGCGTAGGTCGGCGCGTCGGGCGGAGGCGGGATGGGCGGGGTCACATCCTGGGTCTCGGCTTCGGCTCGCAGGCGGCGGGCGCGCTGGCGGGCCTCTTCTTCGGGGTCTTGGTTTTCCATAATGATATTTTCTCAGTCTTTTATTGCCGAGTCAATAGACCGTTCGAAAGGAAAAGGGCGGCTGCTTTCTCTATGCCGGCCGACTCATCACCAGCGCATTCCAGACGCCTTTCATCACGGTCTCGCCGGTCTGGTTCTTGACTTGCAGGTGGATGACGACGGCTCCGGCCTGCAGGCGCGGCAGGGCTTTGACTTCGCCGACCTCCATCTCGACGTGGATGGTGTCGCCGAAGAAAATCGGTTTGATGAATTTCCACTCGCGGATTTCGCGGAAGGCCAGCACCGTGCCGCTCAAGATGCCGGTTTGCATCAGCAGGCCGGAGGCGATGGACAGGCCCAGCAGACCGTGGGCGACGCGCTGCCCGAAGGGGGTCGCCTTGCTGAATTCGGCGTCGGTGTGGAGTTGGTTGTAGTCGCCCGAGAGGCCGGCGAAGGCGACCACATCGGCTTCCGTCACGGTGCGGCCGGCGGTGACCAGGCGGAAGCCGGGCTGGAATTGTTCGAAGTACATGCCGTGTGAAGACATATTTCTCCTCGTGAACTGAATTTTTTGAGCGCAAAAAGTGGCTCAAACCCTTTGACCTATGTTCCAACTGCTCGTATACTGTACGTATGCGCGACTGGTCCCTTGGCCTGGGCGATCCGCTCTCGCTGACGCTGGCGGCGGATTGCCGTCTGGGTGAAACCGACTACACCAACGATCACATCTGGGAACTCGAACTGGGCGGCGGCGACCCGCCCGCGCTGGCCTTGCGCACCACCTATGGGCTGCGGGCGCGTCTGATGCGCTTGTTCCCGCGTTTTACGCTGGGCGGGCAGGTCGTGACCGATCCGCTCGGTTTTGCCGTCTCGCCGCGCCTGACGCGATTCTATCCGAATTATCTCTCGCTGACTTTCTCGCCTTTCGCCGGAATCGAGGTCGTCGCCGAGTATTGGGCGCCCGCCTCGCAACTGGTCGCCGGCCGCCTGACGGTGACCAACCGCAACGGCGAGCCGCTCTCGCTGCTGTTCGAATTGTGCGGTCAGTTGGTCCCACTGGAGGGACAAAGCCTGGCCTGCGCCTCGATGCAATCGGTCAGCGTGTTGAGCGGCCGGACGGCGGACCTGGCCCCGGTGGTCTTCATGACCGGCGGGCCTCAGCCCGGCCCCGGCCCTTACCCTTCGCTCGCGCTCGACCTGGCGCTGGCGGCGGGCGGCTCGCGGCAGTTCACCTGGGTGCAGGCGGCGCTGGGGAGCGCCGAGGCGTCGTTCGATTTGGCCCGCCGCACGGCGGCGCGCCCCTGGGACGCCGAACGCGCCCGTCTCGAATTGCTTAACACCGCCCACAGCGTCGAGGTCCGCACCGGCGACCCCGACTGGGACGCGGCGTTTGCCTTCAGCCAGAAGGTCGCCGCCAGTCTGCTGTTCCGGCGCGCCCCCCATTTGCCGCATTGGTCGTTCGTCCTGGCCCGTCAGCCCGATCAGGGCTATTCGCTGCGCGGCGACGGCAGCGACCATCCTTCTTTGTGGAGCGGCCAGTCGCCGCTGCACGCCTATTACCTGACCACCTTGCTGCCCGGCTTGCCTGAACTGGCCGGTCATCTGCTGCGCAATTTCCTTGCCGTGCAGGCGGAGGATGGTTTCGTGGACAACCGACCCGGGCTGGCCGGTCAACGCAGCCGCTGGCTGGCCGCGCCGCTGCTGGTCAGCCTGGCCTGGCAGGCCTATCAGCGCACCGGCGACGTGGGCCTGCTCAAAGAGACGTTCCCCCGCCTCCAGGCTTTTTTGCGCCAATGGTTTTCGCCGGCCCACGACCGCGACGGCGACGGCTTCCCCGAATGGGATCATCCTCTCCAGACGGGCTATGAGGACCATCCGGCGTTTACCGTCTGGCATGGATGGGGACAGGGGGCCGAGATCTCGGCCGTGGAAACGCCGTCGCTGGCGGCGATGCTGCACCGCGAATTGCATTTGCTGGCGAAGGCGGCCGGCTTGATCGGCTTCACGGTCGAGCGCCAGACGCTGGAGATGATGGCCGCCGCCCAGCGCGCCCTGGTCGAAGAGTGCTGGAACGCCGACGCGGCCTTGTACCACGCCCGCGACCGGGACACCCACCTCAGCCTGCCGGGTCGGCTGTTGGGGAAAGGACGCGGCGAGACGGCGATCGACTGCGCCCAGACCTTCCCTCAACCGACCCGCGTGCTGGTGCAGATTCGCTTCCGGGGCGAGGCCACCCGCCGTCCGCAGATCGTCCTTCGCGGCCGGAACGGGCGGCGGGCGCAGCGCGAACAGATCGAGGCGGGTCAGTGTCAATGGGGGCCGGGCGTCGCCGCGGCCACCAGCAGCAAACTGTACACGGCGCTGACGCGGGTCGAGGTCAAAGGGCTGCAGAAGCGCGATCAGGTGCTGGTGCGCAGCGTGGATTACACCTTCGAGGATCACACCCAATTCCTGCCCCTGTGGGCCGGGATTCCCACCCCGCACCGCGCCCAGGCGCTGGTGCACCGCACCCTGTTCGACGCCGGGCGGTTTGGGAGGCCATTCGGCGCGCCGGCCTGCATCTCGGCCGCCGAACCGGAGGCGCAAGCCGTCTGCCTGGCGGTGCATTTGCCCTGGAATCAATTGATCGGCGAGGGGTTGCTGGCCTACGGCCTGCGCCAGGAGGCCGCCCAGTTGATGGTTCACCTGATGGCGGCGGTCATCGAGAATCTCAAAAAACAGCGCGCCTTCTATCAGTTCTATCACGCCGAAAGCGGGAACGGGATGGGCGAACGCAACGCTCTGACCGGTCTGGCCCCGCTCGGCTTGTTCCTCCAGACCCTGGGGGTGGAATTCCTGACCGCCGGTCGGGTGCGTTTGAGCGGAAAAAACCCGTTTCCCTGGCCGGTTACGGTAAAATATAGAGGCTTGAGCGTGAGCCGCCAAAGCGATCGCACCGTGGTCGTGTTCCCAGATGGACGGGTGGCGACCCTGAACGACCCGACCGACGCGATCGTTACAGCGGAATAAGGAGGTCTGTATGGCCCATGCCCCGATACGTTTTCTGATGGCGGCGGTCGTCCAGGAACAGGATGTCGATGTCGCCGGCCGCGCCTTGACCGTGCTTGGCTTACCGGTGTTCCATCTTTCCAGCAGCGGCGGCTTCCTGGGACGGCGAAATGCCACCCTGCTGGTGGGTCTGCCCGAAGACATGCTGGAGCAGGCGCTGACGGCGCTGCACAAGTCCTGCCGTCAGCGGGTCGAGTACCTCTCCATCCCGCTGGAGGGAGCGCCGCTGCCGCTGCCCACCCCCGTGCCGGTGACGGTCGGCGGGGCGACGGTCTTCACCCTGCCGGTCGAGCGCTACGAGGAGGTGTGAGATGAAGATGATTATTGCCATTGTGCGGGATACCGATCTCGAATCGGTGAGCCAGGCGCTGACCTCGGCCGATTTCCGCGTCACGCGCATCGCCTCGACGGGCGGCCTGCTGCGGCGCGGCGTGGCGACCCTGCTGGCGGGCGTCGAGGACGAGCGCGTCGAGGCCGCGTTGCAGGTCATTCGCCAGGCGCTCGCTCCCGCCCAGGCGGGAGAGAAACGCGCCACCATTTTCGTCGTCCCGGTCGAGCAATTCACGCAGGTCTAGCGCATGAACGGCGGCTTGTTCGAAATTGCCCTCATCGCTGCCGGAGTCGTTTTGTTCCTGGCGCTGGTCGGCCTGATCGTTTTTGCGGTTGTGCGCCAGCAGCGCGTCGAAATGGAACGCGCCCGGGCGCGTCGGGCGGAGTTATTGCGCCGGGCGGAGCAGGCCATTCCAGCGACCGCTACCCTCCTCGCCATCCGCACGGCGACGCCGGGCGCAACGGCCAGCGTCACGCTGCGGCTGCAAGTCGCGCCGCCGGACGGCGCGCCCTACCCGGCCTCGGCGGTCTGGCTGGTCGAACGGCCGCTGCTGGACAGTCTCCAGCCGGGGAAAGAAATTTCGGTCAAGATCGATCGAGAAGACGCGCAGATCGTGTATCCAAATGTGGAAGGCGCGAGGTACGTGGGGAAATTTTAGGCGATCTCACGCGCCCAGGACGAAGTTGTCAATCAGCCGAGTCTTGCCGATGAAGACGGCCATCGAGAGCAGGGCTTTCCCTTCCACGCGGTCCAATTCCTCCAGGGTGTCGTAATCGGCGCAGGAGACGTATTGCAGGCGCGCCAGCGGCTCGGCCTGGATGACGGCGCGCATGACGCCGCGCAGGGCCTCGGCGTCGCGCTCGCCGCGTTCGTAGGCCTCTTTGGCGGCGCTCAGGGCGCGGAACAGCACCGTGGCGGCTTTGCGTTCCTCGGCGTTCAGGTACGTGTTGCGGCTGGACATCGCCAGCCCGTCCGGTTCGCGCACGGTCGGGCAGACGACGATCTCGATGGGGAAGTCCAAATCCTTGGTCATGCGCCGGATGACGGCCGCCTGTTGGGCGTCTTTCTGCCCGAAGTAGGCTTTCTGCGGCCCGACGGCGTTGAACAATTTGGCGACGACGGTGGTCACGCCGCGGAAGTGGCCGGGGCGCTGCGCGCCCTCCAGCGGGGCGGTCAACTTCTCGACCGTGACCCAGGTCTGGAATCCGGGCGGGTACATGACCTCGGGCGTGGGCGTCCAGACCAGGTCGGCGCCGGCCGCTTCGAGCAGGGCCAGGTCGCGCGGCAGGTCGCGCGGGTACTTGTCCAGGTCTTCGTTGGGGCCGAACTGGGTCGGGTTGACGAAGATGCTGACGGCCACGCTGGCGCATTCGCGGCGGGCGCGCTCGACGAGGGAAATGTGTCCGGCGTGCAGGTAGCCCATGGTCGGGACGAAGCCGAGCGGGCGGGCAAGGCGGGCGGTTTCGCGGCGCAGTTCTTCGAGGGTGACAACGACAATCATACAATCCTCCGTAGAAGCGGAAATTCGGGAAAGGGGCGGCGCTCAGGGACAGCGCGGGTCGGGGCGGGGCGGCGAGTCCAGGCCGAAGGCCTCGTAGACGGGCAGGCCGTCCCATTCGGGCGGCAGGGGCAGGCCGAGCGCCCAGGCGGCGGTGGCGGCGGTGTCGACGACGCTGACCGGTTCGCTCAATTCGCCCGGCCGGACGCCGGGGCCGTGGACGATCCAGGGGATGGTCATGTCCACGGGCAGGCGGGTGTAGTGGCCGAACTCGTGGCCGCCGTGGTCGGCGGTGACGATGAGAAGCGTGTCGGCGCGCAGGCCGGCGGAATCGAGAGCGGCCAGCAGATTGGCGAGGGCTTCGTCGGCCCGGCGCAGGACGCTCAGGTATTCCGGCGACATCCAGCCGTAGGCGTCGCCCATGTCGTCGGCGGTGGGGAAGTGGACGAACAGGACGCCGAAGTCCTGCGGGATGACCTCCTGGGCGGCGTAGGCGGCGATGACCAGGTCGCGGTCGTTGATGAAGGTGAATTCGTCCAGGCTGGAGGGTTCGGTGATTTGCCGGAGTTTTTGCTTGCCGACGACCATGACGGTGCGCAGGCCGGCGGCGTGGGCCAGGTCGAACAGGTCAACGCCGAGGGCGTAGCCGCGGGCGGGGAGGTCGTCGTTCCAGTCCACGCCGTGGTCGGCAGGGCAGAGGCCGGTCAGCATGGAGGCGTGGGAGGGCAGGGTGGCGGCCGGGTAGGTGGTCTGGGCGGCGAGGGTGAACGCGCCCGTCTGCATCAGGCCGGTCAGGACGGGCATGGGGGCGGCGGCGATGGCGTCGGGGCGCAGGGCGTCGATGCTCAGGATGAGGACGCGCCGGACGGCGGGCCGCGCCTCGGTCGGCGAGGGGGCGGGGGTGGGAGTCTCGGTCGGCGACGGACGGGTCGAGGTCGCGGCCGGAGGCGGGGAGGCCGTCGGCAGGCGCGGGGTCGGGGAGGCGACGGGCTGGCAGGCGGTCAGCAGGAGAACGGTCAGCAGGAGGAGGGTCGGGAGGCGCTTTGGGGTCATCGGGCAAAAGAGTTGTCCGAACAGCACGGTTTTCCTTGACTTCTAGAAAATTTGTGCTACACTATGGCTACTGGTTTAGTCAATTGGGGAAAGGAGGGGCAATCGGCTCACTGACAAACTCAATAGCCATTTTCCCAGAAAGTATACTCTCATTCCCGTTGGCAAAAAGGAGGAAAACTGCATGCCAGCACTCAACCGCGTTCAATTGATTGGCCGCCTGGGCAAGGACCCGGAGACGCGCTTCACGCCGACCGGCAAGAAGGTGGCGCATTTCAGCCTGGCCGTCAGCCATCGCTGGAAGACGAAGGAAGGCGAGGCCAGGGAGTACACCGAATGGTTCAATATCGAGGCTTGGGGCCGGCTGGGGGAAATTTGCCAGCAGTATCTGCACAAGGGCAGCCTGGTGTATGTGGAAGGCCGCCTGAAGACCGACCGCTATGAAGATAAGGACGGCGAGACCAAGTACTTCACCAAGGTGGTCGCGCTGACGATGCAGATGCTGGACAAGAAACCGGAGGAGGAGCCGGTGGCGACGGTGGAGGAGGAGCAGGCGGAGTACGAGGCGTAGTTCAGGAACCCGTTCCCTCGAAGGGAACGGGTTCCTATTTTTAGGAGGACAGAATGAAAAAGAAAGCCCCGCCAATCTTGTTCAGCCCTCGTGAAAAGCAAATTATCAATCTGTTGATACATGGCTTGAAAAATTGTCAAATTGCAAAGGAAATAGGGGTTTCTGACAAGATGGTCGAAAAACTATTGACAAAAATGTATCGCAAAACAAATACGCAATGCAGAGCAGAATTGGTTGCTTGGATATTAAAAAACAAAGCAAAGGGGTAGGGAAATCCCCACCTTGCATAAAGCGCAGGCGCAAATAGAATCCAATCATTCATTGTTGTACTCAATGTGCAATGACCAATTCAAGTCGTATGAACGGGGTATAAAATAATGAGATTCAATAAAAACATCATTTTCAGCATTGCAACGACTTTGACAATCGTATTGGTTGTCGCGATGGCCTATGTGAAGTATTCCAACGCAAGGGCAAGTGAAGGCGTTCTGCTGCCGTTAGAATCGCATCGCACGGTCACAGGTTTAGACCTTGAAGCATTTCAACAAGCATCGCCGATCGATGTAATAGCGGAGTTTATAAACAGAGCGGCAAAGACACTAAATCAGCCTGGATGGGTTCATGTTCAAGAAACTACAGTTTACGATATCGACCGCGAAAATAACGGCATCTTACCTGACGGAACAGTAGTGCCATTATCCTACATTGTCGATAGCTGGTATCACGTCAACGACGATGGGTTAGTAGACCAAAGCGTTAGTATTATGGTGTCTTATGAGGGAGAAGCGCTTCAGACGAGCGTTTTTGCGAACAATTCATTATGGAATTCATCTACAGGCCAAGAGACCGCACAGGGACCGTATTATCTAGGCTCATTAGACTATCACTTTGCTGCTGATGTCCAAGAGATTTTAGCCAGGTCGTCTATATATCCAGAATTTGTAAATTCGGAGGACTACTTAAGATCAGGAATTAGTATCTTTACTATCGAAGAAGAACTCAACCCCCCATTGTTGACCGTTGATTACACAGCGCCCGTTTATGCAGTTCGTACTGTTGCAACCTTTGAGAACGCAACTGGTTTTCTGACAGACTTAAAACGGATAATGAGATTTGGAGATGGCTCCGAGCGCACCTATTTCCACATTATGCTAAAAATCGAAACGGGGAGTGAACCTCCCAGAGACGTTCTTACTCTCATTGAAGAAAGGAAATAGTACTATGCTCAGAAAAGGCCATCCTGAATTGATCATAATGGCCGCCAAATCTGGCGGCCATTATGTTTTTGAAAGGCTTTGAGACAGCCCCTTTGCCTAGATTGTGGGCAACACACATCGAGTCCCACTCGTTTTTGATTTTCTCCAGGCCTCGTAGGTGGAATTTCCTGAAGCCCGGTCCTCCAAGCGTGGTTTACTTCAAGGCTTCCAATTCATCCACCAGTTTGGACAGCACATCAAAGCCGCCCTGCCAGAAGGCCTCGGAGCGGATATCGATTCCGGCGGCGGCGCAAATTTCGGCCGGGGATTTCGAGCCGCCGGCGGCGAGGATGTCCATGTAACGCGGCTTGAAGGTCTCGCCCTCGGCCTTGAATTGCTGGTAGAGCGCCAGGACGAGCAACTGCCCAAAGGCGTAGGCATAGACGTAGAAGGGAGTGTGGTAGATGTGCGGGATGGAGACCCACTCCCATTTGAATTCCTCGCTCACTTCCACGGCGTCGCCGAATTGCTCCTTGAGATTTTCGAGGTAGGCGGCGGCGAGGTCGTCCACCGAGGCGTTGTTCTGAATCATCTCGTGCGCCTGTTTCTCGAAGAGGGCAAAGAAGGACTGGCGCATGATGGTGGCGTAGGAGTCGTCCATCTGGCGGAAGAGGAGGTCGCGGCGCACGGCTTCGTCGCTCTCGGAGGCGAGCAGACGGTCAATGAGCATCATCTCGCCGAAGGTGGAGGCGGTCTCGGCCATGGGCAGGGAGGAGTGGAAGGTGAAGACGCTGTGATGTTCGGCCATCATGGCGTGGATGGCGTGGCCGAGTTCGTGCGCCATCGTCGCCACATCGTCGGCGCGGCCCTGGTAATTGAGTTTGACCCAGGGCGTCATGCCCGGCACGACCGAGGCGCAGAACGCGCCGCTCTGCTTGCCCTTGCGCACCTCGCTGTCGAAGTGATTCTCGTCGAAGACGCGCCGCGCCAGTTCGCCGAAGCGGGGATGGAAGGCGGAGAAGGATTCCAGCACCATCTCGGCGGCTTTGCCGAACTCGTACTGCTTGTCCGACTTGACCACCGGGGCGTAAATGTCGTAGCGGCGCAGTTTGTCCATGCCCAGGAGGCGCGCCTTGAGACGGAAGAAACGCTGGAAGAGGACGGCGTTCTTCTTCGCCACCTTGAGCAGGGCTTCCACCGCCTCGTCCGGGACGTCGTTGCCGAGGTTGCGCGCTGCGATGGGACTGGCGAAGCGGCGCAGGGTCAGGTTTTCGTTGCGCCAGTCGCGGACGAGGGTCTGGTACATCTGGCCGAGGATGCTGCCGTCCTCGCCGTAGACGCGGTACAACTCCTGATAGGCGCGGGCGCGCAGGTCGGGGTCGTCGCGGCGGACGAGGGACATCAGTTCGCCGCGCGTCATCTCCTTCATCTGGCCGTCCACTTCCACCTTGAAGACGTAGCGGTTGGTGACGGCGTCGTAGAGGGTGATGAGCGCTTCCCGGCCGGTGACGTTCTTCAGGTTGACGACCTTCTCCTCCGGCTCGGTGAGGGTGTGCGGCTTGAACTTGCGCATCACCTCGAGGAAGTAGCGGTAGTCGCCGGAGGCGTCCATCAGGCGGGCGGCATTGGCCTCGTCGAGGTCTTTCCACCACAGGCTGAAGAAGAGGGTGCGGTTTTCCATCTCGGCCATGAACTGCTGGATGCGTCCCAGCAGGGCCTGGATGCGCTGGTCCTGGGTGTTGGCCGCGAAGGCCAGTCCGGCGTAGGAATACATCTTGTTCGCCAGTTTGGTGGCCTCTTCGAGGTCGTGCAGGACTTCGAGGAAACTGCTGACGGGCATGTCGGGCTTCAACTGCGGGCGCAGTTTCTCGAAAGCGGCGACCTGCTCATCCAGTTGCTTGAAGGCGGCTTCCAGTTCGGGGCTGTCGGGGGCGGGGAAGAGGTCGGCGAGCGACCAGGGCGAGAGTTGGTAGGACATGGGACTCCTTGAAAAAACTGTTTTGGGTTTCTGACCACATTGTACTTGAGTTCAACGAGTGATTAATTCGCTTGTTGAACAATGGCAAACAACCGCTTGATGCTCCATGTTTGCTCTGCTATTTGTATGTAAAGTTGCTGGCGTTTATCTAGGTCGGCTTTCTTGAAGTGGTCGCAGGGTTGGAAGGGCAGACCACTTCGATCAATGAACTTAAGAAAGCCAGGATTGCGCTCGTAACACTTGGGGTGAAGCGATTGTGCAAGTAGGTTCTGTTTGAGGTAGTGTTCGCGCTTCTCTTCGTAGGGCAAATCGCCATAACTGGCATTGAAAGATTTAGGTAGGAGCAACAAGCCGCCGATTCGGTTGCGGTATTCGGCAAAATCTGCGGGATGATTGAATTCATCTTGGTGTTGCTCGAAATGGTCTGCCCAAATATGTTCTACTTCGTAGCGGACTTTTCCATTGCCTACATACTCGGTATAACGCGATGGCAGTCCCGACTCTCGCTCAACAAAATCCGTCATGCGCGCTAGCAGACGGTGAATCATGTAGTGGTTCATCTTGTGCATGCTGAAGCGTTCATTGTCGCTGAAACTTTCCTCTTCACGCAGACGTTCGGCCAGCGTTTCCGCCAGTTCATGCGGCATTTTGTCACGAACATCTTTCATCACCAGGAACATGGCATATTGCATTGTGTTGTAGGAGATACTGCGCCAGTTCCAGATGCGGCGCGCCAGCAAGTTCTCAATAAAGGCAGCAACAATGCAGATTTTCTTGAAAGCCGTCTCTTCGTCGTCCTGCGGCCGAAGAGCAGCCAGTAGAACAGGATATTGCAAGGTGAAGCCAAGTTGCGCCAGATGGAACAGGTCCTCCAGGCCGGGGGTGTAATTTTCCGCCGCCTGCCGCAAGCGTTTATACCAGCGAGCGTAGAAGCGCATGTTGCGTTCGATGAACTGGTAGAAGTCCTCGCTCTTCTTCAGCCCCATGTCTTCGCGGCGCTCGCGCACCCAACGGTGGAACTCGGTGCCGAGTCGGTCGAAGTCCTGCGGTTTGGCGTGTTTCTTGCGCTCGCGGATAGATTGAGCATACTGGCTACGTAGCCAGGCTTTGAAGAAATCGGCCATTTCATCGGCGCTGGATTCGGCCAGTTCTTGCTGAATCTGTTTCCAGGTCTGGGCGGCAGCAGTACGTTTGGTTTCGTCGGTGATGTTAGCCAGCAGGTAACCTTTAAGCATATCGGTCGGCGAGAGCGAAAGGCCGCGGTCGTTCATCGTTTCGAAGATGGTGTAGGCATCTTCATCATTGTAGGCAGTAATTTCGACTAGATGGACGTTTTCGATGAGCCAATCTACAAAATAGGGCAGAGTTTCATCCTTGATGTCTTCAGGAAAGCGAGCCTCAATGTCACGGTAGCGGGCATAGATATTGCGCACCGATTCGGGCTGACCATGAGGATCGAAGTCCAAGTTGCTGAAGAGGGCTTCCATTACTGCCTGTCGTTCCGGTACATCCAAGTTGAACGACTTTTTGCCGAACTTAACCGAGAAAATCATATCAGACACATCCACGCGGTCTTCACGTTCGCGTTGGAGGTTGTACAGGTAAATTAGAAGCAACGTGAGAGTGGTCAAGCGTTGTTGGCCATCAATTAGGAATTTTTGCCCGCTCTTGTTGCTAACAACAATGGAACCAAGGAAGTAATGGCCATACCCAGCCACCGCTTCGCGCGGGTTGGAATCATCGTGGTCTTCCAAAAAGCGGCCTGTCAGATCGTCGAGCAGTTCTTCAACCTGCTTGGTCTGCCACTTGTACTCGCGTTGGTAGTAGTCAATCGAGTATTTCATGCCTTGGAGCAATTCGCGTACCGATCTGGAAATGCCGTGAATTTCTCGTTGTTCGTGGTTTGACGTGGTCATAATAGCATATCCTCCAAGGTAAATATGCTCTTGGCTGACACTATCGCGCATCCAATAGGATAAGCCGCTAGCGATAGTCAAGCAGATTTATCGTCTGGAAACTGTTCTGGCAGAATCTCCATGTCACAGTGACACAGTGATTTCGTTTGCATCTCAACAATAATCAAACATTGAACCGGATGTGGACGACGTCCCCATCCTTGACGATGTACTCTTTGCCTTCCAGGCGCAGTTTGCCTTTGGCTTTGGCCTCAGCCAGGCTGCCCAGTTCGAGCAGGTCGGCGCAGGCGACCACCTCGGCGCGGACGAATCCCTGCGCCAGGTCGGTGTGGATGGCGCCAGCGGCCTCCAGGGCGGTCGCTCCGCGGCGCACCGTCCAGGCGCGGACCTCGTCTTCGCCAACGGTGAAGAAGGACTGCTGATTGAGCAGGTCGTAGGAAATCTTAATCATCCGGTCGAGCGAGAGTTCGGTGATGCCGTATTCCTGCATGAAGACGGCGGCGTCCTCCGGCGGGAGTTGGGCGATTTCCATCTCCAGTTTGCCCTGCAGGGCGACGACGGGCGTCTCGGCGCGGCCCCCCTCGGCTGCGCTCGGGGCGAGATCGGGGGCGGACTGCCCCTCGCCGAGGTTCAACAGCACGAGCAGCGGTTTGCGCGTCAGCAGGCCGAAGCCGGAGAGGAATTTCTCTTCCTCGGCCGAGATTTCTACCCCGCGCAGGGGTTTCTCGGCGGCCAGCGTCTCGTGCAGGCGGGTGAAGAGCGCCGTCTGGCGTTCGTTGAGAACCTTGTCCGTGCCGCCCTTCTTGCGCTCCTCGGCGAGACGCTCCAGTTTGCGCTCCACGGCGATCAGGTCGTTGAGCATCAGTTCGGCGTTCATCGAGTCGATGTCGCGCTGGGGGTCCACGCTGCCGAAGGGATGGGGGACGTTTTCGTCCGGGAAACAGCGCACCACGTGGATGAGGCCGTCCATCTGCGTCAACTGGTTGAGCAGGGGGCCGGCGATGCCGCTCTTGGCCGCGCCGCCCTCCAGGCCGGCGATGTCGGCGTAGGTGACTTTGGCGTAGATGGTCTTGCGCGGCTTGAAGATGGCCGCCAGGGCGTCGACGCGCGGGTCGGGGACGTCCACCACGGCGGTGTGGACTTCGATTCGGCCGGCCGAGGCGGTGGTCGGCGCGTGGCCGCGCGTCAGGGCGTTGAAGATGGTGGTCTTGCCGGATTGGGGGAAACCGATGATGCCGAGTTTCATGGAGACCTGAGTTTGTGGTAAAATTTGCGCGCCGTAGGACTTGGCCTACAAGCCGGAGTGGCGGAACTGGCAGACGCGCGCGACTCAAAATCGCGAGGGCCTAGCGCCCGTGTGGGTTCGACTCCCACCTTCGGCATTATATCAAAATTCCCTTCGACGGGGAGTAGCAGCCGCCTGCGGGCGGGTCCGGCTATCGTCAGGACGGAGCGCCCTTCGATTCTGGGGCTTGAGGCAATCTCCCGGTGGCCGGCGCGCGATTGAGCGTCTGCGAGACCGCCTTATCGGCGGTCTTGTTTTTCTTGTGGAAGGAGAGAAAGAGCATGACGTTCAAACTCTATGCGATCTTGGTGGCGCTGGACATCCTTCTGTTCCTGGGGTATGGGCTGGCCGTCTTCCTGCGCGCCGTGCGGCGCATTTTCAGCCGCCGTACAAAATCGTAAACGTCTGCCTGTTTCGGGCGGCATGGGATAAAATAAGGCCATGTTCCGGATTCGGCGATATGGAGATGAACCATGCCCAGCATGAATGACATCCTGGCGGTCATCCTCGGCGGCGGCCGCGGCCAGCGGCTCTATCCGTTGACCAAATTGCGCTCCAAACCGGCCGTCCCGATGGCCGGCAAGTATCGTTTGATCGATATTCCGATCAGCAATTGCATCAATTCCGGCATTTATCGGATCGATATCCTGACGCAGTTCAACTCGCACTCCCTCCACCGCCACATCACCCAGACCTATCATTTCGACGCCTTCCACACCGGCTTCGTCGAAATCCTGGCGGCCGAGCAGACGCCCGAATCGGCCGACTGGTACCAGGGCACGGCCGACGCCGTCCGCAAGCAGTTGTTCCAGATTCGCTCGGCGCGGGCCAAGTATGTCCTCATCCTGGCCGGCGACCATCTGTATCGCATGGATTACGCTCCGATGGCCGAGTATCACTGGGAGAAAGGGGCCGACATCACCGTCGCCGTCCAGCCGGTCAAACGTGAAGACGCGCCCCGCTTCGGCATTCTGAAATGCGGCCAGGACGGGCAGATTGTGGATTTCGTCGAGAAGCCCAAGGACCCGGCCGTCCAGGCGCGCTTCGTCAGCCGGGCGGATGAGGCCCGTCCGTTCCTCGGCTCGATGGGCATCTACTTGTTCAACACCGACGTGCTCATCGATTTGCTGACGGCCAATCCCACCTTCGACGATTTCGGTTCGGACATCATCCCGCACGCCATCCACACCCACAAAGTGTTTGGGTATGCCTTCGATGGCTACTGGGCCGACATCGGGACGATTCGCTCCTTCTACGAGACCAACCTGGCCCTGACCCTTGCCGACCCGCCGTTCAATTTCTACGATCCGCAGCATCCCATCTACAGTCACGCCCGCTTCCTGCCCGGCTCGACGGTCGAAGACAGCCTGCTCAAAGATGTGCTGTTGGCCGAGGGTTGCCTGATTCGGAAGGCCGAGATTCGCCGCTCGGTGGTCGGCATCCGCTCGGTCATCGCCTCCGGGACGGTCATCCGCGACAGCATCCTGATGGGGGCCGATTACTATCCCTCCGAAATGCCCGGCGAGCCGCCGATTGGCATCGGGCCGAACTGTCACATCGAGGGCGCCATCATCGACAAGAACGCCCGCATCGGGGCGAATGTGGTCATCCGCCCCTTCCCGCCGGGGACGGAAATCGCCCGCGAAAACTGGTTCGTTCAGGACGGCATTGTCGTCATCCCCAAGAACGGCGTCCTGGCCGACGGGACGCGCATCGAACCCGACTGAGTCTGTTGCACAAAGGACGCGCCGCCGCCTTTGTGTGTATCCTCTTGCCCTTTGGAGTAACCATTGATGAACAAACCTGTCCAAAACCAGCCCTCTCCTGCTCAAGAGGACTGGCACAGTCTCTCTGCCGAAGAAGTGCTCGAACACCTGCACGTGCAGGAAGATGGTCTGAGCAGCGCCGAGGCCAAAGTCCGCTTGGCGCAATACGGTCCCAACCAGTTGACCGAAAAGCCGCAGGCGGGTTTCCTGTCCATGCTGTGGGATCAGATCAACAGTTTCGTCGTCTGGCTGTTGATCGTGGCCTCGATCATCTCTGCCCTGATCGGCTGGAATGAATACCGCCACACCGGCGAGACGGCGGAATTCATCGAAGCCGGCGCGATCCTTGCGATCGTGGTCTTGAATGCTGCCCTGGGCATCATCCAGGAACGGCGCGCCGCCCAGGCGCTGCAGGCGCTCAAGAAATTGGCCGCCCCCGAAGCGCAGGTCCTGCGGGACGGCCGCCGCGTCACTATCCCGGCCCGCGAACTCGTCCCGGGCGACATCGTCTTCCTCGAGGCCGGCAACTTCGTCCCCGCCGACGTGCGCCTGCTCGAGGCGGTCAACCTGCGCATCGAAGAGGCCTCGCTGACCGGCGAATCGCTCCCCGTCCAGAAGAACGCCGCCACCGTGCTCGACAAGAACGTGCCCCTCGGCGACCGCAAGAACACCGCCTTCATGGGGACGACCGTCTCCTACGGGCGCGGCCGCGGCGTGGTGGTGGCGACCGGCATGCGCACCCAACTCGGTCTGATCGCCGACATGCTGCAATCGGTCGAAGAAGAGGAGACGCCGCTTCAGCGCCGTCTCGACCAACTCGGCCGCCTGCTTTCCATCGCCGCCCTCATCCTGGTGGCGGTCGTCTTCGTGGTGGCGCTCATCAACTACACCGACATCCGCCTCCTCTTCAGCGCCCCGCTGGACTACTTCAAGACCTTCGCCAAAGACATCACCAACGTCTTCATCATCGCCATCAGCCTGGCGATTGCCGCCGTGCCGGAGGGCCTGCCGGCGGTGGTGACCATCAGCCTGGCGCTCGGCATGGCCGAGATGGTCAAACGCCACGCCCTCATCCGCAAACTGTCCTCGGTCGAGACGCTCGGCTCGGCCACCGTCATCTGCTCCGATAAGACCGGCACCCTGACCCAGAACGAGATGACCGTCACCCGTATCTGGGCCGACGGGCAGTTCGTTGACGTCACCGGCACGGGCTACGCGCCGATCGGCGACTTCCGCGTGGACGGCAAAGTGGTGGACTTGAAGGACTATCCCGCCATCCTGACGACGCTTTGGGTGGGCGTCCTCAACAACGACGCCCAGTTGGAAATCACCGGCGAGAAGGAGACCGAAAAAACCTACCGCGTCGTCGGCGACCCGACCGAGGGCGCGTTGATCGTCGCGGCGGCCAAAGCAGGCGCCTGGTCGGGCGAGATCGTCGAGGCGTACCCGCGCGAAAGCGAGGTGCCGTTCGATTCCGAACGCAAGCGCATGATCACTGTCCACAGTGTCGAAAATCCCCAGCCGGAAGACATCTCGCCGTTCTACAACGACCAGTACAAAGGCTGGGATGTGATCGCCGTCAAGGGCGCGCCCGACCTGATTCTGGACTTGTGCACCCAGTACCTGGGCATGGACGACCAGCCCCGCCCCCTCGACGAGGCGACCCGCCAGCGCATCCTGGCCGCCAACGACGCCATGACCCGCGACGCCCTGCGCGTCCTGGCGATGGCCGGACGGGTGGAGCGCGACGTCCCCGAAACCGATTTGAAGGTGGACGAGTTGGAACGCGACCTGGTCTTCGTCGGCCTGATCGGGATGATCGACCCGGCGCGCACCGAAGTGCGCCCGGCGCTGGAGAAGGCCAAACGCGCCGGCATTCGCACCGTGATGATCACCGGCGACTACCCGAACACGGCGCGGGCGATCGCCGAATCGATCGGCCTGCTGCGCCCGACCAGCAAGGTGCTCACCGGCGCCGAGGTGGACCGCCTCTCGGATGACGACCTCAAACAGGTCATCGAAGAGACCGACGTCTTCGCCCGCGTCTCGCCCGAACACAAGATGCGCATCGTGGACGCCCTGCAGGCCAATGATGAGGTCGTGGCGATGACCGGCGACGGCGTCAACGACGCCCCGGCCATCAAGCGCGCCGACATCGGCGTGGCGATGGGCATCACCGGCACCGACGTCGCCAAAGAAACCGCCGACATGGTGCTGACCGACGACAACTATGCCAGCATCGTGGCCGCCGTCGAGCAGGGGCGCATCATCTACTCGAACATCCGCAAATTCGTCTATTTCCTGCTCTCCAGCAACGTCGCCGAGATCATGATCATCTTCCTGGCGACCCTGGCCGGCCTGCCCGCCCCCCTGACGGCCATTCAACTGCTGTGGCTCAACCTGGTCACCGACGGCGCGCCGGCCCTGGCCCTGGCGATGGAGAAAGGCGACCCCGACATCATGGAACAACCGCCGCGCCCCAAGAACGAACCGGTCATCCACGGGCCGATGCGCGTCGGCATCCTCCTCCAGACGGTCACGCAGACCTTTGCCGTGCTGTTTGCCTTCGGTCTGGGCCTCTACTGGCACATCGACCAGTCCCTGCCGGCGGGCGTCAACCCCATCCTCGGCCTCATCCAGCACGACTGGCGCGGCGTGGACGTGCAGACCGCCGAGACGATGGCCTTCGTCACCCTCTCGCTGTGCGAACTCTTCCGCGCCTACACCGTCCGCTCCGAAAAGGCGTCGCTCTTCCGCATTGGCGTCTTCTCGAACAAGTGGATGCAGTACGCGGTGGGGCTTTCGATTGTCCTGCTCATCGCTGTCTGCGCCGTGCCGTTCTTGCAGCCGATCTTCAATACCCACTTCATGAATGGACGCGAGTGGCTGATCGTGATCGGCCTGGCGCTCATTCCGGCCGTCTCGGAGGAAATCTACAAATTCTTCCTGCGCCTGGCCGACCGGCGGGCGGCAGCGCGTTGATAGAGGCTGTTCTATGTGTAAAAGGCTGTCGCTTCAGACAGCCTTTTTCTTTACCCAATCTTCATATTTTCTCAAGCCATGCTTTAAGTTCAGTGGTTATATTTAACGCAACTTTTAGTGATGAAAGGAACGAACCATGAAGAAACTCTCGATATTCCCCTTGTTGTTGACCCTCCTTGGGCTGGCCGCGTGCAGCGCTCAACCCCAGCCTGTTGCCGTCGACGCCGATCAGGTCGCCCCGGTCGCCGAAGTCAGCGCAATCTCCGGGACGACTGTCGTCGAAGCCTCCGCTGGCGCGTCGACTCTGGAAGCAAGCCTGACCTATATGCGGGAAGAAGAAAAACTGGCGCATGATGTCTACGTTTTTCTGTATGACCGGTGGGGCGTGCAGATCTTTCAGAACATTGCCGAAAGCGAACAGACCCACGCCGACATGGTCAAATCCCTGCTCGAAACTTATGGGCTTGCAGACCCGGCGGCGAACCTCGGAGCCGGTCAGTTTGTCAACCCCGACCTGCAGGCGCTCTATGATCGGTTGACCGCCCAGGGCAGTCAGAGTTTGGCTGAGGCGCTCAAAGTCGGCGCGGCCATCGAAGAGATAGACATCCTCGACCTGCAAGCCCGTCTGCAGAGCGACCTGCCGGACGATGTCCGCTTCGTTTTCGAGAACCTGCTCTCCGGTTCTTTCAACCACCTGGCGGCCTTTACCTCCACGCTCGAAAGACAGACGGGCGAAATCTATCAGCCGCAATACCTGACCCCCGAGGCCTACGCGGACGCCCTCAACCAGGCGTCTGCCGGCGGGAATGGCTATCACGGCGGCCGACCGTAATCATGTTCGATTCTGTGACGGTCACTTGAAAAGTGACCGTCACAGAATACCTTCTCTTGAGGCGGTATAACCATGAAACTCCCTCGAATCCGACTCTTCCGCAAGCGCAGTATCTGGCCGCGCGCCCTCCTGCAATTCTTTTTCTTCGCTCTGATTGCGCTCCTTGCAATCAATCATACGTTGAGCGAAAGCGGCGCGGGTCTCTCCTTCCTGCCCAACGTCACCCTGCACGCCGTCTGTCCTTTCGGCGGGGTGGAGACGCTCTATAAATTCATCACGCAGGGAACCTTCATCCAGAAAGTCCGGGAATCGTCTTTCGTCCTGATGACCCTCGTTTTCGTCCTGGCCGTTCTGTTCGGACCGGTCTTCTGCGGCTGGGTTTGCCCGTTGGGGACGGTTCAGGAATGGGTGGGAAAACTGGGGCGCAGGCTGTTCAAGAGCAAGCGCTACAATCATTTCATCCCCGCCGGCCTGGATCAAGTGCTGCGTTATGCCCGCTATGGCGTGCTGGCCTGGGTTCTGTATATCACCATCAACAGCGGAAAACTGCTCTTCCAGAATTACGACCCCTACTATGCCCTCTTCAATTTCTGGACCGGCGAGGTGACCGTCACCGCCCTGGTCATCCTGGGACTCACCCTCCTGTTGAGCCTGTTCGTGGAACGTCCCTGGTGCAAGTATGCCTGTCCCTATGGGGCGGTGCTGGGGCTGACCAACCTGTTCCGCGTCTTCAAGATTCGCCGCGTGGCCGCCGCCTGCCGCGCCGACGGCGCGTGCGACATCCGCTGTCCGATGAACATCCCGGTCAGTGAGAAGAGCGTCGTCCGCGACCACCAGTGCATTTCCTGCCTGGAATGCACCTCTGAAGCCTGCTGCCCGGTCAAAGAGACCGTCATCTTTTCTGCGGGAGGCGTCAAATGAAACTGAACTCCAAAATCTTGGGCGTCATTATCCTGGTGGTCATATTCGGGGGGATTGCGCTCTCCTCCGCCCTGGGTTACTGGAACACGGAGGGCGGCGGGGGCGGACATGGGAGGGGAAGCAGCGAAACTGCCGACGGGGGCGGAAATGGGAGACAAAGCGACGAATTTGCTGGCGGGGGCGGGAGTGGGAGAGGACACGGCCAATCTGGCGGCGGGGGCGGAGCAGCAGTCATCCGCGGCCGAACCACCTTTCAAGACCTGCTGAACTTAGGTCTGCCGCAGGCGACCATCGAACGGGTCATCGGCGGTCCCATGCCCGACCCGTCCATGCACATCAATGCGTATTGCAACGCGCACAACCGCGATTTCGAAGCGGTCAAGGAAGCCTTGCAGGCCGAAGTGGACAAACTCTCTTCCGGCCCATGACAAACACTGCTCCGGGAAGTTTCCTGGAGCAGTGGATTCACGGCGGGGGGATGGTGAACGTCTTCCGGTGAATCTCGCACCTCCCCCACCGCGCCAGAGCGGACCGGTGGGCGGGCGTGCCGTACCCCTTGTGGCGGGCAAACCCGTAGACGGGGTACCGCCCGTCGAGTTCGCGCATCCGGTCGTCGCGGGCGGTCTTGGCCAGCACCGACGCCGCCGCCACGCTCAGGCTGCGCCGGTCGCCTTTGACCAGGGCGGTCTGCGGCAGGGCGATTTCGGGCAGGAGCAGGTAGTCGGTCAGCAGGGCTTCGGCGGCGAGTCCCTCCAGCGCCCGGGCGGCGGCCAGGCGGGTGGCGGCGAGGATGCCCAGGGCGTCGATCTCCTCCGCCGAAGCGAATCCCACGCCCCAGGCCAGGGCCGTCTCCCGGATGCGCGGCGCCCACGCCTCCCGCTCGGCGGGAGTCATCTGCTTGGAATCGCGCACGCCGGAGAGCGCCTGCGCGGCGGCGGAATCGGGCGGCAGGATGACCGCCGCGGCGCAGACCGGTCCGGCCAGGGCGCCGCGCCCGGCCTCGTCAATCCCGGCCACGCGCCGCAGCCCGTTTCGCCAGAATTCCTCCTCGAAGGTCAGGTCAGGGAATTCGGGCCAGCCGTCATGCAGGGGGGTCATAGACGCCTCGCCGGGCCTTCTGGCGGATCGAGAGGATGTCGAGGAACATGCGCCAGGAATCGCGCAGCACGCTGACGCGGCTGTCGGCGTTGAAGTGCCAGGGGATGCCCAATTCGCGGATGGTGTAGCCGCGCCGGCGGGCGATGTACAGGATTTCTACGTCGAACGACCAGCCCATGATGGTCTGGAAACGAAACACGTCCTCGGCGACGGCCGCCCGGAAACATTTGAAGCCGCATTGCGTATCCTGCAGGCCGGGCAGGGCCAGCCAGCGAATCAGGGCGTTGAAGACCCGGCCGGTCAGGTGGCGGTAATGCGGCTCGCCGTAGCGGACGGCGCCGGGGGCCTCGCGCGAGGCGATGACGATGTCGGCCTGGACGGCGGGCGGCAGGAAGCGGCTGATTTGTTCGACCGGCATGGAAAAGTCGGTGTCGCAGAAGAAGCGGTATTCGCCGCGCGCCTCCAGCATGCCGCGCCGCACGGCCCGTCCTTTGCCCGCCAGATCCTCGTGCAGGACGCGCAGCGTCGGAAAAGCGGCGGCGAAACGCTGGGCGATGACCAGCGTCCGGTCGCGGCTGGCGTTCTCGACCACGAGCACCTCGCTGGCATAGGGCTGCGTTTCCAGGAAGGCAAAGACCTGCCCCAGGGCGCGGGGCAGGCGCGTCTCTTCGTTGTGCGCTGGGATGATGATCGAGAGGAAGGGCGGTTTCATGATTGCCCGCTCAGCGGGACATGGAGAAGAGAATATACGCAAACCCCATCAGCGCGCAGACTTCGATCAGTCCAATGGCGGCCAGGATGGCCCACTGGACCGGCGTCAGGCCGCGTTTGCGGGCCGGGGCGGGGCGCGGCCGGGGCCGGGGTTGGGCTGCTGGCGGACGGACGCTCGGCGGCTGGGGCGCGGCTTCTTGCAGCAGACTGCTGACCGGCGGCGTCTCCCGGCGCGCCTCGTCCGCCGAGAGGCGTTTCAACCAGTCGGCAGTCGTTTCGGGGGCGGCTTCGTTCTGGGTTTCGGTTTCGGGCAGGGCAAAGGCCGGCACGTACGGGTCTTCGGCCGCGGCCTGGGCCGGGGTGGGCGTCTCGGCGGTCTGCGCCGGGCGCGGCTTGAGCAGGTGCTCGACCAGCCGGCTGGCGCGCTCGGGGGTCAGGACCACCCGTCCCTGGCCGAGGGAGATCAGAAAACGTTCCAGGGCGTCGCGCATGACAACGCGCACGATCGGGCGCTGACTGTCCACATGCATGCCGGGGTCGGCGCACAGCAGCACCGCTTCTACATTCTGTTCCTCGTATCCCTGCCGTTTGAGATAGACCTGCACGGCGCGCGCCATACGGGCGGTGACATTCAACAGGTTGGGGGTGACGGGCTTGAAGGTGTTGCCCGAAATCGTGCCCCATTGATCGCCCTTAGCGCGGAAAACGCCCCGCAAATGGGTCACATACATGACGAAGACGCCGGGCGGCCCCACCAGGATGAAGGGAATCATCGCCCCCAACCCCGGCGGGATGACGTTGCGCAGCAGGGTGTAATTGCGTTCCAGCGTTTGGCTGAGGACGGGCAGGAGTTGTTGTTGCGCCTGGACTTCGGAATACCAGTCCGGGCCATATTTCAAGGTGGCTTTGGCCCGGTCTACCAGGCTGATTTCGCCGTTCTCGGAGATGAACGGGGTCTTATCAATGATTTTCATCGCACTCCTCCTGCCCCTCGCTCGGCGCGGCGGCGGGGGTCAGAACACCGGCACGTCGGGCAGTTCGTCGCGCTCGCCCGTCTGGCCCTCGGTGACCACGGCCTGGCGGCCGTTCTGTTCCAGGCAGACCAGGCGCTTCCCGATTTCGAACATGCCGCCCAGGTAGGGCTTGCGCCGGCCGGCGAAGATGCGCTGGCCTTGCTGGAGGCGGCGGATGAGTTCGGGGCGCGCAATCAAAACCACATCCGACCAGGTCGCCCCATGCCGCTCGTACAGGCGCGCCAGCGCAATCTTTCCCTCGTTGTCGTAACGGACGGCTTCTACGACGCCATCGGCTTTGGGTTTCGGCATAGACTTCCTCCGTAAATATTTTACTGCGTTTTTGCTGGCCTGCGAATCGCCTGGCAAGCCAACCGCCGAGGCGCGGCGACCTCGGCGGCGGAGTCGGGGTGGGCGGGGTCGAACCGCCGACCTCCACGTCCCAAACGTGGCGCGCTGGCCATCTGCGCTACACCCCGGGCGCCAGGTGAGTATAATGCGAAGTATGCGCCTTCGTCAAGCACGGCTCTCTGAACGCCGCAAGCCGCCTCTTCGTCCGGCCGCGCTCCTGCTGCTTCTCATCGCCGGCATGGTCGCCTGCGCCCCGGCCGTCTCTCCGACCCCTTCGCCTTCGCCCGTTCCCCGCCCTTCCTCCACGCCTTCGGCAGTCCCCTCCCCTTCGCCGACGCTCGCCCCCGCGCCCTCGTCCACCGCGCCGGCTCCTTGCCGCCTGCCCGGCCGCCTCGTGAGCGGCCGTCTGGAGTCGCCGGCGCTGGGCCGCGAGATGCGCTATCAGGTCTATCTGCCGCCCTGTTATGCCAGTCAGAGGTCCGCCCGCTATCCGGTCCTCTTTTTGCTGCACGGCCTGTATTACGATGAGACTCAGTGGGCGCGCCTCGGCGTCGCCTCTACGGCCGACCGCCTGATTGCAGACGGCGAGATTCCTCCCCTGCTGATCGTCCTGCCCTACGATCCGACCTGGACCGAGCCGCCCGAGAGCGGCTTCGGCCAGGCGCTGATCGCCGACCTGTTGCCGGCTGTCGAGGCGACCTACCGCGTCCTGCCCGGGCGGGAGGCGCGCGCCGTCGGCGGCCTGTCGCGCGGCGCGGGCTGGGCGCTGCACCTCGGCCTGACCCGCCCCGACCTGTTCGCTGCCATTGGCGCCCACTCGCCGATCATCTTCGGCCGCGACGCCAACCATGTCGCCGAGCGGTTGGCCGCTCTGCCCGCCGACCTGCCCCTGCGCCTCTACGTGGACATCGGTCAGAACGACGCCGGTCTGCCGCAGGCCCTCTGGCTGGAAGAATTGCTGGACGCCGCCGACCTGCCGCACGAGTGGCGTCTCAACCAGGGCGCTCACGACGAAGCCTACTGGAGCGCCCACCTGGAAGAGTATTTGCGCTGGTACGCCGCCGCCTGGCGCTGAGCGCGCTGTTTTCACGTATAATCGGATTATGCCTCTTTCGATCGAAGAAGTCCGTCACATCGCCCTTCTGGCCCGCCTCGAACTGGACGAGGAAGCGCTCGAGCGCTACAGCCGGCAACTGTCTTCCATCCTCGACCACATGGCCCGCCTGCGCGAGGTGGATACGAGCGGCGTTCTGCCCGCCCTCGGCCCGCTGACCGCCGCTCCGCTGCGCCCCGACGAGGCCCGCCCCGGCCTGTCGTCGGAGGCGTTGTTGAAGAACGCTCCAGAGGTCGAAGCCGGACAGTTCCGCATTCCGCCGGTCTTCGAGGGGGAATAATGGAAGTATTCGAGTTGACCCTCGCCGACCTGCGCCGGGCGCTGCGCCGCGGCGACCTGAGCGCCGGCGAGGCGACGCGCGCCTGCCTGGAACGCATCGCGCGGCTCGATCCCCTGCTCCACGCCTTCCTCTACGTAGCGGCCGAGCGCGCCCTGGCCGAAGCCGAAAGGGCCGACCGGCGTCTGCGCGCCGCGCGGCGTTCGGCCGATGACCTGCCCCCCCTGCTCGGCGTTCCAATGGCCGTCAAGGATGTCCTGGTCGTGGAGGGCATGCCCTGCACGGCCGGTTCGAAAATCCTGGAGGGTTTCCTCCCGCCGTTCACGGCCACGGCGGTGCGGCGTTTGCAGGAAGCCGGGGCGATCGTGATTGGCAAGACCAACACCGATGAGTTCGCGATGGGCTCCTCGACCGAAAACTCGGCCTACGGGCCGACCCGCAACCCCTGGGCGCTTGACCGCGTCCCGGGCGGCTCCTCGGGCGGCAGCGCCGCGGCCGTCGCCGCCCGCCTCGTCCCGGCCGCCCTGGGCAGCGACACCGGCGGCTCGGTCCGCCAGCCGGCGGCCTTCTGCGGCCTGACCGGCCTGAAGCCGACCTACGGGCGCGTCTCGCGCTACGGGCTGATCGCCTATGGTTCGTCTCTCGACTGCGTCGGCCCGTTGGCCCGGACTGCGGAAGACGCCGCCCTGCTCTTCGCCCTCCTGGCCGGCCGCGACCCGCTGGATTCGACCTCCGCTGACCTGCCGCTGACCTTGCCCGACCTCGAGGCGGCCTCCACGTCCCGGCCGCTGCGCGGCTTGCGAATCGGCGTCCCGGACGAATACTTCGTGGCCGGCATCCAGCCCGAGGTCGAGGCGGGCGTGCGCGCCGCCGTCGAGGCGCTGGCCGGCCTGGGGGCGGAGGTCTGCCCGATCCGCCTGCCGCACACCGAATACGCCCTGCCGGTCTATTACATCCTGGCCCCGGCGGAGGCCTCCGCCAACCTGGCCCGCTACGACGGCATCCGCTACGGGCCGCGCCTGGCCGGCGCCTCGCCCCAGGAAGTCATGGCCCGCACGCGCGGCCAGCGGTTCGGGGCCGAGGTCGAGCGGCGCATCATGCTGGGGACGTATGCCCTCTCGCGCGGCTATTACGAGGCCTACTACGCCCAGGCGCAGAAGGTGCGCACGCTCATCCGCCGCGACTTCGAGGCCGCTTTCGAGCGCGTCGACCTGATCGCGGCCCCCGTCGCCCCGACCACGGCTTTTCCCCTCGGCGCGCACCGCGACGACCCGCTCTCCATGTACCTGGAAGATATCTACACCCTGCCTGCCAACCTGGCCGGCGTGCCGGGGCTGGCCTTCCCGGTCGGTTTCGATGACCAGGGACTGCCGCTGTCCATGCAGTTGATGGCCGCGCCCTTCCGCGAGGACTTGCTTCTGCTCGCGGCGCACGCCTATCAGCAAGTCGCCGACTGGCACCGGCGGGCGCCTCGCCTGGAAGGCGGAGCGCCGCAAAATTGAACTGTTTGGAGCGACTATGAACATTTTTGTCACAGGCGGGGCCGGATACATCGGTTCGGCCGCCGCCCAGGCATTGCTGGACGCCGGTCATGCCGTGACCGTTTACGATTCGCTGGTCACCGGCCATCGGCAGGCCGTTCCCGAAGGCGCGCGTTTCATCCACGCCGACCTGGCCGACGCAGAGGCGCTCGCCCAGGCCCTGGGCGCCGAACGCTACGATGCCGTGATGCACTTTGCCGCCTTCATCGAAGCGGGCGAGAGCATGAAGGACCCGGGCAAGTTCCTGCGCAACAACCTGGCCAACTCGCTGGCGCTCATCGAGGCGGCCTGGCGCGCCGGCGTGGGGCGTTTCGTGCTGTCCTCGACCGCCGCCGTCTACGCTTCGAGCGACGAACCGCTCACCGAGGACTCCCCTCTCGCGCCGGCCAACGTCTACGGCTTCACCAAACTGGCTGTCGAGCAGGCCCTGGAATGGTACCGTCGCGTCCACGGCCTGCGCTACGCCGCCCTGCGCTACTTCAACGCCGCCGGCGCGCTGCCCGGCCGCGGCGAGGCCCATCGTCCCGAATCGCACATCATCCCCAACGTCCTCCAGGTGGCGCTCGGCCAGCGCGAAGCGGCGGTCATCTACGGCAGCGACTATCCCACCCCCGACGGCACCTGCATCCGCGATTACATTCACATCGCCGACCTCGTCTCGGCGCACCTCCTCGCCCTGGACGCCCTCGGCGAGCGCGACCGGCTGATCTACAACCTCGGCAACGGGGCCGGTTACTCCGTCCGGCAGGTCATCGAGACCGCCCGCCGCGTGACCGGACACCCGATCCCGGCCATCGAGCGCCCGCGCCGCCCCGGCGACGCCCCGCGCCTGGTCGCCTGCTCCGACCGCATCCGCCGCGAACTCGGCTGGGAGCCCCGTCACCCCGACCTGGCCGACATCGTCGCCTCGGCCTGGGAGTGGCACCGCGCCCATCCGCACGGCTACGCGCCCTGAAAAATCCTCGCCTGGGGGTGTTGTTTTCTGCGCCGAGTGCCTATACAATACAAGAAAAGGATTCGAAAGGAAAAAGACCATGCACAAGCGAAAACTCTGGTGGGTGGGCGGTCTCCTTCTTGCTCTGGCCTTGAGCGCCTGCAATTTGAACTTCAACACGAATGTCCAGGCGAATGGCAGCGGGAATTTGCGCGTCGAAATCGGTTACACCGCCGAAGAATTGGAGGACTGGTGGGATGAACCGGTCTCGGCGATGGCTTTCTGCGAAGACATCTGGTATGAAGAACGCATCGCCGAAGACTTGCCTCCCGGCGCAACCCTTCGCGTCGAAAGGCGCGGCGCCCAAATCTGGTGTCTCGTGGATGTGCCTTTCTCCAATTTGAGACAGTTGAAGGATGTTTATGAAGATGTCCTCAGCATGGACGTTGACCGGCTGGAGATCGTCAACGAGACCTTCTACTGCGACCTGACCTGGGACCTGGAGGGCTTGCAAGACCAGAGTTCCTATCCTATCGAAGCGGTCTTTCGCCTGACCACGCCGGGGGCGGTCTCGGTCACGAATGCAGACGCCCGCGCCGGCCGCACCCTGACCTGGCGCCTCGACGAAAACGGGCGGAACATCATTCTGGCTACCAGTTCGACTCAACCCTCCGAATGGGTTTGGTGGCTGGTCGGGGCCTTGTGTTGTCTGTGCCTGGGCGTCCTGCTGACGGCCGGTGTCGTTGGTCTGGTGATCTATCTGCGCAAGAAAACTTAATGGAGCGAGATGGCCCGCCAGGCAGGCCGTCTCGTTGTGATTGGTTCCCGAAAAAGGAGGCTCAAAATGCGCAATAAATTCTTGCTCGCGGCCGCGGTCGTCCTGCTGGCTTTGCTCCTGGCCGGTTGTTCGATTGAATACGACACCACGATTCGACCGAATCAGAACGGCTCGGTGTCGCTGATGATTGGATTCACGGCTGATGAAATGGAGATGATGTCGAGCGGCGTTTCGAACCCCGACGCCTTCTGTCAGGAGATGTGGGCCGATTCGAGCAGCGACTTCCCGCCCAACACGGTCATCCGCCAGGAACAGCGCGGCAGCGAGACCTGGTGCATCGCCGAAATGCCCTTCACCGATTTGCAGCAATTGCGCTCGATTTACACCGCTCAGGAAATCACGGTCAACCGCTTGGAGGTCGTGAATAACGTCTTGTATTACGACGTTTCCCTCGACCTGAGCGGCGGTGGAGGATTGGGCTCGTCCATCAGCATGATCTGGAAAGTGACGATGCCCGGCCGAATCACCTCGCATAACGCCCACGCGGTGGACGGCCGGACCCTGACCTGGAACCTCAACGTCGGCGGCATGAATCGCATCCAGGCCGAGAGTTCGCTCAGCAACAACGACTGGGTCTGGTGGGTGGTCGGCGGCTTGTTCTGCCTGTGCCTGATCGTGGTCGTCATCGCCGGCGGCGTGGGCCTGTTCCTCTACCTGCGCAAAAAGAAAGCGGCCTCCTGATCGCTCCTCTGTGTCTCTATGGATGGAACGGCTGACCGGTCGCCGCGGCGAGGGGGCGCTCTCCTGCACGCGCCCCCTTTCTGGTTGAGCCTGTTCGTTCTCCTGAGCCTCGTCGTCGGCTTGCTCGTCCTGACCGATTACGGCGAGGGTTGGGACGAATACAACTTCTTCCAGTATGGGCGCGAGGCCCTCTCGGCCTACCAGGCGCTCTTTTCTGGACGACCGCCCCTGCCCTACAGCGACCCGACCCTGCGCCACTACGGCGCCTGGGTCTGGATGCTGTGCCTGCTGCTCGGCCGCCTGTTTCCCCATGCGTATCTTTCCGATGTGGCGCACGGCCTGACCTTCCTGACCTTTCAGGCCGGCGTCCTGGGGATGTACGCCCTGGCGCGGCGCTGGCTGAAACCCTGGCCGGCCTTCGGCGCGGCGCTCTTGTTCGCCCTCCAGCCCTTGCTGTGGGGACACGCGTTCATCAACGAACGCGACATCCCGTCCTTGACCGGTTTCATTCTGACGGTGTATTTCGGCCTGCGCTGGAGAGATTCGCTCGCCGCGGCGCTGTCTTTCGCCGGGACGTCGCCGCGTCCGCTCGATGGACGCGCCGATTGGCGCGATTTGCATCCATCCTTGCGTCTGCTGTTGCCCCTGCTGTGGGCGCTGGGAGTCCTGGCGCTCGCCTGGGGGACGGCGCAGGTGGTCCGAGGCTGGCAGGCGCGCGCCCCCGCCCTGGCCGACCCGACCTTCGTGCACGACCTCGATCTCTACCTGCGCCCCTGGCTGGCGAAGTTCTGGGGGGCGGCGCTCTTCGTCTCGGGCTGCCTGCTCTGGCTGGGGCTGACCGCTCTGCCCTTCCTGCCGCGTCTGCGCGCCGCCCTCTGGGCGCATGACCTGCGGCCGCGCCTGCAACTGACGGCCCGCCTGCTGCGCTCGCCGCTCTTCTGGGCCGCGGCCGCCGCCCTCGGCCTGACCGCCGGGATTCGCGTCCTGGGCTGGATGGCCGGGGCGCTGATCGCCTGGTTTGCCTGGCGGGAATACCGTCAGCGCGCCCTCTGGCCGCTGGCCCTCTATATCCTGGCCGCCTTTGCTGTCATGTACCTGACCTGGCCCTATCTGTGGGGCGAACCGCTCCTGCGCCTCTTGATCACCCTCCGCCTCATGTTGACCTTTCCCTGGCCCGGCCAGGTGTTGTTCGCCGGCCGCTACTACGCCGGAAACGAGACGCCTCCCTCCTACTTGCCCACCCTGATGGCCCTGCAGACGACCGAACCGGCGCTCCTGCTGGCCCTGGCCGGTCTGGTTTTGCTTCTCTGGCAGGCGGCGCGCCGCAGGCCCCAGACCGAATTGGGGCAGATCGTCCTCCTGTGGTTTGGATTGCCGCTGGCGGCGGCGATGTTCGGAAACGCCTATCTGTATGACAACTTCCGCCAGTTCCTCTTCCTCCTGCCCCCGCTCTTTCTGCTGGCGGGGCGGGCGCTGGAAGCGCTCTGGGAACGCCTGCCGCGCCCGGCCTGGGCGGCCCTGTGCGCCCTGAGCCTCCTGCCCGGCCTGGCCGGCGTCCTCTCGCTGCACCCGTATCAGTACATTTACTACAACAGCCTGACGGGCGGCGTGGGCGGCGCTTTCCGCCGCTACGAAATGGACTACTGGGGCACCTCCTTCCGCGCCGCCGCCGACTTCCTCAACCGCTCCGCCCCGCCGGGCGCACGCGTCGTTGTCTGGGGCCCGCCGACGACCTTCTGGCGCTACGCCCGGCCGGACCTCCAGGTCTATCACGCCCTCGAAGAAGGACGCCCTCCATCTGATTTCTACGCCCTGATTTCCACCCGTTACGACGCCGATTTGACCGTTTATCCCGACCTGCCGATTCTCTTTCAGGTGCAAAAGGCCGGGGCGGTGCTGGCCGTCGTCCGCTATGTGCCGCCATGAAAACGCTCTTCATCTTGACCCCCCTCTACAACGACTGGCAGGCGCTGGCCCGCCTGGTCGAGGAATTGCAAGCCGTAGGCCAGGAACACGGCCTCGCCCTCCACCTGTTGGTCGTCAACGACGGCTCCTCGTCCTTGCCCGAGGCGCTGCCCCGCCCGCAGGGCAGTCTGCGCGCCGTCCAGGTGCTGCATCTGACGCGCAACCTCGGCCATCAGCGGGCCATCGCCATCGGGTTGGCCTATGCCCATGAAATGGGCGTCCAGGCTCCGCTCATCGTCATGGACTGCGACGGCGAAGACCGCCCCCAGGACATTCCCCGCTTGCTGGCCGCGGCCGAACAGACGCCCGGCATCATCGTCTTTGCCCGCCGCGCCCGCCGCTCGGAGAACTGGGTCTTTCGTTCCTTCTACCTGGCCTTCAAGGCCATCTTCCGCCTCCTGACGGGACGCAGCATCGCCTTCGGCAACTTTTGCCTGATTCCGCCTCCGCTCCTGGGGCGGGTGGTTTACCTGCAGGAAATTTGGAACCACTTTGCCGCCGGCATCCTGCGCGCCGGCCTGCCCTGGACGAGCATCCCCACCGACCGCGGACGCCGCTATGCCGGCCGCTCGCACATGAGCCTCACGCCGCTCGTCCTGCACGGCCTGAGCGCCATTTCGGTCTATGTCGAAATCGTCTACGCCCGCCTCATCTTCTTCGCCCTGGCCCTCCTGGGCGCGGACGTGCTCGGTTTCCTGGCGCTACTCTACGTCCGCTATCTGACCCCGCTGGCCATCCCCGGTTGGGCGACGACCGTCGCCATCGGCCTGACGCTGCTGGCCTCGCAGGCCTTCCTCTTCCTGGCGTTGCTGACCTTCTTGCTGTTGAGTTACCGCAGCGCCCGCATGTTCATCCCCGCCGCCGATTACCCGGCCTACCTGCTGCGGGTGGACAAATGGGAATCCTGAACGCCCAATCCTACCTCGGCGGTGAACTGGATATCTTTGCCGAAGCGGTGCGCTGGAAGGCTTACTTTGGCCGTTTCCTGCGTCCCTACCTCGCCGGGCGCGTGCTGGAGGTCGGCGCCGGCCTGGGGGCGACGACCGCTGCCCTCTGCTCCGGGCGCGAGCAGGAATGGTGGTGTCTCGAACCGGACCCGCGCCTGCTGGCGCGCATCGAGGAGCGCATTCGGACCTCGAGCCTGCCGTCCTGCTGCCGCGCCGTCCCCGGCGCGTTGCAAGACCTGCCCGCTTCGGCGCGTTTCGACGCCATCCTCTACGTGGACGTCCTCGAGCACATTGAAGACGACCGCGCCGAACTCGAGCGGGCGGCGGCCCGCCTGTTCCCCGGCGGCCATCTCATCGTCCTGGCCCCCGCCTGCCCGGCCCTCTACAGTCCCTTCGACCGCGCCATCGGCCACTACCGCCGCTACACGCGTTCCACCCTGCAGGCCCTCGCTCCGCCTCGCACGCGTCTGGTCTTGCTGCGTTACCTCGATTCGCTCGGCTTCTTTCTCTCCCTGGCCAATCGCAGTCTCCTGCGCCAATCCATGCCCAGCCGCCGGCAAATCCTGTTCTGGGACCGTTGCCTGACGCCGCTGACCCGTCTGAGCGACTGGCTGACGCGCTATACCTTCGGGCGCTCCATCCTGGCCGTCTGGGAGAGGGGATGAAGGCCGCGCAGGTCGAGATGTCTTGACCTCTCCACTGCTCTACGTTATACTTTTGTACAGACAGGGGGAAATCTGAGCCAGCGTATTTCTCCCTGCCAATCCAAATAGTTTCATAGTGAGGAGGCAAAGATGACTGTGAAATTCAATGTTATCGAGCGCGGCAATCCGGCGAACCCGGCCGCGCCCAAAAAGTATTACCCATCCATCGTCTCCAGCGGACGCACGACCCTGCGGAAAATGGCGGAGCGCATTGCGCAAATCTCCACCGTATCCACCACCGACACGATGGCCGTGCTGGAGGCCCTGCTGACCGTCGTCCCGCAGGAACTGGCGGCGGGGAATGTCGTGGAGTTGGGCGATTTCGGCAGTTTCTGGCTGAAGAACGAGGCCGACGGCGCCGCCACCGCCGAGGAGGTGCGCGCCAGCAATATCACGAACGTCCTGCCGCGCTTCAACGCCGGCAAGGAGTTCAAGAAGGCGCTGGCGACGATCAAGTTCGAGAAGGAGTAGACTCCGCCTGCCCTCCCATCCTGCGGACGCCTCCCCCAAATGCGAAGCGTTTGGGGGAGGCTGGCAATCCTGTTCTAACTGCTTTGGAATCTTGTTAAGACTCGTTTGTAATCCTGTTAAGACTCGTTTGTAATCCTGTTAAGACTCGTTTGCCATCCTGTTATAACAGGTTTGGAGACCTGTCTGTAGAAAGTTGGCGGGGGAAAGATGGCTCGTCATGCTAGAGTTTTGGCGCGGGTGGACTTATCTCATAGAAGGATATCAAACATGCCCCAATATTCCATGGACGACATTTTCTGCAGTCACGATGCCAGACTGGCCAGCTGACCCTTTGATTTCATAGACAGGAACAAAGCGGCACAGAAAGGGCATTGGCGACCTTCCTTTGGATAAAGCAAAGGCCGATCTGGAAGTCCACAAATCCGTCGCATCCAAGTAATAGTGTCCGGAGATGGCGATTGCTGAGAGAAAGCCTCAATTCCCTGTTGAAAAAAGGGGAATCCGTATGTATACTGTGGACAGTGGAAAGCCGCGCTATCGAAAAAGAATCTCAGGTTTCAGTGAGCAGACAGTCCACCCTTCAGCGCCTTGGCGTGCAAGCGCTCAGGATGGTGGGTTGGCTGTCTATTAAGAAGTTGGGTTGCAGTTAAAGCCATAGTTAGCGCGCCAATCCACGAGTCAGGAAGCAGAGGAACACAAGATGCTCGAATGCAAAGACATACCTGAGCACCATAGCCCAATACGCCACATAGTTGCTGCTGCCGAAGGCACAGAATACAAACCGCTCCAGGGTCTCGAAGAGGCAAGAACTGTAGGCGATGCGTATCTTGTTATGGAAGGAGATTGGGGAGGTCAAATCTACCTGGTTTGTCCGGTGAACCTTGTCAAATGCGATGAAAAAGCACTCGACCAACTCCTTTCAGAGCTAGATGAAATCGCTTGGGAGTGCAATGGTGGTGAAGGCGCAGGCATTTACTACGAGCGGCGAAAGCTGGGAGAAGGTATTACAGGAGGTATGGGGGGAGGTGTAGCTGCAGAGGATTTGTGGATTCACCCGGAGTTTGTTTCCAAAGGTCTGGAAAAGAGAATCCGCAACGTAATCATGGGCGCTGAAGCAGAGTAAGCTTGTTGCAGATGAGGTTATTCTTTTGGATGGCGCGCTAACACCCGCTGGAGCCGACGCCCACCCTTGCGCTTTAACCAAGACGCGCTACCAGCGGGGCAGCGGTCAGTCAGGTTGGTCTTGCTCGCGGCGGCGGGTGGGCGCGGCTCAGCTTTACCGTTGGGCTGCCCTAAGGAAAGATAGAGAATCATGACAGAGTTAGAGCAAAAAATTCTGGATGTCTTGGAGAAGTATGGCGAAGCTGAACAGACAGCTTCAAAGACTTATCTCACTACACTGACTGATTTTGTGAAATGGACTACTACAATCACTTTGGCCGCGGTTGTATGGATCGCCAACACTTTAAGTTCATCTTCACAGGTGTTGCAAATATCAGGAGTTCTTGCACTGCTCTTGCTTGTATTTTCGCTTTTATTCGCAGTCATTGGGATTAAACATATTCTAGATGTAGCATCTAATGAATGGGATATCGAAAGAATACTACACCATCGTGCATATCTTCGACTTGCAACAGTTTTCAGAACAAATGACGAAACTTCTGAGAAAGTCAAGCTGAATGAATTGGAAAGACAGCTTAATGCTGCTCTTGCCGTAAGAAAGAAGTATCGCGAGAGCAAGTTCTTCAAGTTACCCGTGACTCTACACGCTACATTACTAGCCCTAGGAGTTGCAACGTATGGAGTTGGACAATTCATTCTTGTATTGATAATAAATTACCCATGAGGATTCAGAGTCCTTTAGGCTCAAGGCAGCCCAACACAGCGTGCACTTGACTGGCGGGTACGTGCCGCGTTTTCAGGCAGTTTTCTTGGCTCAAGCCAGTTCCGTTAAAATGGCGTTACCTCACCCCTCCCGCCCCGCGGACTGTTTCATCCGGTACATCTGTCCATCCGCGGCTTCGATGGCCTCTTGAATATCGTCCCCCTCAACGGCGGCGATGCCATACGAAAAACTCAGCGGGATTTCCGTGTGCAGCGCCGCGTATTCCTTGCGGATGCGTTCCAGGATTCCCGTCACTTCGCTAAGCCCCCGTTCTGTTTTGGACAAGCCGTTCAGCACCAGGACGAACTCGTCGCCCCCGAAGCGGATGACCAGGTCGTTCTGACGTAGATTCTGCCTGACGGCGCGGGTAAATTCGATCAAGACCTGGTCGCCAAAGGCGTGTCCGAAGCGGTCGTTGACGGCCTTGAAGCCGTCCAGGTCGATCATGACCACATAGTCGTGGAGGGCGGCGCGCACCTCGGACAGGACGTTGCGGTTCAGGGCTCCGGTCAACGGGTCGAGGTTGGCCACGCGCTGCAAGCGCATGTTTTCGCCGAACAACTGGTTGTATTCCAGAATCAATTGGAAGCCGACCATGATGGTGCTGATGATGAAGATCGGCGGCGTCATCAGCGGCCAGGTGATTCCCAGCGGCAGGGTAATCAGCAGGAGCAGGATGGAAAGGCTCAACAGCGTGGCCGGGAACAACAGCCAGGATGGCCTTTGCCGGCTTCGGACAATCATGCCCACCACGACAGTCATGGAGACCAGGAGACCCACATTGGCGTAGTTCTGGACAGCCGCCAGGGAATAAGTGTCCGGCGAGGCACACAGGGCCAGAGCGATGACCAAGGCCGCCATGGCCGCCCAGCGGCCGAGGCGAATCCGCTGCCAGTATTGCAGTTCGATTCCGCACAACAAGCCCACCGAGGCCAGATAGCCGGAGACCAGGAAGCCTTTCTTGACCCACAAAAAGGTCGAAACGCTGCCGGTCGTCAGGCGGAAGGGAAAGTCCAGCAGGTAGAACACGCCCAGCAGCAAGCCCCAGCCGATGAAGAACTCCGGGGTTGTCATCCTGCGGCGGATGAAAGCCATGGCGACGAGAATCGCGCCGGTAATCAACGCCGCGCCGGCAATGGCATGTTGGGCGTCGGAGTAGAGCCAATTGAGCAGGGCGACCCGCCCGGCGCATTCTTCGTAGCGGCACAGGTACGGGACAGAGTTCAAGCCGGAGGCGTAGTATACGCTGATGATGCGAATTTCGAGCAGGTTGTCTTCCTGCAGCGGCTCCGGCAGGCGCACCAGGTGGACGTAATTCCACAAATTGGCCGTTGGCTGCGCGAAATCCCCCAGGGTATAAATCAACCGGCCATTCAAGCGCACTTCGATGGTGTTGCCCGATTGGCGCGGGATGACCAGGGTGTCTGCATCCACGGCGGGGAAGGAAGCGCGCAACTCGAGGATTTGGCGTTCCGGGCGGATGGTTTCGATGAACGGCAGCCGGACCTCCTGCCAGCCGCCTTCGCCGGTGTGGATTTGCCACGTCTCCAAAGCGGTTCCCACCGGCCGGAGCGGAAGGATGCCTGCGGCCAGGAAAAGAAAAAAGACGGCCACCGCCAGCAGGATGTAGAACACGCCGGAGACAAAACGCCGGCGGGATTTCGGCATGGGTTTGGGGGCGAAATTTTTCTCCATCGGCTCGGAGGGGCAGGAAGACCGGCGCCCTCTGCCTCGCCGCAGCGACCCGGAGACGGTGCGTTCTCTATGACGGGAGGGAGAGAAAGACGCCGAGGACTGCGCCAATCGAATTATAATGCGCCTTGAAATTAACATCATGAAGAAATTTGGGTCTTCTCAATCCTTATCCCAGCAGAACAACCCGCTGGCGCGGTCATACCGCTCGTGGGATGAACCGACGTTTTCGACCTCGACCGCCCTGCTGCTGACGCTGTCCATCTTCCTTGTCGGCATCGGGCTGGCGATTGTGGGCGGCTTTGTCGGGCAAGTCGCGTTGGAGTTGCCCTATCACCTGCGCGGCCGCGAGGCGACCGCCATCGTCGGCAGTCAATGGGAGGAGATGGACTTCAATTACGCCGTCCGCTACAATGTGGTCATGGTGTACTACTTCTGCGAAGAGGAACAGGGGGTTGTCGCCGCCCGTCTACGGGGCGCGGCGAGATTGCCCGAAGGAGAACCCCTGGAGCCGGGGGCGGAAGTGCGCATCGTCTATCTCCCCGACCGGCCCGACGAGGTGATGCCGGCAGCCGTCCTGGAACGCGCCGGGGAAGAAATCGGCCAGGCGCTGGCGGTGGGGCTGGGCCTGCTCATTGCTCCCGGTGCAGGGCTGTTCTACTGGCTGAAACGGAGCGGGCGGCTGGACAATTGGAAGTGAAAACCGTCTGTTTCTCTATCGAGGAGCAGGCGCAGGTCGCTTGTTTGACGAGGCGATGGAATTGGATGAAAATATTCCCATGATCCCCTCCCGTTTCGAGGACGCCCTGCCTTCGCCCCCGGCCCCTCGCCGGTCCACCTGACCGGGCTGCAGGTCCGCGAAGACGCCGCTTCCGCTTGCCAGAGAGGAAGGAATGCCCATGGATGAGAACTCTCTCCGTCAGCGCTACGAACAACTCAAACAGGAAATCCACTTCCACAACTACCGTTACCACGTCCTCGACGCGCCGCTCATCAGCGACGCCGAGTTCGACCGCCTGGTGGCCGAACTGCGCCAGATTGAGGCCGAGCATCCCGACTGGGTGACGCCCGATTCGCCCAGTCAGCGCGCCGGGGCGGCCCCCTCCGAGAAGTTCGAGAAGGTGCGTCACCCGCGCCCCATTCTCAGCCTGGCCAACGCCTTCGGCGCGGACGACGCCCGCGCCTGGTTCGAGCGCATCCGCAAACTGGACCCGCGTGTGGAGCGCGCCGCCTTCGTCGTCGAGCCGAAGATCGACGGGCTGAGCGTCGTCCTGCACTACCGCGACGGCGTCTTCGTCCAGGGCGCGACGCGCGGCGACGGGGAAATCGGCGAGGATATCACGGCAAATCTGCGGACAGTGAAGGCGATTCCGCTGAAAATTCCGGTCGAAGGTCAAAAGTCGAACGTTCAAAGTCTGAGCGATCTACCTTTGTTCTCGAATGATCGACCTGCAACTTTTGACTTTCGACTTCCATCGTACCTGGTTGTGCGCGGCGAAGTCTTCATTACCCTCAAAGATTTCGAGGCCCTCAACCAGCGCCTGCAGGAGGCCGGGGAGAAGACCTACCTCAACCCGCGCAACACCGCCGCCGGTTCGCTGCGCCAACTCGACCCGTCCGTGACCGCCGCCCGCCCGCTGACCCTGCTCGTCTATCAGGTTGTCCATGCCGAGGGCGGCGAAGTCCCGGCCACGCAGTGGGAACTGCTCCAGTGGCTCAAGGCGCTCGGCTTCCCGGTCACGGACGCGGCGCGGCGCTTCGAGACCCTCGACGAGACCCTCGCCTACGTCCAGACCTGGGAGAACCGCCGCGACGAACTCGGCTACGAGGCCGACGGCATGGTCATCAAACTCGACGACCTGCGCCTGGCCGAAGACCTGGGCTTCGTGGGCAAGGACCCGCGCGGCGCGATTGCCTTCAAGTTCCCGGCCCGCGAGGTGACGACCAGACTGCTCGCCATCGAGGTCGAGGTCGGGCGGACGGGCGTGCTGACGCCGCGCGCCGCCCTCGAGCCGGTCGAAATCGGCGGGGTCATTGTCAAGAATGCCACTCTGCACAACTTCGATTACATCGCCGAGAAGGACATCCGCGTCGGCGACCGGGTGCTGGTCAAGCGCGCCGGCGAGGTCATCCCCTACGTCATCGGCCCGGTGACCGAGGCGCGGACGGGCGCGGAACAGCCCTATGCGCCGCCCGAGACCTGTCCCGCCTGCGGCCAGCCGGTGGAGCATTTCGAAGGCGAGGTGGCCTGGTACTGCGTCAACGCCGCCTGCCCGGCGCAACTCGTCCGCAACGTGGAGCATTTCGTCTCGAAGGGCGCGATGGACATCACCGGCCTGGGCATCAAGATCGTCGAACAGTTGATCGCCGCCGGTCTGGTGCGCGACGTGGCCGACCTGTACACGTTGAAGCGGGAGGATTTGCTCGCCCTCGAGGGCTTTGCCGACAAGAAGGCCGATAACCTGCTGGCGGCAATTGCCGAATCGAAGCGCCAGCCCCTGCCGCGCCTGCTCGCGGCCCTCGGCATCCGCGGCGTGGGCGAGGTGGTCGCCCGCGACCTGGCGCGCGCCTTCGGCTCACTGGACGCCCTGGCCGCCGCCTCCGCCGAGCAGTTGCAAATGGTGGAGGGCATCGGCCCCAACATCGCCGCCGCCATCGTGGACTGGTTCGGGCGCGAGCAGAATCAGAAGGTGCTGGCAAAGTTGAAAGCGGCGGGCGTCTGGCCGGTGAGTCAGCCGTCTGCCGTCAGCAGTCCGCCGTCCGGCCCGCTGGCCGGTCTCACCTTCGTCGTCACCGGCACGCTGGCGGGATTCAGCCGCGAGGGCGTCAAAGAATTCATCGAAGCGCACGGCGGCAAGGTGACCGACTCGGTCAGCAAGAACACCGATTACCTCGTCCTCGGCGAGAATCCTGGCTCCAAACTCCAGAAGGCCCAGGCGCTGGGCGTGAAAATCATCGGCGAAGAAGAACTCCGCGCCCTGTGCCAGCCTCAATCTCCAATCGTCAATCGTCAATCGTAAATCGTCAATCGTAAATCGCCAATCGTAAATTGTCGAAAGGAGACGCGATGAAAGTCTTCTCCCTTCTGCTCGCAATGGCTTTTCTTCTTTCCAATTGCCAGCCGGCGTCCGCGCCCCCGCCTCCAACCAGCCTGGACTGCTCTGTTGTGGAGGCCATGCGCAGCCTGGTCGTCGATCTCGACATCCCCGACCACTTCATGGATGAGACGCCTGTCCGCACCGGAACGGAATTCGACCCGAATCAGTATTTCACCGTGCTGCACCGTCTTTCGATGGCCCCCGGCATGACCCTCGACTACGTCTATCACCGCGACGGGCTGGGCGCGTTCCCGATCCTCTACGCTCGCCCCCTCGATCAGCCGCGCTTCGCCACCGAGGCCGACCTGGTCGCGGCCGGCGTCTCGGCCGACTACCTGGCCTCCGTCCAGACCGATGGTAGCCCGCAAGGATACTTCGAACTGGTCGTCTTGGCTATGATGGGGCCTCAGTTCTACCTCGACTGGCACGCCAACTACAACGACGCCCAGATCGTCTGCGACCGGCAGCAGGCCATTGCCATCGCCCGCAGTCTCGACGGCGGATTCGGCCGGCCCCTGCCGCCTCTCGACCGGCTGCGGGTTCGATTCCTGACCGGCGTGGAACCCGCCGTCACGATCGGCGAACAGACCGTCGAGGTCCGGCTGGTGACCTTCTCCCGCTGGGGCGGATTCAGCCGCCTGACCTTCTCCCTGCAGCGGGCTTTTCCGCACACCATCCTGGATACCCGGGAAGACGTTTTGATCCCCTATGACTGCGGAATTCGATTTTGATTGACAGAACCCGGCCTCTCGGCTACACTTACCCGGATTTTCTGCGCCGAGGAGGACTTGCATGGATATCCATAAGACCGACGACACCATCACCCGCCGCATCCAGGCCTTTGTGGACCGGGTGGCCATGCTCAAGGAGAACGATCTCTACTACTACAACCAGCCGGTCACCGAACTGCGCGGCGGGGCGCGCGTCATCGTCAACGGACGCGAGATGGGGATGTACGCCTCGTACAGTTACCTGGGCCTGATCGGCCACCCGCGCATCAACGCCGCCGCCAAAGCCGCCATCGACAAGTACGGCACCGGCACGCACGGCGTCCGCACCCTGGCCGGGACGCTGAAAATCCACCAGGAACTCGAAGAAACCATCGCCGACTTCAAGAAAGCCGAGGCGGCCATCACCTACTCCTCCGGCTACGCCACCAACCTGAGCGTCATCTCGACCCTGGCGGGCCGCGGCGACTGGGTCATCTCGGACAAACTGAACCACGCCTCTATCGTGGACGGCTGCCTGATGTCGGGCGCCGAGTTCCGCCGCTTCCGCCACAACGACATGGAAGATTTGGAGCGCCGCCTCCAGCAGGCCCCCGCCGATGTCTCCAAACTGGTCATCGCCGACGCCGTCTTCAGCATGGACGGCGACGTCATCGACCTGCCGCGCATGGTCGAACTGTGCCGGAAGTACAAAGCCTGGCTGATGATTGACGAAGCCCATTCGGTCGGCGTGCTTGGCGAGACCGGGCGCGGCATCGAAGAGCATTTCGGCCTGTGGGGGGCGATCGACATCAAGATGGGGACGCTTTCCAAGACCATCCCCTCGGTCGGCGGCTACGTGGCCGGCAGCAAGGAACTGATCACCTACCTGCGGCACGCCAGCCGGGCCTACATTTTCTCGGCCGCCCTGCCGCCCGCCCAGGCCGCCGCCGCCAACGAAGCCTTCAAGGTCATCCTCGACGAACCCTGGCGCATCGAGAAACTGCGCAAGAACGCCGAGCAGTTCATCTCCGGCCTCAAGAACGCCGGCTTCGACACCATGCTGACCACCACCGCCATTGTCCCGGTGCTGTGCGGCAGCGACGAGCGCGCCTTCATGCTGACCCGCGCCTGTCAGCACCATGACCTGTTCGTCCTGCCGGTCGTCTCGCCAGCCGTGCCGGAGGGCCTCGCCCGCCTGCGCGCCACCGTCCTGGCCTCGCATGAACCGGACGAGATCGACTACGCCATCGGGGTCATTGAAAAGGCCGGGAAAGAGATCGGCATTATTTAATCGGCGCCGCCAACAGACTCACACGACAGAGCACAGGGGCTTTCCTTTGTGCTCTGCGTGTTCTTGGTGGTAAGATAAAGCCATGCCCGCCCTGATTCTCAAACCCGGCCGCGAAAAATCGCTCCTGCGCCGTCACCCCTGGGTCTTTTCCGGGGCGGTCGAGCGCGTCGAAGGCGAACCCGCCCCCGGCGCGACGGTCGAGGTCCGCTCCGCCCGCGGCGACTTCCTCGCCCGCGCCGCCTACTCGCCCGCCTCGCAGATCCGCGCCCGCGTCTGGACCTTCGACCCGGACGAGGCGGTGGACGCCGACTTCCTGCGCCGCCGCATTCACTTGTCACTCGCCACTCGTCACTCTCTCGACATCGAAGGCCAGACCAACGCCCTTCGTCTCGTCCACGCCGAATCCGACGGCCTCCCCGGCCTGATCGTGGACCGCTACGCCGACGTCCTGGTCGCCCAGTTCCTGACCGCCGGCGCGGAACATTGGCGCGAGACCCTTGCCGATATCCTCCTCGAAGAAACCAGGCTGAAAGACCTCTACGAGCGCTCCGACGCCGATGTACGCGCCCTCGAAGGCCTCGCCCCGCGCAGCGGCCCCCTGCGCGGCTCCATTAACCATCCTCAACTAACCACCCATCCATTAACCATCACCGAACACGGACTGCAATTCAAAGTGGACATTGCCGGGGGCCACAAGACCGGCTTCTACCTCGACCAGCGCGACAACCGCCGCCGCGTGCGTCAACTGGCCGCTGGCCGGGACGTGCTGGACTGCTTCTGCTACACCGGCGGATTCAGCGTCAACGCCCTGGCGGGCGGGGCAAAGTCCGTCCTGTCCGTGGACGCCTCGGCCGAAGCCCTGGCGCTGTGCCGCGAGAACGCCGCTCTGAACGATGACCCCGCTCATTCATCCCTCCTCCCTCGTCACACGACTCTCGAGGAGGATGTTTTCCAACTCCTGCGCAAATTCCGTGACGAAGCGCGCTCCTTTGACCTGATCGTGCTCGACCCGCCCAAGTTTGCCCCCACCGCCGCCCAGGCCGAGAAGGCCGCCCGCGGCTACAAGGACATCAACCTGCTGGCCTTCAAACTGCTCCGGCCGGGCGGATTGCTCGTCACCTTCTCCTGCTCCGGCGGCGTGGACGCGGCCCTCTTCCAGAAAATCGTCGCCGCGGCCGCCCTGGACGCCGGCGTCGAGGCCCAGATTCTCGAGCGCCTCTCCCAGGCGGCAGACCATCCCGTCAGCCTGAACTTTCCCGAGGGGGCCTATCTCAAGGGGCTGGTCTGTCTCAAACGATAAGGGCGGACGCGGACGTCCGCCCTTCGGCAAGGCCAATTTGCGCCCGGCGAGCGGTCACTCCTCGCCCAGATTCAAGATCGAGCGCAGCAAACCCACGAGCAGCATGCCCAGTTTCACCCCTTGACCGGTGGAAATCGAGAGTTTCTCGCCCTTCTGCTCGGCGCGGCGGGTGAGCAGGAACGCCGCTCCCAGGCCGGTCAACGCGCCGATCGCCGTCCCGATGAGCAGGGTTTTGACTTTCCACGAATTGTCGGGCGCGCTTTCGGGGACGATTTCGTCTTCTGTCATCGGTCACCTTCCTTTCACGCGGAACAACGTTTTCAGCATCGCGCCGAATTCTTCCAGCCAGACGACCGGCTGCACGGCTTTGTCGGCGGCCTGGCGCGTCCCGTTGGCCACCCGGCGGCTGAAGAACTGGACCTTGGCGGTGACGGGCGGGACGGCGCGGCTCAGGCGGGCCAGCAAGTAAATCAAGCCGATCACGGCCGCCAGGCAGAGCAGGGCGAAGAACAGCGCCGGCAGAATCAGCCAGATGAGCGAAATATCCGCCCACAGGCGGGCCCCCCCGGCCCCGCCGCCGAAAGCCGCCAGCGCAGCCCCGCCCAGCACGATCAGCGCCGTCAGCAGGAAGGGAAGAAGGATTTGCCACCAGCGCTGCTTGCGGTGGCGGCGCAGGCTGGGAGATTCGAACGGAGGCCCATCGGTCATGTCTCTATTTTAGCACGAAAAACGGGGACGGTCGCCGACCGTCCCCGCGGGAACGAAGGAGCAGGAAACTCAGGCGCGGCTCATGGCGTCCATCACCGCCACCGCAGCCACCTGGACGATGGACTCGACCTCGTCGCCGGTCTGCAGGACGTGGATGGGCGCGCCCGTCCCCAGTAGGATCGGGCCGATGGCCTTGGCTTTGCCCAGGCGGGCCAGCAGTTTGTAGGCGATGTTGGCCGACTCGAGCGAGGGGAAGATCAGCACGTTGGCGTCCTTGACGGCGCTGAAGGGATAGCGCTCCTCGATGATTTCGGGCACCACGGCCGTGTCGGCCTGCATCTCGCCGTCCACCTTCAGGGCCGGGTCCTTGGCCTTGACCAGCGCCACCGCCTGGCGGACCTTCTCGCTCAACGGGTGCGGCGTCGAACCGAAGTTGGAGAAGGACAGGAAGGCGACGCGCGGCTCCAGTTCGAGTTGGCGGGCGAAGCCGGCCGCCAGCAGGGCGATCTCGGCCAGTTCCTCGGCCGTCGGCTCGATGTTGACGGTCGCGTCGCTGAACAGGAAGACGCGCTCGCCGACAATCATGATGTACACGCCGGCCACCAGGCTGGCGCCCTTGGCGGTGTGGTGAATCTGCAGCGCCGGCCGGACGACCTCCGGGTACTCATAGGTCAGGCCCGAGACGAAGGCGTCGGCGTCGCCCATCTTGACCATCAGCGGGCCGAGGACGTTCGGCTCGTGGACGCGCTTGGCCGCCTGCGGGTAGGTCACTCCCTTGCGCTGGCGCAGTTCGTAGTACGCCTTGACGTAGGCTTCGTACTTGGGGAACTTGAACGGATCGACGATCTCGCAATCCAGGTCGAGCGCGAGTTCCTTGATCTTGGCCTTGATGACCTCCGGCCGGCCGATCAGGATGGGGATGGCAATGCCCTCGTCTTCGATCTGGGCCGCGGCGCGGATGATCTTCGGCTCCTCGCCCTCGGCGAAGACGACCCGCTTCTTCGGCTTGGCCGTCTTGGCCTTGTTCATGAAGAAGTAGCGCACGCGGGCGCCCATGCCCTGACGGAAGGCCAGTTGCTCGCGGTACTCGTCGATGTCCACCTTCTTGCGGGCCACGCCGGTCTCCATGGCGGCCTGGGCCACCGCCGGCGATTCCCACAGCATGACGCGCATGTCGAGCGGCTTGGGGATGATGTAATCGGGGCCGAACTTCATGCTCTCCACGCCGTAGGCGCGCAGGACGTAATCGGGCACGTCCTCGTGGGCCAGGGCGTAGAGCGCCTTGGAGGCGGCGAACTTCATCTCGTCGTTGATGGCGCGGGCGCGCACGTCCAGGGCGCCGCGGAAGATGAAGGGGAAGCCCAGGACGTTGTTGACCTGATTCGGGTAGTCCGAGCGGCCGGTGGCGACGATGGCATGCGGGTTGGCTTCCTTGGCCAGTTCGTACTTGATCTCCGGGTCGGGGTTGGCCATGGCGCAGATGAACGGCCGGTCGGACATCGTCTTGACCATCTCCGGGGTCAGGACGTTGGCGACCGAGAGGCCGAAGAAGACGTCGCAGCCGCGCACGGCGTCGGCCAGGGTGCGGGCGTCGGTGTCGACGGCGAATTCTTCCTTGTACTTGTTCATGCCCTCGGTGCGGCCCTTATAGATGACGCCGCGGCTGTCGAGCATCATGATGTTTTCTTTCTTGACGCCCCAGCGCATGGCCAGTTTGGCGCACGAAATGGCCGAGGCCCCCGCGCCGGAGATGACCATTTTGATTTCCTCGTGCTTCTTGCCGAGCAACTCGAGGGCGTTGGCCAGCGCCGCCGAGGAGATGATCGCCGTGCCGTGCTGGTCGTCGTGGAAGACCGGAATGTCGAGCATTTCCTTGAGCGTCTCTTCGATGTAGAAGCATTCGGGCGCTTTGATGTCTTCCAGGTTGATGCCGCCGAAGGTGGGCGCAATCGCCTTGGCGACGCGGATGACCTCGTCCGGGTCGTGGGCGTCCACCTCGATGTCAAACACGTCCACGTCGGCGAAGCGCTTGAACAGGACGCCCTTGCCTTCCATGACGGGCTTGCTGGCCAGCGCGCCGCGGTCGCCCAGGCCGAGGATGGCCGTGCCGTTGGAAAGGACCGCCACCAGGTTGCCCTTGGCGGTGTACTCGTAGGCGGCCTCGGGGTCCTTCTCGATGTCCAGCACCGGCACGGCCACGCCGGGCGTGTAGGCCAGGCTCAGGTCGCGCTGGGTGTCCATCGGCTTGGTCGGCACGACAGAAATTTTGCCCGGTTTCCCATTCAGACGATGGTATTCACGGGCTTCTTCGGGTGTGACTTTAGACATACAGCCTCCACTTCTCTTTGAAGTCGAATGACATGGGATTGACCTCATTATGTCACAACTCTCGCCGGCCATATAGTTCCTTTTGTCACATTAAAAACCCACGCCTGGCATTATTCTGGATGGACAGCCGTCTGAACAATCATGCCATCTCACACGCCAGGGGTTTTTCAAGTATAATTGGAAGAGCCGCACAGGTTGCGCTATGGAAGGCGCGTTCTTTCTGCCGCGGCCTGGTTTGACAGTATTCTTGGACAATCCTGGGGCATCTTCCCCAGCCCGTAGTTTGGGCGATTTCTGGAAGTCTGGTGTTCAGCATTCCGCGCATGATTCAGGATCGGCCCTACTGAAACAAATGACTTCACGCTCCTGATCCGTTCACGGCGGCCCTGTGCTGCGAGAACGGCACCCCTTATCGAACCTGTCTCCGAGGGGAGAGAGGGGTGTACACATACCCAAGGACTGCATCCACGGCTGCGGCGGCTGCCTGCGCAAGCGAGGCGGCGCCGCGGTTGCGCTTTAAAGTATGCCTGCCAAGATTACGGCCATCGAACCCCAGCAAAAGAACCCCCAGCGGGTGAACATCTACCTCGACGGGGAGTTTGCCTTCGGCCTGGCGAAGATCGTCGCCGCCTGGCTGAAGGTCGGGCAGGAACTGGATGAAGCCAGAATCGCCAGCCTGAAGGCCGAGGACGAGCGCGAGACCGCCTATCAGAAGGCTTTGCGCTTCCTCAGTTACCGGCCGCGCTCTAGCGCCGAGGTGCGCCGGAACCTGACCCGCCGCGGCCTGGCCGCCGACCTGGTCGAGGCGACGATCGCCCGCTTGCAGGAGAACGGCCTGCTCGACGATGGGCAGTTTGCCCGTCTGTGGATCGAGAACCGCGGCGCCTTCCGGCCGCGCAGCCACGCGGCGCTGAAGATGGAACTGCGCAAGAAGGGCCTGGATGAACAGGCCATCCAATCCGCCCTGGAGGCGGAAGCCGAAGACGAGGAGCAACTGGTCCGCCTGGCTGCCCGCAAGCAGGCCCGCCGTTACGCCGGCCTGGAATGGCCGGAATTCCGGCGCAAATTGGGCGCTTTCCTGGCGCGGCGCGGTTTCTCCTACACCACTTTTGCCCCGGCGCTCTCTGAAATCTGGCGCGAAATGCACCCGATGGCGGAGTCCGGGGACACTTTGAACAACGAGGAATAGACAGAGCGTTATGGGACCCATCACATATTTGATTGCCATTGCGGCCCTGTTGGCGGGCGTGGGAATCGGTTTGCTCATCAGCGGCCTGCGCTCCGCGGCAACGCGGCGCGAGCAGCAGGAGAAAGCCGAAAAAATCATCCTCGCCGCCCGCGAACAGGCCAAGACCATCGAACTGCAGGCGCGTGACCAGGCCTTGAAAGTCACCCAGGCGGCCGAGACAGAGATCAAGAATCTGCGCTCGGAACTGAACAAAGAGGAAGAACGCCTCCAGCGCCGGCGCGCCGAACTGGACGCCCGCTTCGAACGCCTCGAGCAGCGCGAACTGGCCGTCAACAAGCGCCAGAGCGCGGTGGACCGGCGCTACAACGAGGTCGAGAAACTCCACGAGCAGGTGATCGCCGAGTTGCAGCGGGTGGCCAACATGAGCGTCGAGGAGGCCCGCAGCCTGCTCCTGGCCGAGGTCGAAAAGGAAGCCCGCAGCGACATGGCGCGCATCATCCGTCAAATCGAGGCCGAGGCGCGCGAGGAGGGCGAAAAACGCGCCCGCAAACTGATCACCGACTCGATCCAGCGCGTCGCCACCGAACAGGTGGCCGAGTTCACCACCTCGCTCGTCCCGCTTCCCAACGAGGACATGAAAGGCCGCATCGTCGGCCGCAACGGACGCAACATCCGCGCCTTCGAACAGGCCGCCGGCGTGGACGTCATCGTGGACGACACGCCCGAGGCGGTCACCATCTCCTGCTTCGACCCGGTGCGCCGCGAGGTCGCCCGCCGCGCCCTCAGCCGCCTGATTCTGGACGGGCGCATCCATCCGGCCCACATCGAAAAGGTGCTCGAAGACGAGCGCAAGGCGGTCGAGAAGAGCATCATCGAGGCGGGTGAACAGGCCGCCTTCGATGCCGGCGTCACCGGCCTGCACCCCGAAGTGTTGCGCATGATGGGCCGCCTGAAGTACCGCACCTCCTACGGGCAGAACCAACTGGCGCATGCCGTCGAGGTGGCCAAACTGGCCAGCATCCTGGCTGCCGAACTGGGCGCCAACGAGGAGATTGCCCGCCAGAGCGGCTTCCTGCACGATTTGGGCAAGGCCATGGATCACAACCAGGAGGGCACGCACGCCGCCCTGGGGGCGGAATTCGCCAAACGCTACGGCGTCCACCCGCTGGTGGTCAACGCCATCGCCTCCCACCACCACGAGGTGGAGCAGGAGAGCGTCGAGGCGATCATCGCCGAGGTGGCCGACGCGATTTCGGGGGCGCGGCCGGGAGCGCGCCGCGAAGACCTGGAGGCCTACATCAAGCGCATCAAAGCCCTCGAAGACATGGCCAACTCCTTCAAGGGCGTCTCTCAGTCCTACGCCATCCAGGCTGGGCGCGAGGTGCGCATCATCGTCAAGCCGGAAGAGATCGATGACCTGGCGGCCGCCCGCCTGGCGCGCGACATCGCCAAGAAGATCGAAGAGACGATGCAATACCCCGGTCAAATCAAAGTCACCGTCATCCGCGAGACGCGTGCGGTGGAACTGGCCAAGTAAGCGGCAAGCAATTGTTTCGTCGGGGGCTAAGCCCCCGACGAAACGAGGCAAGCGACTCGGCCCGACGGACCGAGTCGCTCATTTTTTCTCCGCGGCGCGCTGACGGATTGACGCGGCGGCCAAAAGAAAAAGCATCGAATTGCACGGACGTTTTGCAGCGCGTTCAATTCGATGCCAAAGATCGGCGGATTGACGGTCTCAAATAAAATCCGAGAGCGCCCTCATTCGGGCTTGGGAGACTCGACCGGCGGACGGGCCGCTGGCTGTTTTTCTTCCAGCAGCCGCATCCCGTTGCGGACCTGGACCAGCAGCCGCTCCAACTGGTCGGCCAGGCTGGCGAGGGCGTCCAGGGCGTACTGGTCGGCGCCGTTCTTGATGTTCTCGGCGTCCATGCGCGCCTGGTCGATGATTTGACTGGCGCGCCGCTGGGCTTCCTGGGCAATCTGGTCTTTGCTGATGAGTTGTTCGGCTTTTTCGCGCGCCAGTTGCAGGGTGCGGTTGGCTTCTTCCTGGGCCTGCGCCATCACCCGGTCTCGCTGGGCGGCAATCTGCTGGGCTTTCTTGATTTCCTCGGGAATGGAAATGCGCATCTGGTCGATGATGTCCAGAAATTTGTCTTCATCGACAATGACGTTATGGGTGAGGGGAATCGGACGGCTTTCGTTGAGCAGTTCTTCCAGGCGGTCAACCAGATGCAGGATGTCCATGCTTCCTCCGCGGGTGGGCGCTGCTTATATTTTAATCCCGAATGGCTTTAATTGCTGGTCGCTGAGGTCTTTCAATTTCTCTCGCAGGGCGGCGTTGACGTGAGGCGGGACCATGCTGGAGACATCTCCGCCCAGCGAGGCGATTTCGCGCACCGTGCTGGCCGAGAGGAACGTGTGCTCCTCGTTGGTAATGAAGATGACGATTTCCACGTCGGGAGCCAGGCGGTGGTTGGCCAGCGCCATGCGGAACTCGAACTCGAAATCGGAAAAGACCCGCAGGCCGCGGACGATGACCTGCGCGCCCACCTGACGGCAGAAGTCCACCGTCAGGCCGCTGTAGCCCATCACTTGCAGGCGCGGCTGGTCGCGCAGGGCTTCCTTGACCAGGGCGATGCGCTCCTCGGGCGAGAACAGCAGACTCTTGAGCGGCCGGTCATAGACGGCGATGACGACTTCGTCGAAGAGGCGGGCCGCCCGCCGGGCGATGTCGATATGCCCGTAGTGAATGGGGTCGAATGTGCCGGGAAAAACTGCTTTCACCATGATCGTCCTTTTCGATTTTGTAGGCCGCGATGTCTGGTTGTGGGAATCAACTTACATCGCCTTTGCCGCCGCCCCAGAAGCGCCCGATGGCCTCGGCCAGGAGGGCCAACTCCGGGTCTTGCAAATCGGGGTCGCGTTCGAACAGCGCCTGGGCGTGCCGGCGGGCTTTTTCGATGAGCGCCACGTCGCTCAGACTGGCCATCTTCAGGCTGGAAGCAAACCCGGCCTGACGGGTGCCGAGGAACTCGCCCGGGCCGCGCTGCTGCAGATCGCGTTCGGCCAGCACGAAGCCGTCGTTGGTCTCGACCATGGCCGCCAGGCGTTCGTTCTCGGCGGCGTCTTCGGTTTCGGGGATGAGCAGGCAGTAGGAGGGGGCCTCTCCCCGTCCGACCCGGCCGCGCAACTGGTGCAACTGCGCCAGGCCGAAACGGTTGGCGGCCTCGATGAGCATGACGGTGGCGTTGGGCACGTCCACGCCGACCTCTACCACCGTGGTGGCGACCAGGATGTCGTACTGACGGTTGCGGAAGGCCATCATGACGGCCTCTTTCTCGTCGGGCCGCAGACGTCCGTGCAGCAGGCCCAGCCGCAGGTCGGGGAAGATTTCTTTCTGCAGGCGCTCGTGTTCCTGGGCGGCGGCCAGCAGATCGGAGTTCTCGCTTTCCTCGATAAGCGGATAGATAATGAAGGCTTGATGTCCGGCAAGAATCTGGCCGCGGATGAGGGTGTAGGCGCGTTCGCGCTCGCGCGGCGTCAGGAGATAGGTCGCCACCGGCTGACGGCCGGCCGGCATCTCGTCTATCACCGAGAGGTCCAGGTCGCCGTAGAGGGTCAGGGCCAGCGAGCGCGGGATGGGGGTGGCGGTCATCACCAGCAGGTGGGGATGGCTGCCCTTCGAGCGCAACGCGGCGCGTTGTTCGACGCCGAAGCGGTGTTGCTCGTCGATGACGGCCAATTGCAGGTCGGCGAAGGCGACCGGGTCCTCGAGCAGGGCGTGGGTGCCGATGACGATTTTGACCGCCCCCGAGGCCAGGCCGGCGCGGATGGCTTCCTTCTCCGCCTCGGGCGTGTCTCCGATGAGCAGGCGGATTTCTTCCGCCCGCAGCAGGCCCTTTTCCCCGGCCAGGACGGTTTGGAAGGTGCGGTAATGCTGTTCGGCCAGGATGCTCGTCGGGGCCATGACGGCGGCCTGGGCGCCGCCGGCGGCGACGATGGCCGCGGCCAGGGCGGCGACGATGGTCTTGCCGGACCCTACGTCCCCTTGCAGCAGGCGGTTCATCGGCTTGCCGGAGCGCAGGTCGGCGCGCAGATCGGCCAGGGCGCGCTGCTGGGCCTGGGTCAGCGCGTAGGGCAGGGCGGCCAGACGTTCGGCCAGCCAGTCGTCGGCGACCTCGAAGACGCGCCCGGCGGCCGCCTGCCACTGGCGTTTCTGCCGCAGGACGCCCATCTGCAGATAGAAGAGTTCATCGAAAGCCAGGCGCTGGCGGGCGGCGCGGAGGCTTTCCTGCGAATCGGGAAAATGGACTTGCAGAAGAGCCGTCCCCAGGTCGGGCAGGCCGGTTTCTTCGCGGATGGCGCGCGGCAGCGGGTCGGTCAATTTCGGCGCCCAGTAGGTGACCACCTGATTCATCAGTTTGCGCAGCCACTTCTGGGTGACGTTTTGCGTCAGCGGGTAGATGGGGACGATGCGGTTGGTGTGCAGGTTCTCGACTTCGACCGGCTCCCAATCGGGGTTGTTCATCACCAGACGGCCGAGATACTGCTCGACTTTGCCGGAGACCGAGATGGCCTCGCCGACTTTCAGGCGGTTGACCAGCCAGGGCTGGTTGAACCAGGTCAGGCGCAGGCCGCCGCTGCCGTCGTTGATGACGGCCTCGGTGAGGGTGGCCTTGCCGCCGCGGATTTTGCGCGTCTCGGTCATCATCACCGTGCCGATGACGGTCACCTGCTGGCCGTAGAACAATTCGCGGATCGGGCGCAACTGGCTGTAGTCGTCGTAGCGGCGGGGGAAGTAGTAGAGCATGTCGCCCAGGGTGGTCATGCCCAGACGGGCGAGCATGGCGGCGTGACGCGGCCCGACCCCGGAGAGGACGGTCAGGGAGGCGTTGAGGGCAATGGGCGTCTTACTGGTCGCGCCGCCGGGACGGGGGGCGGCTCGTCCGCCCGGCCGCGGCGCGGGGACGGCTGCTTTCCTGACCGGCGCCGGCCGCCGCGGTCTGCCCTCCGCGGGGACGGCGGCCTCCGGCGCTTTGGCCTGGATTTGCTTCCAGAGCGCTTTCAGCGCCTCGGCCCTCTGGGCGGGCGTCTGACCGGCGTAGCCGCGCAACGTGGCCGAGACCGCCTGGATGATGTCCTCGTCCAGGCCGTCGTTGCGGGCTTCTCCGACCCAGAAGTCGAGCACCTTTTCCAGCCCGCCGATGACCGCGGTATCGGCGTAGCCGTTTTCGTGTTCGAGACGGAAGAATTTGCGAAGTTTCTCCAGTGAAGATTGCATGAAAGGTATTTTACCAGATGGCAGCCAGGTGTAACCGCCTAGACGCGGGGAACGCCAAAGTTTGAGTCGAGACGCCAGGCGCGCCGGACGAACGCTCAGAGGGGCTAGTGCCTTGGCGGTGAAAATCCTGTCAGAAGAGATGGCCTATCGAAGCAATTGCTGACAAACTTGGTATAATTTCCAGCCTATGAAGTATCATATTTGGACCGAAGGCTGTCAGATGAACGTGGCCGACTCGCAGCGCGTCGGGGCGGCCCTGGAACGCCTTGGCTATTCTTTTACCCGCAGCGCCGAAGAGGCCGATGTCATCGTCTTGAACACCTGCGTGGTGCGCCAGTCGGCGGAGGACAAAGCGTACGGACGCCTGCATTCCCTGCGCCCGCTCAAAGAGAAGAAGCCGGGACTGGTCATCAACTTGATGGGGTGCCTGGTGGGCATCCACCCCGACGAGAGGCTGCGCGCCCGTTTCCCTTTTGTGGACGTCTTTTCGCCGCCATCCGACCCCGGCCCGCTGGTGGCGTATCTGACCCAAGGGGAGGCCCGCGCCCTGGAGGCCGAGGCGACCGCCGACCGCTTCGCGTGGATGGACGGCGATTTTGCCCTCCCCGCTCCTCTGCGCGGCCGACTGGTCTCGGCGTATGTGCCGGCGGTGCTGGGCTGTTCACACGCCTGCACGTTTTGCATCATCCCCTCCCGGCGCGGCGGCGAACGCTCCCGCCCGGCCGCCGAAATTCTGAGCGAGGTGCGCGCTCTGGCGGCCCAGGGCGTGCGCGAGGTCACCCTGCTTGGCCAGATCGTCGACCGTTACGGGCGCGATCTCCCCGAAGGCCCCAATCTGGCCGGTCTGCTGCGTCAGTTGAACGAGATCGAGGGCCTCGAGCGGATTCGTTTCCTGACCTCGCATCCCAATTATTTCGATGAGGCCCTGATGGACGCCGTCGCCAGCCTGCCGAAGGTCATGCCGCATATCGAAATCCCTCATCAGGCCGGCAACGATGAAGTGCTCAAGAAGATGCGCCGCGGCTACACGGCGGAGGAGTATCACCGTCTCATCGAGAAGATTCGGGCGCGCATCCCCGGCTGCGCGATTGCCACCGACATCATCGTCGGCTTTCCCGGCGAGACCGAGGCCCAGTTCATGGATACCTATCATTTGCTGGAGGAACTGCGCCTGGATGTGGCCCACCTGGCGCGCTACTCGCCGCGGCCGGGCACGGTCGCCGCCCGCACCCTGCCCGACGACGTGCCTGCCGAGGAGAAAATGCGCCGGTTCCGCCTGCTGGAAGCCTTGCAGGAGCGCATCGTCGGCGAAATCAACGCCGCCTACCTGGGACGCCAGGTGGAGGTGCTGTTCGAGGAAAAGGTCAAAGGCCGCTGGAAAGGCCGCACCCCGACCAACAAACTGGTCTTCGTCGAATCGCAGGCCGATCTGCGCGGCCAGGTTCTGCCCGTCACCATTACCTGGACAGGACCCTGGTCCATGCAGGGGCGAGTTTGAGGACCGCCTCGAATCACAAATCCCCCGCCGTCTCTGGCAGGGGATTTGTGATTCAGTATATTTGCTTTGTTTGTCTACTTTGGCAATTCGGGCAGGAGACTGTTGATTTTGCTGAAGACATTGCCGATGGTAGGGCCCAAGAGAAGAAGAACAGCCATAACGACAAGGACAATCAAAACAAGGATCAAAGCATATTCCACCAGGCCCTGCCCATGCTGGCGAGCATGGGACAACATGGTTCTCACCTCCTTTCTCGAGGATCTCCTAATAGGTATTATATTCCTCCCTTCCTGCTTTTCAACCCCCCTGTTCAGCGTCTCGCGAATGCGCGGGCGGGGGGCTTGCAGCAGCGGTTTGACCAATAAACGAACCCCCCGCCTGAAGGCGGGGGGCTGCAATGGTGGGACGAAATTACTTGTTCAGGCTGGAGTTGATCTTGCTGAACACGTTGCCGATGATCGGGCCCAGCAGCATCAGGACGGCAATGACCACGATGGCCACCAGGACCAGGATCAAGGCGTACTCAACAAGACCCTGACCGCGTTCACGAGTGTGCATTAACATAGGAATATCTCCTTTCGAAAAAATGGAATTGGATCGTCTTTATTATAGCAAAGTTGTCTGAAATTTACATTAACACTTTCGTTAATTCTGGCCTCTGGCGCGGCTCTGCCCGAAGGCACAAAGCGAGAGCAGCGGACAGCGCTCACAGGCTGGCTTGCGGGCGGCGCAGATTTCGCGTCCCAGCCGGATGAGGTTGAGATGCGCGGCGTAGTAACTTTTGGGGGCGAACAATTTCTCCAGGTGTTCATGCGCCTGCTCGACCGACATCGCTTCGGGCCGCAGTCCCAGGCGGCCCGTCACGCGGTAGATGTGGGTGTCCACCGGAAAGGCGGGCCGGTGGAGCGAAAAACACAGGACGATCGCCGCCGTCTTGGGGCCGACGCCTTTGAATTGGAGCAGCCAGCGGCGCGCCTCCTCGAGCGGCCAATCGGCCAGGAAAGACAGGTCCAGGCTGCCGCGCTCGGCGGTGATGGCGCGCAGCACCTCCTGAATGCGAGGTCCCTTTTGATTCGCCAGCCCGGCCGGCCGGATGGCGGCAATCACCGCCTCCGGCGGCGCGTCGCGGACGGCCTCCCAGGTGGGGAAACGCGCCCGCAGGGCCGCGAAGGCGCGGTCGCGGTTGGCGTCGTTGGTGTTCTGCGAAAGGATGGTGGAAATCAACTCGTCGAGCGGGGGCAGCGGCTGTCGCCATACCGGCTGACCGTAGAACTCCAGCAGACGCTCGTGCACCTGGCGGGCGAGGAGAGCAAGGGACATGGCAGCGGCGCGGTCAGTTGCGCTTCAGGGCAAAGATGGGACGCGCCTCGCCGACCGTCAGTTTGCGCCAGTTCTGCACCGGCTTGACCGGCCCAAAATCAGCCAGGGCTTCCAGTTCTTTATCGGAGAGATAGCCCATCTGCCGCAAGACTTCGAGCGAAACGCTGAAGCGGGGCCGCAGGTTGGGGTCGATGACGCCGCCGTGGCTGGCCAGGTCGCCGTCGGAGATCTTGACCGCGATGCCCACGCCGGGCGAATCCACCCCCAGCGCTCCTCGCATGACGCCGATGAGCATGTATCCCTCCGCGCCGCCTTTGGCCACGATTCGGCCGGCGCAGGTTTGCATCAGACGGGTGTCGAAGCGATCCGCGCCGGCAACCATGGCCGGGTTGGCAATCATGGCCTGGGTGATGCGGCGGCAGGCGGCGGCGCGTTCGGTCGAGAGTCCGTCCGGGTCGCACAGGCGGGCAAAGGCCAGGGCGGCGTTGAAGAGCGGGACGGCAAAGTTAGGGGCCGAGCAGCCGTCGATGCCAACGCCGATTTCCTCCACCTTCAACGCGCACATCTGCGCAAAGGTCTCCAGAATCGTCTGCTGAACGGGGTGTTCGGGGTTGATGTAATCGGAAATCGGCAGGCCGCGCATGCGGGCGTGGGCCAGCATGCCGGTATGTTTGCCGGAACAGTTGTGCTGGTTGGGGGTCGGTTTTTCGCCGCGCGCTTTCATGGCCTCGGCGGTCGGCAGGTGATGGGGATAGTGCGTCCCGCACAACAAGTCGCTTTCCTGAACCCCGACTTTGGCCTGGATGCCGCGCACCACCGCGACGTGTTCCTCGGTCCCATCGTGGGAACCGCACAGGATGGCGATTTCCTTGGAGGTCAGGTGGAAGGATTGGTCGCCGCCGCGTTCGAGGAAGGGCAGCGCCTGAAGGGGCTTGGCGCTCGAGCGCAGATAGGTGACCGTCTTCGGGTCGCCATGCCAGGCCAGGAGCCGCCCGCCCGAGTCGACGACGGCCACCGCTCCGTAATGGACTGACTCGACCACATTGCCGCGCGTGAGTTGGTAGATCGGTTGGTATTCGCCGTTCATTGCCCTTTATTCCCCTTCGTCCAGACTGGCAGAGGGATGGTAATGGCGAAGATAATACTGACGCAGGCCGTAGCGTAACCGCTGGGTGAACTGGACTTGCTGCGCGGCGGAGGCTTTGAATCCGCTCAAGAGGCCGGGCAGCAGCGTCTCGATGGCCTCCGGCGGCGACTTTTTGGCCGCCAGGTTTTCCAACTTTTCGCCGACTTGCAGCAGGTAATCGCGCTGGGCGCGGATGGTCTCCACTGCGGCCAGGCCTCCCCGTCCGCCGACGACCAGCCAGCCGCGATAGTCGTCCGAGAGCAACAATTTCAACCCTTCCAGCCAGGCTTTCAAATCGGCGTTGGCCAGAAAGGGCGGCTGGCCCTGCACCACGGCGTCGCCGACGAAGACGACCCGCGCCTCGGGCGCGATGACCCAGATCGCGCCGGCGGCCGGGCCGGGGTGGTGTTCGAGCAAGACCGGCGCGTTTCCCCAATGAATTTCCATCTGGTGGCTGAACGAGACTTCGGGCGGCGCCCAGCGCACATTGCCGGGGTTGGGCAGGCGTTCCCATTCGGCGCCGGTCTCTTCTCCCGGCATTTTGAAGGCGGTCGGACGGTTGCGAAAGACCTGGGCGGTCTTTTCGTGGGCGATGACCGTGCAGTCCATCAGCCGGGCGCCCAGCGTCCGGTCGGGGTGGGCGTCCAGGTTGATCAGAACGCGCTCGCCGCTGCTGCCCAGGTTGAGCAGGGCGGCCCGCCAGGCGCGGCCGTCCTCCGGCGAGGGCGGGGCGTCAATTTGGATGACGCCGTGCGGTAAATGAATGGCTCCCAGCGTCACGCCGGGATATTGGTCCTCGATGTAGACATCCTTGGCAATGGCTTGCATTTTCGCTCCTGCAAGACTCAGGTTTTGGCCAGCGGCAGGGTGAGCAGGAATTTTGCCCCCTGACCGAGTTTGCTCTCTACCCAGATGCGGCCGCCGTGCCCGCCGACGGCCAGCCGGCAGAAAGCCAGCCCCAGCCCCAGCCCGCTGACGCCGTCTTCGCCGGCCTTCAGCCGCGTGTATTTTTCGAAGATGCGCTCCTGGTCGGCCTCGGCGATGCCCGGGCCGCTGTCCTGCACCCAAATTTGCACCTCGTTCCCTTTGCGGACGGCTCCGATTTCGATTTTGCCGCCGAAGGGCGTGAATTTCATGGCGTTCTCCAGCAGATTGAGCAGCACCCGGCGAATCATGTCCACATCCACCCAAATGGACGGCAGGTTGCTGGGCAGGTGGACGGTCAGTTCCTGCTGACGGCTTTCGATGGTCGGGCGGATCATCTCGGCCACCTCCGCGATCAGACTGCTGGGCGAGACGGCCTGCTGCGAGACGATCGGATGACCGGCTTCGAGGCGGTTGATGTCCAGCAGAGAACTGATGAGGCGCTGGATGCGGTCGGTGGATCGGGTGGCGATGCGCAGGATGGATTGAACCGCCTCGTTCTCCTCGCCCGGGAACATGGCCGACAGCATGTCCAGACTGCTGACGATATTGGCCAGCGGCGAACGGACGTCGTGGTAGATCATCGAGGTCAGGTCCTCGCGCAGCGCGTCCAGGTCTTTGCGTTCGGTGATGTCGCGCAGAATCCATTGCAGGGATTCGCCTTCCTCGATCATCACCCGCCGCACCGAAACCTGGATGGGAATCCGGCGCTCGGAGCGGGATTTGAGAACGGCTTCGTACGTGCAGGTCTGGCCGGCGCGCAGGCGCTGCAGGCAGGCCTCCTGGTCGGTGCGCATGTCCTCTTGCAAGTCGCTGATGGTCATGCGGCGCAGTTCCTCGGCCTTGTATTCGCTGAGCACGAGCGCCTGCCGGTTGGCTTCCAGGATTTTGCCGTCCCAGGTGGTGATCAGAATCGGGTCGATGCTGTCGTCGAAGAGTTCGCGGTAACGTTTGTGCGCCGCCTGCAGACGCTCGAACAAGCGGGCGTTCTGGATGGTCGACCCGGCCAGGTTGCCGATGCCGGCCAGGACCAGCAGGGCGTCGGGGTCGAAGGCCCCCGAGATCGGGTTGATGGCCTCCACGACGCCGATGACTTTCCCCTGGGCGAAAATCGGGGCGCAGGCCACCGCCCGCGGTTCCAGGCCCTCGAATTGTTCGACTTCGGGCAGGAAGCGGGTGTCCTCGCCCACTGCCGGGATGATCGCGCCCTCCCCTTGACGCTGCACCCAGCCGACCAGTCCGCGCCCGGCCGGGACGCGCTTGCCGACCACGCCCTCGGCGGCGCGGCCGGCGGCGGCGTAGAAGAGCAGGTCGCCGTTGGCCTCGACCAGCGCCAAGGTCACCGTTTCGACCTCCAGGGCGCGCATCACTTCTTTCAGGATGCGGTCGAGCACCTCGCCCAGGCGCAGAGAGGCGTTGATGGCCGCGCCGCTGGAGGCCAGGGCGGTCATCACCCGCGCCTGGCGCTGACTCTCGGCGTAGAGGCGGGCGTTCAGCACCGCGATCGCGGCCTGGTCGGCGATGGCCTGCATGAGATCGAGATGCTCGCGCGAATACGCCCCGGTGCGCGGATGGACGAGGGTCAACACTCCAACCAGCCGGTCGCGAATCAAGAGCGGCACCGAAAGCGCCGATTTGGCCCCGCTGCGTTCCACGGCGTCATCCGGACGGCGCAGCCAGCGCTCGTCGCGGCTGGTGTCATCCACCCGCGCCGGTTTGCGGTGACGTATCACCCAGCCCGCCAGGCCGCGCTCGATCGTGTCGCGCAGTTGCTGGGTGGTATGCTCATGGACTTTTTGCCCGTAGACGATGGCCGCGTCGATGGTCTTGCCGTTGTCGTCCAGCACCACGATGCTGCCGCGTTCGCCGCCCACGTACTTCAACGATTGGAACAGGACGCGCTGTAAGACGGTGCGCAAATCCAGCGCCGAGGCCAATTCACGGCTGACGTTGTAGAGAAGTTCCAGGGAAGAACGGGAGTCGCTGGCGGTCATACTCGGAGGCAAAAGGGCTTTTGCCGCTCTCTGCTTAGAGTATAGCATAACTGCTTTGCTTTTTTGTAGAAACAAGTCGACTTTTTTGGAGCAGGGCGCCAATGATCTCTTCGAGCGCCTTGACGAAGGAAGGATATTAGATTATTATCTAATAGGTTAGGTAATCATCTAACAATATGACCACACTGACCTGGGATCGCGGAACCGCTTACGATTTCTTCATCAGCCTGTTCGTCTTGCATTATGCGGACGAGTTCGGTCTGCGTCCGTCCTGGACGGCGGGCGTGCGTCAGCGCCTCTCGGCGCGCCATCGCGAATTCCTGCTACATCTCCTGTCCTTCGCCGGCGCGCCGCTCGATTGGGTGCTGGGACTGCCGGCCCCCAAAGATGCGGCGACGGCTTTGCAGGCCATCGCCGGCATTCCCCCGGCCGAACGCTTGACGGCTTTGACCTTGCCTTCGGATCTCTCCGCAGAGGCGCGTCAGACTCTGGAGGCCATTGCCCGGCGCGGCTCGTGGAGCGAGGCCGAATTCGAATTTCTGCGTCTCCACTACCGGCGGCGCGGCGCGCCCCCTTCGCCCGCCGCGCTGACGTACCTGGCGCGCCTGTGGGCCGAGGCCGAACAGAGCGGCGAGACGCTGCTGGCCGCTTTGCAGGAATATCATCAGGTTTTCTTTGCCGAGGAGGAGACGCGTCTGCGCCCGGCGCTCGAGGCCGGCCTGGCGCGCGGGCGCGACCTGGCGGCCCGCCTGCCGCTCGAGGCGCTGGTCGAGGAACTCTCGCGCGGCATTCATCTGGCCGACCTGGAGGCGCTCGAGGAACTCATCCTGGCGCCCTCTTACTGGGCTTCGCCGCGCGTCTTCCTGGCCAAGCCGGGGCCGGGAAAATTGCTGCTCGTGTATGGCGCCCGCCCGGAGTTCGAGAGCGTCGCGCCCGGGGCCGAGGCGGCCGATCCGCTGGTGCTGGCGCTCAAGGCGCTGGCCGACCCGACCCGCCTGCGCATCCTGCGTCACCTGGCGGCCGGGCCGCTCTCGCCGGGGGATTTGGCCCGCCGTCTGCGCTTGCGCCCGCCGACGGTGGTCCATCATTTGCGTTTGCTGCGTCTGGCCGGGCTGGTGCATGTCATCATCAATGACCGGGACGAGAAGCGTTACGCCACCCGCCAGGAAAGTTTGAGAGGAATTTACGCCGCGCTGGAAGATTTCCTGCGCCGACTGGAATAGTATGTCCAATTTGATTCGCGTTTACCTCGCTCGAGTGCGTCAATTTTCTGCCAACGCCCGCCTGTATCTGGCCAGCGCGGTCATCACCGGCGCGGCCTTCGGCGTGTACCGTCTGCTGTTCAATTTCTACGCGCTCAGCCTGGGCTTGAACGAAAGCGTGGCGGGCAACATCGTCACCATCAACAGCACCACAGCGCTGCTCATGGCCCTGCCGATGTTCTATCTGGCCGATTTTCTCGGTCGCAAACGCTCGCTGATTCTCGGCGGGCTGACGACCACCCTGGCCGTGGCGGCGATGGTCTTGTGGCCTTCGCAGTGGCTGTTGTACGGCATGGCGGTCTTCATGGGCGCGGCCCAGAGCCTGACGGGCGTCACCATGGCGCCTTTCCTGCTCGAAAACAGCGGCCCGGAGGAGCGCACCTATCTGTTCAGCCTGAGCCAGGGATTGACGATGACCGCTTCGTTCATCGGCAATTCGATCGGCGGATACCTGCCCGGCTGGATCGCGGCGGCGCGCGGGGTGGAGGCCACCAGCAGCACTGCCTACGCCGGCGCGCTGGCGGTGATCACCCTCGTCTCGGCGCTCGGCCTGATTCCGCTCCTCGCTTTGCGGACGCCGCGCCTGACGCGCGTCCAGCAATCGGCCTTTGCGCCTCTCAGTTATGCTGTGAAAAATTACAAGAACATCGGCAAGTTGATTCTGCCGATGCTGGTGACCTCTTTCGGGGCCGGGCTGTTCATGCCGTTCATGAATCTGTTCTTCCGCATCAAGCACGGCCAGCCCGATCACGTCGTCGGCAATGTGCTGGCCTGGGGGGCGCTGTTCATGGGCCTCGGCCTGATCGTCGCCCCGCCGATCGCCGACCGCATCGGCAAGGTGCGGCTGGTGGTCGTCACCCAGGCGCTCTCGATTCCGTTCCTCATCCTGCTCGGCTTTGCTCCCTGGTTTTGGGTCAGCGCCATCGCTCATTATGTGCGTCTGTCTCTGATGAACATGGGCGGGCCGGTGTACAACACCTTCGTGATGGAGCATGTCGAACCGGAAGGGCGGGCGATGGTGGCCAGCCTGACCAGCATGGCCTGGAACCTGGGCTGGGCCTTCAGCCCCTCCCTCAGCGGCTGGATGCAGGTCCACTATGGGTTTACCCCTGTCTATTTGAGCGTCATCGTCATTTATACCCTTTCGACTCTGATGTACTGGCGATTCTTCTGGAACGCGAACCCCGCCCCGTCTGCCGCGCCGGCCTCGGCAGACTAAGCGTGTTCGGACATCTCTTCGCTCACCCTGAGGGACAGCAAGCCGCCTTGCTGTCCCGACGGGTTTAAAATACCCTCCAGGCCGAAACCGGCCGAATAAACCGCCTCTCTTTTTCGTTAAACGGATGAAAGCCAAACCCAAAACAGGAAAGGATCGCGCGTGGCACTCGTCAAAACTGTGGACACCGAACTCGGTCTGATCGAACAGGCCCAGCAGGGTGACCGCAATGCCTTTGGAGAACTGGTCCGCCGCCACTACGAGAGCGTCGTCCATGTGGTCTATCGGATGTGCGGCGAGGTGCAACTGGCGGAGGACGCCGCTCAGGAAGCCTTCCTGCGGGCCTGGATCAACCTGCCGTCCTTCGAGCCGCGCGCCAACCTGCGCAATTGGCTGTACCGGATTGCCGTCAACGCCGCGCTGGACGTTTTGCGGCGCAAATCCGAAACATTCGTCGAGGACGAGGAGACGCTGATGGTCAGCGACCAGATGCCGGGTCCGGAAGAGACCCTGATCAGAAAGGAACAGGTGGAATTGCTCCAGCGGGCGCTGCGCAATCTGCCGGAGGCCTCCCGCTCGGTGCTGGTCTTGCGCGAATACGGCGAACTCTCCTATCAGGAGATCGCCAGCGTCCTCGACATTCCGATCGGGACGGTCATGTCCCGCCTGAACTACGCCCGCAACCGCTTGCGCGAAGTCTTGCAAAGCCACGCCCAGGAAATGGAGAACGCCCATGCATGAAGATATGCGCGCCCTGCTCAATGCTTATCTGGATGGTGAACTGCACGGATGGCGTCTGCTCGAAGTGCAGAACCATCTGACCTCTTGCGAGTCCTGCCGCAACGAACTGCGCGAACTGCGCGCCGTTTCGGACCTGCTGCGGGCCGCGCCCCTGCCGGAGTTCACCCCCGCCGAGCGTTTCGCCGCCAACCTGGCCCTGCGCCTGCCGCGCCGCCCGCTCAAGGCCCAGCTCCAGCGCGGCCCCTCGCTGACGTGGTGGCTGGCGCCCCTGGCGCTGATGGGCTTGTGGTTCTTCGTCCAGACCCTGATCTGGCTGACGACGGTTCTCTCGCTGGCGCTGAGCGGCGGCCTGCTGGGAGAAAGTTTTTCCTGGATTTCGGGCAGCGCGGCGCAAAGCAATCTCTTTGCCTTCTTAATGAACCTGTTTGGCGGCCATCTGGGAACGGCGACCCAGTCCACCCTTTCGCTTCTCGACCGGCTGGTCCTCTTCGGGAACAGCCTGATCAACCAATGGTTCTGGCAGGCCATCGTTGCCTTGCTCTACTGGCTTTGGATGGCCGTCTGGTGGCTGCGGACGCGCGGGCGGGCTTTCCTTCCGCGCCTGGCGCGGGCCTGAGCAAATGCTCATTCATCCGAAGCAGGAATTTCTCTGTCTGTAATTCGAAAGGAGTGACAAAATGATCGACATCGTTAAAGTGCTCAAACGAGCCTGGCACATCTTGTGGAACTACAGGGTCCTGTGGATCTTCGGCTTCCTGCTGGTCGTCGTCGGCGGGACGGGCGGCGGCGGCAGCGGCCGCCTGGGTTACCAGGGCCAGGAGACCGGCCAGCGGCCGCCTCTCTCCGCGCCCCGCTTCGAAGACCGCTTTCCCTGGATGGCAGAGGCCAATCAATGGATCGAGCAGAACATCGACCCGCTGTTCGCCACCGAGGAGAGCGCCTTTCGGACTCTGATCTGGCTGGCCATCGGCGGGACCGCGCTGGTGCTCATCCTCTCGATCCCGATGCTGCTCATCTATTACCCCTCCTCCACGGCGGTCATCCAGATGGTGGATAAGTACGAACAGACCGGCGAGAAGGTCGGTTTCCGCCAGGGCTGGAAACTGGGCTGGAATCGGGCGGCCTTCCGCCTGTGGGTGATCGATCTGATCGTCAATCTGCCGGTCCTGGGGTTCATTGCTGCCCTCCTGGGTCTGGGAATCTGGATGTTCAGCATCGTGGAAGGCGGCCGGCGGGCGGCCGCGGTGGCCAGCGTGGTGGCCGCCATCGGCTGCACCTTCCTGCTCATCTTCCTCTTCATGATTGTGATGGTCGTTCTGTATTTGCTGCGGGAATTCTTCTGGCGGGCGGCCGTCCTCGAGAACCTGGGCGTGCGCGATGCTTTCCGGCGCGGCTGGCAGGTCTTCAAGCGCAACTGGCAGAGCGGCGCGGTGATGTGGCTGGCGATTCTCGGCATCCGCATCGGCTATGCCATCGTCGGCTTCATCGCCACCTTCCTGCTCATCCCGCTGATGATTCTCACTGGCCTGGTCGGGGCGGTGGTGGCCGCCATCCCCGGCTTCCTGGTCGGCGGCCTGGTCAGCCTGTTCGCCCCCACCTGGGTGGCGATCCTGGCCGGGCTGGTGGCGGCGGCCCCCCTCTTCCTCATCATCCTGGGTTCGCCGTTGCTGCTCATCGACGGTTGGATGAGGATCTACGAATCGAGCGTCTGGACGTTGACTTTCCGCGAAATGAAAGCCCTGGAAGAACTGGCGCCTGCGGCGGAACTCCCTCAACCGGCTGAGTAACCCTTGTCTTCTCCTCTCCTGTAGGGCGGAAGGTCCTTCCGCCCTACGCTTTTTAAGCGGCTGACGAGAGACAATCGGTGATAAAATTTTCGTCATGGACGAATCGGTCTTCATTCACAAGAACGCCATCGTGGAAGAGGGCGCCCGCATCGGGGCGCGGACGCGCGTCTGGGCTTTCGCCCACATCCTGCCGGGGGCGGTCATCGGCGAGGATTGCAACATCTGCGACCACGTCTTCATCGAGAACGACGTCACCGTGGGCAACCGCGTCACCATCAAGTCCGGCGTCCAGTTGTGGGACGGGGTGACCATCGAGGACGATGTCTTCATCGGCCCGAACGCCACCTTCACCAACGACCCCTTTCCGCGCAGCAAGCAGTACCCCGAAGCCTTCAGCCGCACGCTGGTGCGTAAAGGGGCTTCCATCGGCGCGAATGCCACCCTCCTGCCGGGCATCGTCATCGGCGCCAACGCCATGATCGGGGCGGGGGCGGTGGTGACCAAAGACGTCTCGCCGAACATGATCGTGGTCGGCAACCCGGCGCGGGTCAAGGGCTATGTCTCGTCGGCGGCGCGCCAGGGGGTCAAGACCAGCGCGGGGGCGGCGCCGCGGCCGCTGGAGGTCGGCGGGGCGCGGCTCCTGCGCCTGCCCTCGGTCGTCGATCTGCGCGGCCGTCTCACCTTCGGCGAGTACGACCAGCACCTGCCCTTCGTCCCCAAGCGGTATTTCGTCATCTACGACGTGCCCAGCCGCGAAGTGCGCGGCGAACACGCCCACCGCGCCCAGCACCAGGTGCTGATCTGCCTGAAAGGCTCCTGCGCCGTCATCCTGGACGACGGGCGCAACCGCGAGGAGGTCGTCCTCGACCAGCCGGAGGTCGGCCTGTACATTCCCCCCATGGTCTGGGCGCTGCAATACAAATACACGCCGGACGCCATCCTGCTCGTCCTGGCCTCGGACGTGTACTCGGCCGAGGATTACATCCGCGATTACGAAGAATTCATCGAACTGGTGAACAAAGATGGGCGTTGAAGTGCCTTTCCTGGACGTGGGGGCGGCCGTCGCCGAACTGCGCGCCGAACTCGACCAGGCCTGCGCCCGGGTGCTGGATTCGGGCTGGTTCATCCTGGGGCGCGAGGGGCAGGCCTTCGAGGCCGAATTCGCCGCCTACGTGGGGACGAAGTACTGCGTCGGCGTGGGCAACGGCCTGGAGGCGCTGCACCTGATTCTGCGGGCCGCCGGAATCGGCCCCGGCGACGAGGTCATCGTGCCGGCCAACACCTACATCGCCACCTGGCTGGCGGTCACCTACTGCGGGGCGCGGCCGAAGCCGGTCGAGCCGGTCGAGCGGACCTACAACCTCGACCCGGAGCGAATCGAGGCCGCCCTGACGCCGCGCACCAAAGCCATCCTGCCCGTCCATCTCTACGGCCAGCCGGCGGAGATGGAGGCCATCCACCGCCTGGCCGGGGAACGCGGCCTGCTCGTCGTCGAGGACGCCGCCCAGGCGCACGGGGCGCGCTATCGCGGGCGGCGGGTCGGCGGCCTGGGGCGCGCCGCCGGCTGGAGTTTCTACCCGTCCAAGAACCTCGGCGCGCTCGGCGACGCCGGGGCGGTCACCACCGATGACGAGCAACTCGCCGAGAAGATTCGCGCCCTGCGCAACTACGGCTCGCGCCAGAAATATCACAACCTGTACAAGGGCTTCAACAGCCGGCTGGACGAATTGCAGGCGGCCGTCCTGCGCGCCAAACTGCCCCATCTGGACGAGTGGAACGCCCGCCGCGCCCGCCTGGCGCGCCTCTACCTCGAACAACTGGCGGAGACCCCCCTGCTCCTGCCGCTCATCCCGGAGGGAATCGAACCCGTCTGGCATTTGTTCGTCGTCCGCGCCCCCGACCGCGACGCCCTGCAGGCCCATCTGCGCCAGGAGGGAATCGAGACCCTGATTCACTACCCGATTCCGCCCCACCTCCAGCCGGCCTACCAGGACTTGGGTCTGCCGCCGGGCAGCCTGCCGATCACCGAACGCATCCACCGCGAAGTGTTGAGCCTGCCCATCGGGCCGCATCTGAGCGAGGCGCAGGTGTTGCGCGTCTGCGCGGCCATCCGCGCCTTCTATCACCTCCCCCCTGCCGAGGTCCCGTGAGCCTGATTTCGATTGTCGTCCCGGTGTACAACAACGCCGCCAGCCTGCCCGACCTGCTGGCGCGCTTTCAGGACCTGGCGGCCAAAGACCCGGCCCGCCGCTATGAATTCGTCTTCGTGGATGACGGCTCGTCCGACGAGTCCTACCCAGTGCTGCAAGCGCTGGCCCGCCAGGAGAGGCGGGCGCGGGTGGTCAAACTTTCGCGCAACTTCGGCTCGAACGCGGCCATCATGGCCGGACTGACCCAGGCGCGCGGCGACGCCGTGGCCGCCATCGCCGCCGATTTGCAGGATCCGCCCGAACTGATTGCCGAGATGCTCGACCGCTGGCAGGCGGGCGCCAAAGTGGTGCTGGCCGCCCGTCGCGGCCGCGACGACGGCTTCCTGAGCAATCTGCTCTCGGACATCTTCTACGCCCTCTTCCGGCGCTTTGCCATCCCGTCTATGCCCAAGCGCGGCTTCGACTTCTTCCTGCTCGACCGGCAGGTTTGCGAGCAGATCAACCGCATCCAGGAGCACAATGTCTATCTGATGGGGCTGATTCTGTGGCTGGGATTCCAGCCGGCGGTGGTCTATTACGACCGCAAGAAGCGCGAGCGCCGCTACGGCCGCTCGATGTGGACGCTGAGGCGCAAAATCAAATATTTCATCGACTCGTTCGTGGCGTTCAGTTATTTCCCCGTCCGCGCCGCCTCGCTGCTGGGAATCTGTCTGAGCGTGCTAGGCGCGCTGTATGCTGTGGTCATCCTGTTCCTGCGCCTGTTCTATGCCATCGAAGCCCAGGGATGGGCCTCGCTGATGATCGTCCTGCTGCTCGTTTCGGGGATTCAAATGCTCCTGCTGGGCATCCTGGGTGAGTACCTCTGGCGCAACCTGGACGAGACCCGCAAGCGTCCGCCCTTCATCATCGAGGAAATCATCGAATCGCCGCCCGAAGAGGAATGACTTGATACGGGCGGCGCATTTTACGAAAAAGCCTTTCGTATCATTCGTGCAATTCGATGCAAAAATGATCGAGGAAGTCATCGAATCGCCGCCCGAAGAGGAATGACTCGATTCGGGCGGCGAATTTTACGAAAAAGCCTTTCGTATCATTCGTACAATTCGATGCAACAATGGGCCCGGCTGGATTCGAACCAGCGACCAAGCGATTATGAGTCGCCTGCTCTCACCCCTGAGCTACGGGCCCGGCGGGGGAAATTATAGCATGGTTAGAACCCCATCGCGGAGGAGGTGAAAATCGTGATGAGGTTGAAGACGAACTGGCTGGCGTACAGGCCGGCGGTCACGATCCACAGGAGGACAGACGCGGCCGGCTTGCGCAGAAAAGCCAGTCCCTCCGCCAGCGCCGGGAACAGGAAAGGCGCCGCCGAGAGGGGCACCGCCAAGGGCAGCATGTAATGATAGCGCTTGACGGCCACGAAACCGATCAGATACACCGCCAGCACCAGACACCAGGACAAAAACAGCCGGTTGAGCGGCCGCGCCGAGCCGAGCAGCGACCCTGTCAGCAGCGCAAAGAAGGCAAAGAAGAAAAAATACGGCTCCATGTAGTGTTGCCGGAAGTAAGGCAGCCAATTCGCCAGGCCGGTCTGATAGACGCCGGTCGGATCGGGTTCATCGTATCCCTCGGCGATGACCTGACTCTCGTATTGAATGCCGCGCGCGTACGAAAGGAAAGGCTGCGGGGCCAGGAGAGTGGGACTGGTGAGAATGACGGTCAACAGCATCACGCCGATGAAACCCGCCCCCGCCGCGACCATGCGCCGGAACGTCAAGACTTTGCGAATCAGGCCGGCCAGCAGCACGCCTGCAATCGTCAGGAAGAAGAACAGCCCCCACAGTTTGATCGCCGCCGCCAGGCCGCAGGCGACCGCCGCCAGGTAAAAGTCACGCCCGAAGCGCAGACGGTCCCGGTCCAGGAAGAAGAGGGTGAGCGTCACCAGCAGCAGAATCAGACTGTCTGGATGCCAGAAACGGTAGTTGTATTTGACCACGCCCGGAATCAACAAGAGAAACACATACAATCCCACCGAGGCCGCCAGCGAGCGGAAGCGCGTCACCAGGTAAATCAGCAGACCGATGGCCAGAATCATCGGCAGGACGCTGATGAATTGGCGCAGCAGGAAGAGGTTTAACTGCACCTGATGGACATAGTCGTTGCCGAAAATCAGGCGCGGCACGATCAACACCGAGGCCGAGAGCGGCAGGTAGGGGAAACCGTACCAGAACGGCCAGGTCTCCAGGTCTTTGTGCACCATGTCGGCAAACGTGCCTTCCAGCACCAGCACCTTGGCTACGTCGGGGTAAATGATGTGCTCGTCGGGATGCATCAGGAAGCGCCCCTGCGCATCGAGACGATAATTGAACGGCGCGAAGGCCGAGAAATAAATTGCCCCGATGATTGCCAGGACAATGAACGTCCGGCGCTGGACCGGCAGCCAGCCTGCCCAACCGGCCCGCAGACGGGCCAGCCAGGAGGGCCGCTGCCGATAGACCTTCGCATAGACGAGGCGCAGCGTCAGCCAGAGTTCGAAGGCGGCCAGCGACGCCCACAGCAGGACAGGACGCGCCGGTACGGGGAAGGCAATATAAGTCAGCAGAAAGCACTCGAACAGGAAAATCCCCAACAGGAACAGCGCCCCCTGAGCGAAAAACAGGCGCGGCCGGGGGCCGGTCAGCCATTCATCCAGGCGATTCAAGAGTCCGGCCGCCTTGGCCGGGGCCAGCCCCATCCACACCCCCAGCCCGATCGTCGCCAGGGCGCTCAGGGCAAGCAGCGCCGCCAGCGCCGTCCGCAGCGCCGGATAATTGATGATTTGTCCGCGTCCGGCGTCGAATTGCATCTGGAGCAAGACGAAGATCGCCAGAATCGTTTGCAAGAGGAGGACGCTCAACAAAGGCCAGAGGTGTTTGATCTTCATCCTTCTCCCTCCCCGAAAAAACCTTCGACAGCCGGCGGCCAAAGATTCACGGAAGGACAGCCTGCAAGATATTAGGGACTGGATAGGTCATGATTGTACTGTGAGGCCATAGACCAGTCAAGCGGCGATGGCGTGACTTTTGTAAGGGGGCAGGGGTTAAACCTCTCGAATCCATTTTCAGGAAGTGACATGTACACGACTCTTGCTCCCCACCTTGCCCGCCGCCTCTTCCCCCAGACTTTGGCCTGGCAGCGCGACCTGGGCCTGATTCTGGCCGGGACGTTGTTCACCGCCGCCCTGGCGCAGGTGCGCATTCCCCTGCCGTTTACCCCCGTGCCGCTCACCGCTCAGACCTTTGCCGTCCTGCTCGTTGGGGCGGCGCTGGGAGCGCGGCGCGGCGCGCTCTCGCTCGGGCTGTATCTCGCTCTCGGCCTGATTGGACTGCCCGTCTTTGCCGGCGGGGCGTCTGGCGCGGCGTACGCCCTCGGGCCGACCGGCGGTTACCTGCTGGGATTCGTCGCCGCGGCCTGGGTCGCTGGCCGGCTGGCCGAACGCGGCCTGGAGCGTTCGCTGCGCACCTCCTGGCTGCCCTTCCTGAGCGGCATGCTGGTCATCTACGCCTGCGGCGCGGGCTGGCTGGCGCTCTTGCTGGGCCTCTCGAAGGCCCTGATTCTGGGGGTGTTGCCCTTCCTGGTCGGCGATGCGCTCAAAATCGTCCTCGCCGCCCTGGCTCTTCCGGCGGCCTGGAAATTGGTCCGCTAGAGACGGAAACCGATCTGCTGGCGATTTTGCACGAGCATCTTCTCTCCTGGCACTTGCCCCTCTGCTCAGGCTGTGCTAAACTCATTTCATGGCCGAAGAACAGTTCTTGCCAGAAGAGCCGCCCGAAAGCGGAGAAAACGCCATGCTGCGCGAGGCGATCGAAGCCTTGCGTCAGGGGGACCGGGTGCGGGCGCGCGACCTGCTGACCCGCCTGCTCAAAACCGACCAGAAAAACGCCGTCTACTGGGTCTGGTTGAGCGCCGCAGTGGACACCCAGAAAGAACGCCTCTACTGCCTGCAGATGGCGCTCCAGTTCGACCCGCAGAACGCGGCTGCCCGCCGCGGCCTGACCTTGTTCGGCGCTCTGCCGCCCGATGACTCGGTGGCCCCTTTCCCTCTAAACCGACCCCGCTCGTGGGAGGAGACGCTCAAAGTCAGCGAGGAACCGCCGCGCCCCCCCGCCAAGCGCGGCCTGGCCAATCCCATCGTCCGACTGGTTGTCATCGGCGCGGCGGGCTTGCTTCTGTTGGCCGCATTCTACATTGTGATGATCGTCTTCCCTCGTCAGCCTGCCAGTTACGCCCGCGGCACGCCTTTCCGCCAGCCGACCGCGACGGAAACCCCCACCCCCACGGCCACGCCCCTCTACCGGACAGTGACTCCCACGTTCTCCGCGCCGACGCCGCTGGCTTTGCTCCTTCCCGCTCCGTACACTCCCACCCCTCTCTACGTGGTCACCGAACATTTCGGCCAGAGCCGGGATGCTTTCATGGCTGCCAAGACCTATCTCGAGCGCGGCCAGTGCCGGGAAGCGATTCCGCTCCTCGAACAAGTGCTGACCATGGAGCCAGATGCCGCCGACGCTTACTATTATTTGGGAGAATGCGCGCGGCTGGCCGGTAACTATCAGTCTGCCTTGACGTATTACGAAAGAGCCATCTCCCTCAACGCCGGTTTTGGCCCGCCTTTCCTGGGAAGGGCCATGATCTACCACATTCTGGATCCCGATGCGGATGTGATTTCCTACTATGATGAGGCCATTGCCATCGACCCGAATTTCACCCTGGCCTACATCGAACGCGGCGCCTATTATCTCGACCGTTATGAGTGGGAGCGCGCCCTGCGCGACCTCCAAATTGCCAGCAACCAAAATCCGAACTCGGCCGTCGCCTACATGTACATGGCCCAGGCGCAACTCGCGCTCAGACGCTATCAGGACGCCATCGCCTCGGCGGAACGCGCCAACCAGTTGGACCTTACCCTTCTGCCCGTCTATCGAACCCTGGGGGAGGCCTATTATGCTGTCCAGCGTTATCCCGACGCCGTGGGCGTCTTGCAACTCTATACCCTCTATGTGCCCGATGATGCCCAGGCCTTTGCCATGCTCGGAACCGCCTACAACGCCGTCGGCGATTACCCGTTGGCTGTGCGCGCCCTCGACCGCAGCCTGGCGCTCGATCGCTACAATGGCGAGGCCTATTACCAGCGCGGCGAGGCCTACCTCAACCTCGGCAATCCCGACGCCGCCCGGCGCGATTTCGAGCGCGCCCTGACGTTCGATCCGAACGATTTCGACGCCGCTTTTGGCCTGGGAATGGCCTATTACCAGCAAGGACAATTCGGCACCGCTTACCTGCGTTTCGAAAACGCCCTCGGCCGCGCTGACACGGACGAAGAACGCGCCAAAGCCATCTACTGGCAGGCGGTCAGCCTCGAGCGAATCAACGACCCCGTTTCCGCCAGCCGCGCCTGGCGTCGCCTGCTCGAATTGCCCGAAGAGGCCATGCCCGCCGAATGGCGCAACCAGGCCTACGAGCGGCTGGGCGTCACCCCCACCTGGACGCCGACGCCGCGTCCGACCCGCACGCCTACGTCCACGCCCGAACCGTAAACGATGGAGTTCAAATAGCCTGGCAGTGGGGGAATTGCGCCCGGAGATTCGCCTCTTGACAAAAAGGGGAAGTGTGGTATTATATAAACAGGTTTGTAATACAAACTAGTTTTTGAAAGGAGCCTTTTATGAGCGCCCCCGATCCCCTGGCCCAGCCCCAGCGACGCGCCATCCAATACTGGTACGTGGACGGCTCTTACGAAATCGGCTTTGGCCTGTTGTGCCTGCTCATGGGCCTCTATTTCCTGACCGAAAAACTGGTCCAGGGTTCCTGGCTTTCGGGTGTGGTAGATGGGGCTTTGGTGCTGGTCTTCATCCTCGGCATTCTGCTGGTCAACTGGCTGACCCGACGCATCAAAGAGCGGGTGACCTACCCGCGCACCGGCTACGTGACCTACCGCCGCCCCGCCGGCCTGCCGCGTTTCCTGCGGCTTCTCCTCTTGGCGGGTATCGCCGGCCTGATCGCGGCTGTGATCGCCGTTCTGGTGACGCGCTCGTTCTCCGGCTTCGACGTCATGCCGCCGGCGACCGGCCTGCTTCTGGCGTTCGTGTTTGGCATCCTGGCCTGGCGCTCGGCCGTGCCGCGTTTCTACCTGCTGGCGGCTTTCAGCGCCCTGGCCGGGCTGGGATTGGCTTTCGCCGGGCTGGGCAATTACCTTGCCTTGTCTGCCTATTATGCCGCCATAGGGCTGGCGCTGATTCTCTCCGGCCTGCTGACGCTCATCGGCTACCTGCGCCAGAATCCCGCTCCGCAGGAGTAGGCCCGATGAGCCATGACCTGCGCGCCATCGTCAGCGTGGACCGCTTGCTCCACGAACCCTCCCGCGCCCTCATCGTCGCCATCCTGGACGCGGTCGAGAGCGCCGACTTCCTCTACCTCCAGCGCGAGACCGGCCTGACCAAAGGCAATCTCTCCGCCCACCTCTCGAAACTGGAAGAGGCCGGCTACGTACAAATAGAGAAGACCTATCGCGGCAAAATCCCGCTGACCCTCTGCCGCCTGACCGACGAAGGCCGTCGCGCCTTCGAGGCCTACCGCCAGCAACTCAAACAATTCCTGGAGAGCGAATAGTTTCGTCCGACCGTTCGTTAATATCGCGTGGCAGCATTTTTTGTGAAATCTGTGTAATCTGTGGCTGAAAAAGGAGTTCCTATGCCCGTTATCGAACTTTCCCACATTTCCAAGTCCTTCGGCGCAGTCAAAGCCGTGGACGATGTCTCCTTCTCGGTCGAGAAGGGCGAACTCTTCGGCCTGCTCGGCCCCAACGGGGCGGGCAAGACCACCAGCATCCGCTGTATGCTGGACATTTTCAAGCCAGACTCCGGCTCGATTTCCATCCTTGGCGGCCCGATGACCGAGGCCAAGAAAGACCGCATCGGCTACATGCCCGAGGAGCGCGGCCTCTATCAGGACATTCCCCTCGAGCGCTGTCTGGCTTACCTCGGCTCGCTGAAAGGACTGAGCGAGGCCGAAGTGAAACGCCGCGCTGCCGGTTACCTCGAGCGCTTCGACCTGGCCGCCCACAAGCACAAGAAGGTCAAGGAACTCAGCAAGGGCATGCAGCAGAAGGCGCAGGTCATCGCTACGATTCTGCACCAGCCCGAACTGCTCATCGTGGACGAACCCTTCTCTGGCCTCGACCCGGTCAACACGCAGATGATCAAAGACTTGCTGCGCGAACAGCGCGAAGCAGGCGTGACGGTCGTTCTATGCTCGCACCAGATGCATCTGGTCGAAGAACTCTGCGACCGTATCGTGCTGATCGACCACGGCCACGTCATGCTCTACGGCGCGCTGGAAGAAATCCGCCGTCAGTTTGCCGCCAACGCCGTCCTGGTCAAGGGCGCGGACGGCGTTCCCGCTCTGGAGGGGGTGGAGCGGGTCGAACCGGTGAACGGGGCGGTCAAACTGCACCTGCGTCCGGGCGTCCAACCGCAGGAGGTCCTGCGCGAACTCGTCCGCCGCGACGTGCCGGTCGAACACTTCGAGATCGCCCTGCCCACCCTGGACGAAATCTTCATCCGCGTTGTGCAGGGTAGATCAGGCTTTTAGCCTGACTTCCGGAGAGACGCCTATGACCAAACTCCTGCGCGTTGCCCTCCACGAATACAAGCGCCATGTTTTCAACAAGCGCTTCTTGATGGGCCTGTTGAGCATTCCGCTCCTGGGCCTGGCCATGGTGGGTCTGGTGTTCATCATTATCGCTATAGAGAACGATACTACCCCTCTTGGCTATGTAGACCATTCCGGTTTGCTCGCCGACCCGATCCCCGCCCCGCCGCCGGAGAAACCCGACAAGCCGGTGCCGCTGGTGCCCTTCGAGACGGAAGCCGAGGCCCGCGCCGCGCTTGAAGCGGGGCAGATTCAAGGTTACTACATCGTCCCTGCCGATTATCAGACCACCGGCCGCCTGACCGCCGTTTACAACGATAAACTTGCCGGCCAGGCGCGTCGGCAGTTCTACGACTTTCTGACTGTGAACTTGCTGCGCAATCTCGATCCGGCAGTCGCCAATCGCCTGCTGGAAGGGAGCGAGGTGATCGTTCTCTCGCCCGACGGCAGCCGCGTCGCCGCTGAAAGCACCTTTTTGAACTTCATGTTGCCCGTCCTCATCGGCCTTGGCCTGATTATTGCCATGTTCACGACCGGCGGGTATTTGATGCAGGCGGTCACAGAGGAGAAAGAAAATCGCACGATGGAGGTCATCGTCACCTCGGTCTCGCCGGGGCAGTTCATGGCCGGTAAAATCATCGGCGACGTCGCCATCGGCCTGACGCAAATCGTCGTCTGGGTGCTGTTCGGCGCGCTGATTGTTATCGGCGGGCGCGACTCGCTGGAGATCCTGCGCAGTGTGCAGATCGCCCCGCAGACCCTCTGGCTGGTCGTCCTGGTCGTTCTACCGTCCTTTGTGATCATCTCCGCCCTGACTGCCGCCGTCGGCGCGGCGGTGACCGAGGCGCGCGAAGGCCAGCAGGTCATCGGCATCCTCGTCCTGCCGGTCTGGATTCCGTATATGTTCATGTTTACGCTGATGGCCCATCCCCACTCGCCTCTGGCTGTGGTCCTGAGCCTGCTGCCTTTCACTGCGCCGTTGACCGTCCTCGCTCGCGCCGGCATGACGGTTTTGCCTGCCTGGCAGATTGCGCTGAGCGCGGTCATCCAAATTGCGGTCGCGGCCGGGTCGCTCTGGCTGGCCGGGCGCGTCTTCCGCCTGGGGATGCTGCGCTACGGCAAGCGCCTCCGCTTGCGCGAGGTGTTTGGGAAGGCAGATTAAACTCGAAGGACACAAAGGATACACAAAGGAATCGAAAAGTTTTCTTTGAGTCCTTCGTGTGAACTTCCTGTCCTTTGTGTTTCAATACCTCCAAACCCTTTGTGGTCTTCGTGCTGTCCTTCGTGTCCTTTGTGTTTAGGAAACGTCTATGAAAAAAATCCTGACCATCCTCAAGAATGAAGTCGTCACCCTGATCTCCCGCCCTTCTTTCTGGCTGGTTACGCTGGGGTTGCCCCTGGTCGCCGCGCTGATCTTCGGCGTCATCGGCGGGCTGAACCGCAACCAGGAGGCTTCGCAGGCCGTCAGTCAGGCCTTTCTCGGCCCGCAGGAGACGCGTCCCGAGGGATATGTGGACCTCAGCGGCCTCATCCGGCAAATCCCTCCCCAGATTCCGCCTGGTCTGCTCCTCCCTTTCCCGGATGAAGAGACCGCCCGTCGGGCGTTGGAAGCGGGCGAAATTCAGGGTTACTATGTCATCCCGGCGGATTACCTGGAACGCGGCGTCATCCGCTATATCACGCCCGATCCCAGCCCGTTTCTGGCCGAGCGCGCCCGGCAAGGCCCGTTTGGCTGGGCGCTGCGGGTCAACCTGGCCGGCGGCGACCCGATGCTGGCCAACCTGGTCCAGGGGCCGCTGGATATAGAAGAAATCTCGCTCACTCCCGTCGCCGCGCCCGATGACGACAATTTATTCATGATGATGTGGGTGCCGTACATCGTCACCTTGGTCTATTTCATCCTTATCACCAGCACGGCCACCTTGCTGCTGAACAGCCTCTCGAAGGAAAAAGAAAACCGTATTATGGAAATCCTGTTGACCTCGGCATCGCCGCGTCAACTGCTGACCGGCAAAATCATCGCTTTGGGCGCGGTCGGTCTGCTGCAGACCATCCTGTGGGGCGGGACGACCTACATCCTGCTCAACCTGAGCGGGCGCACCTTCAACCTGCCCTCCGAAATCCGCCTGCCGCCCGAACTCCTGGCCTGGGGGCTGGTCTTCTTCCTGCTCGGCTACGCCGTCTACGCCGCGCTGATGGCCGGGCTGGGAGCGCTGGCGCCGAACTTGCGCGAGGCCTCGCAGGTGACCTTCGTCATCCTGTTCCCCCTGATGGTGCCGCTCTTCTTCAGCAACACGGTCTTCGCCGAGGCCCCGCACGGGGCGCTGGCGACCGGCTTGAGCCTCTTCCCGCTCTCCGCGCCGGTGGCGATGATGGCGCGCCTTTCGGTCGGCGGGGTGGCCTGGTGGCAGCCGCCGCTTGCGGCCCTCCTGCTCGCGGCGACCGCCGTCCTCATCGTCCGCGCCGTGGCCAGGATGTTCCGCGCCCAGGCGATGCTTTCGGGCCAGCCGCTCAAGGTCAAGACCTACCTGCGGGCGCTGATGGGAAAGATGTGAAAGGCCGGAGAAGAGGATGAACCTGCCTCTCGACCAAATCCTGGCCGGGGATTGCATCGAGGTGATGAATTCCCTGCCGGAGAAATCCATCGACCTCGTCTTCGCCGACCCGCCGTACAACCTGCAACTGCAGGGTGAACTTCACCGCCCCAACATGACCCGCGTGGACGGCGTCGAGGACGACTGGGACCGTTTCGACTCCTTCGAAGCCTACGACGCCTTCACCCGCGGCTGGCTGACCGCCTGCCGGCGCGTCCTCAAACCGACCGGCGCGATCTGGGTCATCGGCTCCTATCACAACATCTTTCGGGTGGGAGCGATCCTGCAAGACCTGGGTTTCTGGATCCTGAACGACGTCGTCTGGATCAAGACCAACCCCATGCCGAACTTTCGCGGCGTGCGCTTCACCAACGCCCACGAGACGCTCATCTGGGCCAGCACCGGCAAGAGGGCCAGGTACACGTTCAACCATCACGCCATGAAGAACCTGAACGACGAGAAACAGATGCGTTCCGACTGGTGGCTGCTGCCGCTGGCGGCCGGCCCGGAGCGGCTCAAAGACGAGAACGGCGCCAAAGCCCACTCGACCCAGAAGCCCGAAGCCCTGCTCTACCGCGTCCTGCTGGCCTCCAGCAACCCCGGCGACGTCGTCCTCGACCCCTTCTTCGGCAGCGGCACGACCGGCGTCGTCGCCAAACGCCTGCACCGCCATTGGATTGGAATCGAAAAAGAGGCCCGCTACATCGAACTCGCCCGCCGCCGGATCGACGCCGTCCAGCCCGAAGCCTTCGACCCGGCCGTCTTCGACGTGCGCGCCAGGAGCAAGACGACGCCGCGCGTGCCATTCGCCTCCTTGCTCGAACATGGACTCCTTCGGCCGGGACAAACGCTGTTCTTCATGAAAGACCTGTCCCGCTCCGCCGTCATCAAACCCGACGGCCGCCTGCGCGCCGCGGACGGCTTCGAGGGGAGCATCCACGCCGCCGGCAGCCATCTCATGGACGGCGCGCCCTGCAACGGCTGGCAACACTGGTACCTGCAGGAAAACGGCCGGTGGGTCAGCCTGGCCGAAATCCGCGAAAGATACCGTCAGGGAAACGGCGGCTGAGCGTTCGCCGATCGACCTTGCAATTTCGTCGGCAATTTCTCACCTGCTTTTAATTCCAAAATCGAATTTCTCTGTTATGATAAACATACCGACCAGTCGGTATGTTTTTTTTCTTCAAATCTTCTCGAAGGAGACGCCATGCCCCAACAGCGCAGCGAAGAAACCCGCGCCCACCTGCTCGACGCCGCCGTGCGGCGCTTTGCCATTTCGGGCTACAACGCCGCCAGCGTGGACGAAATCTGCGCCGAGGCGGGCGTCAGCAAGGGAGCGTTCTACCACCACTTCCCCAGCAAGCAGGCCGTCTTCCTCGCCCTGCTCGACGGCTGGCTGAAGACCATCGATTCCGGCCTCGAATCCATGCGTCAGGCGACGGTGCCGGAGACCTTCGTCGAGATGACGCGCCTCCTGCCGGCCATCTTTGCCGCCGCCGACGAGCGCTTGCCGATGTTCCTCGAATTCTGGCTGCAGGCCAGCCGCGACGAAAAAATTTGGGAGGCGACCATCGCCCCTTACCGGCACTATCAGGAGTACTTTGCCCGCCTGGTGGCCGACGGCATCGCCGAAGGCTCACTCAAGCCGGAGACCGACCCGCAGGCCGCCGGGCAGGTCATCCTCTCGCTGGCGGTCGGACTGTTCCTGCAGGGCGTGCTCGACCCGCACGGCGCAGACTGGCAGAAGGTCGGCGAGGAGAGCATGAAGATTTTGATGAATGGATTGGCCTCGTAGGACAGCCTTTCCAGGCTGTTTATCGGACAGGCTAGGTAGGACAGCCTTTCCAGGCTGTCTATCGGACAGGCTAGGTAGGACAGCCTTTCCAGGCTGTCTATCGGACAGGCTAGGTAGGACAGCCTTTCCAGGCTGTCTATCGGACAGGCTAGGTAGGACAGCCTTTCCAGGCTGTCTATCGGACAGGCTAGGTAGGACAGCCTTTCCAGGCTGTTTATCGGACAGGCTAGGTAGGACAGCCTTTCCAGGCTGTTTATCGGACAGGCTAGGTAGGACAGCCTTTCCAGGCTGTTTATCGGACAGGCTAGGTAGGACAGCCTTTCCAGGCTGTTTATCGGACAGGCTAGAAAGCCTGTCCTACAAGCAAATTACAGGAGTAAGTATGAATCTCGTTACCGGCGCAACCGGACATATTGGCAATGTTCTCGTCCGTAAACTGCTGGAGCGCGGCGAACGCGTCCGCGCCCTGATCTGGCGCGGCGAGGACACTTCCTCGCTCGACGGGCTGGACGTGGAGCGCATCGAGGGCGACGTGCTCGACCCCGACTCCCTGCGCCTGGCCCTGCGCGGCGTGGAGACGGTCTATCACCTGGCGGGCGTCATTTCGATTATGCCGGGACGTCAGCCGCTCGTCTGGCGCGTCAACGTGGAGGGGACGCGCAACCTGCTCGAAGCGGCGCGGCGCGAGGGCATCCGCCGCCTGCTCTACACCAGTTCGATTCACGCCATCCGCCGCGCCCCGCACGGGGTGGTGATTGACGAGAGTTTGGGCTTCGACCCGAACAATCCCTACGGCGAGTACGACCGCTCGAAAGCCGCGGCCAGCCTCGAGGTCCAGCATGCAGCGCAGGCGGACCTGGACGCGGTCATCGTCTGCCCGACCGGGGTCATCGGCCCGTACGATTTCCGCGGCTCGGAGATGGGCGAGGTCATCCGCAGCGCGGCCGAGGCCAGGCCGATGTTCTATGTCGAGGGCGCGTACGATTTCGTGGACGTGCGCGACGTGGCCGAGGGGATGATTGCCGCCGCCGAGCAGGGCGGCCGCGGCGAGAGTTACATCCTCGGCGGGCACAAAATCTCGGTGCGTTCCCTGCTGGAGACGGTGCGCGAGGTGACCGGCCGGGCGTTTGCCCAAATCAAGATTCCGTTCTCGCTGGCCGAGGCGGCGGCGAAGTTCACGCCCTGGTATTACCGGCACACGAAGGCCAAGCCGCGCTTCACGCCCTACTCGCTAGAGGTGCTGCAAAGCAACTCGGACATCAGCCACCGCAAGGCCGAGCGCGAACTGGGCTTCCGGCCGCGCCCGGTCTTCGAGACGATTGCCGATACCGTGCGCTGGTTCTTCGAGAACCGGCGGGCGCGGGCGAGGATTTAGCCACAGATTACAGCCACAGATTACACAGATTACACGGATTTTTTGGCAGATGGACGCAGATGTCAAGTGGAAGGATAAGATTGCAGTTGTGACCGGCGCGTCGTCCGGCATCGGGGCGGCGACGGCGCGGCGGCTGGCGCGGGAGGGCCTGCAGGTGGTTCTGGCGGCGCGCCGCCTCGACCGGCTGGAGGCGCTGGCGGCGGATATCCGCGCCGCAGGCGGCCGCGCTTTCCCCATCGCGGTTGACCTGACGCAGGAGGCCGAGCGCGCCCATCTCTTCGCCGAGGTCGAGGCGCGTTTCGGCGGCGCGGACGTGCTGGTCAACAACGCCGGGCTGGGCTGGTATGGCTACGGCGACCAGATGCCCTGGAAGACGGCCTGGGAGATGCTCCAGGTCAACGTGGAGGCGGCGGTGCAGTTGACGCTCGGCTTCCTGAAATCCATGCGCCGGCGCGGCGGCGGACACATCGTCAACGTCGGCTCGATTTCGGGCAGTCTCCCCAGCCAGGGCGTGGCGCTCTACGGGGCGACCAAATCCTTCCTCGACAATTTCACCACCGCCCTGCACCGCGAACTGACCGGGACGCGCCTGCACGTCAGCGTGGTGCGCGCCGGCCCGGTGCGGACCGAGTTCGGCGAGGCCGCCCTCCGGCAGGAGAACGGCGGCCACGTCCCGACCGAACACATCGGCGTCAGCGCCGACCATGTCGCCGGCCGCATCTGGAAACTGTTGCTGCGCCCGCGCCGCGTCATCTACGTCCCCGGCTGGCTGCGGGTCGTCCCCTGGGCCGAACTGACCTTCGGCTGGCTCATTGACCGGCTGGGGCCACTGTTGTTGAAGAGGAGTAGTAGAACAAGTCTATAGACTTGTTCTACAAAAGACGACCCCGGAGCCTTCCTCCGGGGCCGTCTTCACTGTCCACCGAACACCGAACACTGCCTACTGGTTCTTCCCTGCCACCATCATGTCTTCAATCAACACATACGGCGCGTAGAACGTGCTGTAGACCCACTGCGCCTCCTGGCTCACCGCGGCCACGTTCTTGAGCAGGTCGTAGATGTTGCCCGCAATGGACAAATCCTTGACGCGGCCGACGATTTCGCCCTTCTCGATTTTGAAGGCCAGCGCCAGCGGGTTCGAGAACGCACCGGAAAGGATGTTGCCCTGTCCGAGGCCGAGCAGGTCTTCGACCAGGATGCCCTCGTCAATGCCGGCGAGCATCTCCTGGAGCGGTGTCTCGCCGGGCTGGAGGATGAAGTTGGTGAACGACGGCTGGGGCGGGGCGAAGAGGCCGCCGCGCGAGGCGTTGCCGGTGCTTTCGACCCCCGACTGGGCCGCCGTTTTCAGGTCGTAGATGAAGCCCTTGAGCACGCCGCGCTCAATGAGCACGTTGCGGCGGTGCGGCACGCCCTCGTCGTCGTAGGAGGCGCTGGCGAACTTGCCGTCAATCGTGCCGTCGTCCACAACGGTAATTTTCTCGTCGAAGAGTTTCTCGCCGACCTTGCCGCGCATGGGGGACGTGCCTTTGTAGACTTCCTTGCCGTTCAATCCCTCGCTGAGCGGAAGGGCGAGCGCCAGGGTCCCCGTAGGGGCAAAGAGGACCGGCATTTTGCCCGGTTTGATGCTGGTAATCGTGCGCGCCCGCTCCAGTTTCTGCACCAGGCGGCGGACGAAGCCCAGGTAGTCATCTTCCCAGAGGGTCGTGCCAAGTTGATCGTAGAGAATCAGCACGTCGTCGCCTTCGATGCGGTCGATTTCGACGCCGATGGAGAGCGGCGAGGTGCGGAAGGCCACGTCCAGGCCCTTCTGGTTGCGGATGCTGGCCGAGACGAGACTGCGCTCCAGGCTGACGTTACAGCGGGCGTTCGGCTCGACGGGCAGAATCAGGTCGAGGATTTCGCGGCCGATTTCCACGAGGCGGGCGATGGGCAGGTCGGCCACGGCGCGGTCGAAGGTGTGGACGATGGGCGCCGGCCGCGGGTCCGCGAAGGAGAACGGGGCCGGGTCGCCGTAGGCGGCCGATTCGAGGGCATTGGCGGCCAGTTTTTCGAGCGCCGCCGGGTCGGTCGAGGCGGAGAAGCCCAGTTGTCCCTTGCGGATGACGCGCACGGCGGTCCCTTTCGTCTCGGCGACGGTGCAGGTCTTCAACTGGTTGGCTTCGTATTCGATGGTGGTCGTTTCGTTTTGCAGGTCGAGAATCTCGAACTGCTCGGCCTGGGATTTGAGGTGGGTGAGGATGTCCATGATTATCTCGCTCCTGACGGGCTGAAAGCCCGTCCTACAAACAGGCTGGAAAGCCCGTTCTACTAACAGGCTGGAAAGCCTGTTCTACGCTCATTCGCCGCCGATGACGACGTTCTGGATGCGGATGTGGGGCGCGCCCATGCCGACCGGCAGCGGGTACTGGTTGCCCTTGCCGCAGCCGCCGCCGGTGTTCAGCCATTTGAAGTCGTTCCCGATGGCGTCGATGTTGTCGAGGGTGGTGAAGAGATTGCCGGCCAGGATGACGTCCTTGACCATCTCGGCAATCTGGCCTTTGCGAATCATGTAGGCGTAGCCCGAACTGAAGGAGAAGTTCTCCAACTGCGTCTGGCCGCCGTAGGCGTCGCAGGCGTAGATGCCGAGTTCGATGTCCTTAATCATGTCCTCGAAGGAGGTCGTCCCGTTGTCAATGGCGGTGTTGGTCATGCGGACGATGGGGGCGAAGCGGTAGTTGATGGCGCGGGCGTTGCCGGAGGCCGGTTCGCCCATTTTGGCCGCGGTCTGACGCGAGTGCAGGCGGCCGACCAGCACGCCGTCGCGGATGAGCCAGTTGCGGCGGGCGGGCGTGCCTTCGTCGTCGTAGAGGGTGGTGCCGCGCAGGTTGGGGATGGAGCCGTCGTCGAAGACGTTGAGGATGCCCTTGCCGAAGCGGCGGCCGAGGGTCATCATCTCGCGGGCTTTGGGATTCTCGTACACGAAATCGGCCTCGGAGAGATGCCCGAAGGCTTCGTGGATGAAGACGCCCGCCAGCATCTGGTCAATGACCACCGGATAGACCCCAGCCTTGACCGGTTTGGCGCTCAAGAGTTCGACTGCCTTCTGCGCCGCCTTGCGCGCCAGTTCGTCCTTGTCCAGCACGTACTCGAAGCCCTGGGTGCTGGCAAAGGATTCGTGCGCCTGCTGGACGTTGTCGCCGTCGCGGGCGATGGCAAACGCGCCGACCACCACCGCCGGTTTTTCCTGCTCGATGTACGTCCCCTCGGAGTTGGCGAGAATGATGCGGCTGAAAGAGTCCGAGTAGGCCGCCTGGCTGTCGATGATTTTATCGCTGAAGCCGAGGACAATCTGGTTGTAACGCTCGGCGACGGCCTTCTTCTCGGCCAGCGACACGTCGCGGAAGTCGCGGCCCATCTGGGCGGTCACGACCTGCTGGACGGGTTCGACCTCGGCCAGTTCGACCGGCTCCGGCACGGAGGCGACCAGCGCGCACTGGTAGGCCTGGTCCACCTTGGTCAGCAGGTCGTCGAGGTTGTTGAAGGTCGCCACGCCCCAGCCTTTGTTGCGGATGAGACAGCGGACGATGCCGCCCTTGTCAATGTTGGCGTTGGCGGTCTCCAGTTCCCGGCCGCGGAAGACGACGCGCGTGGTCTCCTTCTCTTCGATGCGGATTTCGGTGTAGTCGGCCCGGCTGTGCTTGAGGGCTTCTTGAATTCGGTCTCGCATGGGTTGCTCCTTTCTTAATTTTTAGCCACGAATTGCACGAATGGCACGAAGAATATTTTTAGCCACGAATTGCACGAAGGATATTTTTTGCCACGAATTACACGAATGAAACGAAGGGTATTTTTTGCCGCGAATTGCACGAATGACACGAAAAAATTCGAGAAATTCGTGGCTGAAGATTTCTACGCCGGTTCTACGACTTTCTCCAAAGTATCATGGTCCGGCAAGATGGACTCGGCCTCGCGGATGGGACGCAGGAAGTATCCCGTCACGCCGACCAGAATCGGTCCCAGCCCGGCGAAGATGAGCAGGAGCGACATCCCGGCTCCCGGTTCTGTACCGACCCAGCCGCCGAAGAGACGCGCCAGCGTCGTCGTTCCGCTGGTCATCGCAGGCTCCAGCCACTTATCGGCCAGCAGACCGGCAAGGACGGGCGAAATCGGATTGGTGAACCAGGCAATCAGCCGCCGCGCCGAGAAGACGCGTCCCTGCAGGTCGGGGGCCACTTTGGCCTGCCAGATGGACTGGTTGCTGGTGTTGATGAGCGGGCCAATCATCTCGTGCAGGACGATGACCGGAATCCACCAGGTTGGGCCCAGGCCGAAGCCGAAGAGCGCCGTGAAGACGCCGACCCAAATCCAGCCGCCCAGCACGCCGTGAGTGCGCTTCTTGAACCCGCCCCAGGCGCTCATGATGAGTCCGCCCGCCACCGCGCCGATGGCCGCCGCCGAGTTGACCGACCCCAGCACGATGCTGTTGTCGTGGGTGCGCAGCAGAATCATTGGCGCGAAGACCGTCCATGCCATGCCGCTGAACAGGTTGCTGAAGAAGAAAACCATCTGCAAACCAAGCAGACTGGGGCGCTGGAAAATGTACTTGAAGCCGTAAGCCGCCTCGCGCCAGATATTGCCGCTCTCCTTTTGTCCCTCCACCGTCTTCTCCGGCTGGGGCACGTGGACGAACATCAGCGCGCCGATGGCGATGAAAAAGGTGACCACGTCAATGGTCAACAGGCCGGTCAGCCCGATGAGCGGCAGGAGCGCCCCGGCCAGGATGGGCGAGAGAACGCCCGGCCCGGCCTCCATCAGCGACATCAGTCCGTTGGCGCGCCCGTACTGCTCCTTCGGAATCATCGTGCTGATGGCCGCTGAATAGGCCGGCCATTGGAAAGTATTACCCAGTCCAAAGATGACCGCCGAGATGTACAGATGCCAGAATTCCAGCGCGCCGAGCGCCTGCAGGATGAGAATCCCGGCCGTAGCCGTCACCGCCGCCAGGTCGCTGACCATCATCATCAGTTTGCGGTTGTAACGGTCCACCATCACACCGGCAATCGGTGAAAGGAGCAGGAAGGGCAGGATATAGGCGACCTGCATCAGCCCCATCGCCGTCGCCGAGCGCGTCTGCTGGAACATCCAGATGGTCAGGGCAAAGCCCGACATGCCCGAGGCCAGGATGGAAACGATTTGCCCGGCCCAGACCACGAGGAATCCGGCCATGCCGGTAGGACGTTTTCGAGAAGTCGTTGATGGCTGCATTGAACTCCTTTAATCCGCCGAAACCGATTCCGGCGCGGGTCGAGTTTCAATCGGGAGAGACGACGGAGCGGGCGGGGTCGGACCCTCGGCCGGCTGCGCGTTCCCGTTGCTCTTCGGCAGTTTGAACTTGAACCAGATGACCGGCAGCATGGCGAGCATGGCGACGAGCGGCACATAGAAGGGGACGCGCGGCCCAAAGCGCTGCCACATCCAGGTCCCGATGTAAGGGGCGGGCAGGGAGATGATGCCCAGACTGGTGGAGAAGAAGCCGAAGGCGGTGCCGCGCAGATGGTTCGGGACGGCTTTCGAGATGAGAGCGTTGTAGGCCGGCGCGGACAGCGCCTGGCCGATTCCCAGCAGAATCCAGGCCGGAATAAGTCCGGCAAACGATTGGACGTTCAGCATGATGAAAATGGCCCCGGCAATGAGCAGATTGCCCAGCACGATGCCGACGCGCTCGCCGGCCTTGTCCGAAATCCAGCCGCCGACGACGATGAGCGCCATCGTCACCACCGAGGCCAGTCCGCTCAGGAGGCCCAGTTGGGTTTTGCTGATGCCGATGATGTCGTTCATGTAGATGGGAAACAGATTGCCGACCAGGCTGAAGGTCACGTCGCTGACGCCGTCGGAGAGGAAAATCCAGGTGATGATTCCGCCGCCGATAATCAGGGCGGCCAGAGTCCGCAGGCTGGTCTTGAGATGGGAAAGGGAGGGGGCCGGGCGCGGCGTCTCCGGCGCAGATTCTTCCTCCAGGCGGATTTGGCGCGCCATGAAGACGCGGATGATGGTCGCCAGGGCGTAGAGCGCCGCGGCGACGGCGAACATCCAGCGGAAGCCGAACCGGTCGGCCAGGAAGCCGCCCAGCGGCGCGCCGACCACGCCAACAATCATGAAGACGCCCTGCGTGATGCTGAAGACACGCCCGCGCGTCTCTTCGCTGGATTGCTCGGCCACCAATGCCTGGAAACTCGGCCCGACGAAGGAGGAGGCCATCGAGAGACCCATCATCGCCAGCAGCAGCCAGCCCCAGGAGGGCGCGGCGACGAAGACCAGATAGCCGACCAGCCCGGCCAGACTGCCAATCGCCATCGCCTGGACGCGGCCAATCGAATCGGAGAGCCAGCCGCCCAAAATCTGGAACAGAAGCGGGGCAATCATCGCCAGGGTGAAGAAGACGCCCACCTGGGTCAGGTCAGCGCCCAGTTCCTGGACGTAGAGCGGCAGCAGCGGGCCGTACATATTGCCGCCGATGTTCGCTACCACCATGCTAAAGAGCAGGATAATCAGCGTAGGGGAAAGAAGGGAAGTTTTTTTGGTCACAGGTACACTTTTCTTGTTTCAGGCGCCAATCTTTACCGAACGCGATGGCGCTGGGCGCAGGTCGGATTGCCAATCCGACCTGCATTATTTTGATTGCCAATCCGATCTACATTGCACCATTGCTTTCTTGAATAGCCTTCATCCGTTCCGGAATAGGGGGATGTGTTGCGTGCAGAAGCACATAGAGCGGATGCGGATTGAGATTGGCGAGATTTTCCTGCGCCAGCAGGCGCAGCGCGCTGACGGCGGCCGGCGCGCCGGCCAGTTTGGCGGCGAAGGCGTCGGCGGCGTATTCGGCGCGGCGGACGATGGCGTTGAACGGCAGACTCAAGAGCAGGTCGAGCGGCCCGGAGAGGATGCCGAACAAGACCACGCTGAAGCCGAAGTGAATTCCCGAAAGTCCGAAGGCTTGCGCCAGGGCCGGGCTTTGCAGGATGAAGCCAATCAACGCGGCGTAGATTCCCGAGATGACGATTTGCATCCCCAGCATACGCGGAGCGTCTTTGTGAACGGCGTGTCCCAGTTCGTGCGCCAGCACGGAGAGGATTTCCTCCCGATTCAGTTTTTCGAGCAAGGTGTCGAACAGCACCACCTCGCGGGTTTTGCCCAGCCCGCCCAGAAAGGCGTTGAGTTTGGTGGAGCGTTTCGAAGCGTCCATGACCGAAATGGCGCGGACGTTGAATCCCACCCGGCCCGCCAGGGCTTCGATCTCGCTCCTCAGTTCGCCTTCGGGCAGGGGAGTGAGTTTGTTGAAGAGTTTGACGAAGACTTTGGTGTTCAACACGAACAGGACGACTTGAATGACCGCCAGAGCGCCCCAGGCGGAGGCGATGAACAGCCACAGATTCTCGACGAAAGCCGTGTAGAGAACGTATAGGAGCGAGACAACCCCGCCGCCCAGTACAGCGGTCAAGAGAATGCTTTTGAGGCGGTCCAGGACGAAGGTCTTGCGCGTCGTTCGGTTGAAGCCGAATTTCTCTTCGATGACGAAGGTGCGATAGTAACTGAACGGCAGGCTGACCACAAAATTGAACAGGGCAAAGACGCCCAGGAAGGCGAGCGTTTGCAAGAGCGGATGAGCGAACCAGGCGTTCGTCTGGCGTTCCAGCCAGCCAAACGCGCCGAAAGCCAGCAGGGCCAGCAGCAAGGCAGTCGTTACCGTTTTGGCGATGATTCCGTACCGCAAGGTCGCCAGCGAATAGTCCAGCCATTTGGCGTACTGTTCGTCATCGTAAATTCCGCGCGCCTGCGGAGGCAGGGGCCGGCGGCTGTAGCGTTCGTTGACGAGCGTCACGACCAGGTCTATCAGGTACATGACGACTACCAGGGCGATAATCAATGCTTTCATAACCCTCTCCCAAAGGAAAGATTTGCGGCCTTGTCGTCAGACAGGACCGACGCCGCGGCTTCCCATTCGCGGGGACGCCTACTCGACGAAAATCTCAACGTGTTCGCCGTCTTCCTCGTCGGTGACGTCAATGATTTTGCCGGTCACGCCGGCGCGCAGGGCGTTCATCAACTGGTCCATGTCCACGCCCTCGATTTCGGGGGCGAAGTGGGCGCCGATTTTCATCCCGGCCTCGATGAGCGAGAGCGGAATCTGGACCGTGGCCTTGGCGCGCCCGCTGTTCAGGTCGGTGACGCGCACCCGCAGCCACTTCGCGCCGCTGGCGATGCCGGTCGAGGGACGTCCGCCGCCGGCCAAAGCGGCGAGCAGTTTCGCGCCTTCCTCGGCGCTCAGTTTTCCTTCCTCGATCATTTTCAGGATTTTCATGCGTTCTTCTGTGGTAGCCATGTTTCTCTCCTTTGCTTATTACTCTCGCCGGATTTCAAAGCCGGGGAAATCGTCAGAGGATTTTGAGCGTTCTAGGAACCGACCGTGAGGCCGCTTTCGGCTTTCCCATTTCCGTTTTTCGGCAGTTTGAACTTCAGCCAGACGGGGATGATGCACAGGAAGACGACCGTCACTGTAATCAGGAATGGAAACTGCGGGCTGACGTGCTCCCACAACCAGCCTCCAATCCAGGGAGCGGGCAAGGAAACCAGCCCCAAACTGGTGCTGAACAGGCCGAAGGCCGTGCCGCGCAAATGGGCGGGAACTGCCTTGCTGATCAGCGAGGCGTAGGCCGGCGCCATCAGCCCGACGCCGATTCCTGCCAGCGCCCAGCCGAGGTAAGCCAATCCGACTGCCTGGTAGGGGATGAATATCAGCATGCCGAGCGCAGCGCCGATGAGGGCAAATCCTGCCGCAATGCCCACCCGTTCCCCGGCCTTGTCGGCCAGAATCCCGCCGGGGATGTGCGTGGCCATCATGAACAGGCCGAAGACGCTGCTGGTGATTCCAATCTGGGTCAAACTCAGGCCGAGTTCCTCCTGCATGAACACCGAGAACAGATTCATCGAAAGCGCGAAGGAAATGTCCCGCACGCCGTCGGTGATGAGAACCCAGGTGATCACGCCGCCCGAAACGAGCAGGCCGAACATGGCGCCGAGATTCGCTTTCAGGCTGTCGAGGGTCAGTTTCCCACCGGTTTCCCCACCCTCCTGGGCGACGTGGCGCGCCATCCCCACCCGGATGGCGGTCGCCAGGATGTACAGCACGGCGGCGACCATCAGCATGGGCTTGAAGCCGCGGTTCTCCGCCAGCCAGCCGCCGAAGACCGGCCCCAGCACGCCAACCACGCCGAACAGCGTCTGCGTGATGCCGAACATTTTGGCGCGGTTCTCCTCGCTGGATTGCTCGGCGATGAAGGCGTCGAAACTGGGGCCGACCAGGGCGCGAGTCATTGCGCCGAGGGCTTCGGCTGCCAGCAGCCATTCCCAGCGCCGCGCCAGGATGAGAGGCGCATAGGCCAACACTCCAAAAAGGCTGCCAATTGCAATCGCCCGCAAGCGGCCGATCGTATCTGAAATCCAGCCGCCGAAAATCTGCAAGGCCAATGGAATCACAGACGCCAGGGTAAAAAACAAGCCAATCTGCTGGATATCGGCGCCCAGGTCGAGCACGTAGAGCGACATCAGCGGGCCGTACATATTCCCGCCCAGGTTGGCGAGAATCATGGCCAGTATGAAAAGCAACAGCAGACCGGTCAGCAGCGGCTTTTTCTTGGTTTCCGGAACTTCTGCAGGGATGGTATCCATAGGCGCTTATCCGATATACACCCGCACGCGCTCGCCGTCTTCGCCCTCGTCCACGTTGACGACCAGCGGCTCCTCGCCGGTGAAGCCGGTTTCCAGCACTTGAATCACCTCGTCCACATTCGTCTCTTTGAATTCATCCATCTTGCGGCCGAAGGTGCGGAAGAACCAGGCAATCAGTCCAAGCGGCAGGGGAAAGCCGAAAAAGATGCGCTTCGGCTTCTCGCCCGGCTTCTGGTGGACGTCCACGAAAATCCAGCGCGCGGTGCGCGTCCCGGCTGCGGCGGCCATGATCAGCACGCCCAGGAACAGCGGCAGGATCAGGCAGAAGAACCAGAAATTCATGCCCGGCCCCTGCAGGAGGGCGTACATGCCCCAGGCGCTGAGCAGGACGACCGCCAGGCCGATCCAGAACGGAATCTGCCACAGACGCCGCGCCGTGGACTTGACGCGTTCGATGCGCGGGTCGGCGTCCAGGCCGGAACGTTGCGCGCGCCAGGCGCGGTCGCTCTCTTCACCTTCCGGCGGCAGTTCCTCCTCGGGCGCTGCCGGTTCGGCCTCTTCGAGCGCTTTCATCAACTTGAGGCCGTCTTCGGCGGTGATCTTGCCCTCGGCAATCATTCTTAGAATTTGGTTGCGTTCCTCTTCGGTCATCGGAATTCTCCTTCTGTTCTGACAGCCTGGAAAGGCTGTCCTACGAAAGGATTCTGTTGTTATGACAGCCTGGAAAGGCTGTCCTACGAAAGGATTCTGTTGTTATGACAACCTGGACAAGCCGTCCTACAACTTGCCTTCCAGGGCGGCCAGGAGTTTCTCGGCCTCTTCGACGGTGATTTTCTTCTCCTGGAGCATCTTCAGGATTTGCAGCCGTTCTGCTTCGGTGACGGCGTCGGCCTTCTCGACCGGGCCGCGCGGGGTCAGGTCCCAGTTCCAGCGGCCGATGTTCATCTGCACCTGGCCGCGGCGGGCGCGGACCTCGGCGGCGCGCGCCTTCGCCTCGGCGCGGCGCATCGCCGCCTCGACTTTGATTTCCGCTCGCCGCGAGGCGGCCTCGACGCGCTCGCGCGAGCGCTCCATCGCCGCCTGGACGCGCCGGTTGATGCGCTCCGAAAGGTCGGGCGGGATGGGTGGGATGGGAGGAATGGGCGGGACTTCGGGGATGCTCCACTCGGAGGCGTCGCGCATGCCGACGCCGAACTCGGCGGCCGAGTCCCAGGCGTCGGCCCGGCTGGTGACCAGCAGATCGCCGCCGGCGGTCAGATGCATTTTGGCGATGTTTTCCGTCTGCGGCCCAAGGACGAGGTCATACGCGCTGGCGTCGCCGGAGAGTTCCACGCCGGGAATATCCACCTGGATATTTTGGGGATCGCTGCCAACGAGATGCAGTTCCACCTGGGCATCCTTTGGCAGGCGGAGGAGCAGGTCATCTCCGGCCGAGACGTGGTAGAGGCCGTTGGGGCCCGGTTCGAGGTAGAGGGTCACGTCCGCGCCGGCGCTCACATTGACGCCGCCGCGCACGCCGCGGGCGTACAGGTCCGAGCCGACGCTCTGAATGACCAGGCGGCCCTCCACGTCGCGCAGGGAGGCGTCGCCGCCGACCGTTTCGAGGACGCAGTCGCCCTTGCAGCCGCGCAGGACGAAATCGCCGGAGATGGATTTGGCCGAGAAGGGGCCGACATGACGCAGGGAGGCGTCGCCGGCGATGGTCTCGGCGTCCACCGGGCCGAGGTCGTTCATGGTCACGTCGCCGGCCACGGGTCCGAGGCGCAGCGGACCGTGCAGGGCCTGCAGGCTGGCGTCGCCGGCTACGCTTTCGACGATCAGCGCGGCGGCGCGCGGCAGATAGAGAATCAGATTTTCGTCGCAGGCGACGCGCGCCTCGCCGTCTTCGACGACCAGCGTCAGGCGGTCGCCGTCGGTTTTGGCCATCACTTCGGCGCGCTCCCAGCCGGCCACGCGCAGATCGCCGGCGACCGCGCTCACCCGGACCGGAAGGCCGGGGTCAACCGAGATGGTTTGCTGTTGCATGATTCACTCCTCTCCCTGCAGGAGGCGCATGGCCTCTTCTGCAGAAATCTGACCGGCGTCGAGTTGCTCCAGCACGGCGCGGCGCTTCTCGTCCGAGATTTCGGGCGCTTCGTCCCGGCCCGGTTCGTAGCCCAGGGCGCGGATGATGTCGTGCAGGCGGTTGCGCAGGGTGGGGTAGGAGACGCCCATCTCATCGGCCATGCGGTTCATCTTGCCCTCGACGCGCACAAAGGTTTCGATGAAATCCAACTGCTCGGGCGTCAGGCCGGCGAAGACGCCGCTGGCAAAACGGCCTTCGATGGTGATGTCGCAGGCGTCGCAGTGCAGGCGGGTGACGGTCAGTTCGCCGTCGCAGACCGGGCACTTGGTAATGGTCGCGTTCATCGTCCCCTCCTGGCTTCGGACCGGATCGAATAGACGTTCATTTCTGCCTCCCGTTCCTTCGGATTGAATCGCTTATTAATCTTGTTTAAATTATATATCGAATTTTTGAATTGTCAATATGTATATTTCAATTATTTTGATTTCAACTTTAATAATTTTAAAGGCCGTTTTCTCGCCCCGCCGTTCTTTTCAAAGGTCTGCCGTGCTACAATAAATATGTCTCTTGCGCCTGCCTATGAACGCCCGCCGCCTCGTCCGTCTGCTCTGCGCGGCGCTGGCCTGCGCCCTGCTCCTCGCCGCCTCCCCCGTCGCCGCCCAATCCAGCCTGCGCTTCACCCGCCTGACCAGCGCCGACGGCCTGCCGCACGATCTGGTCAACTGCATCCTGCAGGACCGCGCCGGCTACCTGTGGTTCGGCACCCAGCGCGGCCTGGCGCGCTACGACGGCTACACCTTCACCGTCTTCCGCCACCGCCGCTCGGACCCTGACTCGCTCGTCAACGACACCGTCGCCGCCCTGTTCGAGGACCGCCGCGGCCGCCTGTGGGTCGGCACGGTCAGCGGCCTCGACCACTACGACGCCGCCAGCGGGCGTTTCGTCCACCACCCCGAAGTCTACGAATCGGTGCGCGCCTTTGCCGAGGACGCCGCCGGTCATCTCTGGATCGGCACCGCCGGCAGCGGCCTCTTCCGCTACGACCCAGACTCCGAGACTTTCCTCCAGTTCCTGCACGACCCGGCCGACCCCGCCAGTCTGCCCGACGACCACATTAACGCCCTGCTCTTCGATGACGACGGGACGCTCTGGATTGGGACCGAGTACGGCGGACTGGCCGCCCTCGACCCCCGCACCGGCCGCTTCGCATCCTTCCCGGACCCGCCGCCGGGTTCCGGCGAGCGCAGTCGAGCCGGCGCGCCGTCCCTGACGCGCGTCGCCGCCCTGGCGCTCGCCCCCGACGGCAGTCTCTGGGTCGGCGGCGGCGACTACCACCAGCCGGAAAGCGGCGGCCTGGCGCGCTTCGACCGCCTCCGCCGCGCCTACCGCGAGTTCTACGAACCCCTGCGCGGCCAGCAGGTCGCCGCCCTCCTGTGGGATGGCGAATCGCTCTGGCTCGGCAGCGCCGACGGCCTGCACCGTTTCGACCCGGCCTACGCCCGCCTCGAAACCTACCGCCGCGATCCGCTCGATCCCTTCAGCCTGAGCAGCGACGCCGTCAATGCCCTGGCCCTCGACCGCAGCGGCAACCTGTGGATCGCCACCGCCGGCGGCGTCAGCCAGTACGCCCGCGCCCGCCTGCGCTTCGACCACTACGCCCCCCGCCCCGGCGATCCGAACTCGCTCGCCGCCCCGGTCGTCGGCGCGGTGCTCAAGGATTCCCAGGGCTTCGTCTGGGTCGGCCTGCACGACGGCGGCCTCGACCGCCTCGACCGCCGCACCGGCCAGGCGACCCACTTCCGCCACGACCCCGCCGACCCGTCCAGCCTTAGCCACGACCACGTCACCGCCCTCTACGAGGACTCGCGCCGCGACCTGTGGATCGGCACCCAGGCCGGTCTCGACCGCCTCGACCGCCGCGCCGACCGTTTCGAGCATTTCGCTTGGGACGGCGGCGGCGCGGTCAAGGTCATCCTCGAGGCCGCCGACGGCGCGCTCTGGATCGGGACGGAAGAACCCGGCGCCCTCATCCGCTTCGACCCTCGGACCCGTGCGCTCACCCGCTACGCCTACACTGGCGCGCCGGACGGCTTCCCCAACACCTACGGCGTGCGCGCCCTGATTCAGACGCGCGACGGCGCGCTCTGGCTCGGCGTCTACAACGGCCTCGTCCGCTTCGACCCTCGAACCGAAACCTTCGTCCAGTACCGCGCCGACCCGGCCAATCCGCGCGCCCTGAGCCACGACTTCGTCTGGTCGCTCTACGAGGGCGCGGATGGGACGCTCTGGGTCGGCACGCACGCCGGGCTGAACCGCTTGGAATGGCTGTGCGGCCAACCCGCTGCCTGTGAGCCGTCTTGCACCGTCTTCACCACCGAGAACGGCTTGCCGGACGACTCCATCGTCGCCATCCTGGGCGATGAGACCGGCAAACTCTGGCTGGCGACCATGGGCGGCGGCCTGGCCGTCTTCGACCCGGCCACCGGCGCGGCGCGCGCCTACACCCCCGCCGACGGCCTGCAAGGGACAGCCTTCATCATCGGCGCGGCCTCCCGCGCCGCCGACGGCGAGATGTTCTTCGGCGGCGTCAATGGCTTCAACGCCTTCTACCCGGCGCGCCTGACGGCCAATCCCGTCCCGCCGCCGGTCGTCCTGACCGCCTTCCGCGTCTTCGACCAGCCGCGCGCCTTCGAGGGCGGCCTGCAAAACGGCGCCGAAATCCGCCTGACCCACCGCGAGAACTTCTTCTCCTTCGAGTTCGCCGCCCTCGACTTCACCGACCCGGCCCGCAACCAGTACGCCTACCGCCTGGAGGGCTTCGATCCCGACTGGATTTACTGCGGCGCGCGCCGCTACGCCAGTTACACCAACCTGCCGCCCGGCCGCTACCTCTTCCGCGTCAAGGCCGCCAACAGCGACGGCGTCTGGAACGAGGAGGGGGTCGCTGTGACGGTGGTCATCGCGCCGGCTTTCTGGCAGACCTGGTGGTTCCGCCTGCTCGTCGGGCTGGCGGTTCTGGGACTGGCCTCGGTGTACATCGGCGGGCGGATGCGCTATGTGGCCGCCCTGCGCCGGAGCGAGGCCCGCTTCCGCGCCCTGTTCGAGAACGCCCCGGTGGGCGTCTGCGAGGCCGACTTCAGCGAGGAGCCGCCCCTGGCGCGTCACCTCAACCCGCGCTGGGCGCAACTGTTCGGCGTAGGACAGGCTTTCCAGCCTGTCGAAACAGAAGAGACAGTCTCGAAAGGGACAGCCTTGAAAGGCTGTCCTACAATCCTTTCCTCCTGCCTGCCCGCCGAGACGCTGGCGCGCTGCCGCCTCGCGCTGACTGCCGGCGAGACCCTCACGCTGGAAACCGTCGGCCGCCGCGCCGACGGCAGCGAAATCCCCCTGCGCCTGAGCGTCGCCTCCGCCCCGCCCGGCGACCTGCGCCGCGGCATCCTGGTCGTGGAGGACATCACCGCCGAGAAGGCGCGCCGCTCCGAAGAGCAGGCCATCGCCGAGGAGCGCCGCCGCATCGCCCACGAGATTCACGATGGCCTGGCGCAAGACTTGGCCGCCCTGCGCCTGCAGGTACGGACCTGGCAGGCGCTCATCGAGCGCGACCCGGCCCGGGCCAGGGCCGAACTGGACGGCCTGCACCGCCTCCTGGGCGAGAAAATACGCGAAGTGCGCCGCGTCCTCTTCGCCCTGCGCCCGGTGGACCTGGAGACCCTCGGCTTCTGGGGCGCGCTGGAGAAGTTCCTGGCCGAGTTCGGCGAGCAGAACCGTCTGGCCGTCTCGCTGGAAGTCCAGGGCGAGCGCGGCCGCGTGCCCCCGGCCCTCGAACCGACCCTCTTCCGCATCGTCCAGGAGGCGCTGCACAACGCCGCCAAGCACGCCCGGGCGCGAAGCGTGCAGGTGCGGCTCGATTTGACCGACGGCGTCTCGCTTGCCGTGCGCGATGACGGCGTCGGCTTCGACCCGGCCGACCTGCCGCGCCGCGAGCGCGGCGGTCACTTCGGCCTGCGGCAGATGCGCGAGCGCGTCGAGGCCCTCGGCGGCCGCTTCGAGGTCCGCTCCGCCCCCGGGGAGGGGACGGAGGTGAGGGCGAGGTGGTAGCAAAGCAAAAGGACTGACCTGCTGCGGCCAGTCCTCTGGATTCGTTCGGCAACACTGGTCTATTTTCTGCGCCGATAAACGGCCTTTTGTTCGCGTATCATGCCGGCAATATCCTCCACCCTGTAATCATCCAGCCAGACATGGCGGTCTTTGGAATAGTCGCCGCTTCCCAGTTCGAATTGTTGCAGAAAGCGAATCATGCCCACTACGCCCAGTTCGCGGGTCAGGGCTTTGATACCAGCCTCGCGGATTTGTTGTGGGGTCATCATCTGTACGTTCATTTCACCATCTCCTTCAGCCAGTCGAGCGGATTCTCCACTCTCACCTGCAACTCTACCGCGCGTTGCCTGGCTATCTTGAGCAAACGGTCATCGGTGGTCAGGAACACATCTGCCTTTCCGATCTCGGCGCAGGCCAGATGGACGGCATCGAAACCGATAAAGCCCATGTCTGCCAGAACTCGCGCCCGTTTCAATACGGTTTCACCAACAGGCAGAACCTGGTGAACGTGTTCGACAATCCTGCTCAAGTGTGATCGGCGGACAGGGTCGGGCGTTTTCTCGATTTCGAGGTTCAATATCTGACTGCCCAACCATGTCCATTCTTTGCGTTCCAGGCGGGCGAGAATCAAAACGACGGCTTCGGCTTCAAGACGAATGCGTTCCTGACGGAGGTCATCGAAAGGACGATTGAGCGCGCAATTATCCAGGTAGATTCTCACAATTAGAGTATAGCATGAATTGACGCGAAGGAAGGTCATGAACGCGATCTAGAGGAGATGGAGATGCTCAACGGCCGCTTCGAGGTCCGCTCCGCCCCCGGCGAGGGAACGGAGGTGAGGGTTATAATCTAAATATGCCTCCCCTCCGCCTCCTCCTCGCCGATGACCACCGCCTCTTCCGCCAGGGACTGCGGCGCGTCTGCGAGGCCGAGAGCGGCAGGCAGAGGGGTTGTTTCAGAGTCTGCTAGCGTAATCTTTTGGAACGGAATAAGGAGTTAAGAAAATGCAGGTTTATATAAACTATCCCAATCCACATATCACAGTTCACAATGACCCTTCCTGTCGACAAATTCACATGCACAACAAGATCGGACAGCGAGTTGTCAAAGTCAATTCTACAACGCTGAAGAGAAGATTTGTTGCGTAATTGTATAAAGTTGAATCGTTCTCCATGATGCGAGGAGATCGCCAAAGGTCACCAGGTGACTGCAAGCGCCAAGCGCCGTTGAATGCGCGGAT
>JAIOAU010000003.1 GCA_019873655.1 Chloroflexota bacterium | reverse complement strand
TCCGCTTTGAAGGCGATGCCCCAAGTCCACCAAAGGGTTCAAAGTAGCTCGTTCTTTTTCTTTCAGAGGATGCTCTTGACCTTGAATTTACAGAAAATACCTTGCACAATCTTTCTCCCCATAATCTTTAGTATAGCAAAAATTCAAAATTCAAAATTAAAATCTCAAAATGAAAATTAAAAATTCAAAATTTTTCATTTTACATTGTCATTTTGCCTGCCCGCAATGCTACGCATAGCGTTGCAGGCGGGCATTTTGATTTTTGCATTTTGCATTTTTACACGTTCCACGTTCTACTTTGGTGGCTGGTGATTGGTGGTTGGTGGTTGGTGGTTGGCTTGCCCGCCGAAGCCTTGGCGAAGTTGGGTGGTTGGCTTGCCCGCCGAAGCCTTGGCGAAGGCGGGTGATTGGCGGATTAAGATTTGAGATTTGAGATTTGAATTTTGAGATTTTATGGCGCTACTCCCACTTCAAAAAGAAAAGGTCCCATTGTTTGGATTTTTGAAGTAAGACGTGTGTGCATGGGTACTTCGATGGTATTTCCGTATTGTTCTGTGCCTAAATCATCAATATATGTCATATTTGAAGGAAAGTAAAACACTCCGTCTTCTACAGTTGTTAGATCTCTAACATCATTCCCCGGAATGCTCAAGAGCTGGGCGAGGAGGGATTGGAAAGGGTCGCGGGCGTCAAGAAGGGTCGGGCTGTCAGGGTTGTTGGGGTTGGGGATGATAATCGTGTTGGGGTCATTGGGGTCAAGGTTAGGGTTGGTGGCGTAGAGAAAAAATCTGTTGATGGCATAAAAAGGATGAGTGGCTCTAAAGAAATTTGCCAAATCTTGATTACTGACTTGTTCTTGGATGTTTCCAAAAGGAAGGATACCCGGTACAACAATAAATTCATCAGGTGACCAATTATCATGGTTAGCAGGGTTAAGGATAGATATCCAAGAAACCATCACTTCTTGGCCATTAGGCAATTGGGTTTTAAAGAAAAATGGGGTAACTTTCATCGGGTGATTGTTTACATTTAGGTTGCGATTAAAGTTTTCAAGAGAAATTAAATCGGCGACTCTTAGTCCGTTGTTTCTTAATTCAAAATGGAGTCGGTTTTCGCCAAGACGGGTGTTTTCGCTAAATGGTTGGTAACCGCCTTCCTGCATCGCCAAAAGGACAGACTGGGCGGCAAGGCCATTTTGGATATCTTCGATAGGAATGAAAGGGACTTTATCAAGATTTTCTTCGATGAGGCGGGGGTTATCTGTATCAATGCCTTCGACAATGGTTGGGAAGGTGTAGGCGAGGCGGAATTCGGCGGTGTCAGGGTTCCAGAGGAGGGTGAGTTCCTGTCCGTTTTCGTCCAAAGCGCGGACGGTGTAGGGGGCGAGGGGGTTGTGGGCGCGCAATGCGTCATTCGTAGAGAAGGTATCAGGAAGCAGGGCGAGTTCTACGGTCTCCCGTCCACCGTCCACGGTCTGAATCGCGGTGACGAGCCACTCGCCGCGCGCCGCGTCGAAGTGAATGAGGCCGCGGGCGAAGGCGTCATCGAAGGCGGCGGGATGTTCTGGCTGTGGAACTGGCGTCTCGGTGGGGGTGGCAGTGGCAGTGTTCAGTGGCCGGTGTTCAGGGGTCGGTGGGACGGCGGTCTGCGGGCTGCCGTCCGCGGTCTGGGGAACACACGCGGCAAGAGCCAGGAGCAGGAACAGGACGATGAAAGAACGATACATGTCGGCCTCCGGGGAAAAATGCTCGCCTGAATTATACCCGTGCGTTCCGGCGGCGTTGATTGAGAAGCCTGCCCGCATACGTTATAATGTCCCCGCCATGACCGACAACTTCGCCCTCTACCGCGTCATGCTGCTCATCCGCCGCTTCGAGGAACGCCTGCTGGCCGAGTTCTCGACCGGCAAACTGGTCGGCACGACCCACACCTACATCGGCCAGGAGGCCGACGCGGCCGGCATCTTCTCCGCCGCCAGCCCCGAGGACGTGGTCTTCAGCAATCACCGCTGTCACGGCCACTTCCTGGCCTACGGCGCGTTGTCCCCGGAGGGGAGCGACCCCTACCGCCTGGCCGCCGAACTGATGGGCAAGGCCACCGGCCTGGTGGGCGGACGCGGCGGCAGTCAGCACATTCAGTGGCGCAATTTCTACTCCAACGGCATCCAGGGCGGCATCGTCCCGGTGGCGACCGGCATGGCCCTGGCCGAGAAGGAAAAGCAGACCGGCAGTATCGTTCTCGTCTTCATCGGCGACGGGACCCTCGGCGAGGGCGCGCTCTATGAGAGCCTCAACCTGGCCGCGCTCTGGCGTCTGCCCCTGCTGGTCGTGCTGGAGAACAACCGCTACGCCCAGACCACGCCGGTCGAACTGGCCGTGGCCGGTTCGATGAGCGGACGCTTCGCCGCCTTTGGCCTGCCGGTCTGGGAGCGCGAGACCAGCGACGTGCTGGAGGTGCGCGCCCTGGCCGGGGAGGCCATCGCTCACGTCCGCTCCGGCGCGGGACCCGCGGCCCTGATTCTGCACACCTACCGCTTCATGGCCCACAGCAAGGGCGACGACCCGCGTCCGCCCGAAGAGTTGGCGCGCATCCGTCAGTTCGACCCGCTGACGATTCACGCTGCCCGCCTTTCCCCCGCCGAACTGGACGCCGCCGAGGCCGAAGTGTCCGCCCTCCTCGCCGACGCCTTCTCCCGCGCGGAGTCCGATCCGTTTCCGGTATTAGGTAATCAGGTAAACAGGTAATCAGGTAATCAGCCCTGTTCCCTAGTCCCTAATTACCTGTTTACCTGTTTACCTGTTTACTTGCTTACCTGCTTACCAACTCTCTAACTCCGATGTCAACCGTTCTTGAAGCCCTCAACTCCGCCCTTCTCACTGCCCTCGAATCCGACCCGCGCGTCTACGTGCTGGGGGAAGATATCCTCGACCCCTACGGCGGCGCGTTCAAGGTCACGCGCGGCCTCTCGACCCGCTTCCCCGGCCGCGTCCTGACCACGCCCATCTCCGAGGCGGCCATCGTCGGCGCGGCGGCGGGGATGGCGCTGCGCGGCCTGCGTCCGGTGGCCGAAATCATGTTCGGCGACTTCGTCACCCTCATCGCCGACCAGGTGGTCAACCACGCCGCCAAATTCCGCTGGATGTACAACGAGAACGTGCGCGTCCCGCTCGTCGTCCGCGCCCCGATGGGCGGGCGGCGCGGCTACGGCCCGACCCACTCGCAGTCGCTCGAAAAGATGTTCCTCGGCGTGCCGGGGCTGAAGGTGCTGGCCCCCAGCGCCCTCGGCGACCCCGGCGCCCTGCTCCTGGCCGCCATCGCCGACGACGACCCTGTCCTGTTCGTGGAACACAAACTGCTCTACACGCGTCCCCTGCTCCAGGCCGGTCAGGGCGACCTGGCCGATTTCACGCTGGAGAGCGGCGGCGAGCTGTTCCCGTACTTTGTCCTGCGTCCGCCCTATCCGCCGCGCCTGACGATAGCGACCTACGGCTACAACTTCGAACTCGCCCGCGCCGCGGCGCTGGAGTTGATGATGGAGCATGAGATTTTCGCCGAGATGGTCGTCTTCTCGCAACTCAGCCCCTTCGACCTGACCCCGCTCTTCGACTCCCTCGCCCGCACCCTTCGGCCGGGCTCAGGGCAGGCCCACCGCCTGCTGACCGTCGAAGAGGGGACGCTGACCCTCGGCTGGGGTGCGGAAGTCGCCGCCCGCGCGGCCGAGGCGGTGAGCGGACTCCGGGTCCGGCGCGTGGCGGCGCGTGACCTGCCGATTGCCAACGCCCGCCCGCTCGAAGACGCCATCCTGCCGCAGGCGCAGGATATCGTCGCCGCGGCGCTGTCTCTGGTGTAGCAGGCTGTCATCGGCTCAATCTGTGTAATCTGTGTAATCTGTGGCAGTAATCTGTGGCTGAAAATGATTAAATCCTCCATCCTCGTCCCCCTCCTGAACGCCAACGAACCCGAAGCCCGGCTGGTGGGCGTCCACGTCCGCGACGGCCAGGCGGTGGAAAAAGGCCAGATTCTCTTCACCATCGAGACTACCAAAGCCGCCGCCGACATCGAGTCGCCGGAGGCCGGTTTCGTCCGCCTGCTGGCAAGCGAAGGCGATACCCTCCCCGTCGGCGCGAAACTGGCCGTCATCACCGAGGCCGCCGACGAACCGCTCTCCCTGCCCGAACCTGCCTCTGCCGCTCCTGCCCCAGCGGGCAATCTTCGCATCACCAAACCGGCGCGGGCGCTGGCCGAAGCCCTCGGCGTGGACCTGGCCTCCCTGCCGACCGACCGCCTCGTGACCGAGGAAATCGTCCGCCAGATGGCGGGCGCAGCGGCGCAGATTTCCCTCCCGCCCGCCGACAAGCCCTACCTGCTCCTCTACGGCGCGGGCGGACACGCCAAGTCAGTCATGGAGATCGTCCGCCAGAGCGGAGAATACGCCATCGCCGGCATCGTGGACGACAACCCGGCGCTGACCGGCAAAGACGCGCTGGGCATCCCCATCCTGGGGACGCGGGCCGTCCTTCCCGCGCTGGCCGCCCAAGGCGTGAGGCTGGCCGCCAACGGCGTGGGCGGCATCCTCGACATCCACGTGCGCGTCAAAGTCTTTGCCCTGCTCGAAGCGGCGGGATTCTCCTTCCCGGCGCTCATCCACCCGCGCGCCACCGTCGAGCCGAGCGCCCGGGTGGGCGAGGGGGTGCAGGTCTTTGCCAACGCCTACGTCGGCGCGGAGGCCGAACTGCGGCCGCGCTGCATGGTCAACACGAATGCGGTCGTCTCGCACGACTGCGTCATCGGCGAGTACACGCACATCGCCCCCGGGGCGCTGCTGGCGGGGCACGTTCAAGTCGGGGAGAAAACGTTGGTTGGCATGGGAGTGACAACCGCCATTGGCGTGAAGATCGGCTCGGGTGTGCGCATCGGCAACGGGGCCATTGTGCTGGCCGATGTGCCGGATGGCATGGTCGTTCAAGCAGGAAGATACTGGACGGGGCGGGCGGAGGAACGGCGCTAGCGGCGGTAGATGATCGTTTCCTGGCAGGCGGCGTCGCAGCCGGAAATGCGCGCCGCGTAACGCGGGCGGGCGTCGGGGTCGCCGAGCACCAGCGGCATGTACGGCACGTTGTTGATGTAGTATTCCAGGTAGGGATACAGGTCGCGCAGGATGGGGGTTTCGGCCTCGTCGCTGCGGATTTGGTCCTGGTCGCGCAGGAAGCCCTGCAGGATCACGGTCGGGACGAAGTAATCGCGAATCGAGGCGGGGGCGCGCTCCGGATTCGAGGCCAGGAATCGCTCGGCGGCGAAGGTCATGTAATCGAGGTCATACCTCAGCGGCTGGCTGCTGGCGATCGAGTAGTTTCCGTACTGGTCCACATAGGGGAAGGCGGCGGCGAGGGTGGCGGGGATGATATGAAATTCGTCGTGCCAGGCGCAGAAGACGCCGCCGGGGGCGAGATGCTGGCGGTAGAGGGTCAGGGCTTCGAGCGAGTAGAGGTTGTTGTGTCCGGCGGTGTAGTTGCGCAAGGGGTCGATGATGATCAGGTCGAAGCGCGCCTCGGGATGGGCGTAGAGGTAACGCCGCCCGTCGTCGGACACCGAGTCCAGGCGCGGGTCGGACAGCGTGATTTGAGTCAGGGGGGTGGAGTCGGCCAGGAAGGGAATCAGGTCGGGGATAAGTTCGACGAGGGTGATTTGTGCGACGCCGGGCAGGAGGGTGGCGAAATAGGCGGTGTGTCCGCCCCCGTAGCCGATGATCAGGATGCGGGCGGGATGGCTGGCGGCGGCGCAGTTCAGGGCCTGGCCTTCCCAATAACCTGGCGAGGGGTAGAGGCTGTTGATCTCTCCGCCGATCCAGAGCGTGCGCTCCTCCTCGCTCCGATACGTCAGCGCCAGGACGGTCTCGGCCGTCTCGTGGACGACGGCGCGGTCGCCGGTGCCGGCTTCGTATAGGCGAATGTAGAATCTGCCTCGGCCGGGGAGCAGGAGCAGGAGGACGAGCAGGGAGGCCAGAAACGGCCACAGGCTCCGTTCGAGGCGGACCTGACGCCGATTCAGCCAGCCCAGGAGCGGGAAGATCAGGCTGGCGGCCATCAGCGTTTTGAGCGTCCACTCGGAGCCGATGCCGGGCAGCAGGACGAAACTGATGGCCAGCGATCCCAACACCGAGCCGACGATGTTGGCGAGGTGGATCTCGCCGACCCGCCGCCCGGCGACCTGCGGGCTTTCGATGGCCAGCCGGTCGAGGACGGGCAGTCCGCCGCCCATCAGGATGCTGGCAGGCAGGATGAGGAGCAGGAAGGGCGGCAGGTAGGCCAGCAGCGAGTAGAACAGCGCCCGCCGCGAAAAGACGTAGCCCCCCTGCGGCGCGACCATCGGCGTGACCGGTTGTTGGAAGTGGGTGAAATTCTCGCGCAGCCAGGCCTGAATGGCGGGGAGATTCAGGGCGTGATAGAAGAGCAGGAAACACAACCCGGCCACCAGGGCGACGGCCAGTTCGATTTGGATGAACATTCGGGCGGCGTCGCGCTGCTGGTCGGCGCGGCGGCCCCAGACGTAGCCGCCCACCGCCAGCCCGGCCAGGAAGATGGCCAGCACGGTCGGGAAACTGTACACGGTGCTCTTGTTGGTGATGTGCAGGACGCGAATCCAGAGCATTTCGTAGCCCAGGCCGAGGAAGCCGGTCAGGAACGAGGCGAACAGCAGGCTGCGGTAGCCCCAGCGGACCTGGCCGCGCGGGGTGGTCTTCTCCTTGTCGGACGCGAAAACGGCGGCGCGGGAGAGCGCCCGCCAGCGGTCGAACAGGATGGCCAGCAGGCCGATGATGGCGTTGGCGTAGAAGGCAAAGTGGATGGCTCCGTCCAGGCCGCTGTGGCCGATCAGGAGGTAGCCCGCCAGGGCCGAACCGCCCGCCGCGCCCAGGGTGTTGATCCCGTACAGCAGGCCGACCACCCGGCCGGAGACGTCCACCCGTTCGATGAACGCCTGCGAGAGCAGCGGCAGGGTCATGCCCATCAGGAAGGTCGGAATCAGCAGGAGGGCAAAACTGAGCAGAAAGACCAGCCAGTAGGGGCTGCCGGCGGTGGCCTGTCCGACCCAGGTGAACAGCGGAGGGCTGACCAGCCCGAACAGGCCGATGCCGATCTCGACCAGCCCGTAGACGAAGAGCAAGGACTTGACCTGCCGCGCAATCCGCCCGCCGAAGAGCGACCCCAATCCCAGGCCGGCCATGTAGGCCGAGACGATCAGCGTGATGGATACCATGGTGACGCCGAAATACAACTCCAGCAGTCGTTCCCAGGCGATTTCGTAGATCAGGCCGGCCATTCCCGAGACCAGGAAGAGGGCGGCGAAGAGGATCAATTTGAAGCGCGCCAGTCCGGCGCGGGATTTCTCGGCGGATGGGATGTTCGTCTTTGGCATGGAGAGGCGGGGGTCAGTCGAGGTGGGTCAGGTAGTCGAGCAGCAGACGGACTCCGAATCCACTGGCGCCCTTGACGCAGTAGGCGCTGTCCTTTTCGAAGTTCATCATGCCGGCGATGTCGATGTGCGCCCAGGGCGTCTCGTCGGCGACGAATTGCTTGAGGAACATGCCGCCGATGACGGGGCTGGCCTTGCTGCCGCCGGAGTTCTTGATGTCGGCGTCGTCGCCCTTGATTTGCTCGAAGTAGTCTTCGTCGAGCGGCAGACGCCACAGGCGCTCGTGGGTGCGTTCGCCCGCCGCCAGCAGGTCGGCGGCCAGGGCGTCGTCGTTGCTCATGAGCCCGGCCCGCACCGAACCGAGGGCGGTGATCACGCCGCCGGTCAGGGTGGCGACGTCGATCATCAGGCGCGGATGATAGGTCTGCTGGGCGTAGGTCAGGGCGTCGGCCAGCACCAGGCGGCCCTCGGCGTCGGTGCTGATGACTTCGATGGTCTTGCCGGAGAGGGATTTCAGGATGTCGTTGGGACGGTACGCGCCGCCGGAGATCATGTTTTCGGCGGCGGCGATGACGCCGACCAGGCGAATCGGCAGTTTCAGGCGGGCGGCCGCGACCAGGACGGCGATGACGGCCATCGCCCCCGATTTGTCGTACTTCATGCCGACGATGCCCTCGGTGGATTTCAGCGAGTAACCGCCGGTGTCGAAGGTCAGCGCCTTGCCGACCAGCACGACCGGCGCTTTTTCGGACCCCTTGCCGGCGTACTCGAGCAGAATCAGCCGCGCCGGGGTGTTGCTGCCCTTTCCGACCGCGACGATGGCGCCCGCGCCCATCTCGGCCAGGCGCTTGTCGTCCAGGACGGTGCATTTCAGGCCGGTTTCGATGGCCAGTTTTTGCACCCGCTCGGCCAGGGTGACCGGGTTGATGACGTTGGCCGGTTCGTGCGCCCATTCGCGCGCCAGGTTGACCGCCTCGACGACGATGCGGGTCTGGTCCACGAGCGGGCGCAGACGGGCGGGGTCGGCGCTCAACAGACTGACGGCGACGGGGGGCTTGGCGTCGGCGCTGGACTTGTAGCGGTCGAAGCGGAAGGCGGCCAGCAGCAGGCCCTCGGTCAGCGCCCGGAGGGCGGTCTCTTCGGGTAAACCGGCGGCGGACAACGAGTCGACCTCCAGCCCGGCGGCGCGGACGGCGTGCTTTTCCAGCCACTTGAGCAGCAGGCCGCCGGCCTTGCGCACCGACTCGGCGTTGATTTTGTCCGCTTTGCCCAGCGAGACCACCGCCCGCTTTTCGTCGAGGCGCAGGGATACCTCGCCCGGCTGGCTGGCGGCTGTCTCGTCCGGGGCGGGGGCGAAGGAGACGCGCAGGTCGCCTTTCCAGTCGGCGGGGGCGAGGAGGTCGAGGGTCAGTCGGTCATTCATGTCTTGTTCTCCGAAGCGTTGGGTTGTAGAGTCTCAGGCGCTAATTGTAGCACCAATCTGGCGGCGGCTCAGAAGAGGAAAGGGAAGAAGGCCTTGACCTTCTTGCGGTAGGCTTCGTATCCCGGCAGGCTGGCCAGGACTTTCTCTTTGCGGATCATGTTGGGAATCCAGAGGAAAATAACGAAGAGAAGCAGCGGAACAAAGGCCAGCCAGGTCATGGCGAGGAGGGCGAAGGCAAAGTAAATGAGGAATTCGCCGAAATAGTTGATGTTGCGCGAGAGGCCGAACATGCCGTCGGTGATGAGTTCGCCCGGGCGCAGTTTCAGGGCGGTGAATTTTTGCATGTCGGCGGTGAAGACGAAGAAGACGCCAAAGATGTTCAGGCTGACGGCGAGCGCCAGCAGCCAGAGCGGGGCGCGGACGTCGCGCCAGGTGATGAGGACCGCCGGCAGCCAATAGAGCGACAGGGCGGCCCACGAAATCAGCCCGAACCACAGACTGGTTTTGCGCGTCCAGTTGGCGTCGGGGAAAAGATGGGTTTTCATCGCCCACAGCAGACCGTACGTGCCGTGCAGGGCCAGATAGACCCAGGCGGTGGGGTTGTCCCAGCGGTCGAAGTAGGCCATCAGACCCAGGATGACCAGGAAGGTGATGCCTTTGTTGCTGTCAATAAAGTAGTTCAATTTCATCGTCGCTCTCCTTGGATAAAAGGTTACCGATGCACCCATTGCTCGAATAAGTCATCGAGGTCGCAGTTGCAATGATGTTCGGCCAGGGCCTGGAAGTCGGGCGTGTAGCCGATGCTCCAGGAAAAGGCCTGGCTGTAGTCGCGCATCAGGAAGCGGTAGGTGTCCTCCCCCAGGCGTTGCCGCAGGGCGTCGAAGAAGAATGCGCCCTTGCCGTAGATGATGGCGACGTAGTCTTGGCTGCTGTAGGCGTTCACCGCCAGGCCGATGGGCAGGTCGGGGTTGCTGGCCGAGTTCCAGTAGAATCGCCGACTGGTCAGGCACGCCTCGCCGCCGCTTGGACCGTAGCGTTGGGCGTAGTAGAGGCAGGTGTTGTACTGGGTGAGAGATTCGTCCAGGTAGGGTTCGTCTTGCGTGTCGTTGCCGACCAGGTTGTAGAACCATTGATGGCCGACCTCGTGGGCCACGACCTCTTCCAGGAAGGGATCGTCCCCATAGTAATAAGAAATGTTGACGGCGGTCAGGCCGGGATATTCGACCCCGCCGGCCTCGGTGCGAATGGGAACGATGTCGAATTCTGTATAGGGATAGGGGGCGAACAGGTCGCTGAAGATGGCGATGCTTTCGCGGGCCGTTTCCAGCGCGGATTGGGCAACGCTCTGGCTGCCGCCATCTGGATAGTAACTGCGGATGGTGATTCCGTCGCTCGTTTCGCTCACCACCCGGAAATTGGAACTGGCGGCCAGGTAGAAGTCGCGCGCCGGGCCGTTGACGTAACGGACTGTCTGCCGGCGGCCGGTCTGGCTGCGTTCGATTTCCACGCCGCTGGCGACCAGCACCTGGTCGGCGGGGGCGTCCACGGTCACGTAGTAGAAGGAGGCGTCCGCGAAGAGCGGATCGCCGTCGGTGTCGGGCAGGCCGTTGTTCCAGCCCTCCTGGTCATAGACCAGAACGGTCGGGTAGGCGTGGGCGAGGGAGAGGATACCGTCGTTGTAGCCAAAGATGCCGTAGTAGTAATAGCCGCCGCGCGAAGGGACGGTGACGGTGAATTCGATGGAGAGCAGGCGCGCCGCGCCCGTTTCCAGGGGCGGGGCGAGGGGGACGCGCAGCATGCCGGTCGAACGTTCGGGGGTCACGGAGACGCCGTCCACGCGCACGGCGCCGATCTCGATCTCGCCGCCGAGAATCTCCGGGAAGAGTCCCAGCCAGACCGAATCCAGGGCGACCTCTTCGTTATTCGTGTAGTAGATTTCCTCAATCCCGGCGATGTGCTGCATGTCCTCGCTGATGGACAGCGCCAGGTTATAGACGGCGAGGGGCGGCAATGCCTCGAGCGCGCTCCACTGCGATTCTCGCAAGCCGGCGCGGAAGAGATCGCGGTTGCCCCAGTCGAGGGAGGGGGGAGGCGCGGGAGTCGGTGGTTCGGCGGCCGGAGTGGGGGTCGGCGTCGGCCAGGGGGTTTTGGTCGCCAGGGAGGGGGGCGCTCCTCCCGGCAGGCACAGACAGGAGAGGAGCAAAATCATCAGAGGAGCAAGTAAAACATATCTACGCATAGAAGATTCCTGTGATGCGTCTGACAATACAAGGATGTTCCCCCTCGCCTTGTCGAACCGGCGATATAGAGAACGAACGGCCAGAAAGTTCGCGGGCGGAAGAGACTGGCTCAGTCCCCCGCTTTTCCCAGCGGCTGGCCTGGATTTTCCAGCCAGGCGCGGATGTCGCGGAGGTGTTCCTGTTCGTGATGGCGGAACATTTCGACCAGGAAGGTGATGGTCGTCTTTTCCCCCCACGGGACGATCACCGGCTGGAGGAATTTCTCTTCCGGAATTTCTGCGATGAGGGTGCGCAGAATCTGGCGGGTGAGACGCCACTCCTGGAGCACCTGTTCGTATTCCAGGTCCTGGCGGGAACTGACGGTGAGGGCGTTGTATTCGTCAATGCTGCGGACGGCCTCGACGGACGGCGGCCGGCCCAGGACGTGGGCGCGTAGCGAGTCGATGGTGGCGTCGTCCCAGCCGGTCATGTGGGCGAGCATGTGCTTGATCGTCCAGCCGGGGTAGATTTCTCGGTTGGGATCGATTTGCGGGAGCAGGCTTTCGATTTCGTTGCGCGTCTGATCCAGGCGGTCGAGCAGGAAACGGCGTTCTCCTTCGGTCATCCTACCTCCTTTGGGTGGAATTCGATTGGCCGGACGATTGGTTCGATTGTACCTTACCAGGCGACGATTTTGCGAGGGGTGATCTTGACGATGAGTCCCTCGTCGGAATCGAGCCAGGACTGGGGATCGGGAGCGGCCAGTTCCTCGGGGCTGAGGTAGCGCCGGTAGACGCGCTCGGCCCGCGCCCGGACCTCGGAGCGCGGTTCGGTCAACAGGTCGGCGGCGCCCTCGATCAGGACGGCGGTCAGCCCTTCGATCTTATCGGTCACATCTACCACCAGGGCGCAGGCGGGCCGTCGGCGCAACTGGCGCACTTTGCGCGTGGAGGCAAACGAATGGATCCAGATGCAGCCGTCTTCCCACAGGTACCAGACCGGGACGACGTGCGGCGCGCCGTCGGCCGAGACGGTGGCCAGACGGCCGAGCAGGCCGGGGGCGGCAAGGAAGGCGTCGATTTGCGCTTGGGTAGGGGGCATAGGTCTCCGGGCGAAGGAACAGGTTCAGGGTCGAGCGTCTTTCAGGGTCAGTTCGATGACCGGGACGATGACGTCGGGTTGTTTGACGGGCAGCCAAAGCACGAGGTCGTCTGGCCTCAGGCTCAATTGCTCGGCCTCCCAGACGGGCGGCCGGATTTGCACTTCGCTGCCATCGTGCAGGAAGCGGGCGTATTCCACGCGCTCTCCCAGCCCGCGCAGGATCAGGGCGCGGAACGGCCAGGCGTAGATGTGGACGTACAATCGGTTGCCGTTTTGCGTCAGGCGGCAGTCTTGCGGGGCGGGGAAGTCGCTCTGCGTGCAGCCGTAGATCGAGTCGGCGTGCAGGGCCATCCAGTCGCGGTAAACGCCCAGCGCGGCGACGGCGCGCGGGTCGAAGGTCCCCAGCGCGGTCGGGCCGACGTTCATCAGCAGGTTGCCGCCGCAGGCGACGGTGTTGATCAACATGCGAATCAGTTGGCCAGGGCTTTTCCAGGACTCCTCGTCGCGGTGATAGCCCCAGGAGCCGCTGAAGGTCTGGCAGGCCTCCCAGACGACCGGCCGGCCGTCGACGCGCACCCATTCGGTCGGCTGGACCTGTTCGGGGGTGTGGACGTCGGCCAGTTCGGGCGGCAGGTCTAGGCGGTTGTTGAGGAGGATGCGCGGCGAGAGTTCGCGAATCAGAGCGTGCAGTTTTTCGCTTTCCCAGTCCTTGCGCCCCTTGCCGGGGAAGTTCTTGTAGGTTTTGTTCGGGTAGGAGAAGTCGCACCACAGGATGTCGGGCTGGAAGCGGGTCAGCAGTTCGGCCACCTGATTGCGGACGTACTCGGCGTAGCGCGTCATCTTGCGGCCGCGGTTCAGCCGGGCGGCGGCGGGGTGGTCGCGCAGGGGGTGATAGACGTCAATCGTGAAGTCGGGGTGATGCCAGTCGAGGAGGGAATAATAGAAACCGACCCGCAGCCCCTCGGCGCGGAAGGCCTCGACGAAAGGAGCGAGCAGGTCGCGCCCGGCGGGGGTGTTGGTGGCCTTGAAGTCGGTGAATTGCGAATCCCAGAGACAGAAGCCCTCGTGGTGTTTGGCGGTGATGACGGCGTACTTCATGCCGGCCTGACGGGCCAGGCGCGCCCATTCGCGCGGGTCGTAGCGCTGCGGGTCGAAGCGGGGAAAATAACGCGCCTGGTACTCGTCGGGGGGAATCTTCTCGCGCGATTGCACCCATTCATGACGCGCGGCCAGGCTGTACAAGCCCCAGTGGATGAACATCCCGAAACGGTCGTGGACGAACCAGGCAGTGTCGCCCTGGGTGGGTTGGGGGGTGAGCATCGCGTCTCCTGTCTCGACGGTCTGTTGCGTTGCGCCGAGTCGGTCTAATTTTAGCCCAAAATGCTCTCTCCGGCGTCAGGATGAGCCGCAAAAAAAACGCCGCCCGGACGATGCGGCCGGGCAGCGAGGTTGGAAGTGTGTTTGGGCTGGCTCAGTCGAGCAGTTCTTTCGGGATGTTGCCGCCGTTCTCGGCGATCTTGCGCAGGACGGTCTTGTGCAGCCAGACGTTCATCTTGGCCGAGTCGGCCATCAGGTCGGCCGGGCAGCCGAGTTCGGTGGCCAGTTCTTTGCGGGCCTCCAGGCTGCTGTCGATGCCGAGCAGTTTCAGCAGGTCGACGATGGAAACCTTCCAGTCGAGTTTTTCGGGATGGGACTTGGCCATCTCCTCCAGTTTGCTGACCACGTCCACCTCGGAAATAGCGGCCGGGCGGGCGGGGACGGCGGGCTGAGCCGGCGCTTTCATCATCGGCGTCATCGGCTTGTACTCGGGGGCCTTGGCGGCCGGGCGGGCCGGAGCGGCGTTCTTGGCCGGCTCCTCTTTCTTGCCAAGGCCCAGTTTGCTCATGATGGTCTTGAAAATGCTCATTTCTGTCTCCTTTGGTAAATTAAGAAAGTGACGTTACACAAATTATACCTTTTTTTCGCCGCATTTGACGTATTGTTAACTTCTGTTAACTTTTGGGATGTTGGTCATGAGATTCACTACGCCATGCTGGCGCCGATTTCCCTGAGCGCCCGGACGGCCTCCTCGGGCAGCAGGGGAGGCTCGACTCCCAGCAGGCGGCAGGCGACCAGTTTGTGGGCGGCGACCTCGATGCTTTCGGTCATGTCCGCGGCCCGGCGCAGGCTGGAACCGGCCACCACCAGGCCGTGATTCTGCATCAGGACGGCGATGCCGTGTCTCTGCATGGCTTCGGCCACCGCTTCGGCCAGTTCGTCGGTGCCGGGCATGATGAACGGCACGACCGGAATCTCGCCGAAGAAAGCGGCCTCGGTGGAGATGGGCTGGAATTTCAAGCCGGCCAGCGCCATCAGCGTGGCGTACGGCGCGTGGCTGTGGACGACAGCCTGCACTTCGGGCATGTTCTTGTAGATGGCGCAATGGACGCGGCGCTCGCTGGAGGCGCTGTATTCGCTTTCGCGTACGATTCGCCCGTCCAGGTCGATGCGCACCATCATCCCGGCGCGCAAGTCGCCCTTGAAGATGGCGCTCGGCGTGATCCAGATTTCGTTCGGGTTGTCCTCGCAGCGGGCGCTGACGTTGCCGCCGGTGGAGGTGATCATCCCTCTGGCGTAGAGTTCGTGGGTGATTTCGACCATCTGCTGGCGCACATCGGCCTGGGGCCGCGGAGAAACGACCGCCGCGCCGCCGCGCCGGCGCACGATGAGTCCTTCCTCGGCAAGGCAGGAGAGCGCCTGGCGGACAGTCCTGCGCGAGGCGCCCGTTTGGGCGCAGATTTCCGCCTCGCCTGGAAGAGCGTCGCCGGGCTTCAGCGCGCCGGAAAGAATTCGGGCGCGCAGTTGTTCGCAAATTGGGCGATAGGGGGAGCCGATGGAATCAAGGGGCAGGTTCATAATGCATATCATAATCTCTGTAGGTCGGCTTGGCAATCCGACCTACCCAAAAACGGGAGACGCGGTCATAATTCCGTTGGGTTTTCCTCTCACGTATCTGCGGAGGCGGCATGGACTACAAGGTGTACGTCACCCTCGGGTTCCACATCAACTTCTACCACTCCTGGCGCGGCGACACGCCCGACGAGGCCGGCTTCGGCACCGACATGCGCGTCATCCGCGGCGTGCTCGACATTCTCGACCGCGCCAACGCCGCCGGAAAGCAGGCGCGCGGCTACTGGGATACCGAGGTCTATTGGACGTTCCAGGAGATTCTGCCCAAACACTGCCCTGACATCCTGGAGCGGATACGCGCCCGCGTCCAGGCCGGGCTGGATGAAATCATCCTCGGCCCGTTCAACAACGGGGCCAACCACGCCGCTGCCGCCGACGAGTTCCGCGCCGCGGTCGAGTGGGCGATCGAGAATCCCTGGGGCAGCGGCCTGCGGCAACTCTTCGGCAGGGTCGCCCCGTTCTACCGCCCGCAGGAGTGCATGTTCACCACCGGCCAGGAACGCCTTCTCAAAGACTGCGGCGTGGACGGCCTGCTGCTCTACTACGCCCTCACGCCGTTCAACACCCTGGCGGCCTTCACCCCGGCGCTTCCGCTGGCGCAGCGTTTCAACCCGTTCTGGTTCCGCTCGCGCCCGGACCAGCCGCCGCTGGTCGTTTTCCCCTGCCTGGGGGCGGCCGACGTTTTCGAGTTCGCCTCCCTGGAAAACCTGATGCTCGACCTGCACGCCCGTCAACTGCGCGGCGAAATCCAGTCGGACGTGCTGATTCACTTCAACGAGGACGCCGACCTGGAGACCTGGCTGCCGGTCGAATTGCCGCGCGCCTTCTCCTGGTTCCCGAACACCGGCGGCCTGGAGGAGTACATCGCCCTGGTGAACAAATACCCCTGGGCGGAATTCGCCGTCCCGTCCGAGTACCTGGCGGCGCATCCCCCGATGGGCGAAGTCCTCGTCCGCCAGGACCTGGCCGACGGCGCGTTCGACGGCAACTATTCCTGGGCCGAGAAATATTCCAGCCTGGTCGCCTGGACGCTGCTCGAACGTTCGCGGCTGGCCTCGCTGCGCGCCGGAGCGCTCGCCGCCCGCGTTGGCCTCGACCTGCGCGCCGCCCTCTGGGAGGGGATGGAGTCGTCCTTCTTCCAGCGGCTGATTGGCCTGAGCACGACCCATTTCGGCATGTCCACGCCGGTCATCAACGAGGAGCGCCAGGCGCGCGGCCTGGACATCCTCGGCCGCGCCGCCGCCCGCGCCGAATCCGCCGAGCGGGAGGCGATTCGCGCCTGGAAGGCCGCCGCGCCGCCGCCTGCCGAGGACGCCCTCTACGAGTTCGAGGTGGTCCCGACACCGCCAGCGCGCGACTTGCCCCTGCCGGAGGGGCGCGTTGCCGTCCGATTGCCGCTCCTCCTGCCGCCGGGCGTGGAGGCCGTCCGCCTGGAAGAGGCCGACGGCCATCCGCTGCCGGCCGCGCTGACCGATGTCGCCGCTCTGCCCGACGGCCGCCGGCGCGCCGAGGCGCGCTTCGTCGCCGCTGTCGGCCCGGGCGTAGCGACCCGCTTCCGGGTCCGCCCCGCTCCGCCCCCCGCTTCCGGTCTGCCGCCGTCCCTCGTCCGCCTCGCCAATCCGTGGCTGGAGGTTTCCTTCTCGGAAGAGCGCGGAATCGAATCCTTCAAGCATCTTGGAGTCGAACTCGGCGGGCCGGACTTCCTGCGCCCGTTCGTCTCGTACAAGACGGGCAGGCGTCCGAGAATCTATTCCGCTGGCCGTTTCCGATTCGTCCCCCTGGAGGGCGAGACCTGGGACGGACTCCAGCGCGTGCGGATGCAGACGTCCATCCCGATGCGGACGCCGCACGGCGAGTACGCCAGCGAGTTGACCTTCACCTTCACCCTGTTCGACGCCCTGCCGTACCTGTACGTGGACGTAGAGGCGGCCTACGCGTCCACCCCGCCGACCGACCTGATCCACAACATGGTGCAGAAACTGCGCCGCCTGATGGACCTGCGCTGGGTGGAAGTGGCGCCGTTCCAGTTGACGCCGCGCCTTTCGCCGCCGCCCGGTCAACCGCTGCGCGTCTGGAAGCACAATTACCTGGGCGTGACGGCGTATTACGACCTGAATTATGGCGACATCAACCCCCGCAACCGCCGACTGGACGCCTTCAACCATCAGGTGACGGCGGGCTGGGTGGCGGTCTCGGACCGCGCCCGCGGCCTGCTGCTGGGCGAAGACGCCGAGACTCTGGCCTCGATGGCCTTCTGCCCGATGCGTCTGCGCGAGCGGGACGGGCGGCAGGTGGTTTCGCTCAATCCGTTTGGCTCGTACCATGGCCGGATGTTCGACTATTCCCACCTGGGCGGCAACGGGGTCGGCGCGGCGCTGCAACAGGCCTTTGGCGGGCAGTTCAGCCCCAACGGCCCGTCTTACAACGGGCAGACGGCGCGTTTCTCGCTCCTGCTGGCCCCTTATGCCGGGGACGAGCCGCCCGCCGACCTGCAAGCGGACGCGGCGCTGCACTTCTACCCGCCTGAGATCCTTTTTCTCGCCGCGCCGCCGGGAGTGGAGGCGGAAACCGCGGCGGACTTGCGCCGTCTCATCGAGCGGGAAGAGAGCCGGGCGCGGCAGGCCGCCCAGGTCTCGCTCGACCCGCCGGCCGCCTTCCTGGTCAACCCCATGCCGGGCGGGGCGGCGCTGGTGTGGGAGGCGCGGCGCGGCCAAATCGTTACCGGCTACGAGGCGGCCTGGAGGCCGGCGGCAGGCGGTGAGTGGACGATGGTCGCGGCGGGCGCGGCGACGCGCCTGCACATCAATGGCCTGGAGGACGGCAAGGAATATCGCTTCCGCGTGCGCGCCGTCTGCGAAGACCCGGCGCTCCACTCGGCCTGGACCGAGGAGCGCGCCTGCGTCCCCGGCGCGGTGGCGGCGGCTCCGGTGGGGGCGATGCTGGCGCGTCTGCCGGTCTGGGCGATGCTCAAACTGGCGGCTGTCAGCCTGGGGGCGGCTTGGCGGGCGAGGAGGGGCGTGTAATGTCGGGATTTTCACGAGGGGATCTCCCCCTTGCAAACTGAAGTAAAGGAGAGCAAAGACCATGAATTCCGCTTTCTTATCCGTCAAAGGGGACCGAGTCGTCCGCGCCGACGGCGCGCCGGTGATTCTGCGCGGCGTGGGCCTGGGCGGCTGGATGAACATGGAGAATTTCATCACCGGCTTCAGCGCCAACGAGGAAGCCATGCGTCAGACGATCGAAAAGGTCCTGGGAAAAGAGCGGGCGCGTTTCTTCTTCGACCGCTTCCTGTACTATTTTTTCACCGAGCAGGACGCCCGTTTCGTCAAATCGCTTGGGCTGAATCTGATTCGCCTGCCCATCAATTACCGGCACTTCGAAGACGATTCGCGGCCCTTCGAAGTCAAGGAGTCTGGTTTCGAGCATCTCGACCGGGTCATCGAGTGCTGCGCGGCGCAGGGCATTTATACGATTATCGACCTGCACGCCTTGCCCGGCTGCCAGAATCAGGACTGGCACAGCGACAACCCTACCCACCGCGCTTTCCTATGGGCGCATAAGCATTTCCAGGATCGCGTCGTCTGGCTGTGGAGGGTGCTTGCCGAACATTACAAAGAGAATCCCTGGGTGGCAGGCTATAACTTAATCAATGAGCCTTACGATCCGGAAGAAACGGTCCTCGAGCCTCTCTGCCGCCGCATCGCCAGCGCCATCCGCGAGGTCGATCCGGCGCATATCCTCTTCATCGAAGGCAATCGCTATTCCCAAGATTTCCACATGTTCTCGGAGCCCATTCCAAACGCGGTCTATGCCAACCACCTGTACGCCTCGCCTGGGTTCATCGAAGGCGGCGACTATCCCGGCGAGACGGATGGCCGTTATTTCGACAAAGAGACCCTGCAGGAGGCTTTCCTGGAACACAGTCGCTACATGATGGAACGCGCCCTGCCGGTCTGGGTTGGGGAATTCGGCCCCGTTTACGTTGGCGACCCAGTCAAGGATGCCATGCGTTATCAACTGCTGGGCGACCAGTTGGATGTCTACAATCATTACGCCGCCCACTGGGCCATCTGGACCTACAAGGACATCGGCCTGCAGGGGATTGTCTATGCCCATCCGGAGAGCGCCTGGGTCGAGCGTATCCGGCCTTTCCTGGAGAAGAAAGCCCGTCTGGGCGTGGACGCCTGGGGCGGGCGCGAGGACGGCATTCGCTCCATCATGCAGCCCATCGTGGAATTGTTCCGGCGCGAATTCCCGAACTACAATCCCGGGCCGTTTGGCGCTCTCTGGCAGATTCGAAGGCTCGTCCGCCACATTTTGCTGGCGGAAGCGATCCTGCCGGAATTCGGCGAACTGTTCCGCGGCGTCAGCGAGGAGGAAATCGACGCCCTGATGCAGTCCTTTGCCTTCGAGAACTGCGTCATTCGCAAGCCGCTGGCCGAGATTTTGCGCCAGGCTTCGAGCGGTCAGCCGGTCGGAGATCGGGTGCGCGAAATTCTGGCGAGGAGCACCTGACCGTTTTACCGGACCTCGATCTCGGTGTCCGCGGCGGCAAAGGGCGCTGTCATCCGGCCAGTCATCCAGTTTACACAAGGAGCAAGAATGTCAAACGAATCCATCCATCCCGAACACAAATTTACTTTTGGCCTGTGGACGGTCGGCAGCGTCGGCCGCGACCCGTTCGGTCAGCCCGTGCGCGAGCCCAAGTCGCCGGCGGAACTCGTCTATCTGCTGGCAGAAGTCGGCGCGTACGGCGTCAACTTCCACGATAACGACCTGATTCCCATTGACGCCACTCCGGCCGAAGCGGCGGCCATCAAACGCGAGTTCCGCAAGGCGCTCGAAGCCACCGGCCTCAAGGTCCCGATGGCGACCACGAACCTGTTCAGCGACCCCATCTTCAAAGACGGCGCGTTCACTAGCAACGACCCCAAAGTGCGCGCCTATGCTTTGCAGAAGACCATGCGCGCCATTGACCTGGGAGTCGAATTCGGCGCGCAGGTGTACGTCTTCTGGGGCGGGCGCGAAGGCGTCGAATCCGACGCGACCAAAGACCCCGTGACCGCCATCCGTCGCACGCGCGAGGCGATCAACTTCCTTTGCGAGTACGTGCTGGACAAAAAGTATGATCTCAAGTTTGCCCTCGAGGCCAAGCCAAACGAACCGCGCGGCGACATCTACAACGCCACCACCGGTCACATGCTGGCCTTCATCGAAACGCTTGACCATCCCGAGATGGCGGGCGTCAATCCGGAAGTGGCCCATGAACACATGGCCGGCCTCAACTTCCTGCACGGCGTGGCCCAGGCTTGGGAAGCCGGCAAGCTCTTCCACATCGACCTGAACGACCAGTACCCCGGCCGCTACGACCAGGATTTCCGATTCGGCTCGCGCGATCTCAAGGCCGCGTTCTTCCTGGTCAAATTCCTGGAGGAGGTAGGCTACCCCGGTCCGCGGCATTTCGACGCCCATGCCTATCGCACCGAGGACTACGAGGGCGTCAAAGACTTCGCCCTCGGCTGCATGCGTACCTATCTTATTCTCAAAGAAAAAGCCGCCCGCTGGAACGCCGACCCCGAAATTCAGGCTCTGCTGGCCGAAATCAACGCCGATGACGGCAGTCTGACGCCCTATTTCGGCAAATACACCCCTCAGAAGGCCGCCGCGCTCAAGGACCATGCCTTCGACCGGCAGGCCATCGCCCAACGCGGCCTGCTCTACGAACGCCTCGATCAACTAACGGTGGAAGTCCTCCTCGGCGTCCGCTGACGGGGAGGCTGATCCATGCCGGCGCGGATGGGAGCGCGCCTTTCTCTATCCTGAAGGAGCAGACATGAGATATTTTCTGGGCCTGGATGTCTCGACGACGGGCAGCAAAGCCCTGCTGATGGATGAGCGGGGCGCGGTGAAAGCGGTCGCTTCCACCCCGCATACGCTGCAGACGCCGCGCCCGCTCTGGTCGGAGCAAGACCCGCGCGAGTGGCGGCAGGCGGCCGCCGCCAGCATTCGCCGCGCCCTGACGGACAGCGGAATCCGCGGCGAGCAGGTGGCCGCCGTCGGCCTGACCGGGCAGATGCACGGCCTGGTCCTGCTGGACGAAGCCGGGGAGGTCTTGCGGCCGGCCATTCTGTGGAACGACCAGCGGACGCAGGCGCAATGCGACGAAATTCACCGCCGCGTCGGCCGCGAGCGCTTCATCCAGATTACCGGCAACCTTGCCTTGCCCGGCTTTACCGCGCCCAAGATTCTCTGGGTGCAGCAGAACGAACCGGAAATCTATGCCCGGGCGCGGCATGTCCTGCTGCCAAAGGATTACGTCCGCTATTGCCTGACGGGCGTCCACGCCATGGACAAGGCCGATGGCGCCGGCACGGTTCTGTTCGACCTGAAGCGGCGCGACTGGTCGCCGGAGATTCTGGCCGCGCTGGACATCCCGCAGGCCTGGATGCCGCCCACCTACGAAGGCCCGGGGTTCACCGGTCGGGTGAGCGAGGAGGCCGCCGCGCTGACCGGGCTGAAGGCTGGCGCGCCGGTCGTCGCGGGCGGCGGCGATCAGGCGGCGCAGGCGGTCGGCGTCGGCGCGGTCGAACCGGGCGTCGTGGCGCTGACGGTGGGAACGTCGGGGGGCGTGTTTGCGACGACGCCCAGCGCCCTCATCGAGCCGCAGGGCCGCCTGCATGCGTTCTGTCACGCCGCGCCGGGGATGTGGCATTTCATGGGCGTCATGCTCTCGGCGGCTGGCAGTTTGCAGTGGTATCGGGATACGATGGCCCCGGGGATGAGTTTCGAGGAACTGATTCGTGAGGCCGAGGCCGTACCGGCGGGCAGCGAGGGGCTGCAATTCCTGCCCTACCTGACCGGCGAGCGCACTCCCCACCCCGACCCGCTGGCGCGCGGCGCCTGGATCGGGCTGACGGTTCGCCATGGGCGCGGCCACCTGACGCGCGCCCTGCTGGAAGGCGTGGCCTTCGGCCTCAAGGACAGTTTCACGCTCATTCGGGAGGCCGGCTTGGGAGAAATCCGTCAGGTGCGCGCCTCCGGCGGCGGGACGAAGAGCGCCCTCTGGCGGCAGATTCTGGCCTCGACGCTGGAGGCCGAACTGACGACAGTCAACGCGACGGAGGGCGCGGCCTACGGCGCGGCCCTGCTGGCCGCCGTCGGCGCTGGCGTCTGGCCGGATGTCCCCGCTGCCTGCGCGGCGGCGGTGCAGATTACCGATTGCGTGTCCCCCGATCCCGCCCAGGTAGAAGCCTACCGCCGCGCCTATCCTGTTTATCGTCAACTCTACCCGGCGCTCAAGCCGACTTTTGATGCCATGGGTGGCATAATTTTGCCGGAGAACAAGTCATGACGATTACGGCGGCGGTCGGCAGGCCCATCCCGCCCGTCCTGACCGCCATCTGTGATGAGTTTGGCGGACCCATTCCGGTTGGTTCGTATGCTAAAATAGGAGGCGATGAAATTGGACGGGAAATCGTCCGTTCGATTGGCGATAGTCCGGCGATCTTGATGAAGAATCACGGTGTTTTTACTGTTGGCAAAACGCCGGAGGCAGCTGTCAAGGCGGCGGTGATGGTTGAGGATGTGGCCCGCACCGTTTTCTATGCCCTGCAGCTGGGCCAGCCGGGTGAGATCCCGCCCGAGGATGCGACGCGCGCCCACCGCCGTTATCTTGAGGAATATGGCCAGAGCCAACTGGCGAACAGCGCGCCCTCCGGGAAGAGTTTCCTCAGATCAACTTTTAATCAGGAGAAATGACATGCCGATTAGATTTGGTGTTACCGAACTGCTGATCATTCTGGTGATCGTTGTCCTGCTTTTCGGAGTGGGACGGATCGGAAAGATTGCTGGCGAGATGGGCAAGGGCATCCGCGCATTCCGCGAGGGCCTGAAGGGGGATGAGAAAGAAACCCCACCTGCTGAAAAGGAGAACCATAACGAGTAGCATTCTTCTCCGTGCTGGAGGGGAAAGGCAATGTCTCTGGCGGGCCGCAGTGAATCTATCGGGCTGGCGAAGTTCCCGGCCCGGAAATTCTTCGCGTTTTGTAAATGGTTTGTTGGGCGCTCGGCCCACGGCCGGAATAAAGTCGCCAAAATGATCCGCCGGGCATAAAAAGAAGGCTGAATTGTTATGGAACTATTCGGAATCGGTCCGCTGGAACTGCTGTTCATTATACTTCTGGCGATTATTATTTTTGGTCCCAAGGATATTCAAAAAGCCGGCCGGGTCCTTGGCGGCTGGCTGCGTAAATTGACCCAATCAGACACGTGGAAACTGCTCACTCAGACCTCGCGCAGGCTCAAGACCTTGCCGAACGATCTAATGCGGGAAGCGGAGATCGAGGAATTGCAGAAGGCCATTGCCCCCATTCAATCTGAGTTTGAGAAACTTCAGGCCGCCGCCAAGAAATCGGGCGATTCCATGGTGGGAGAGTCGTGGATTGCCGAACCGGAGCCGCCAGGCAGGCAGGCCCCTGCCGATATCCCCGATGAACCATCGAAATGACTCTCAGATATGCGCAAACTTCTTCTTGACCTCTGGAAAATTCTCACCTTCCCTTTTCGTCTTCTGTGGCGGTTGGTCGCCCTGCCGGTTAAAGTCATCAAGCGCATCTATGTATTCCTGACTTTCGAGCCGGAGGATCAACCTCTGGCGGACGCCTTGGCGACCGCGGTACAGCAGCCGGCTTCGGCTTTGGAACATCTCGATGCCCTGCGCAAACACTTGTTCCGCATGCTGATCGCGGTCGCAGTGGGGGTGGTGATCTGCGGCGCCTTCACCTCCCAGATCATTGATATCCTTGCCCAGCCGATTGGCGGGCTGGACGCCTTGCAGGCCATCGATCCGACCGAAACAGTGGGGGTCTTCATGAAGGTGGCCCTGTGGGGGGGATTCTCGCTGGCAGTGCCTTATATTGCCTTTGAGTTTTGGCTTTTTGCCGCTCCCGGGCTGAGCGCCCGCGCCCGCCGCTCCAGCCTGCTGGCCATCCCCTTGACGCTGATCTTCTTCCTGGGCGGGATGTATTTTGCCTACCGCTTCCTGCTGCCGACCGCCCTGCCGTTCCTGCTCAATTTCATGGATATCAGGACGATTCCGCGTGTCTCATCGTACACCGGCTTTGTCACCAGTCTGATGTTCTGGATCGGCGTGGCCTTCGAATTTCCACTGGTTATATACGTGTTGACCTTGGTGGGCTTGATCAAGCCGCGCATGCTGGTTCAGCAGTGGAGGATTGCAGTCGTCCTGATCGCCGTGCTGGCGGCCGCGATCACCCCGACTGTTGATCCGGTCAACATGACGCTGGTCATGGCACCCATGTTGGTGCTGTACTTCTTCAGCATCGGGCTGAGTTACCTTGCTATGGCAACGCGCCTGCGTAAACGCGAGGAATGAGGAAAAGGCAGGCCGCGGGAATTGCGTTGCCAGGCGTTGGATGGGGGTTGTGAGCTCAGATTCAGAATTGCTTGCCTTTCCAATCTCATGTAGAGTATCTCGCACAAAGAAAAAGGTCTTCTCGTCGAAGACCTTTTTGGTGGGCGCGGAGGGGCTCGAACCCCCGACCTCATCAATGTGAGTGATGCGCTCTGACCAACTGAGCTACGCGCCCCTTCTCGAAGCGACGGGATTATAGCCCAGGTTTCCCGCTTTGACAAGTTTTACGGCGGCGGCAGGAAGTTCCAGGGGTTGACCTTGCCGTACTGAGACGACATGATCTCGAAGTGCAGGTGCGGCCCAGACGAGTTGCCGGTCGAACCCAGCGACCCAATCACATCGCCCCGGCCGACGCTTTGCCCGCATACCACGTTGATGCCGTTGAGGTGAGCGTAGAGCGTCTGCCAGCCGTTGCCGTGGTCGATGAGAATCAGGTTGCCGTAGCCGTAGTCGTTCCAGCCGGCATAGACGATCACGCCCGCGTCCGCGGCGTAAACCGCCTCATTCAGCGTGCCGTGGATGTCGATGCCGTAGTGGTTGGTGTCGGGGGAATAGTCATAGCCCGAAAGGTAGTGCGCGCGCGTCGGCCAAATAAACGAGCCGTAGCCCACTGCGCCGCCCGTGACCGGTCCGCAAGCGCCGGCGCCCATCACGCGCGCGACGGCCGGGTTGCTGCGCGTCACGCCGACCGGCGCGCTCCAGGAGGTGAACAGGCGCGAGCCGCCTGGCACGACCAGCCAGGTCCCCGGTTCGATGTTCGGGTTGTTGTAGTCGCCGATTGTGTCGGGGTCGAGGTGGTTGCCCGGGAAGTTGATGATGACCTCCGGATCGACGTTGAAGAAAGCCGCCACCGTGTTCAGCGATTCGGTGCCCTGCCATTCGTAGTAAACGCCGTCCACGGGCAGGATGTTCAGTTCCATGCCGACCGTCAGGCGGTGCGGGTCGTCGCGGAGGGTATAGGGGTTGCCCCACAGAATCGTTTTGGGGTTGAGGTTGAAGCGTTCGGCAATCCCGAAGACGGTGTCGCCGGGCTGAACGGTGTAGGTGATGACTTCCAGGCGCGGCCGGGTGGGGATGTTGGTGTGCAGGTTGGCGCTTCTCGAAATTCCCTCCGGTTCGACAGAGAGCATCACCGGCACGGCCTCGAGCGAGATGGGAGGCGCGAACGCGGCCGGCTCTGCCGTCTCTTCGGCGGCGCGGCCGAGGACGGCGTCATCGTAGAAACTTTGCAATAAGAGGACGACGGCCACGACCAGGATCAACGTCCCGATGCTAGCGCCCAGGCGCGTCAACATTTCTCCCAGCCCGAGACGGGTCAGGGTTTCCAGCCATTGAGTCAGACGGTTTGGGGAGCGGGAGACCTCGGCTTCGAGGCCGCCTGCCTCGTCGCCGGGCAGACGCCCGTCCATTCCCTCGAGATTTTCGTTCATGGTTGGCATGATAACATGCGCCTGAGGGCGCGTCAAGCAAAGAATTAGGATAAGATTAGGAGACTTTTCGGCGAATGGAGGGAAAAGCCGTCTGGAGCAGCGTGAGTCCGACCAGGCAAATGCCCCCGCAAATCATCGCGGCGCGCGGCACGCCGCGCGTCTGCGCCAGCCAGCCGACGAAGAGACTGCCGAAGGGGGCCACGCCTTGCAGCGCCCATAAATACGTGCTGAAGACGCGCCCGCGCAGCGCATCTGGCACTTCCAATTGAATCAGCGTGTTCATCATCGCCATTTGGGTGACCATGGCCCAGCCCAGTATGAGAATCAAGCCCAGGGCGAGCGGCAGTTGTCGGACAAAGGCGACCCCGCCCAGCATAACAACGAAGACGAACTGACCGATGGCGAGCAGCAGGCCCTTTCGTCTGATGTTGCTGTTGGCCGAGATGTAGAGAGAGGCGGCCAGCGCGCCGACGCCTTGCGCCAGGTACAGGGCGCTGGTGCGGGCCTTGACGAGGGCCTCGCTGTCAACGGGGGAGGCCAGCACATCGCGGGCGATGGCCGGAATTTGCTGCCCGAACGGAAAGCCGAAGAAGCCGATCATCGTCGCCGCCAAGATGATGGCCAATACGGTGGCGTTGCCGCGGATGTAACGCTGTCCCTCGTTGAACTCCGTCAGCAGGCTGCCGCGCCTATCCGTCGGCCTGTTGTTCGCGGCCTTGTAGGGGGTGCGGACGAAGAGCAATCCGACGATGACGAACAAGAAACTGAGGCCGTTGATGAAGAAGGCCCAGCCCTCGCCGTTGTTCTGCGCCAAGAGCAAGACGACCGCCGAGAGAGACGGCCCCAGCACCCGCGCCGTGTTGAAGATGGTGGATTGCAGCGCGATCGCGTTGGGCAGGGCTGGCTTGCCCACCAGTTCGACCAGCATGGCCTGGCGGGAGGTGATCTCGACGGCGTTGGCCGTTCCCAACAGGAGGGCGAGCAGGAAAATGTGCCAGATTTGAATCAACCCCGTCAGGGCCAGGGCGGCCAGGGTGAACGCCTGCAGCATCATGACCGACTGCAGGGCGATGACTGCTTTGCGTTTGTCCAGGCGCTCGACGATGACGCCGCCGGGCAGCGCCAGGATCAGGGTCGGGACGGTGGCCGCGAAGCCGATCAGCCCCAGGTCCATCGGGCGGCCGCTGATGCGGTAGGCCAGGTAAGGCAGGGTGGTGTTCTGCATCCACGTGCCGATCAGCGAGACGAACTGACCGACCCAGAAGATGAGAAAGTCGCGCGAGGCGAGGGCAGGAAAACGCTCTTTGAAGGTCACGGCAACGGGTTCAGGCGGGGCGGAGGAGGTCGGGGTGATCGTTGGCCGGGTCGTTGACCTGAGCGGAGACCGGCCAGGCGGTCATCTCCTGGGCGGGATAGGGGGCCAGCAGCGGCTGGAGCGCGGAGGGCGGAAGGGGAGCGGGGTCCACCCATTGCGCATAGGCATTGGGCGGCAGGATGACCGGCATGCGGGCGTGCAGGGGGGCAAGCAGTTCGTTGGGCGCGGTGGTGATGATCGCCGCCGATCGGACCTCGGAGCCGTCGGCCGACTGCCAGACCTCCCACAGCCCGGCAAAGGCAAACGGCGCGCCGCTCTTCAGACGGATGAGGTAAGGGACTTTGGCCTTCGTCCCCGGCCGCGCCTGCCACTCGAAGAAGGCGTTGGCGAAGATGAGGCAGCGGCGGTATTTGTAGGCGGCGCGAAAGGCGGGCTTCTCGGCCAGTGTCTCGGCGCGGGCGTTGATGAGCCGCCTGCCGATCGCGGCCTCTTTGGCCCATGACGGAATCAGGCCCCACAGGAAGAAATCGGCCTGCCGGCGGCCGTCGTTGGGCAGGGCCAGAATCGGCTGACTGGGGGCGATGTTGAAACGCGGCGCGATTCCGGGCGGGAAGGCGTATTCGGGGAAGGCTTCCGCAAGTTCGGCGGTGTCTAGGCTGAGGACGAAACGTCCACACATACGACCTCGATTCTTGGGGGCGGCGTCACCGCTTGAGTTGGCGGTAGTCGCCCACTCGCCTGGTGACGCCGATGGCGTCCAGATGTTCGAGCAAAGCCTGGACGTAGCGCCGGCTGGTGCCGAGGAGGTCGCGCGCCTCGGCCAGCGTCATCTGACCTCGGGCCTGAATCTCGCTCCGAATCTTCTCTACGATGGCGGTGTAATCCGCCGTGCGGAAGACCACCTCCGGCGAGACGGCGGTCAACTCGCCCAGGTCGAGCAGGGCGGCGAAGACTTCCTCGCCGACCTCCTGCTGGCATTCTTTGGCCGAGGGCGGGCTGTAGGGCGCGGCGGCGAACCTGGTCATCAGGCGCTGGACAGCCGCTTGTTGTTGACTGGTGAAGGTGATCGTGTGGCCCGGCAGGCTGAGCAGGGCGCCCTCTTCGAGCAGGTCGCCGTCCTGGGCCAGTTTCTGAATCAACGCCGCCGCCAGGCGGGGAGGCGTTTTCAGCCGGCTCTTGAGTTCCTGGCCCGGCATGCCGCGGCGCAGCGGGTTGGCTTGCAGGTAGGCCTGCAGTGCGTCGAGAGTATTCTGCCGCAGTTCCGTCCAATAAGAGGCGGCCAGCCAGAATTCGTCGAGGCGCATCATCTGGCCGCTTTCGAGCAAACTGGCGAGGGCGGCCTGTACGACGCCGGCCTCCAGCCGCGAGCGGCGCTGAATTTCCTCGGCGGTGAGGGGGCCGAGCGTCAGGGCAAGTTGCATGACGATTTCGGCGGGCGAGCCGCGCAGGGAGGCATCGAGCCTTTCCAGGACAGACCGGTCGAATCGTTTGTGGCGGCGCGGCGGATAGGGGTCGAGAATCTGGCCTCCCCCCAGCGTTTCGGACGGCGAGGGGCGGCGCAGGATGTAACGGTCGCCGCGCGCGGCCACGATCGGGCGGCGCGTTTCGATCTGCACGAAGCCACTTTGTCCGGGTTCGAGGGTCTCCTGGCCGAGCAGCCGCAGGGCGGCGACGCTTTCGGAAGCGCCGACGAAGAGTTTGACCTCCATGTTGTGACGCAGCGGGCCGCTGGCGTCGGGCAGCAGGCGGAGGTGGGCGTCCAGGCGGCGGGTCGGCTGGTACTGGCCCGGGTGGGCGAGGACGTCGCCGCGCTGAATCTGATTCGCCTCCACTCCCGACAGGTTGACCGCTGTGCGCGAGCCGGGGCTGGCGATCTCTACTTTCTTTTTGTGGGTTTGCAGGTTGCGGATGCGGCCGCGCAGGCCGGAGGGGAGGATTTCCACCTCTTCGCCGACCGCCAGGCGGCCGTCGCTCAAGGTGCCGGTGACGATGGTCCCGAAGCCGGGCAGAGAGAAGACGCGGTCGATCGGCAGGCGCGCCCGCCCGAGGTCGGGGCGCGGCGGGCGTTTTCGCAGCAGGGCCTCGAGGGCGGCGATCAGTTCGGGCAGGCCCGCTCCGCTGCGGGCCGAGACGCGGCAGATCGGCGCGTCCTGCAAAACGGTTCCCTGCAACGCCTGGCGAATGTCGGCCTCGACCAGGTCGAGCCAGTCGGGGTCGTTTGCCAGGTCGATTTTGTTGAGCGCCACGAGGCCGGCCGGAATCTGGAGCAGGTCTACGATGGCGAGGTGTTCGCGCGTCTGGGGCATGATTCCCTCGTCGGCGGCGATGACCAGCAGGACGGCGTCGATCCCGCCCACGCCGGCGAGCATGTTCTCGATGAAATCGCGGTGGCCGGGGACGTCCACGATGCCGACTTCCTCGCCGCCCGGCAGGGTGAGCCAGGCAAAGCCGAGGTCGATGGTCATCTGGCGTTCTTGTTCTTCTTTCAGGCGGTCGGGGTGGATTCCGGTCAGAGCGGCAATCAGGCTGGATTTGCCGTGGTCAACGTGCCCGGCGGTGCCGATGACGCGCATAGGGCCTCGCAAAGGACAGTGGGCGGAGGGTCGAATCTGCCCGCGGACGGGTTATTTGACGCTTCCCATGATTCGATCGTAGGCCGAGAGGAGTTCGTGGATTTGGGCCAGCATGGCTTGCAGCATTTGTTCGTTGGCTTCTTTGGTTTGTTGGAGGACGTCCTGGTGCGTTTGGGCCAGGTCGTCGAGGGCGGTCACGCGCTGTTCGATTTTTTCGATCTCGGCGCGCATGTCTTTGCGGATTTCTTCCTGGGAGAGGGTAAAACTGGTCCAGCGTTTCTGGTCGTCGGCTTTGAAGGCGACCCATTCCTGCCGGAAGCGGTCTTCGGCCAGGCGCTGCATTTCGGTGATTTCGTTGATGCGGCGCTCGAATTTTTGGGTGATTTCTTCGTAGGTCTCCTGGGCGCGCCGGACCGCCCGCTGGGCGGCGTCCCATTGTTGGAGTTGGATGTCGAGGCTTTCGGTCTGTTTGCGCAGGGAGTCGAGGTGGCTTTCCCATTCCTTCCAGGCCTGGTCGCGTTCGACTTGCAGACGCGCCTGGGTTTCGATGAAGGCGAGTTGGGCTTGTCGCCGCTCGCTCTCGCTGGCCACGATCTCGTTGACGCGGGTTTCGACGCGCCGGATGCTGTCGTTGAACAATTCGACTTTTTGGCGCGCTTCCTCGATGCGTTTACGCAGGGCGCCGATTTCGCCCTGCAGGTCGGCGATTCGCTTGGTGTCTTGCCGGCGGGCTTCTTCGGCGGCGCGCACGGTCTGTTGGGTGGTCTCTAGCGCCTCGATGGTCTCTTTGATTTTCGTTTCCCATTCTTTCATCAGGCGGCTGCGGCGGGCGTCTTCCTCGTTCCAGCCTTTGACCCCTCGCCTGACTTCGGCCAGCGCGTCTTTCAGGGCCGCGAAGTCGGCCAGCGTTTTTTCCAGGGCGCCGATTTGGAGGGCAATCCGTTTTTCGGCTTCTTTTTGCTGTTCTGTCTGGCGTTTTTCGCCGGCGGCGATGGCTTTAGAAAATTCAGTCTTCTGTTGGTTCAGAACGACCTCGAGTTGCGCCAGGCGGGCAGGCGTGGCGGTGAGTTCGGCCAGAGCCGCGTCCATTTCTTTGGCTTTTTTGGCTGCGAGGTTGAGTTCGCTTTGCAGCGCGGCGACGCGTTCTTCGAGGGCGGCGATGGTCTGTTTGTCTTTGCGGCGTTCTTCGTCCAGCCAATCGAGACGCTTGATGATTTGTTCGAAGTCCATTTTTGCCTCCGGTAGCCAGGGTAGTGAGGATTATAGCATGCCCTAGCCGCCCAGATGTTCGAAGATGGCCGGCAGGCGGTTCAAGAGAGGCAGAACCCATTGCGGGAAAGCGCCCAGGCCGAACAAGGCCAGCCCTCCTAGAATGATGAAGAGGCGTTGCGGCCAGGATTCGCGCGCCTCCCAGGCCAGTTCGGCCGGCGCGGCAACCAGAATGGCAATCGTGCGCACGGCGGCGGCAAGCAGTCCCACGCTGCCAATGAACGCCCAGGCGGCGACGGACAGGGAGACGGTTGCTAAATCTTCCAAAATGGCCAGGCGGATGGGGAATCCGGCCAGGGCGGGCAGGCCGGCCATGGAGAGATGGGCGAAAATCAGACCAACGGAGGCGAAGGGCCAGGGTCGCGCCAATCCGCGGACGTCTTGGAGACTTAAACTGGCGGCGTTTTGGCGCAGGATGTCGAGGCACAACGCCCAGAGGGCCAGGGCGAGCAGGCGCGGCACGAAGAGCAGGAAGAATAGGTCAATCCCTTGCGTTTTGAGCAGACTGAGCGTCAGCAAAGAGAAGCCGGTTTCCAGGATCACGGCGTAGCCCATTATCCGTCCGAGATTGTTTTGGAAGGCGGCCATCAGTCCGCCGCCGGCGACCATCAGAGCGCCGACCGTGCTCAAAATTTGAGGCAGTTGCGGCGCGGTGCGAATCCAGGCGTAGCGGTCCACGAATCCGGTTGCGAATAGCAGGGCCGAGGTGGGGAAAACCCAGAGGACGAAACCGGTCAGGTAAGGCGAAGTTTCCTCGCTCAGGAGAGGAATCCAGGTGTGGAAGGGGAAGACGGCCAGGAGAAAGACGAAACCGGTCGCCAGCAGGATGGCCGCCTGGCGGATGAGGGCGCTTGCTCCCGGATCGGCCTCGATGCCCCGCAGGAGCCAGCCGGTGAACAGGATGAAGGGCATGGCCAGGGTTTGGAAGGTAATGAAGCGCAGCAGGCCGCGGCCGGGTTTGTCGCGCCCGCTCAGGAGCAGAGGGGTGGTCAACAGGACGGCCACCTCGATCAACAGGGCGGCGTACAGAAACGGTTCGACCGCCAAAGCAGCAACCAGCACGCCGACCTGGACGAGTCCCAGCGGGGCGAGGCGATGGGCCTTGTCAACGCTCGGCGAGGCGATGAACCAGAAAGCAGCCGCTCCGTAGATCAAGGTCAGGATGGGTTGTTCGTTGGTGGTCAGAATCAGGCGGCGGCCCAGAATCTCGAAGGTGGAGGACAGTTTGAAGGCGTACGAGCCAAGCGCAAGGGTGGTTTCGATCGGCAGCAGCCAGGCGGTCAAGGCCAGCAGAAAGGAGAGCCCGCCGGCGACGAACGCTACCCAGCGCTGGTTGCGCAGGAAGAGCAGCAGCGCGCCGGTCAGGATGGGCAGGAAAATCCAGAGGGTAGAAGCGTTCATTGCGGCGTCTCCTCTTTAGCGGCGACGAGGAGGTAGGCGCCGGTCAACGCCAGGCCGAGCGTGATAACCGACTGGGCGGCAGTCACCAGTTCGGAACTTTCGATTGCGGCGTAGGTGATTTCGAAACCCGCCAGGAGGGTCAAAAGTCCCAGGATGACGCGCAGGGGCTGGGTGGTGATGCCAATGAGGAGCAGGCCGACGGCCATCAGCGTCAGGCTGCCCCAGGCAATGGGAGGGGCAATTCCCAGCCAGGCAGAGAGGCGCGTCGCCAGGATGAAGGCGACCAGCCCCGCCAGGACGGCGGCCAACAGCCGGAAAAAGCCGCCATCCCGCCAGCCGTGTTCCTTGCCGGGCTCTGTCCTGGCGCTGGCGAGGGTCATCCCCAGCGCGGCGCAAGCCATCCAGCCGGTGATCAACTTGACGGCCGAAGCGGCGAGGGGCCAACTGGCATGGACCAGCCAAAAAGCAGCCAGATATTGGAGAGCCATCGCGCCCAGATTCCAGCGCCAGTCTCGGCTGACGAAAAGACCGATTCCGGCCATCAAAATCAGGACGCCCGCGAGCCAATTCAGCAGCATGCTTACCGGCCTCCGGCGGTGAACAGCGAGAGCAGAAGGACGAGCAGAAGCAGCGACCACAGGATGCCGCCCTCGCCCTCGACGGCGTGGGTCAGGGCGGCGCTGATTCGTTCAGCCAGTCGAAAGAGGAATTGGAGGAGGCGGAAAAACCAGTTGAGGCGCAGGATGTCGGCCCAGCGGCCGCCGCTGCCGCCAGCAGCGCGGCGACTCAGGAAGCGCAGCGCCATGAAGACGAGGAGACCGGTCAGGCCGAGAACCAGGAGAGCCGCCCACCAGACGCCCAGGGCGGCCGCTCCCCCCCAGCCCCACAGGCCGAGCGAAACCTGGGCGAGGAGGAGATGAATCAGGCCGAAGAGATACAGTCCTTTCACCCAGGACGGCTGAGATTCCAGGCTGGTTTCGCCGGGGTGCAGGGCGTGACGCACAAAGCCGGCCAGCATGAGCGCCTGGATGGGAAGGTACGGGATGATGAAGACGGCAAGCAGAGGGGAATGGCTCAACCAGCCGCTGGCGGTCGGCATGAGGGGCAGCGCCGAGACCCCCAGGGCGCTCAGGAACGCCAGCCAGAGAACGCCGCGTTGCCGGGCCGAATAGAGGAAGAGGAACCCGCCTCCCAACAGAAGCGCCGTCCCCCAGGCGACGCTGCCGAGCGGATTGGCCCGCAGACTGGCCCCCAGCGCCAGAGCGGCCATGCCCAGGAGCCAGAAGGGGCGGCCGGTCAACTCGTCGGAGGCGCGCAGCCACATCCAGCCGGCGTACAGGCCGCCCAGGGCGATCAGCAGCAAGAGATAGGGGGTCAGCGGCGTGTCCACCGCCCGGCTGGGGATGCGCGCCAGGAGCGCCAGACTCGAGGCGGCCGAGACCAGCCGCAGCACCGTCCCAAAACCGCGTCGAATGTTGGTCTCCTGTTGATAAGGGAGGTGCAGGGGCAGGATGCCCAGGCGCAGACCGGCCGCCAGTAGGAGGTACAGGCCCGCCTCGGCCGGCAGACTGGCAAAGTCGATCTGGACGCCGCTCGCCGCGCTGCGAAGGGCGGCGTATATCAGCAGGAACGTCCCGGCCAGACGGGCGGCAAAGGCGACGACGACGCCCTCGGTTTGGGAGACGCCTTGCGTCGAACGCAGCATGGTGACGAGTTCGGCCAGGTCGATGGCCGTCCAGGCCAGGACGAGCGTCAGCGGATTGGCCGCCGAGACGGCCAGCAGGCCGAAGGCGGTCACCAGAAAGGACGCAGACCAGGTCAGCGGGTCGGTTTCGGCGCGCACGCTCGAGGTCCAGAAGACGGCGGCGCTCAACACGGTCAGGGCCAGGGCGTAGGGCCAGGAGAAATCGTCGGCCAGCCAGGAGGGCGTGTAGCGGAAGATGGTTTCGGGCTGCCAGGCGGGGAGCGTATAGGCGTGAGGGAAGTCAATCCGCCAAAGAAACACCCCGGCGAGGGAGAGGACGGTCCCGCTCGCAGCGATCAGCCAGGCGCGCTTGAACTTTGGCCGTCCCAGCCGCAGGAGGAGCAGGATGAGAGAAGTTACCAGGAGGAGAAGAATGGGAACGAGGATGAGCATGACTGCAGGGCTATTTTATCAGAAACCGTTCCCCGCTCGGGCGGTTCGTGTTGTAAAATAGGGCTATTCTTTTCATGGAGGCTTCTCGGATGACGCGCATGCTGCTGATTGTGAACCCGATTTCCGGCCGCGGTTACGCCGGACGTTCTTTGCCGTTGCTGGAGGCGGAACTCCGTAAACATCGCCTCGACTATAAACTGGTGCTGACCGAAGGCCCCTGGCACGCCGCCGACCTGGCCGAGCAGGCCGCCCGCGAGGGCGTGGAGGCGGTGGTGGTGGCCAGCGGCGACGGGACGGCCAACGAAGTGCTCAACGGTCTGATGCGCGCCCGCCAGGCGGGCTTCGACCGGACGGCTATGGGGCAAATCGCGGTCGGCACGGGCAACGATTTTGCCTTCGGGATGGGCATCCCCGGTGGAATCGAGGCCGGCTGCCGAATCCTGGCCGAGAATTATCGGCGGCGGGTGGATGTCGGCTTTTTGCGCGGCGGCGACTTTCCGAACGGCCGCTATTTCGGCAACGGCGTGGGCGTGGGCTTCGACGCCGCGACCGGTTTCGTGGCGGCCCGCATCCGCTGGACGCGCGGCCTGCTGCTCTATCTCATCGCCGCGCTGGAGACGATTTTCATTTACTATAAAGCCCCCACGGTGCTGCTCTCCTACGACGACCAGGAGATCACCCTGGCCTCGCTGATGATTTCGGTGATGAACGGCCGGCGCATGGGGGCGGTTTCTTTTTCGCTCCCAACGGCGATCCGACCGACGGCATCTTCGACCTGTGCATCGCCGAATCGGTCAGTCAGGGGCGCATTTTCCAACTCATTCCCTATTTCATGAAAGGTACGCAGGCCACGCAGAAGGAGGTCCGCATGGCCCAGGCCCGTAAAGTTTCCATCCGGGCGCTGCAAGGCACGCTGCCGATTCACTGCGACGGCGAAACGGTGTGCTACGAAGGCAGTGAAATCGCCATCGAATTGCTGCCGCAGCAAATCGAATTCATCACGCAAAGACCCCAATGACCGTCGCTCGCGCTGTCGTCAACGCTTTGATTCGCGCCGGGGCCGCGACCCTCTGCCAGGTCGAGACGCGGCCGCTCGAGCAGGTTCCGCCTCGCGGGCCGTTGATTTTGGCGGCCAACCATGTCGGCTCCATCGAAGTGCCGCTCCTGTTCGTCCATCTGGAGCCGCGCCGTCTGGTGGGGCTGGCCAAGATCGAGACCTGGGACAATCGTCTGATGGGCTGGCTTTTCGACCTGTGGGACGCCATCCCCGTCCGCCGCGGCGAGGCGGATGTGGAGGCGATTCGCCGCTGTCTGGCGGTCCTCGAGGCCGGCGACATTCTGGCTGTCGCCCCCGAAGGGACGCGTTCGCGCAACGGACGCCTGCTACGCGCCCAGCCGGGCGTGGCCATGCTGGCGCTGCGCTCCGGCGCGCCGATTCTGCCGATTGGCCACTGGGGCGGGGAACAGTTTCCGGCCAACATCCGCCGTCTGCGACGCACCCGTTTCCACGTGCGTGTGGGCAGGCCCTTCGTGGTGCAGACGAATGGCGAGAAGGTCACCGCCGAAGTCCGGCAGGCGATTGCCGATGAAATCATGGCCCAAATTGCGGCCCTGCTGCCCGAAGAATATCGCGGCTTTTACGCCGACTGGGTAGGACGGCCGCCCCGGTATTTGAAATTTGTCTCTTGAGCGCACGGAGAAAAGGCTTCAGTCAGAAGGCGGTCGAAATGGTGAAAATCATCCTTCGCGATCGGGAATTCGAAGTCCGGGCGGGCATGACTCTGCGCGATGCGCTCCGCAAGTGCGGCATTTTGCCCGAGGCCGTGATCGCCACGCGCCAGGGCGAGATGATCACGGAGGACGAGATTCTCAAGGATGGCGAAGTCGTCAAACTGATTGCCGTGATTTCCGGCGGTTGAGGGGGCCGGCATGAGATGTCGCAAATGCGGCGGCAAGGCCGTCATCAACATGCCTCAGCACCGCCTGGCGCTCTGCAAGGAGCATTACCTGGCGTGGCTGCCCGAACAGACCGAACGGTTCATCAAAAAGTACCGGATGTTCACCCGCGCCGAGAAGGTGCTGGTGGCCGTCTCGGGGGGCAAGGATTCGCTTTCTTTGTGGGACATCCTCCACCGCCTCGGCTATCAGGCTGACGGTTTGTACATCGCCCTCGGCATCGACGGCGGCGTGAACTATTCCGCCGAGTCGCAGCGCTTGACGGAGAAATTCGCCGCCGAGCGCGGCCTGACCTTGCACGTGGTGGACGTCCGCGCCGAGACCGGCAAGACCATCCCGGAGTGGGCCGAGGCGACCTGGCGCGGCCGCGAGAAGCCCTGCGCGGTCTGCGGGCTGGTCAAGCGCCACGAGATGAACCGCATCGCCCGCGACCTGGGCTACGATGTGCTGGCGACCGGCCACAACCTGGACGACGAGGCGGCCGTTCTGTTCGGCAATACACTCGCCTGGGCGGGAGAGTACCTGCTGCGGCAGGGACCGGTGTTGGAGGAACGCGGCGGCCTGGCGCGCAAGGTCAAACCGTTGTGCCGCTTTTACGAGCGCGAGATGGCCGCCTATGCGTTGCTGCGCGGCATCGAGTATATCTACGAGGAGTGTCCGTTTTCGGCGGGGGCCACCTCTCTGTACTACAAAGAATTGCTCAACAGATTGGAAAACGACCGTCCTGGAACGAAACTGGCTTTTTATCTGAATTTTCTCGAGGCGCGCCGCGCCGGTCTGTTTGCCGAGCGGAGCGAGGTCCAGCAGGCGCTGCATCCCTGCCCGGGCTGCGGACAGCCGACCTCCGCGCCGGGGTTGTGTTCGTATTGCCGGATGATCGAGAAGGGCCGAGATTCGCAAGTCTGATCGTTGGGTAGTATGCGCGCCTGTCTGATTCCCTTGCGGACGTTTCCTCGTCGGCCGGATGAAAACTTCGCCGAACTGGAGCGGCGGCTGGAAGAGGCCGCCCGTTTCGCGCCCGACCTGGTCTGCCTGCCGGAATGCACGTTGACGGGCTATCTCTACGAAGAGAAGGATTTCGAGCGGTTTGCCGAGCCGCTCGATGGTCCGACCGCCCTGCGGCTGGCCGATTTGGCGCGGCGTTTTGGGGTGTTCTTGTGCGCGGGGTTGTTGGAGCGCGCCCCAGAGGGGGTGTATGATTCCGCTTTGCTCTTCGACCGGCGCGGCGACGTGATTCTCCACCATCGAAAAATCGAGGAGAAGCCGCCCTTCCTGCGCGGCCGTCTTTTCCGCAGCGCGCCGACCGAACTGGGGCGGCTGGGCGTTCTGATTTGCGGCGACCTGTTCAACGAGTCGGCTGCGCGGCAGGCGGTGGGTCAGGCGGATATTTTGCTCGTTCCGCTGGCGCGCAGTTTTGCCGGTCGGTCGCCCGATTCGGATCGTTGGGCGGAGGAACGGCAGGCCTATCTGGAAGCGGCGCGCCCTCTGAGGGCGACGGTTTACCTTGTCAATGCGCTGGAGGTCGGCGTGGAAGAACCGGCTTTCGGCGGGGCGCTGGCGGTCGGCGCAGACGGCCGCCTGCTGGCCGAGTCGCCGCACGGCAGCGATCAACTCCTCTGCGTGGAGGCAGCCTTGTGAAACGCTATCGTTATCTCGATCTCATCATGGCCGTCTTCATCACCGTCCTGATCGTCAGCAACATTGCTTCCTCGGCCAAGATCGTGGACTGGGGCTTCCGTCTCTTCGGCGTGCCGATGGCCTTTGACGCCGGCACGCTGCTCTTTCCGGTCAGTTACATCTTCGGCGACATCCTGACCGAGGTCTACGGTTACAAGGCCTCGCGGCGGGTCATCTGGGCCGGGTTCTTCTGCCTGGCGCTCTCGGCGGGCGTCTTTGCGCTGGTGCGCGTCCTGCCGGGCGAGGCGCAGTGGCAGCAATACGCCGGGGACGCGGCCTATCTTGCCATCCTGGGCGGCATGTCCAGCGGCGGGATTGTGCTGGCGAGTCTGGCCGGGTACTGGTCGGGGGAATTCTCCAACTCGTTCACCCTGGCGAAGATGAAAATCCTGACGGGCGGGCGCTGGCTGTGGACGCGCACCATCGGCTCGACCATTGTCGGCGAAGGGGTGGATACGGTCGTCTTCGTGGTCGTCGCCTCGCTCTTTGGCGTCTTCCCCTGGACCCTGTTCCTGACCCTGGTGCTGACGAATTATCTCTTCAAGGTGGGGGTGGAGGCGCTGATGACGCCGGTCACCTATGCTGTGGTGCGGGCGCTGAAGAGAGCCGAAGACGAGGATTACTACGATCGGGAAACGGACTTCAATCCGTTCAAGGGCTGGTGAATCTGGACCGTTTTTATTGTTGTATAATCGTAGTGGCTTTATTTACTCGTAAGGAGAGCACAATGTTTATTCCAAAGATTGTAAAGGCGCAAGCGCTGGATAATTATCGAGTTCGCCTTGAGTTTGCCGATGGAGTGGAAGGAATAGCCGATCTCTCACATCTGGCGGGCAAGGGCGTCTTCGCGCTCTGGAACGCGCCGGAGAAATTCAAGGCTATTTCCATCGAAGATGGCCGGCGGCTTTCCTGGGGAGATGAGATTGAACTGGACGCCGATTCTCTCTATCTGAAAGTAACCGGCAAGAGTGTCACGTCGCTGTTTCCTGCTCTCAAGGAAGACGCCGTGTATGCCTGAAATCAGCCGTTTTTACGGGATCGTCATTCGAATGTTTTTCGATGATCATAATCCTCCACACTTTCATGCGATTTATGGCGAGGATGAGGCCTGGATTAGCATCAGTACACTGGCTGTTTTTCATGGCTCTTTGCCATCGCGAGCCTTGGGTTTAGTGATAGAGTGGGCTTCCATGCACCGGAAGGAACTCGAACGCAATTGGGAACTTCTCCGTCAGCAGGCGATGCCGGAGAAAATCGCCCCTCTGGGTTGATGGCGCTCGTTTTCTCGTGGGACAGCGGCTGATACCAATCAGGCGCTGTTTTTTTGTGCCACTGTTCCTATACTTGCCCTGTTAAATCAACCAGCGGTGGGAGATGTTTTTCCCACCGCTGGTTCTTCATGCTGATTGCTTTTTAAGCCACTTCCAGGAAGCGTTCCACCTCCCAGTCGGTGACGTGGATGCGGAACTCGTCCCACTCGGCGCGCTTGGCGCGGGTGAAGGCTTCATAGAGGGTGGGCCCCAGGGCGTCTTTGAGCACCTCGTCTTTCTCCAGTTCGTCGAGCGCCTCGGCCAGCGAGCCGGGCAGTTCGTCAATGCCCATGTCGCGGCGCTCCTGCGGCTCCAGGTGATAGAGATTGATGTTGTTGAGCGGCGGGGGCGGGGTCAGGTTCTTTTCGATGCCGTCCAGGGCGGCGGCCAGCATGGCGGCAAAGGCCAGGTACGGATTGGCCGAGGGGTCGGGGAAGCGCAGTTCGGCGCGCATGGCCTTGTCCTTGCCTTTGGTGTAGCGCGGGATGCGGATGAGCGCCGAGCGGTTGATCTGCGCCCAGCCGATATAGACCGGCGCCTCGTAGCCTGGCACCAGGCGCTTGTAGGAATTGACCGTAGGCGAGACGATCGCCGCCAGCGCGCGGGCGTGGGCCAATTGACCGGCGATGAAAGCGTAGGCGATTTTGGACAGGTGATACTCGTCTTCGCGGTCGAAGAACAAATTCTCGCCCTGGGCGTCGAAGAGCGACTGATGGCAGTGCATGCCCGAGCCATTGATGCCAAAGATGGGCTTGGGCATGAAGGAGGCTATCAGCCCGTATTTGGCGGCGATGGCCTTGATGGTGTACTTCAGAGTCAGGACGTTGTCGGCGGTGCGCAGGGCGTCGGCAAAGCGAAAATCAATTTCATGCTGACCCAGAGCGACCTCGTGATGTCCGACCTCGACCTCCAGCCCCATGCTGTTCAGGGCGTCCATCAACTCGGTGCGGACGCGGCCGGCCTCGTCGTCGGCCGAGAAGTCGAAGTAGCCGCCGACGTCATGCGGCAGAGGATGGACTGTCTCGTTGCCGTTCTTCTTGAACAGGAAGAATTCCGGCTCCGGACCGACGTTGTACACCCAGCCGCGCTGCTCGATTTTGGCCAGCATTTTCTTCAAGACGTAGCGCGGATCTCCCTCGAATGGCTGACCGTCGGGCCTCTGAATATCGCAGAAAACGCGCGCCCGGCGCAGTTCGGGCAGAGTCCACGGCAGGACGGCGTAGGTGGACGGGTCAATGATCAGGTGCATGTCGCTTTCTTGAATGCGGGCGAACCCCTCGACGGACGATCCATCGAACCAGACGCCGTCTTCGAGCGCGGCCTCGAGCTGGTTGACGGGGGCGTCCACCGATTTGACGGCCCCGGTGACATCGGTGAATTGATAAGAAATGAACTTGACGTGATCTTCTCTTACGCGGGCAAGCAATTCTTTGGTGTCCATGGTTGCAATCCTCGGTTGGTTAGAATGGATTTGAAAGGGAATACAAAAAAGAGATTCGGGCGCGGGATTTGCCGGCTGCGTCAGACGGACGCCGCCGGCCCAGGCTGGAATCCACACCGCCGCGGCAGCAAGACCGGCCAGCGGTCAAGTACGAAATGAATTCCAGAACCTCTCTTGAACATTGGTCCTCCAAAACAAAAAAGCACGCCTGGGCGTGCCTTGAATCACAAAAGACTGGCAGCCCTTCCTGTTGGAACGCCGGCAAGCGATATTGCCGGGTCACCGCGCCAGCCTTTGGTCCGTCCGTTGCCGGAGGGGTTTGGGCCGTCGCGCAACAGGGTTTTTTTAAACCCGAAATTGCGCATTTGGCGCTTGCTTCGGAAGGGAGAAAGGAGCCTGTGACCGGGCTCCGGAGGCATCCGCTGATCGATTCGATTTTCCCCCGGTCGCCCGGGGTTAGCCTCTGCTCGCGCAGAGGAACCTCCACCTCGTCATCCCGCGCGGGCGGGATTCAGCCGCTCGTCTCCGCCTATTCAGTTTTGTTTAACGCGTACCCCGCCATGCCGTGTGCTGCGAGGTTCTGAACCTGCTTTCGCAGGTGGGCTCCTACCCGGCGTCTCCGCCTTGGCTCCGGCCTATCGCGTCGCCGCCGAGAGATTGGGGCCCTAACAGTGGGTGTTGGCTCAGAACGGTGGATGCAGCATCACGCGCACAGCAGGGCCATTTCCTTATACCACAAACTAAAACGCGTGGGTAGGGAAAGATTAAATTCGCCTCGCCAAAATGTCGCAAAAGCAAGCCTACGGATAGACGCGCTTGATCGTGCGCGGATAGGGAATGGCCTCGCGGATGTGTTCGATGCCGCACAGCCAGGCCACCGTCCGCTCGACGCCCATGCCGAAGCCGGAATGCGGCACCGAGCCGTACTTGCGCAGGTCGAGATACCACTTGAAGGCTTCCTCCGGCAGGCCGTGCTCGTGGATGCGCTGCAACAGCAGGTCGTAACTGGACATGCGCTCCGAGCCGCCGATGATTTCGCCGTAGCCCTCCGGGGCGAGCAAGTCCACGCTCTTGCAGACCTCCGGCCGGCCCGGCCAGGGTTCCATGTAGAAGGCTTTGACGGCCGTCGGGTAACCATAGACGAAGAGCGGCTTGTCGTAGAGATTGGTCAGCGCCGTCTCGTGGGGCGAGCCGAAGTCGATGCCCCATTCGAACTTGAGCAGTTCTTTCTTCTCTGGGTCGGTCTCGGCCTCGTACAGTTCCTGCAATTTCTTGGCGGCCTCGTCGTAGGAGATGCGCGGGAAGGGCGGGGCGATGTTCTCCAACTTCGACAGGTCGCGGCCCAGCGAGCGCAACTCCGGTCCGCGGTCCCGCAGGACGCGCCGGACGATGTGGGTGACGAATTGCTCCTCGATCTCCATCAACTGGTCCAGGTCGCAGAAAGCGATTTCCGGCTCGACCATCCAGAACTCGGTCAGGTGGCGGCGGGTCTTGGATTTCTCGGCCCGGAAGGTCGGCCCGAAGCAATAGACCTTGCCAAAGGCCATGATGTTCGCCTCGTTGTAGAGCTGGCCGGACTGGGTCAGGTAGGCTTTGCCCTCGTCGAAGTATTCCGTCTCGAAGAGGGTGGTGGTGCCCTCGCAGGCGGCGGGGGTCAGGATGGGCGCGTCCACGTTGAGGAAGCCGTGCGTATCGAACCACTCGCGGATGGCGGCGATGACGGTGGCGCGCACCCGCAGAATGGCCCACTGGCTGGGCATACGAATCCACAGGTGACGGTGGTCGAGGGCGAAGTCGGGGCCGTGCTCCTTGAGCGCCATCGGGTAGTCCTCGGCCGCGGCCTGGACGATTTGCAGGTCGCGCACGCCGATTTCGTAGCCGCCGGGGATGCCGGGGGCGCGCTTGTCCTCGCGCACCAGCCCGCTGACGATGACCGACGACTCTTGCGGCAGCCGAACGATTTGCTCGAACAACGCTTCGGACAGGTCGCCCTTGAAAGCCACGCACTGGACGAAGCCGGAGCCGTCGCGCACCAGCAGGAAGACCAGTTTGCCCTTGTCGGTGCGGTTGTAGACCCAGCCGCGCACGGCGACTTCCTGACCGGCATAGTTTGCGATTTCTTCTACGCGGATGGTCTTCATGAGATTTCTCCTTATTCCACAATCTTGAGGTGCAATTCTTTCAACTGCCGTTCATCGGCAGGGGAGGGGGCGTCGGCCATCACATCGCGGGCGGCCGAATTCTTCGGGAAGGCGATGACCTCGCGAATGTTGGGTTCGTCGGCCAGCAGCATCACCAGCCGGTCGATGCCGGGCGCCATGCCGCCGTGCGGCGGCGCGCCGTACTCGAAGGCCTCCAGCATGTGGCCGAACTTGCGCTGAGCCTCCTCCTCGCTGATTCCGAGCAGGGCGAACACCTTGCTCTGAATGTCGCGGCGGTGGATGCGGATCGAGCCGGAGGCCATTTCGTAGCCGTTGCAGACCATGTCGTAGGCGTCCGAGAGGATCGAGCCGGGGTCGGTCTCGAAGCGGTCGAGGTGTTCCAGGCGCGGCATGGTGAAGGGGTGATGGGCGGCGTCCCATTTTTGTTCTTCCTCGTTCCATTCGAACATCGGGAAATCCACCACCCAGGCGAAGGCCAGGACGGAGGGGTCGGCCAGGCGGAGTTCGTTGCCCAGCCGGACGCGCAGCGCGCCGAGCGCCTTGTTGGCCGTCTTCTTCTCGTCGGCGACGAACAGGATCAGGTCGCCGGTTTGGGCGCCGGTCTGTTCTTGCAGGCGGGCGATTTCGGCCGCGCCGATGAATTTGGCTCCGGAGCCTTTCGGACCCTCGGCCGTCAGCGCCAGGGAGACGAGGCCTTTTGCCCCCGTTTCTTTCGCATAGTCAGTTAATTCGTCGAGTTGACGGCGGGTGTAGGCCGCGCAGCCCGGGGCGACCAGGCATTTGATGACTCCGCCCGCTTCGAGCGCGCCGCGGAAGACGGCAAATTCGCTGGCGGCGAACAGGGCCGAGACATCGTGGAGTTCGAGGCCGAAGCGCAGGTCGGGCTTGTCGCTGCCGTAGCGGTCGAGGGCCTCGGCGTGGGTCAGGCGCGGCCAGGGGGAGGCCAGCAGTCTCTTGTGCGGGGCGACGGCCGGAATCAGGGCGGTGAACAGGCCCTCCACCATGTCCAGCACGTCGTCGCGGTGGACGAAGGACATCTCCAGGTCGAGTTGCGTGAATTCGGGCTGACGGTCGCCGCGCTGGTCTTCGTCGCGGAAGCAGCGGGCGATTTGGAAGTAGCGATCCACTCCGGCCACCATCAGCAGTTGCTTGAGTTGCTGGGGACTCTGCGGCAGGGCGTAGAACTGGCCGGGGTAGAGGCGCGAGGGGACGAGGTAGTCGCGGGCCCCTTCGGGCGTCGTCTTGAACAGGATGGGGGTCTCGACCTCGATGAAGCCGTGTTCCGAGAGGTACTTGCGCATGAAGAGGACCACCTCGTGGCGCAGAATCAGGTTGCGCTTCATCCGTTCCCGGCGCAGGTCGAGGTAGCGGTATTTGAGGCGCAGGGATTCATCGGGCTCCTCGTCGGCGTTGACCATGAAGGGCAGCGGTTTGGCCGGGTTGAGGACGGTCATCTGGGAGGCGACGACTTCGATCTCGCCGGTGGCCATTTTGGGATTTTGCATCCCCTCCGGCCGCAATTGGACCACGCCGCTGATTTGCAGCACCCATTCGAAGCGCACCTCCGAAAGGCGCTCGAGGACTTCTCGCGGCAGGCTGGGGTTGAAGACCACCTGGGTCACGCCGTAGCGGTCGCGCAGGTCGAGGAAGATCACGCCGCCGTGGTCGCGCCGCCGGTGCACCCAGCCGGCCAGGGTCACGGTTTGCCCGGCGTGGCTGGCGCGCAGTTCCCCGCATGTATGGGTTTTGTACATGGCCGCCTCCTGTGTGGATGGTGATACAAAATAAATCGCCCGCCGCATCTGCGTTGGGCGATCAGGGGATCGGTGCGTTCAATCAACCGGCAAGGCTGCGCCCAACGCTCCGGCAGGGATCGTTGTTATCGTTATTGTTGTTATTGGCGAAGCGGATGGGAGCCATTCTTGCCTCGGGCGCTATTATAGCATATTCTCGGCGCGAATCAGGGGGTCTCGTAGCGCAGTTCGAACTGGAAGGACCAGGGCTGCTGGTCTGGATCGGGGAGGCCGTCGCCGTCGCGGTCCCACGAGAAAGAGGCGATCTCTATGGCGGCGGGACGCTCGTCCCTCGGGCGGGAGAGGACGTCTTCGAGGAAGACCAGGCTGACGTTGACCTCTTCGCCGGGGCGAATCTGGGTCGCGGCGGCGCAGGGGGAGGCGAGGGCGCGGTCGGCAAAGACGAGCGTCCCGCAAGTCTCGCCTTCTCCGCCCCAGGTCAAGGCCTCGGAGCCTTCATTGCGAATGTTGAACCACAGCGCATAGCCCTCGACGTAGCGGAAGAAGACGCTGGCAATCACGCTCACGCCGTCTTGCGTATGCGGCCTGTCTTGCAGGGCAATCTTGTCCAGCGTGGCGTTTCCGACGAGCCAGCCGTCTCCTTCCAGATGTAATACATTGATGGCATCGAATTGAGGCGGTTCGCTTCCTTCCTGGTTTATCCTGACCCAGAAGACGATTCTGGTCTCGTCGTATTCGCGCTGGTTGACGATCTCATATCCGGTGATTCTCCAGCCTTGCCGATCGTTCTCTTGCCACATCTGGATCAGTTCGCTCTGGGCGACGCCGACTCGGGTGGTAAACAGGGCTGCGGCTTGCGCGTAGTCTCGTCCGATCAGGGCGGTGTAGTAAGCGTCGAGACTCTGCCTGGCCGCTTCCATCTGTGAAAGCGTCGCGGTCGGCGCGGGGGGTGCAACGGGCGCGGAGGTCGCGGTCGGCGTGGGTTGACAGGCGGCCAGGAGAAAGGCGAGGGCGATAGAAAGGATGATCTCTGTTTTCTTGCGCTCGTGAGGAGTTTTCATTCCATTCCTCCAGTCGATTCGAATTTGGGCTGCTGGGGTTGATTGGCAAGTCAAAGGTCGAATGTCGCGAACCTTTGCGTACAATTCATGCAATTCGATGCACGGAGAGACCAATTTCAGGGTTTTGAGACGTCTAAACCACCTCTTCTAGAAGATTGTAGGATGTCCACAACGGCTCTTCAATTCGCAAAATCCGCACTGTGCTTTGCCCACCATAACGCGGCTTCGGTTTTTGACTGGACCCCCAACTTCTCGTAGATGTTCTCGAGATGTTTCTCGACCGTCCTCAGCACGATGTCGCAGGCGGCAGCGATTTCTTTGTTCGCCCTTCCCTCGGCCAAAAGGCGCAGAATTTCGCGCTCCCGTTTTGTCAGGCTTTGCCACTTTGCCCCCACATCTTTTTTCCACTGCCGGACGCGAAACAATTGCTGTTTCTCGAAAATGTTCGCGCCTTTGGAAACTCGCCGGATGGCGCTGATCAGCCTTTCTCCCGATTCGTTTTTCGAGAGATAACCTGCTGCGCCGGCCTCCATCATTTGGGCAAGATAGGCGTCCCGGTCATGGGCGGTGAGAATCAACGAGACAGTTTCGGGATGATGTTCGCGCACCCATTTTTCGATTTCCGACGGCCTGGGACCCGGCATAATCAAATCCAAAATCAGCACGTTGGGGCGCAACTGCGATACCAGTTTTTTTGTTTCTATTCCATCCTTTGCTTCCCCCACGACGCAAATATCGGCGGCTTGTTCCAGGATTCTGCGAATCCCTTCGCGGGTGGCGGGATGATCGTCGGCGATCAATACGGTAATCTTTTCTTGATCGGACATGTTCCTCCCAGCAAGAAACCTTGGACAATAGCTTGGCGTGGATTGTTCGCTCAGATCAGGCGGCTGTCAACTTGTCCCGGCCGAGAACGATTCTGCAGTTGCCCCTCCTGCCATTGTAAGGTAGAATTCTTCCTGGCGACCCCTCCGTTTCCATTTTATCATACCCCCGGTTTACTTTGTCCCGCGCTTTCTTCGTCATCGTCTCTGTGTTCTTTGTGTGCCTGCTCCTGGCTGTTCTTGGCGGCCTGGTGTGGGCCAACACTCTCTACGCCCGCGACCACCCTGGCGAGACGGCTTTCCTCGTCCCCTGGCTGGGCGCGCAGACCTTCTTGCGCTACGGCGTCAGTCCCTATGAAACGCAAGCCGCCCAGCGGGCGCAGATTCTGCACTATGGCCGCCTGGCGGAAGAAGGCCAGAATCCGCTGCGCCTGTATCTGCCTTTCTTCATCGAGATTTTCTTTTTCCCGCTGGCCCTCTTGCGGGATTACGCCCTGGCGCGCGGCCTGTGGACTCTGCTCCTGCAGGCCAGCCTGGCGGGCCTGGTCGTGCTGAGTCTGCGCCTGGGCCGCTGGAAGCCGGGTCGCCTCCTGACGCCGCTCTTGTTCCTCTTCTTTTTCCTCTGGCCGCCGATTCTACACATCTGGCTGGAGGCGAAGCCTATCATTTTGGCCGCCCTGGGCGTGGCGGGCGTTTTGGCGGCTTTGCGGGCCGGGCAAGACGAAGTGGCAGGCGCTTTGCTGATTCTGCCGCTTTGCCAGCCGAACAGCATGGCCGTTTTCCTGCTCTTTATCTTCTGGTGGGTCGCGCTCAACCGGCGCTGGCGGGTCCTTTCCGGCCTGGGAATGACCTTGTTGATCCTGCTGGGCTTGTCGTTCTTCCTCTACCCCGGCTGGTTCATGCCCTGGCTGCGCGGCCTGTACTCCCACTCGCAGTTCCTGCCGCTGTTGAGTCCCGGGCGCATCATGGCAGACTGGTGGCCGGCCATCGGCGGACGCCTCGGCTGGGCGCTGACTGCCCTCCTGTCCATCCTCCTCTTCATCGAGTGGCGCGCCGTGCGCGGCAAGGACTTCCGTCACGTCCTCTGGACGGCTTCGCTGACCCTGGCCGTCTCGCCGCTGATGGGCATCCCCGTGACGCTCGACGGTTCTGTTTTCCTGCTCCTGCCGCTGGTGGTCTTGCTCTCTCTGCTCAACGAACGCTGGTCGCGGCCGCGCGGCTGGGGGGTCAGCGGCTGGCTGCTGTTGATCCTCCTGGCGGGCGGATGGGCGGCTTACCTGGGCTTTATGGAAGCGGGCGCTTGCAAGGCGTTGACCGCCGCGCTCTTCTTCTCGTTCCCCCTCCTGCTGTTGGTGGGCCTCTATTGGGTGCGCTGGTGGGCGGTGCGTCCCTTCCGCACCTGGCTGGAGCGGGTGGAGGCCGAAATCAAGACTCTATGACCTGGCAGAGGCACCTCCTTCTGGCGCTGGCCGGCCTCCTGGTGGCCGGGTCGGTAGCCGCTTTCCAGCCCTCTCCCGGTTACCTGGATGCCAATTACTACTACGCCGGCGGATTGCAACTGGCGGCGGGGCGGGGTTTTCGCGAACCTTATCTGTGGAATTACCTCGACGACCCGGCCGGACTGCCGCACCCCTCGCATGCCTACTGGATGCCCCTGGCCTCCCTCCTGGCTGCGGCCGGCGCGGCGCTGCCCGGACCCTCGACCTGGTTCTCCGCCCGCCTCGGATTCCTGGCCGTGGCCGCCCTCCTCCCTCCTTTGACCGCCGCCCTGGCCTGGTCCTTCGCCTCCCGCCGCGACCTGGCGCTCCTGGCCGGCCTGCTGGCCGTCTTTTCGGGGTTTTACCTGCCTTTCCTGCCGATCACCGACACCTTCGGCCTCTACATGCTCTTCGGCGGACTTTTCTTTCTCCTGGTTGGCCGTCCGGTGACCGTCGGGCGCGCTGTTGGCCTGGGCTTGCTGGCCGGTCTGATGCACCTCGCCCGCGCCGACGGCTTGCTCTGGCTGCTGTTGGCCTTGCTGGCCGTCCTGTTCTGCATGCCGCGGCCGCCCTCGTCTGCCCGCCTCCTGTCGTTGTGGGCTGTCCTGGGCGTCTTGGCAGGGTATTTGCTCGTGATGGGGCCGTGGTTCGGGCGCAACCTGGCGGTATTCGGCGCGCCGCTGGCCCCCGGCGGGACGAAGATGCTCTGGCTGACCTCCTACAACCAGATTTTCTCTTTCCCCTCCGATCGAATCACGTTCGCGGCCTGGCTGGATTCGGGCGCGGCGGCCATTCTGGGAGCGCGTCTGTGGGCGCTGGGCATGAACCTGGCGACGGCTTTCGGCGTGCAAGGGGAGGCTTTCTTGTCTCCGCTCGTCCTGCTGGCGGGCTGGCGCTTGCGCGGCGAGCGCCGCGTCCAACTGGCCGGGCTGGCCTGGCTGCTGACGCTGACCGTCATGACGGCGGTCTTTCCCTACGCCGGGGCGCGCGGCGGCTTCTTCCACGCCGGGGCAGCCCTGCAGCCGGTCTGGTGGGCGCTGGCCCCGCTGGGGTTGGAGTCGTTCCTGGAGTGGGGACGGCGTCGCCGCGGCTGGGATTCCCGCGCCGGGGCGGTGTTCCGTCCGGCGCTGGCGGTTGTCGCGGCGTTGTTGACGGCGGTCATCGTGTGGGGCCGCGTCTTCGGCGCGGGGACGGAGAGTCAGGCCTGGGGTCGCGATTACGTTGCGTATAGCCAATGTGCCCAGGCCTTGAGAGACGCCGGCCTGCGTCCTGGTCAGGTCGTTATGGTCGCCGATCCGCCCGGTTTCTATCTGGCTTCGGGCAACCCGGCCATTGCCGTGCCAGACGGCGGCCCAGAGACGGCTTTGCTGGCGGCCGAAAGGTACGGGGCCAGATTTCTCGTCCTGGAGGCGGGCAGCGCGCCGGATGGCCTCCTGCCGCTTTACCGCCTGGACGAACAGCCGCCCGGTCTCATCTATCTGGGCGAGGTGGATGGGGCGCGGCTGTTCGCGTTCGATCCGGCTTGGCCCGGGCAACCGTAGATGATCCGCGCAGACTCTGCTCTTCGACGCCGGGATTTGCTCCTGCTCTTCGCTCTGGCCTTGCTGGCGGCGCTGGGCGTGGCGGCGCTCCAGCCGGTGCCGGGGTACATGGACGCCGCTTACTACTATGCCGGCGGCCTGGCGCTGGCGCGCGGGCTGGGGTTCCAGGAGCCGTTCCTGTGGAATTATCTCGACCATCCCCAGTCTTTGCCGCATCCTTCGCACGCCTACTGGTATCCGCTTGCTTCGCTGGCGGCGGCGGGGGGCATGGCGCTCCTCGGGCGGACGGATTTCCTGGCGGCGCGCCTCTTCTTCGTCCTGGCGGCGGCGCTGTTCCCGCCGCTGACGGCTTGGCTGGCCTGGCGGTTTTCATCCCGCCGCGGACCGGCCCTCGCGGCCGGGTTGCTGGCCGTCTTTTCTGGCTACTATCTTCCTTTCATTGCCACGACAGATAATTATGCTTTCTATCTTCTGTTCGGAACGCTGTATTTCCTGCTCCTGACCGGACGCTGGCGGCCTCTCACGCCGTTCGGCCTGGGCCTGCTGGCCGGGCTGTTCAACCTGGCGCGCAGCGACGGCCTGCTCTGGCTGCCGCTGACGCTGGGGGCGGCGCTCGTCTTCTCGCCCCGGCCGGCGCGCCGCGCCCTCGGCGCGGCGGGGATCGCCCTGGCGGGTTACCTGCTCGTCATGGGGCCGTGGTTCGGACGCAACGTGCAGGTCTTCGGCGCGCCGTTGCCGCCTGGCGGACGGTACGTGCTGTGGATGACGGAATACGGCCAGATTTTCTCGTTCCGGCCTGAGCGTTTCACTTTCCACTCCTGGCTGGCCGCCGGCTGGGAGGAGGCGTTGGCGGCGCGGCTGGAGGCGCTGCTCCAGAATCTGGGGACGGCCTTCGCGGCCCAGGGGTTGATTTTCCTCGCTCCGCTCATCATTGCCGGGGCCTGGCGGCGGCGCGGAGACAAGATCGTGCGCCTGGGCGCGCTGGGTTGGTGCGCGTTGCTGCTGACCGAGAGTCTGCTCTTCCCGTTTGCGAGCGTGCGCGGCGGCTTCTTTCACGCCGGCGCGGCGTTCCAGCCGCTGTGGTTCGTCCTCGCCCCGCTCGGGCTGGAGGGACTGGCGGCGAGGCCCCGGCTGAAACGGCTGAGCGGGGCGCTGCAGGCCTCGCTGGTGTTGATGGCCGTCCTGTTCAGTCTTTTCCTGGTCAAGGTGCGGGTGGTCGACAGCGGCTGGAATGAGGGCGAGTACGTCTACCAGCAGGCGGAGGTCTTCTTGCGCCAGGCGGGGGCCCGGCCGGAGGAAGTGGTGATGACGCGCAACCCGCCCGCCTATTATGCCATGACGGGCCGCCCGGCGATTGCCATCCCCAACGAGGGCGTGGCAGAGGCCCTGGAGGCGGCGCGCCGTTTCAGCGCCCGCTACCTGGTGCTGGAACCTCCCGGCGCGGCGGGCGCGTTGAGGGATTTATATGAACATCCGCAAGACTATCCCGCATTCGAATATCTTGGAGAACTGGATGAGACGCGCCTCTTCCGAATCGCGCCCTCTCCCTGACGCCGCGCCGAGGGGACGGCTGGCGCTGATTCTGATGGTGGCGGTCGTCGTCAGCGCGGCGGGCTATCTGCTGGCCAGCGCGTTGACGTTGCGAATCGGCTTCCCGCTGGACGATTCTTGGATTCATCAAACCTACGCCCGCAACCTGGCCCTGCGCGGCGAATGGGCCTTTGTACCGGGCGAGCCGTCGGGCGGCTCCACGGCTCCGCTCTGGACGGCGCTGCTGGCGGTGGGGTTCTGGCTGCGCCTTTCCCCCTACGTCTGGACGTATCTGCTTGGCGCAGTCCTGCTCTGGCTGCTGGCCTTTCAGATGGAAGTCTATCTGCGCCGCCTGGTCGAGACGTACCGCAGCGCGATTCCCTGGGCGGGGCTGTTCATCGTCTTTGAGTGGCATCTCGGCTGGGCGGCTTTTTCGGGCATGGAAACCCTCCTGCATGCCCTGCTCATCTTTCAAGTACTGGCGGGACTGACGGGCGCCGGTCGGCGGCGCTGGCTGGGGATGGGTGTGCTGAGCGGCGTCAGCGTGTGGACGCGGCCCGACGGCGTCACCCTGCTGGGGCCGCTGCTGTTCGCGGCGCTGCTGACCGAGGACGGCTGGAGGCGGCGTTTGCGGGCCGTCGGTTCGACGTTGTTCGGCTTCGGCCTTTTTTTTACCCTCTATTTGCTATTCAATCTAACGCTGGCCGGGGCGATGATGCCCACGACGTTCTACGCCAAGCAGGCCGAATATGTCTTCTGGCAGGCGCGTCCGTTATGGGAGCGGATCGGCGAGGTGGGGCTGCAATTTCTGACCGGCCCCTCCCTCCTCCTGCTGCCGGGCTTCGTCCTGGCCGTCCGTTCGGCCCTCCGGCGGCGGGCGTGGGGAGAAATGGCTGCTCTATTGTGGATGTTCGGCTACGTGGGCATCTACCTGCTGCGTCTGCCGGCTTACCAGCATGGCCGCTACTACATGCCAGCCGTGCCGGTTTATTTTTTCTTCGGGATGGCCGGATTCCTGGCCTGGATGGGCGCCCGCAGGACCTGGCGGGGGATGCTTTGGCGTCTGCGCGTCGTTTGGGCGGCGTCCCTTTTGCTGGTCGGCGCCGGGTTCTGGGGGTTGGGCGTCCGTTCCTACGGAGAGGACGTCCGCTTCATCGAGACCGACATGGTGGAGACGGCCCGCTGGATGGCGGCCAATCTACCGACCGAGAGTCTGATCGCCGTACATGACATCGGCGCGGTCGGGTACTTTACGCAGCGCCCGCTGGTGGATTTGGCCGGTCTGATCTCGCCGGAGGTGATTCCGTTTATTCGTGACGAGACCCGCCTGGCGGAGTACTTGGACGAACGCGGCGTGGATTACCTGGTGGCTTTCCCCGACTGGTATCCGCTCTTGACCTCCGGCCTGGAACCCGTTTTCGTGGCCGGCGCGCCCGGCGACGAGGCGATTCACATGACGGTGTACCGCTGGCGGGGTCGGTAAGAGACGGGACGGGCGCGTTTTTTGCATCTGCAAGATTTCATTAATTGTTGGCTTGCCAGACCTGTGCTATACTCATGAAGAGTCGAGGCGGTAATGGATGAAATAACGATTGTGATTGTCGATGACCATCCCCTCTTTCGACACGGCGTGGCCGACGCCCTGTCGCTGGAACCGGGTTTCAAAGTGATCGGAGAGGCCTCGACGGGGGACGAGGCGCTGGTGCTGATTCGTTCTTTGCGGCCGACCGTGGCCGTGGTGGACATCAACTTGCCGGGAATCAACGGTCAGCAGGTGACCCGTCAAATTGTCCAGGACAAATTACCCACGCGCGTGATCCTGTTGACCGCCTATAATGACCACGAACAGGTGTTGCATGCCGCCTGGGCTGGCGCAGCGGCTTATTGTTCCAAAGATGTCGATCCAGAGAGTTTGATTCGCGCTATTCGGGAAGTCGTGAACGGGAAATATGTCATCGAGGACCGCGTGTTTACGCCGGGCGATCTGGAACGCTGGCTGGAACATGAGATGGAAAAGGCGCGGCATCTGTACAGCGAACCGGGCAGTCCTTTCCATCCTCTTTCCGACCGCGAAATGGAAGTGTTGTCTTGCGTCGTGCGCGGCATGAGCAACAAAGAAATTGCCGTGGCCTTGGGCATCAGTCATCAGACCGTTAAGAACCATGTCACTTCGATTTTGCGCAAGTTCGGCGTCGAGGACCGAACGCAAGCGGTCGTTTACGCCCTTAAACGCGGTTGGGTGCAGTTGTACGATACGAATACGAATCTCAAGGCGTAGGAGTAGCCCTTTATGATCGCAGAAAACGAATCCGGTGCGGTTGATTCGGCGGAGGATCCCCGCCAGATCATCCAGGCAGAATTGGAGGAAACCGAGCGCGCCCTGAAAGAAGTTACGCTGATGCTCGAACAGAGCCGCGTCGAGGTAGGCAAACTGACTCAGCGGAATGCCGCCATCACGGCTCACCTGCAGCAGGTTCAGGGTCAACTGGATCGGGCCTCGGCGCAGGAGATTCGCATGGCGTATGATTCGGCGCTGGATGCGCAACAGCGTCTGTTCGTGATGCGCGGTCAATTGGAGAAATTGCAGAGCGACCAGGCTCATCTGGAAAGACATAAGGCGGCCCTGGAAAGGTTGCTGGCGCAACTGGGCGGTAGCGGGGCGGGAGGCGGCAACCGAAGCGGAAAAGGGGAAATGACCAGCGTCGAGATGCTGGTCAACGCCCAGGAGGCCGAACGTCAGCGTCTGTCGCGTCAGATGCACGATGGTCCGGCGCAGGCGCTGTCCAACTTCATCTTGCAGACCGAGATCGCCATGCGTTTGCTGGATATGGACCCCGTGCAGGCCAAGACCGAACTGGGCAATCTGAAGGCTGCCGCCATGAACACCTTTCAGAAGGTGCGCAATTTCATCTTCGAGTTGCGCCCGATGATGCTCGACGACCTGGGGCTGGTGCCGACCATTCGACGCTACGCCGACACGTTCAAAGAACAGTCGGGGGTGGATATCAACGTCACAGTTTCGGGCAATGAGCGCCGGCTGGAGCCTTATCTGGAGGTGATGATTTTCCGCGCCATGCAAGAATTGGTGGGCAATGCTGCCCGCCATAGCCAGGCCACGCTGGTCAAGATTCAGGTGGATATGGGGGAGGACATGCTCAAGATGGCCGTTGAGGATAACGGCAAAGGATTTGATCCGGAAGTGGTTGGCAAAGAGGGCGGGCTCGGGTTGAAGGTCATTCGCGAGCGGGTCGAGATGCTGGGCGGCAATTTCGAGATCGACAGCGCCCCCGGCAAAGGTTCTCGGATTGTGATTTCTGTCCCCGCCCGAAGCGTGTAAGACCGGCCGAGGCTGTTGGAGAAAAGCGGTCAGGCGATGAAGGCTCTGCTGCAATTGCAGGGTCTTCTTTATAATCGTACCAATGGCCTATTTTGGGCCAAGTGGCAAGCGCCGAATTTTTACTGTATAATGAGATTGTCTGCTGTCAACTCTGAGTTTCAAGGAGTGCCCTATGCGCCGCAATCGAATCCTCATCTACTTTGTGTTGATTGTAGTTGTGATTGTGATTTTCGGAATCCTCTACGTTATGATGCGTGGGGGGATCGGCGCGCCTCAGGAGCAAGCCGCTACCCCGACGCCCCAGGTGCTGACAACTCAGGTCGTCACCGCTGGCCAGAAAATCTACGCTGGCACCCAGATCACAGCAGAAATGCTCGTGACTCGCGACATTCCGCAAGATATGCTGGTGGAAGGCACTTACCAGAGAGTGGACGAGGTGGTGGGGCAGTATGCGCGTTATACCATCGAACAGGGGATGTGGATTACCAGTTCGATGGTCTCGATGACGCCCGGCCAGGTCAATTTGCCGGGTTCGCCGTGGGCCCCGCTCATCCCGCCCGGTTACACGGCCATTTCCATTCCCATCACCCGCCTGTCCTCGGTGGCGTATGGCATTCGCGATGGAGATTTCGTTGACGTCATTGTGACCCTGCTGCTCATCGACGTGGATTCGAATTTTCAGACTGCCCTGCCGAACAACACCAGTCTGCTGGCTGGCGCTGGTAGGATGGAAGGCCCCATCATCGCGCCGGTGCTGACGATGACGGTTGACCTGATTGCCGGCAGCGGTCCCCAGGGCCGGACCGAAACCGACCCCGTGTGGGGCGATCAGGCGTTGTACATCACCCCGGCGGAACCCCAGCGGCCGCGGCTGGTTTCGCAACTGGTCATGCAGCGGGCGCAGGTTTTGCATGTGGGCACTTTCCCCTTGACAGAAGCGCCAGCCGCCGAACAGGCGGCCGCCCCCAGCGCAGCGCCTTCGGATCAAACGGCTGCGGTCACCGAGGAGCCTGCCGCCGCCGAGATCGAGCGCCCCGATATTGTGACGCTGATGGTCAATCAACAAGACGCCGTGACCCTGACCTACCTGGTTTATAGCGGCGCTCAAATCACCCTGGCGTTGCGCAACCCGAACGATCTTGGGCCGTATCCGCTCACCGAATCGGCCACCTTGCAATATGTGTTGGCCCAATATTCGATCTCGCCCCCTGCCAAATTGCCGTATGCGATTACCCCCCGCATCGACGAACTGGCGCCGATTTATTTACCCAACGATGTCATCGTCGTCCCGCCGGAGTAAACCGGAGTCGACGGCGAGTGAGTTTAGGTCCGCATCTTGAACGCTTCAATCACGTTGCTGTATCCGGAGTGTATGCATGGCCAATGGCGATAAGATCAAAGTCCTGATTGTGGATGACGTTGCCGAAACGCGCGAAAACGTCCGCAAATTATTGCAATTCGAGGCGGACATGGAGGTGGTCGGCGCGGCCCGCACCGGGCGCGAAGCGATCCAGATGGCGCAGGAATTATCGCCAGATGTGGTGTTGATGGATATCAACATGCCGGATATGGACGGCATTACCGCGACCGAAGCGATCCGGCAGAAGATGCCGCATGTCCAGGTGGTCATTCTCTCTGTCCAGGGCGACCAGAACTACATGCGGCGGGCCATGCTCGTTGGGGCGCGCGACTTCCTGACCAAGCCGCCGATGGCAGACGAATTGACCGCCGCCATCCGCCGCGCCGGGGCCCTGGCGCGCGAAGAGCGGGCCAAGAGCGTCCAGGTCTATCCTGCTCCCATGCCGGGGCTGCCTCAGGCGATGCCGATGGGGGCGGCGGCTCAGGGAAAGGTGATCATGGTCTACAGCCCCAAGGGGGGAACCGGCTGCACGACGGTGGCGGTCAATCTGGCGCTTGCGCTCCATAACGAGGATACGCCCGTGGCCCTGGTGGACGCCAACCTGCAGTTCGGCGATGTGGCGGTGTTCCTGAACGAACAGGGCAAGAACACGATTTTAGACCTGGCGCCTCGGGCGTCTGAACTGGACCCCGAAATCGTAAGCGACGTCATGATCAAGCACGCCGCTTCGGGGATGCACGTCCTGGCAGCGCCGCCGCGCCCCGAACAAGCCGAAAGCATCAAACCCGACCAGGTCAGTGAACTGCTGGAGTATTTGCGCCGCCTCTACGCCTATGTTGTCGTGGACACCTGTTCTTACTTGAACGATATTACTTTGGCGGTGTTGGATGTCTGCGATACGGTGGTGCTGATTACCACGCAGGACATTCCCTCGATCAAAGATGGCCGTCTGTTTTTGGATTTGCTTCAAACGCTGGGAATCCCGTCCAGCAAGGTCGCTTTTACGATGAACCGCTTCGACAGGCGGATTGCCATCACGCCCGAGAAAGTGGGCGAAAATCTCAAGCAAGAGGTGGTGGCCGTCATTCCCCTGGACGAGCGGGTGGTCATCCCGTCGGTCAACCGCGGCGTCCCCTTCGTCCTGGATAACAAGACTCAGCCCGCAGCGCGGGGAATTTTCATGCTGGCCGAGGCGCTGCGTTCCCGACTCTTAGCGGTGGACAGCCTGGGAGCGGAAGCGTCCCGGCGCTAGTGGTAGCAGGAGGTCGAAATGTCTCTACTCAAACGAATTGAGCAAGGTCAATCCGGGGGCGGTGAGACGTCCTCGGGAGTCGGCCCGGCGGCGTCCTCGGGAGAGGCCTCCCGCCTCTCGCAGTTGCAGGCGCGGCGGGTCAGCGCGCCCAGCGCCGCTCCCCAGGCCGGCACGTACTTCGATTTGAAGACCCGCGTCCAGAACAAATTGCTGGCCGAACTGGATCCCTCGATGGACATCAGCCGCACCGACGAGGTCCGGCGCACCATTCAGGAACTGTTCGAGCAGATTCTTTCGGAGGAGAACATTGTCCTTTCCAGGCCGGAGCGCGCCCGCCTGTTCGAGCAGATCGCGGCCGAAATCCTGGGTTTTGGCCCGCTCCAGCCTCTTTTGGAGGACGAGTCGGTCACAGAAATCATGGTCAACGGGGCCAAGAACATCTATATCGAGCGCAAGGGCAAAATCCATCGCGTGCCGGTCACCTTCGAAAGCAATGACCACGTGATGCGCATCATTGACCGCATCGTTGCTCCGCTGGGACGGCGTATCGATGAGTCAAGCCCGTATGTGGACGCCCGTCTGCCCGATGGTTCGCGCGTGAACGCGGTCATCCCTCCCATCTCGCTGGTCGGGCCGGTGCTGACCATCCGTAAGTTCGCCAAGAATCCGATCACCATCGAGCAGTTGATTCAATACGGCTCGATTACGCCCGAGGCGTTGCAGTTCATCAAGGCCTGCGTCGAGGCCAAGTTGAATATCGTCATCTCGGGCGGCACCGGTTCCGGCAAGACGACGCTGCTGAACATCCTCTCCAGTTTCATCCCCGGCGACGAGCGCATCATCACCATCGAGAACGCCGCCGAGTTGCAGTTGCGTCAGGAACATGTGGTGACGCTCGAATCGCGCCCGCCCAACATCGAGGGCCGCGGCGAGATCACCATCCGTCAACTGGTGATCAACTCGCTGCGTATGCGTCCCGACCGAATCGTCGTCGGCGAGATTCGCGATGAGGCGGCGCTGGACATGCTCCAGGCGATGAACACCGGCCATGACGGCTCGATGACGACCGCCCACTCCAACTCGCCGCGCGACACCCTCTCCCGCCTCGAGACGATGACCCTGATGGCAGGCATGGATTTGCCTGTGCGCGCCATCCGCGAGCAGATTGCCTCGGCCATTGACATGATCATCCATCAGGAGCGTCTGCGCGATGGCTCGCGCAAGGTGGTCAGCATCACCGAGGTCAGCGGGATGGAGGGGGATGTCATCACGATGACCGAAATCTTTACCTTCGAGCAGACCGGATACGAGAACGGTAAAGTGGTTGGCCGGCTGCGTCCGACCGGCTTGCGGCCCAAGTTCATGGATAAAATCGAAGCCGCCGGCATTCACCTCCCGCCCTCGATCTTTGGCGTCGGCGAGCGGCGGCGGTACTAAAGGTTGTCGTCGCGAATTCTTGTTCTTGGCAGGTAAGGTATGGATCCCATCACGATCCTGTTCATCGGCGGCGGTTTGATCCTGGTGTTGTTGATCGTCGGCGTGGTCGTCTCGGCGACCAGCAAACGCGCCGACCTGGAAGAGCGCCTGGGGAAATACCTCGAAGAAGAGAAACCGCAGGCTCAGAAGCCTGAGACCTCTGCCCTGACGGATTGGGTGAACAAGCGCGTCGAGAAATCCAGTTGGGGCGAGAGACTCTCCAAGGAACTGGCGCGCGCCGACCTGAAATTCAAGCCGGGCGAGTACATTGCTCTCTACGTGATTGTAGTCATCGTCATGGCGGGCATTGCTTATCTGCTCGGCGGGCGCGAGGCCATTTCGGCTGGCATCGGAGCCGTGGTCGGGTTGTTCCTGCCCAACATGTACCTCAAACAGCAGCAGCGGCGGCGGCTGATCCGCTTCAACGATCAATTGCCCGACATGCTGAACCTGATGGTGAACGGTCTGCGGGCGGGCTATTCTACCCTCCAGGCCATGGAAGCGGTGAGCAAAGAGATGCCGCCGCCTCTGTGCGATGAGTTCCGGCGGGTGGTGCAGGAAATTCAGTTAGGTATCCCGATGGAGCGCGCCCTGGATAACCTGCTGCGGCGCATTCCCAGCGAGGACCTGGATTTCGTCGTTACCGCCATCAACGTGCAGCGCGAGGTCGGCGGCAACCTGGCCGAGATTCTGGATGTCATCTCGTACACCATCCGCGAGCGCATTCGCATCAAGGGCGAGATTCGCGTCCTGACTTCCCAGGTCATGTATTCCGGTCGGCTTCTCTCGCTCATGCCGATCGGCCTGATTTGCATCCTGTGGTTCCTGAATCCCAGTTACATTCGGGAATTCTTTGCCCCCGAAAATTCCCCCTGCGGCTGGATTGCGTTGGGGGTGGCCGCAGTCATGATTGGATTGGGCTACTTTACGATGACCCGGATCGCGAACATCGAGGTGTGATATGTTGATCACCGTCATCGTGATTCTGATTTTGTTGGCGGTTGTCATTGGGGCGGTAGGGTTGATCATCGCCGGCATGCGCCGCCGTAACGTCGAGGAGGATCCGCTCTCGGCCCGCCTGGCCGAGTTCGCCAGCCGGGGCGAGATGGCCTCGCTCGAAGAAATCGAAATGTCGCAGCCGTTCGTCGACCGCGTCATCTATCCGATGATGGTCAAAATCGGCGAATTGTCGGCCCGCATCACGCCGGAGCGTGTTCGAGAAAACACGGCCAAGCAACTGGAAATGGCCGGCAACCCCGGCCGTCTGACCCCGACCGCCTTTCTTTCTTTGAATCTCATTATCCCTGTCGTGCTGGGCGGTTTCTTCTTTCTCCTTTCCCGCGTCTCCAGCGGCCTTTCGCCGGGGGCGGAGATTTTGATCAACCTGGGGTTGATCTTTCTGGGCTTCTTTTTGCCGCAAATGTGGCTGCGGAGTCGAATCACCAGCCGCCAGAAATCAATCCGCAAAGCCATGCCCGACGCCCTCGACCTACTGACCATCTGCGTGGAGGCCGGCCTGGGCCTCGACGCCGCCATGTCGAAGATCAATGAAAAGTGGGACAATGAACTGGCGCTCGCCTTTGGACGGGTCATTCGCGAAATCCAGTTGGGAAAAATCCGGCGCGAGGCGTTGAAGGACATGGCCGACCGCATCGGCATCCCCGAGATGACCAGTTTCGTGGCGGCCGTCATTCAGAGCGAGCAGTTGGGCGTCAGCATGGCCAAGGTGCTACGCATCCAATCGGACCAAATGCGGATGAAACGGCGTCAGCGGGCAGAAGAGGAAGCGCACAAAGCCCCGATCAAGATGCTGTTGCCGATGGGCGGGTTTATTTTTCCGACCATCATGATCGTCCTGATGACGCCCGCCGCGCTGCGGCTGTGGCGAACTTTCCAAGGATTGGGCTTCTAGCCGCATCTCTAACCGTGTCCTGGCGATATTCTCTCGTCCAGTGGGTGTGGGGCTGCCTCGATTGGCTGTATCCGCCCCAGTGTGGGGGTTGTAGCCGCAGCGGATACCGTTGGTGTCCCGATTGCCAGGCGGCGGTGAGACCCGTCCCTGCGCCTGTGTGTGAGGCGTGCGGCATTCCCGTTGATGGTGGAAACTTATGTTCTGCCTGTCGCTCGGAGCGGCCCGCCTTTGGGGCTTTGCGTTCTTGGGCGGTGTTCGAAGGCCCGGTCCGAAACGCCCTCCATCGACTCAAGTACCGCCGCAACGTGGCGCTGGGCGAGGCGCTGGCCCGTCCGATGGCGGTCTTTGCCCGGCAACAGGGCTGGTCGGTGGACCTGGTGGCTCCCGTTCCCCTGGGACAGCGGCGCATGAAGGAACGCGGTTACAATCAGGCGGCCTTGATCGCCTGGCCTCTGGCCGTCTTTGCCGGCTGGCAATATGCCCCGGCGGCGATTCGACGCGTGCGTGAGACCCGCTCTCAGGTCGGTCTTTCGGCCGAAGAACGCCGTGAGAACATGCGGTCGGCTTTTTGGGCCGACGCCCGCCAGGCGGACGGCAAAACCGTGCTGATCGTTGACGACGTCGCCACCACCGGCGCGACCCTCTCGGCCTGCGCCCAGGCTTTTCTCGAGGCCGGCGCTTGTTCCGTCCTGGCGCTGACTCTGGCGCGCGCCCTGCCTCAGCATGGGCTGCAAATTGTATGAAGTCAAGGCCGTTTGCAAAAAGGTTTGAATCGCCTCACCCCAAACTTTCAGGAGGAACCTATGACCGTTAGAACAGAAATCTTCACACGCAACCTGGACCTGACCGACAAAATGCGCGAGACCCTGACCAAGAAGGTGGGCAAACTGAGCCGCTTCTTGCGCAACCTCAACGAGATACGGGTGGATGCCACTTATGTCAAATCGGCGCGCAGCGCCAGCGACCGCTTCGTCGCTCAAATCACTCTCCGCGGCCGCGGCTACCTCTTGCGCACCGAAGAGCGTGCCGACGAAATCATGACGGCCTTCGACGCCGCGCTCGATAAGATGCAGCGCCAGATCGAGCGCCTCAAGGGCAAACGCCGCCGCGGCCGGGGCGACGGCCGTTCGGCTGCCGAGGTCGTGGCCGTTGCGGCCGAAGAAGAAGCCGCCGAGACCTCCGAAATCGTCCGCCGAAAAGCCTTCGAACTGCACCCCATGACGGAAGCAGAGGCGCTCGAACAGATGAAACTGCTCAGCCACGACAACTTCTTCATTTTCTTCAACGCCGAGACCGGCCAGATCAACGTCCTCTATCGCCGCCGCGATGGAACCTATGGCCTGATCGAGCCGAAGGTCGGCTAGAAGCAACGCTTTGGCTTTTTGAAAGGTTACGGCGCTGGCCCGGAAACCCTGCCGGGCCAGTTTTCATGGAGAAATATGGAATCCTACGATTACGATGACAATCTCACCGACGAATTGCTCGCCCGCAGCGGAATCGACGGCCGCGCCGTTCAGCGCGCGGTCGTCCAGCTGCTCAAGGCGGTGGGGGAAGACCCCCGCCGCCAGGGGCTGAAAGATACCCCCGCCCGCATTGCACGCGCCTACGCCGAATTGCTCTCCGGCTACCGCGTCGATCCACAGGCGCTGGTCAACGATGCGCTCTTCGAAGTCAAGTATGACGAGATGGTGCTCGTGCGCGATATCGAATTCTACAGCCTGTGCGAACACCACATGCTGCCCTTCATCGGGCGGGCGCACGTGGCTTACATCCCCAATGGCAAGGTGCTGGGACTTTCGAAAATTCCGCGCGTGGTGGATATGTACGCCCGCCGTTTGCAGGTCCAGGAACGGATGACGCGCCAGATTGCCGATTTCCTGCGCGATCTGTTGAAGCCGCAAGGGGTGGCCGTCGTCATCGAAGCGCTGCACCTGTGCATGTCCATGCGCGGCGTGCAGAAACACAACGCCCGCATGACCACCTCGGCCATGCACGGCGCGTTCCGCGCCAACCTGGCGACGCGGCAGGAATTTCTCGAAAACATCGCCCGCGGCGCTATGCCTTTGCAGTTCTAGGCTTGCGGCGTTCGATTTCCACTCCGGCCGAATCGGCCTCGGCGATGGCCTGGGGTTTGCGGACGGAAACGGTCACTTTGCGGACCCCCGGCCGGCCGAGGCACAGCCGGGCGATGTCCTCGGCCAGGGCCTCGACGGTGCGCCGCCGCGCCCGCTCGACGAGGGCGCGTATCTCCTCGGCTAACTCCGCGTAATTGACGCTGCCGGGGAGGTCGTCGGCGCGGGCGGCGCGGCGCGTGTCGAGGAAGAGCGAAACGCTCACCAGAACATCCTGGGGGGTATGCCGTTCCCACTCGTACACGCCGAGGATGGCGCGGATGCGCAGGTTTTCGATGAACAGGCGATCCATGCGCGTAGTCATTTCTATTGCTGTTGTGGGCTTCGGTTTTCCGAAAGCGGGTCGCCGGCGCCGGCTTCCGCGGCGAGGCGGGAACGTTTTCGTTCCAGCAGCCCCAGGCAGAGCGCCAGCGCGATCCAGGCGATGACTTGCGTCTGGCGCAGGCCGCCAAACAGCAGACGGCTGTCGCCGCGGAAGGCTTCCACGAAGAGAATCAGGCCGGCCGTCAGGGCGGCAAATTGCAGAAAGAGACCGCCCTCCGGCGGCGCGGGGCGGCCGAAGCGTTTCCACAGAATCGCCAGAATGATCGCCGAGCCGAGCGCCTGGTAGACCTGGGTCGGATGACGGCTTTCGCCCCAAAGCGGGATGCCCCAGGGCAGGGAAGTGGGCGCGCCGAAAGCCTTCCCGCTGGCCAGATTGGCCAGGCCGATGAAAACGGCTGTCACTGCCAGGGCGGGGGTGAAGGCGTCCAGGGTCGGCCAGAGGGCCAGTCCCCAGCGGCGGCCGGCGATCAGGGCGGCCAGGGCGGCGGTCGCCAGCCCGCCGAAGGGGTCGAGCAGCGCCGGGTCGAGGGCGAACAGGCTGAGGGGCGCGGCGCGGAAGGCGGCCGGATGCTGGGCGGCGAAGGAAAGCCGGGCCCCGGCGAGTCCGCTCAGGAACATGACGAAGACCAGCGAGTACAGCCGGTCGGCAGGTACGCCGCGCGGCGCGGCGCGCCGTTCGGCCAGGTTCAGGCCAAGGAAAACGCCAATCAGCAGAAGCAGGCCGGGGGTCTGGATGGAGAGGGGGCCAATCGGCAGGGTCGGGAACATCAGGGGACGCTTTCCAGGAGCGACTCGGCTCGGACCCGCAGGGAAGCAGAACTCATCGGGCCGCCGATCACGACTTCGCGAATCAGCCCGTCTGGGCCGATGAAGAAGGTGGTGGGCAGCGAGTGGACTTGGTACCGCCGGTTGACCTGACCATCGCGGTCGAGGAGGATGGGAAAGGTCAGGCCGTTCTGGGCGACGAAGGCGACCGCGTCCTCCGCCCGATCCTGGAAGGCGGCGTTGACGGCCAGGATCACCAGGCCGCGTTCGGCGTACTCGTCGGCGACGGCCTGGAGAGCGGGCATCTCGGCCCGGCAGGGAGCGCACCAGGAGGCCCAGAAATTCAGAATGACCGGCCGACCGCGCAGGTCGGTCAGCGAGACGAGCCGCCCATCCAGGTCGGTCAGTTCGAAAGCAGGGGCAGGGAAACCGGCCTGGGGGGCGGGCGCTCTCCCCTCGGCGGCGTTCTCGGTGGTCACGCGACTGAAGAAGGTCCAGCCCAGGCCGAGCAGCAGGATGCCAATCAACAGGGCGCGGCGGAAAAACGGTTGCGCGGAAATCATTTTTGTTCTACACTTAAATTCACCAGGCGCAGTTTACCACAACCCTTTTGGTTTTGGACCGTTGCTTATGAATTTCTCATTCGACCTGTTTGTGGGGATCGATCCGACCGCCGGAGAGCGGCCGTTTACGCTGGCCGCGCTGGGGGCGGAGGGGCGTCTCTCCGCGCTGCGGAGCGGCGAACAGGACGAAGTGATCGCTTTTTTGGAGGGCCAGACCTCGGTTTGTGTGGCGGTCAACGCGCCGCCGCGCCCGAATGCGGGGATCGTGCGCCGGCGGCTGGAGGGGCAGCGTTCGACGGCGACGCCGCTGCGCGGGGCGGACATGCGGCTGGCGGAGTATGAGTTGCGTCAGCGCGGTATTCCCATCTCGACCACGCCGGGGCGGCGGGAATGGTGCGCCGCCTGGCAGCAGGCCGGTTTCGATCTGTACGCCCGCCTGCAAACGATGGGCTTTCAACCGTATCCGAGCGAAGGCGCGGCGCGGCAGTATCTGGAGACGCATCCCCACGCGACGTTCTGCGCCCTGCTCGGACAGGCGCCTCTCTCCAAGCCGAGCGTGGAGGGCCGATTGCAGCGCCAGTTGGTTTTGTTCGAGGCGGGGCTGGGCATTCGGGATCCGATGGATTTCTTCGAGGAAATCACCCGCCATAAGTTGCTCAAGGGAATCCTGCCGCTCGATGTCATCTATGCGCCCGAGGAACTCGACGCGCTGGCGGCGGCGTACACGGCTTATCGAGCGGCGACCGCGCCGGACGAGATTTGCATGGTGGGCGATGCAGACGAGGGACGACTCGTCTTGCCGGTTCGCTTTCTGAAGGACTCTTACGTTTGAGGCTGCGTGGATGGGGCAGGAGGGGGAGATCGGGGGATGTCATCTTTTTTATGTGACAAAAAACACTATGCTTCGAGGGCGGGGGGGAATATGATTAAGACAATCGGATATTCGCTTATCCGAATATTGTGATATGGATATTGCAACCCTTTCCCAGGAAATCAATACCCTGCATGCCGATTTCTGCTCCGCATTGGTAGATCCGACGCGGATGCTCATCCTGTACATTTTGGACGAGCGTCCGCGTAACGTCACCGAATTGACCCAGGAACTGAATCTTCCCCAGCCGTCGGTGTCTCGGCATTTGAAGATCTTGCGCGAACGAGGCGTGGTGTTGGCGACCCGCCAGGGGGCGATGGTGGTCTATTCGCTGGCCGACCGGCGGGTGATCGAGGCGCTCGACATTCTGCGCGCCATCATGCGCGAGCGCGTCCAGTTCCAGGCCAGTTTAGTTACCGGCAATCGGGAAACTGTCGCATCGAGGAGATAGGTACAAATGAAAAAGGTCAAACCATTCTGGCTCCTTGGCGGGATAGGTATTCTTTTGATCGTTCTGGTTCCTGTCATCTACTTCTGGCCGCGCAGCGCCGCGCCGGCGGACGACCCCTGGGCCGGGCTGCCGCAGCACCCGGTTCACACCAGCCACGCCAACATTGTCCGCGGGCCGTTCGAGACGCCGCAGGATGTGACCCGCGCCTGTCTCGAATGCCACCCCGACTCGGCGGCTCAAATCATGGCGACCACTCACTGGACCTGGGAGAGCGAACCCTTCGAGGTCCCGTGGCGCGATGAACCGGTGACGATCGGCAAAATCAATCAGATCAACAACTTCTGCATCAGCGCCCAGGGCAATCAGCGCCAGTGCATGACCTGCCACATCGGCTACAACTGGCAGGACGGCGTGGCCTACGATTTCTCGGCCGAGGAGAATGTGGATTGTCTCATCTGTCACGCCGACATGAGCCTCTATGCCCGCGGCGATTACGGCAACCCGGCCGAGGGCGTGGACCTGTTGGCGGCGGCGCGCAGCGTTGGCATCCCGACCCGCGAAAATTGCGGGTATTGCCACTTCAACGGCGGCGGCGGCAACGATGTCAAACACGGCGATCTGGCCGAGAGCCTGTACCTGGCCGATGATGAACTGGATGTTCACATGGGCAATACCAATAATTTTCTCTGCACCGATTGTCATATCACGGTGGATCATCAAATCCGCGGCCGGCTGATGGCGGATAATTACCGCATCGACCCGGCCGAGCAGGTGGCCTGCACGAATTGCCACTCCGAGAATCTGCACGCCGACGAGCGCATCAACGCCCACGTCCAGTCGGTGGCCTGTCAGACCTGCCACATCCCGGTCATTTCTCCGCAAGAACCGACCAAAATCTTCTGGGATTGGTCCACGGCCGGCCAGGATTTGCCCGAAGACCACTACACCTACTTGAAGATCAAAGGCTCATTTGTCTATGAGTCGGATGTCATTCCACAATATTTGTGGTTCAACGGCAATCTTGAATATCGCTATCTCCTGGGCGATCCGATCAATCCCGATGGGATTACTTACATCAACATTCCTGCTGGCAGCATCAACGATCCCACTGCCCGCATCTACCCCTTCAAATTACACGTCGCGATCCAGCCTTACGACCTGAACTACAATTACTTGCTGGCTCCAATTACCGCCGGGCCGGATGGATACTGGACCAATTTCGACTGGCAAAACGCTTTCCGACTCGCAGAGCAAATCGTTGGCCTGCCCTACAGCGGCGAGTACGGCTTCACCGAGACCTGGATGTATTGGCCGACCACCCACATGGTTCAGCCGGCCGAAAACGCCTTGCAATGCGCGGACTGTCACGGCGCAGAGGGACGCCTGGACTGGCGCGCCCTGGGCTATCCTGGCGACCCCATCGAGTGGGGCGGCCGTTTCCGCACACCCTAGCCTGGGAGGGATGACACCATGCCTATGTTTCGACGCCTGTCTCCTCGGATATGGATTGGCCTGGGCGGCGCGCTGCTGGCGCTGACCGTCCTGGGGTTGGGGATTGCCCGCGTCGCCGCGGGCGGTTCGGAGGTCCCCGCGGCCCAGGCCTCGCCGTTGCACCCGACCTTTGCTCTGCTCGATGCCAACGGCGTCAACGTCCTCGAAAGCGGCGCGCCGGTCTCGACCATGCGGACCTGCGGCCAATGCCATGACACCGAATTCATCGCCGGTCACAGTTATCATGTCGATGTCGGCCTGAGCGAGGTTCTCGCCGTTCAGGGCGCGGCCGCCGGCGGTTGGAGTCTGAGCGGCGGCGCTTACGGCGGCTGGGACCCGCTGGTCTATCGCTATCTCTCGCGCCCCGGCGACGAGCGCTTCGATTTGGGGACGCCCGAATGGGTGCTCCTCTACGGCCCCCTCCACGTGGGCGGCGGCCCGGCGACCACCTCTCGCGCCGGAACTCCGCTCCTGGACGAAACACCCGCTGCGGACAACCCGGACGCGGCCATCCTCGATCCCGAAACCGGCCAGCCGGTCGCCTGGGATTGGCGCGAATCGGGCGTCATCGAAATGAACTGCTTCCTGTGCCACACCGAGACGCCGAACAACGCTGCCCGTGTGGACGCCATTCGATCCGGGAACTTCGCCTGGGCCAACACGGCCACCCTGGCAGGCTCCGGTCTGCTGTCTCGTTCGGCCAGCGGCGCGTACATCTGGAATCCGGCTGCGTTCGACGCCGAGGGCAAACTCCTGCCGGAATACGTGGGGATTCAAGACCCCACCAATGCCAATTGCGCCGCCTGTCACGGCGTCGTTCAGACGACCGACGCCCCGCTGACCCTTCCGGCCTGCAACGACCTGGCCTATCCGCAGACGGCGCTCACCGGGCAGGTCATTTCGCCGCGCCGAATCAACCAGTCGGGCGTCAATTTGCAGGGCAAGGGCGACCTCAGCCGCTCCTGGGATATCCACGCCGAGCGGCAATTGGACTGCACTGATTGTCACTTCTCGCTCAACAATCCGGTCTATTACACCGAATCGGCGGAGACGCGTCCGGCGGGCCTGATCTTCGACCCGCGCCGGCTCGAGTTGGGAGAATATTTGCTGCGTCCCGACCACAATTTCGCCCGCGGCCAGAGCGCCCAATACAATGTAGCCCCGGAGTTGAAAGGCACGATGCGGCGCTGCGAATCGTGTCACGACGCCCTGGTCACCCACGCCGATTGGCTGCCCTACACCGCCCGCCACATGGAAGTCGTGGCCTGCGAGACCTGTCACATTCCTCAGTTGTATGCGCCCGCCATCCAGTCCTACGATTGGACGGTCTTGACCGCCGACGAACAACCGGCGGTGGCCTGCCGCGGCGTGGAAGGGCTGGGCGACTCGCCGACTCAACTGGTCAGCGGCTATCGGCCGGTCTTGTTGCAGCGCCAGAACGTGGACGGCGACACGCTGCTGGCTCCGTACAATCTGATCACGGTCTGGTTCTGGGTCTATGAAGATTCCAGCGGCCAGACGCTACCCGTCCGCCAGGTGGATTTGCAGGCGGCTTACTTCGACGGCGACGAATACGCGCCCCAGATTCTGGCGGCCTTCGACGCCGACGGCGACGGCCGCTTGACCTCCGCCGAATTGGTCATCGATTCGGACGCGAAGCAGGCGGCGGTCGCGGCCCGTCTGCGCGGGCTGGGGCTGGCCGAGCCGCGCATCGTTGGCCAGGTCTATCCTTACAGCGTCAATCACAACGTCGCCGCCGGCGAATGGGCGCTCCAGGACTGCGAGACCTGCCACACCTCGCAATCGCGCGTTACACAGCCCATCCGCCTGGCTGCCTACGCGCCGAACGGCACCGTTCCCGAGTTGGTGAACGAAACCAACGCTTCGATAGACGGCGAAGTCTATGTAGGAGAAGACGGCGCCCTGTATTTCCGACCCGAGCCGGCGGATACGTACATCTTCGGCCACAGCCGCGTCGCCTGGGTGGATTGGACCGGTGGCCTGCTCTTCCTGGGCGTCCTCGGCGCGGTGGCCGGTCACAGCGGCTTGCGGTTCTACGCCTCGCTGCGCCGCCCGAAGCACACGCCGCGCCTCAAGCGCGTGTACATGTACGAAGCCTATGAGCGGTTGTGGCATTGGCTGCAAACCGTGGCGATCGTCCTGCTGCTCTTCAGCGGCCTCATTATTCACCGGCCGGATATGTTTGGAATCTTCTCGTTCCGCGGCATGGTGGTCATGCACAATGTGCTGGCCGTCTTGCTGGCGCTCAACGCCGCCTTGTCGTTGTTCTATCATCTGGCCAGCGGCAAGATTAAACAGTTCCTGCCCCGGCCGCGCGGCTTCTTCGACGACGCCATTCGGCAAGCGCTCTATTACCTGCGCGGCATCTTCCGGCACGAACCGCATCCCTTCGAGAAAAGCCCGGAGCGGAAGATGAATCCGCTCCAACAGGTGACCTACATTGCGATCTTGAACGTCTTGCTGCCGCTCCAGGGCCTGACCGGCATCCTGATGTGGGGCGTCCAGCGTTGGCCGCAGTTGGCCGGCGCGCTGGGCGGCTTGCCTGTCCTGGCGCCCCTTCACACGCTGATCGCCTGGCTCTTTGCCGCTTTCATCGTGGCCCACGTTTACCTGACCACGACCGGCGGCCCGCGTCCCCTCGACAGCATCAAAGCCATGGTCACCGGTTGGGAAGATGTCGAGGAACATCAGCCGGCGGAAGAATCGGAATCTCGCTGAAAGGAGAAGTGAGGAATGGCTGTCGCTCCTGAGAAACCAAGAAAAGGGTTGTTTGGCATCCGCGAGAAGCCCTACATCCACCCCTATCTGGGCGGCGCGCTGCTCGGACTCGTCCTCTTCGTGGCCTTTTTGCTGACCCGCAACGGCCTGGGCGCTTCGGGCGGCCTCAACCGCCTGATCGCCGCCGGAGAGGACGCCATCGTCCCCGGCCACATCGACCGCACGCCCTATCTGCTCAAACTGGCCGGCGGCGATCTCAATCCGCTCGATGACTGGAGCGTGCCGGTGGTGTTGGGCGCGATCGTAGGCGGTTTCGTCTCCGGCCTGATCAACGGCCGTCTGCGGCCCGAAATCAACAAGGGGCCGCGCGTCTCGAACGGACTGCGCCTGTTCATGGCCTTTGCCGGCGGCGCGATCATGGCATATGGGGCGCGCATGGCGCGCGGCTGCACCTCCGGCCAGGCGCTTTCGGGCGGAGCGGTCCTCTCGGCTGGCTCCTGGGCCTTGATGATGTGCATCTTTGCCAGCGCCTATGCCCTGGCCTATTTCCTGCGCAAATTCTGGAACTGAGGGAGGCGCGTCATGAACCTCTTTCCCCTCGAACCCTTCCTGCGTCCGCTGAGCGAAAACCCCTGGACCTATCTGGTCTTTGGCGTGATCGGCTTCTTCTTCGGCTTCGTGCTGGAAAGTTCCGGCTTCGGCAACTCGAAGAAACTGGCCGCCCAATTCTATTTCACGGAATTGACCGTTCTCAAGGTCATGTTCGGGGCCATCGTGACCGCCATGGTGCTGGTCTTTTTCTCCTCCGCCATCGGCATTCTCGACTTCAACCTGGTCTATGTGCCCGAAACCCATCTCTGGCCGGGCATCCTCGGCGGCCTGATCATGGGCGTCGGTTTCATCATCGGCGGTTTCTGTCCCGGCACCTCGCTCGTCTCGGCGGCCACGCTCAAAATTGACGGCATCTTCTTCGCCCTGGGCGTCCTCTTTGGCATCTGGAGTTTCGGCGAGACGGTGGACTGGTACTGGACGTGGTGGAACACCAGCGGCTATTACGGCCGCCTGACCCTCATGGACGTCTTCCATCTGCCGACCGGCGTCATGGTCTTGCTGGTCGTCCTGATGGCCCTGTTCATGTTCTGGGGGGCCGAGCAGCTGGAGCGCATTTTCGGCAAGCGCGACCTGACGAAAGAACCCCGCCAGCGCATCTTCGGGGCGGCGGCGCTGGTCGTCATCGCCCTGGCGGTGATCGTCCTGGGCGAGCCGACGACGGCCGAAAAGTACGCCCGCGCGACCCTTACCCGCACCGTGGATGGCGAGAAGGTAACCCTGCCGGCCGAGGAAGTGCTCTCCCGCCGCCTGGTGCAGATCCACCCGGCCGAACTCTTGAACACCCTCGCCGACCCGCGCTTGAGCACCATTATGCTCGACGTCCGCAGCGAGGCCGATTACAACCTGTTCCACATCCGCGGTGCCCGCTGGGTCCCCCTGGAACGGCTGCCCGATCTCGTCCCTTCGTTGCTGACGATGGACGCCAACCGCACCATCGTGGTCGTGATGAGCAACGATGAGGCCGCCGCCACCGACGCCTGGCGTTTGCTGGTGGCCGAGGCGGTGCCGAACGTCTATATCCTCGAAGGCGGAATCAACAACTGGATCGCCGTCTTCGGCCGCGGCGAGGCCGACATCATCCCGACCCCCGTGCCGGGCGCGGTCGACCGGCTGGATTATTCCTTCCCGGCCGCGTTGGGCGACCGCTACGAGGCCGCCGACCCCAACCCGCACGAGTGGGAGATCGAATACACCCCGCGCATCGAACTCCAGCGCCGGCGCAGTCCATCCGGCGGCGGCTGCGGCTGAGTCGGGAACGATCAACAGAAACGAAACTTCCGGGACTTTCGCAGGCCCGGAAGTTTTTGTGTGTGAAAAGAGCGGCTAGAGTCGGATGATATGCCCGCAGTATTCGCACTTGAGCGTATCCTGCCCGCGCAAGATGACCTGGTCGAGGGTCGCTCCGCAGGAGGGACACTTGCTGGGCGCGGCCTTGACCTTCTCGACCTCGGCCTGGTCGAGGGCAATTGCCCGATCCTTGTCGAATTCCTTGGCCTTGGCCCGCTGGATGAGCCCCTGCCATTGCTCGCACGATTCCCAGATGTGCAAATGGACGGCGTCGCGCGGCGCGCCGGAGACGAACCGCACCTCGATGTGATCCTCGTTCTTCAACAAGCCTTGTTTGCTGGTCTGGACGCGGTCCACCAGCGCCACCGGAACTTCCCACTGCAGCGCCTGAATCTTTTGCTTTTCGGTGGCCACGAACAAGACTTTCTTGGTCGCTACTTCTTCCTTCTGCTCGAAAATCAGGCGCTGGTCGGTCAGGAAGAGCACGCCTTCCGGGTCGTCTTTCTGTTCCTTGCCCGTCTTGCACCAGACGGCTTTGACCGAGGCGATCCCGGCTTCGGTGGGCAGCAACTGGAAACTGGCCTCGGCCAGGTCGTTCAAGAGGCGGTCGATGTCGTTCAGATGCCGCTCGGTTTGCGAGACCTCGTTGCTGAAGCGGTCGTACATACCCGAGATCGTCCGCTCGGCGGCGTTGACCTGTCCTTCGAGCGTCTCGGCGGCCGTTTTCAGGCTGGCCGCCAGCGGCCGCGCCGCAACCGGATTGTTGCGCAGCCCGCCCAGTTGATTCATTTGCGCTTCCAGCGGACGCAGGGCGGCCTGCAACTGAGCCGCCTGAATGTTGATTTGCTGCTGGATCGAGGGGTAGAGTCCTTGCCACTGCTTGACGAAGTCGGCGGCCTTCTCCTCCAGTCCTTTCTCGAAGACGTAGCCGCGCTGACGCAAGCCGGCGATGCGCTGCGCCATGCCGTTGACTTTGGTTTGCAGGTCCTCGACCGCGTCGCGGGCATCCTTGAGCCGAACGCCCGCTTGCAATTGGCCAATTTTGCTTTGCAGGGCGCTGATTTCACTGGCCAGTTGCTGAATCGGATTGGGCGCAGGGGCGGTCATACACTCGCCTTTTCTGAACTAGGGCGCGGGCGGCACGGCAGGCGGTTCCTGCGGCGGGATGGAAGAAGGTCCCTGCGGAGGCGGCTCGCTAGGCTTGTTCGCGTAGGCAAACCCATAGGCGGCGGCCACACACACCAGGACGATGGCGAGTTCGACGCAGGGAGTGTAATCCTGCGCGCTGTAGGGCAATGCTCCCGTTCCCATGAGAGCGCCCAAGATCACTCCTGCTCCCAATGCCAGCGGAATCGGCAGCATCAGAATGCCGCCGGCGATGCGCGCTTTGGGGCCGGTGAGAATGAGTTTCTTGCTGAGCGGCAGTTTCGCCGTGATGACTGCTATCAGACCGGTGACGAAAAGGGCAATCTCAAAAAATAATAGGCACATGTTTTTTCTCCTTTGAGAAATGAAGGTCATTGGATGTATTATGGCATAGAAACCAACCAAATGCAAACGCCTTTTTGGGTGATTTTTCTAGCCCGATAAGCGGGGGTTGTCTAAAAAATGGGGCGAGGTGATCAGTCGCAAGGATGCAGGGTGCGTCCGAAATCTCCCGGGGCAACAACGCTTGCCGGGTTATAATCTGCCCAACCCGTTTTTTAGGAGGAAAAATGTCCCGGCGATTTCTTCTGCTCGTGCTTTTGCTGACGGCGGGGATGGCCGCTTGCAAACCGACCGCGGACGTCGGCCCGCAGACCGCCGTCCCACCGAACACTGAACACCGCCCACTGAACACCGCTACCCCCACCGTCGCGCCGACCGCGACTCCCTTGCCACGCCCCATTGCCTTCGACCCAGCCTTCACGAGCGGCCTCATCCGCTACGACCCCGAAAGCGGCCAATGGCTCGTCTCCGCTGTTCAGACCGTGGACGGTGGACGGGAGACGGTAGAACTCGCCCTGCTTCCCGACTCCTTCTCCACCTACGACGACCTGCGCGAGCACAACCCCCTCGCCCCCTACACCGTCCGCGCTTTGGACCAAAACGGACAGGAAGTCACCCTCCTCTGGAACCCCGACACCGCTGAATTCCGCGTCGTCCCCAATTTCCAAGAACTCTACACCGGCGTCAACACCAACAACCCCCAACTCAACGAAGAAGCCCTTGCCAATCTCCCCACCCTCACCATCGAAGATGTCCAGTCCGGGGATGCCGCCCGCTTTATCCTCTCCTACATCCTTGAGCGGATGGACAAAGGCGAAAGCCTTGCCGACATCCTCTATATGGACCCCGATGCTGTCCGGCAAAACTGGCATGACCTCGGCGGAAACTCCCTGCTTTTTGAAATCCTCCCAGACGGCACAAGAATTGCCAACCTCAAAGCCAAAGGCAATGACCAAAGCGCCCAAGACTTCCGCTATGACAATGCCGCCATGAAAGTCCTTCCTTTTGCTGTAAATATTGAGATAAACGGACAAAATTATCTTGGCTTTTACATCGCTATTTTTGACCCTGTTGACCCCCAAAATCCTGACCCAAATAACCTTTCAAACTGGAAGTTCTTGCTTTCTATTCCAAGCGCTGTTGGTGAATATATTGATATTCGTGATTCAAGCCGTGATTTTGCCAGTTGGTTCGGTGAAAATTTTAGACAAAATAACCCCTCTTATCCTTATATTGTCCTTTTCGCCACCAATCCTGACCTTGACCCCAATGACCCTGAAAATATTGTTATCCGGCTTCATCTTAATCCAGATGACCCAAACAGCCCAGCTGTTATCCTTCCCCGCGATTCCATTTATGCCCAGCTCTCGAGCATTCCGGGGAATGATGCGAGAATACCGAGAAGAAGAGATAATGAGTTTAACCTACAAGTGAATATAAACGGACGTATAGTTCAATTAGATAGTCAAAACAACATAATAGAAGTCCCAATTCCTCAAAACGATCGTCTCCCTCCCGAGCTCCAGCTGATAACTCCTTCTTTTGAAAATAGGGAAAAACCGCAACAATAATACTCATACGTAAAACTTAGAACATGGAGCCTATAAGTCCTATTAGTCCTATTCCCTCCTAATTTTTCATTTTGCATTGTCATTTTGTCCCGCCCTTCGCGAAGAGCGGGATTGCATTTTGAATTTTGAATTTTTTGTTATACTAAAGATTATGGGGAGAAAAGCACTCATTATAACCTTTATAACTTTTATAACTTTTATCCTGCCTCTTTTCTCAAATATCTATGCTGCCTGCTACTGCGCGCCAGCCTGCGCAGATTATCAGACTGAATGCGCCAATAAATCCGGCTGTGCCAAAAAAAGATGCTGTGACCAGTCTTGCGAGTGTACCAACTCCTGCTCATCCTGCCGGGAAAATGGCTATTCCTGCTCTTATAGTTATCAATGTTGCAGCGGCTACTGTAATAATAACTATATTTGCGCTGATCCTCCGGGTACTAATCCCACCCCTACCCCCGCCCCAACCGACACGCTAGCACCCGTCGCCAGCCCGACCCAAGACCCAAGACAACTTACCCCCGGCTTGCCTTGTGGCGGGATTGCACCAAAATGCTCCGGGTCCTGTAATATCGGCTATTTTTGCGCCACGCCTGCACCTTCTGGCCCTTGCACCTGCTTGTCTTCCACCTGCCCCGGATGCGGCAGTCTACCCACTCCAAACTGCCCTCTTACGCCAGCCAACGGACCCGGCTCCTACCCCATCTGCAACTACACCACCTGCTCATGGGGCTGCACCGGCGGAGACTGCTGCACTACTTGGAGCAACTGGTACTGCTTTCAGGACAACAACGGCGTCTGGTGGGAACGAAGAGAATGCCAGACCCCCGCCTCCTGCACCGACACCCAGATACGACAAGGTTGTTCCAGCCTTGAACCTTCCTCTCCCGGCTCATCTTCAACTAACACACCTGTCCCCTCAGCAACCCCCACCCCCATCCCCGGCGCCTGGACAAAACTCAAAAACACCTCCTTTTACTCAAATAAAACACTAACCAACAACATTCCTGCCTCTCCTGTCTCCTACGACGCTGATGACGACGCCACCCCTTACTTTATCATCTCCTCACCCGGCTCAGACCCCGGCCTTGTCTCAGCCTCATCCATCAATCTTGGCTCTGGCTCAGGAGCAAAAAGAGACCGCTTCCCTGGAAGAGCCCATGAAGAGCCCGTTTCCTTCAAGGAAACGGGCTCTTCATAAGGCAGAATGGAATCGGTTTGGAAAGATCGAAAGGCCTTTGCAAAGATATCGAGACTCGTTGGCAAACATATTAGGACTCGCCAACAAACTTGTTAAGACTCGTTGACAAACGTGTTAAGACTCGTTAGTAAACGTGTTAAGACTCGTTTGCAAACGTGTTAAGACTCGTTTGCAAACATGTTAGGACTCGTTGACAAACGAGTCTGTTCAGCAAAAGCCCCATCTTGACAGACGTGATGAACGGCGAGATACTCCCTCGCTCTACACTTTGAAAGAAGAGCCCTGCACAAGATAAGTGGTCTGAATGTTCTCGAAAAGACTGTTGAGACAGTTCATCCTCAATGGTTGTGCCTGGCGGACATGGTAAAATCTCTGGAAAGGAAACGCCTATGAAAATTGCCGTTGCCTGTGACCACGCCGGATACCCGATGAAAGCGGTCGTCCTGGATGCCGTCCGCCGCGCCGGACACACGCCTCTCGACCTGGGCGCCGATTCTGCTGAACCGGTTGACTACCCCGATTACGCCGAAAAGGTCGGGCGGGCCATTCAGAGCGGGCAGGCGGAACGCGGCATTCTGATCTGCGGTTCGGGGGTCGGAGCGTGCATCGCCGCCAACAAGATGACCGGCGTCTATGCCTGCCTCTGTCACGATGTCTATTCGGCGCATCAGGGCGTCGAACATGACGAGATGAACGTCTTGTGTCTGGGAGCGCGCATCATCGGGCCGGAACTGGCGCGTGAAATTGTGGCCGCGTTTCTCTCTGCCCGCTTTATCGGTCACGATCCGGGCCAGGAGCGCCACGCCCGCCGGGTGGCGAAAATTCGCGCCCTCGAAGCGCGTCGCTGAGCCGGGCATTTCGAACACCAGACAACCGCCAAGGCGCGAAAGCGCCAGACAAAATGAAAGCCGCCAGGGTCTGCTTGTCGGCGCATTTGGGATGTTCCTTGGCGTTCTCCGCGTCCTGGCGGCGATTCACCTTCACCGCCAGGGTGCGAAAGCGCCGGGCGAAATGAGGTCGTCCAGGCCTCTCTTGGCGAATTTGGAGTGGTTCTTGGCGTTCTCCGCGTCTTGGCGGTGATTCCAAAAATGAGAGGAAGCCCATGTCGTCTCGTTTCAAACAATTGCTCGATCTCGGTCAGTCCTTGTGGTACGACAACATTCAGCGCTGCCTGCTCGAAAACGGCGAGTTGGCCCGCTTGATCGCCCGCGGCGAGATTCGCGGCGTCACCTCGAACCCTTCGATTTTTCACGCCGCCATCGCCCGCACCAACGACTATGACCAGGCGCTCACCCCGATGGCCTGGGCCGGCTGGACGGCCGAGCGAATCTTCTGGCAACTGGCCCTGGAAGACATCCGCGCCGCCTGCGACCTCTTCCTGCGCCTGTACAACGAGACGAATGGAGGCGACGGCTACGTCAGCCTGGAAGTCAACCCGGCCCTGGCGCACGATACCGAGGCCACCGTCGCCCAGGCGCTCGACCTCTGGCGGCGGGTCGGCTACCCGAACCTGATGATCAAAGTCCCCGCCACCCGTCAGGGACTGCCAGCGGTGCGCCGTCTGATCGCGGCGGGCGTCAACGTGAATGTCACCCTCATCTTCTCGCTCCAGCGCTACCGCGAGGTGATGGACGCCTATCTCTCCGGCCTGGAGGATCGTCTGCAGGCCGGTCAGCCGCTCGAGCAGGTCGCTTCGGTGGCCTCGTTCTTCGTCTCCCGCTTCGACACCAAGATCGACGCCATGCTGCCCCCCGATTCGCCCCTGCGCGGCCGGGCGGCGATCGCCAACGCTCGCCTGGCCTACGAGGAATTTCGCAAGGTCTTCGGCGGCGAACGCTTTGCCCGTTTGCAGGCGGCTGGTGGGCGCATTCAGCGTCCGCTGTGGGCTTCGACCAGCACCAAAAACCCCGCCTACCCGGATACCCTCTATGTGGACGAACTGATCGGCCCGGCGACCGTCAACACCGTCCCGCCCCAGACGCTCGACGCCTTTCGCGACCACGGGACGGTCGCCCGCACCCTGACCGCCGACCTGGACGGCGCCCGCCGTCTGCTGGACGAACTCGCCGGGCAGGGCATCTTCATCGAGCAGGTGGCGGAAGAATTGGAGAGCGAGGGCGTGCGCGCCTTTGCCGAGGCCTTTGCGGCGATGATGAAAACCATCGAAGAACGGCGCGCCGTGGCGGTCGCGGCGCTGGGGCCTCTGGCGGACTCCGTCGCTCGCGGCGCGGCCCGCCTGGCGGCCGACGACGCCCCCGCCCGCCTGCACCGCCCGGACCCCTCGCTGTGGACCTCGGACCCGGCCGGCCAGGAAGAGATTCGTCAGCGCCTGGGCTGGGTGACCCTGCCAGAGACCTCGCGCCGTTTCGTGGGCGAAATCAACGGCTTCGCGGCCGCTATCCGCCGGGAAGGGTTGCGCAAGGCGCTCTTGCTGGGCATGGGCGGGTCCTCGCTCGCGCCGGAGGTCTTCGCCCTGGTCTTCGGCAAGCGGCCGGACTTCGATTTCGCCATCCTCGATTCCACCGACCCGGCCCAGGTCTTGGAGGCGGCGCGGCGCTTCCCGCCGGAAGAGACGCTCTATCTCGTCTCCAGCAAATCGGGCGGGACGGCCGAAGTCACGGCCATGCTGCACTATTTCTGGGCGCTGGGCGAAAAGAGGCTGGGGCCGAAGGTGGGCGACCATTTTGCCGCCATTACCGACCGCGGCACCTCGCTGGACGCCCTGGCGGACGCCCGCGGCTTCCGCAAGACTTTCCTGGCGGATTCGTCCGTCGGCGGGCGCTTCTCGGCCCTGACTCATTTTGGCCTGGTCCCGGCGGCGCTGCTTGGGCTGGACCTGGAGACGATGCTCGAGGAAGCCGCCCGCATGGCCTCGCAGTGCAGGCCGGAGGTCGAGGGCGGACGCAACCCCGGCCTGGTCCTGGGGGCGGCGTTGGGCGAGGCCGCCCTGAGCGGGCGCGACAAACTGACCCTCATCGCCGACGCGCCCGTCCAACCCTTTGGCTCCTGGCTCGAGCAGTTGATCGCCGAGTCGTCCGGCAAGGAGGGGAAGGGAATCGTCGTCGTGGACGGCGAGCCGATTGGCGCGCCGTCCGATTATGGCGACGACCGCCTGTTCGTCTATCTGCGTCAGACGGGCGAGCACGAGGCCGCGGTCGCTCGACTGCGCGAGGCCGGGCATCCGGTGCTGGAGTTTTCCATTCCGAACGCCTACGCCTTGATTCCGGAGTTCTACCGCTGGGAGATGGCCACCGCCTACGCCTGCGCCCTGCTGAAGGTCAATCCGTTCGATCAGCCCGATGTGCAGGATAACAAAGAGCGCACCAAAGCCATGTTGTCTGCGTATAGCCAGACGAAACGGCTGGAGGAGGGCGAACCGGCCTGGGAGGGGGATGGTCTGCGGGTCTACGCGGCGGAGACGGGGAAACGGGCCGATCTGGCCGTCCTGTGGGAGGCCTTTGTGCAGTCCGCCCGCCCCGGCGATTATGTGGCGATCAACGCCTACCTGCCGCGCACGGACGAGATGACCGCCGCCCTGACCGAGTTGCGTCTGAAACTGCGCGCCCGCACCGGCTGCGCGACGACGGTCGGTTTTGGGCCGCGCTTCCTGCACTCGACCGGGCAGTTGCACAAGGGCGGGCCAAACACCGGGCTGTTCCTGCAAATCACCGCCGATCCCGTCGAAGACGTCGAAATTCCGGGGCAGGGGGTCACGTTTGGGGTTCTTCAGCGCTGTCAGGCGTTGGGCGATTACGCCGCCCTCAGCGCCCGCGGCCGGCGTCTTCTGCGCGTTCACTTGCCGGAGCCGGGGGCGGTCTGGAAATTGTTGGCGTTCGAAAAGGGCTGAAAATTGGGGGCGCGTTCGAGTTGTTCGATTGGAGAAGTTGTTATATTATGGAGTAGCGCACCGTTTCGGAATCTTTCTTTTGGAGAGGAACTATGGCTCGCTCGATTTCTTCCAACGACAACTACCTTTCGCGGCTGTTGAAGTACATTCCATCGGAGATCGTGATGGTCTTCGTTTCCGTCGAGGGCGTGCTGCGCAGTTCATTCAAGGAGAACCCCGCCTACCTGGAGATGGGTTTGTGGATTCTGGCAGGCGTAGTGACGCTCCTGACGCCCATTTGGCTCTGGCGGGTGATGCGGGTCAAATCGTTCCAGCATTTGTTCCTCTCGACGATTTCGATGGTCATCTGGATGTTTGCCATCGGAGGCCCGTTCACCTTCTTCGACTGGTACAACCAGTCTTTGGGCGCGGTGGTCCTGCCGATTTATACCTTGCTCGTCCCCATCATCACCGGCGGCAAAGAGGTGGGTTGAGAGAAGAGTCTGTTCGAACAGAACGGGGCTGTCCCAAAAAGTGGGGGCAGCCCCGGCCGCTCAAGACATTTCGGCCAGCATTTTTTGCAGGGCGCGCTGGCCGTTTTTGTGCAGGGTGCGCAGGATAAAGGGCTGACTGCCCAGCCATCCGAACAAGTCCCCCTGGAGTTTTTGCCATCCTTGCGGGGCGGGCGGCAGTTCGATGTGGGGACCGAAATCCACTTCCCGGTCGTCGATTTTGAAGGTGTAGCGCCCGGTGCGTTTGATGCGCGGACGGCGCTCCAGCCAGGCGCGCACTTGCCGGCGTTCTTCGTCGCTCCACCAAGAGGGCAGGTCGGAGGTGGCCTTGAAGCCGGCCACCAGGCTCAGGTCTTGCAGGAGGCCTTTTTCCTGCGCCGAGAGGTTGCAGCGCTGTGAGCGGAAGTAAACCACGTCTGGGTCGGTGTGGAGCAGGGGAGAAAGCCAGAGACGGTGCAAACTGGTGCGCAGGGCGTTTTGTCCGCCCGGCACGGTGGGGTTGGAGAGCAGGACGGCGTCCCGCTGAGGGATCCAGACCTCGGCCACGTCCGGGCCGACGCGCAGGCCGTCGCACAGTCCGATGGAGGGCAGGATCGGCGCGCCGCAGGTCAGGAAGTAGGCGTCGCCCATGGCTTCGCGCAGGACTTTGAGGCCGTTGCGGTAGGCGGCCTCGCGCGGCAGGTCGAGGTAGCGTTTGCCCGGCAGAGCGCCGGCGTACAGGAAGTCGAGTTTCAGGTAATCGTATCCCCAGCCGCGCACTTTCTGCATCAGGGCGGCGAGCCATTCGAGGACGGCCGGGTGGGTGGTGTCCAGGGCGTAGAGCGGCTCGCCCCAGTTGAAGCCCGCCGAAACCGGATTTCCCTTTTCGTCGCGCAGAATCCAGTCGGGGTGCTGGCGGAAGAGCGAGGAGGATGGAACGACAATCAGGGGGGCTAGCCACAGGCCGGCGGTCCGGCCGGAGGCCTGGATGCGGGCCGAGAGGACGTCCATGCCGGAGGGGAATTTTTCGTTTGGCTCCCAGTCGCCGATGGCCCGCTGCCAGCCGTCATCCACTTGAAAGACGTCGAAGGGCAGGTCGCCGAGGTCGGCCAGCGCCTGATAGAGGATGGTTTCGCTGATGGCCGTGTACAGGCTGTACCAGGAGCACCACACCCGCGGCGCCCGGTCGACGCGCCCTTTGCCGAAGCGTTTTTCGAGCATGTCGGCGTAGCGGGCGAAGATGGTGGTCTCGTCGCCTGCGCCGACGAACCATTCGCCGTTTCCGCTTTCGTAGCGGCCGCGCAGGCGACGGCCGTCCAGTTCGACGTGCGCGTCCAGGCCGAGCGCGCCCAGGAAGACGACGCCGTCTTCGGGGGTTTCGACGGCTCCCAGCCAGGACCCGTTGGGCCGCGGCAGGCCGGCGTAGGCGGGATCGAGTTGCATCGGGTGGAGCCGGCGCGGTTTTTGGGGCGGGAGCGGGCGGGCGACCTCCAGCCAGGCGGCCAGCGACCAGGATTGCCAGCCATGATAGAGGTAGCGGCTGGGTTCGAAGGGCAACTCCACGCTGACCTCGGAGCCGTTCAGCAAGAAGCCGCCGTCGGGGGCGGGACGCGATTTCTCGGCGGTGATGGTGATCCGTTCGGCAAGTTTGGCGCTCATGGCAGGTGCTCCTGGCGAGGCGGTTTACTGGTCTTCGGTCCTGGCGAAAATCATTCTTCCGGCGGCGGTCTGCAAGACCTTGGTGACGGTCACTTCCACCGTCTTGCCAATCAGGCGGTTGCCGTTTTCGACGACGACCATAGTGCCATCGTCCATGTAGCCTACGCCCTGGTTGATTTCTTTCCCTTCCTGGATGATGTTGACCGAAAGCGTTTCGCCCGGCAGGACGACCGATTTGACGGCGTTGGCCAGTTCGTTGATGTTCAGGATGGGCACGCCTTGCAGTTCGGCGATGCGGTTGAGGTTGTAGTCGTTGGTGAGAATCGGACATTTCAACTGCCGCGCCAGGATGACCAGTTTGTCATCCACCTCGCGCACGCCCTCGACGTCGATGTCGCTGATGCGGACCACGACCGAGGGGGCCTTTTGCAGTTCGGACAGCACCTCCATCCCGCGCCGGCCGCGGGCGCGGCGCAGGCTGTCGGGCGAATCGGCGATGTATTGCAGTTCGTTCAGGACGAAGCGCGGGATGAGCAGGGTGCCGGGCAGGAAGCCGGTGCGGGCGATGTCGGCGATGCGCCCGTCAATGATGACGCTGGTGTCGAGCAGGGTGGTGCGGCTCGAGGCCGAAAACCCGCCGGGGCTGCTTTCTTCGCGGCGGCTGGTCAGGGCGCCCAGGATGTTGGCAAAGTCGCTCTGACGCATGACGAACAGGGACACCCCAAAATAGGTGAACAACAAGACGCCGACGAAGGGCAAAATCTTGCCGAAGGGATCGGGCAGCAGCGAGAGGGGGAAGGAGAGCAGGGCGGCCACAATCAGGCCGATGATCAGGCCGACCATGCCGGCGAAGAGCGTCTCGGCCGAGAGGCGCCCCAGCAGCGCCCGCAGACTGCGCATCGGCCGGGTGGTGAAGAAGGGCGTCAGGACCAGGCCGGTCAACGCGCCGATCAGGCTGACGGTCAGCGTGTAGAGCATTTGTTGTTCATCGTTGAAGCGTCCCAGCCAATTCCCTGCATAAGCCCCCAGGATAGAAAAGACGATCATGCCCAGCAGCCGCGCGATGAAATCACTGCTCATGAGAATAACTCCTGAATAAAAGAAGATGAATGCCCGCTCATGATAGCACGCCTGTGCATGGACGTCAACCCGAGGCGGATTTGGCATTAAAGGGCAAAGACGAAATTTTGGAGGGACCTGGCCTCTCAAGAAGCCGGGTCCCTCCTGGTTTCGCTGTCTTCTGGTTGGAGGTCTGGCGGACTATTTTTTGACGATCAGTTCCTTGAGCACATTGCCCAGGCGGGTGATGCCCTCGCGGATGACCTCTGGATTGGAGTAGGAGAAATTGATGCGCATGGTGTTCTCGCCGCCGCCGTTTGGATGGAAGGGGCCGCCGGGGACGAAGGCCACTTTGTATTCGATGGCTCTCTTGAGCACCTCGGCCGCGTCCATGCCTTCGGGCAGGATGCCCCACAGGAACATGCCGCCCTCTGGATGAGTCCAGCGCACCTCGGAGGGGAAGACCTCCGCCATCATTTCGAGCATCACGTCGCGGCGTTCTTTGTAGGTGGCGCGAATGACCTTGACGTGTTCGTCCAGGAAGCCGCCCTTGCCGACCTCGTAGGCGACGACCTGGTTGAAGGTGGCGGTGTGCAGGTCGGCGGCCTGTTTGGACTGGACGAGTTTGCGGATGACCTCTTTGGGCGCAATCACCCAGGCCAGACGCAAACCGGGGGCCAGTAGTTTGGAGAAGGTGCTCATATAGATGACGTTGCCGCTGTAGGTGTGGCCGTTGTTGCCCTGATGCTGGCTATCGAGCATCACCACCGAGGGCAGGTGTTCGCCCTCGTAGCGCAGTTGCCCGTAGGGATCGTCCTCGATGATGGGCACGCCGTAGCGGTCGGCGAGTTCGACCAGTTGTTTGCGGCGTTCGAGCGCCAGGGTGGTGCCGGTCGGGTTTTGGAAGTTGGGGAGCACGTAGATGAATTTCGGCCCGATGCGCAGCGCCTTCTCGAGTTCGTCCACGATCATGCCGTGTTCGTCGGAGGGGACGGAGATGTACTGCGCGCCGTAGGCGTTCCAGGCCTGAATGGCTCCCAGATAGGTGGGCGATTCGACCACAATGTGATCGCCCTGGTTGATGAAGACGCGCCCGATGAAGTCGAGCGCCTGCTGAGACCCCGACGTGATGAGAATATTGTCCGGGTCCACGTTGACGCTGTAGCGGGCGGTGTGGCGGGCGATCATTTCTCGCAGGGGGCGGTAGCCTTCGGTGGTGCTGTATTGCAGCGCCTGCGCTCCCATGGTTTCGAGGACGATGTTGCAGGCCTCTTGGAATTTCTTGACGGGGAAGACCTCCGGAGCCGGCAGGCCGCCAGCGAAGGAAATGATGTCCGGCTGTTCGGTCAATTTGAGAAGTTCGCGGATGACAGAACTGCCCATGCGCTTGGTGCGGTTCGCATAGCGATACTCCCAGGGTGTTTCCATTCTATCTCCTTTGGTGTGGTGTTATGGACAAAAAACCTGGCAGGTACACTTCACCTACCAGGCTTGATGGCCTCTTGGGTCATCGTAACAAGATGTCTAACAGGATCAGACCGCGTGTTTTGGTCATTGCCTCTTTATCTTACCGGTTTTAGATGCGGAATGCAAGACAAATCATCGTTGCAAGAACATGACACCTGTCATATTTTGTCGTTTTTTCGGCTTGGGAGGCGGGTCGCCGACCTCTTGGCTGCTGAACGGGCGGCCGCGGTCATCGAATCGGCTGGCGCGGCCGTTGCCCGTCTCGGCGCGCGAGAACGCCTGAGGTTATTGGTTTTTGCGGCGGGAGGCGCGCCGGGGGGAGGCGGGGCCGCCTTGTTGGGTTTCTGTCGGCTCCACATGCACGGTGACATCGGCTTGGGCCATGAATTCCTGCACCGCGGCCTCGATCTTTTCCGTGGCGGCGTGGGCTTCGTTGAGGGTCGAATTGCCGTCCATGGTGACGTGCATGTCCACGAACCAGCGCGCTCCCGAGGGGCGGATGCGCACGGCGTGGGCGTCGATCACGCCCGGCACGGCCGCCGCGGCCTGTTCGATCTTCTCGGCCATGCCGGGGGGAGCGGCGTCGATCAGCGCGGAGACGGTCCGCCAGCCGAGTTCGCCGCTGACGTAGATGACGATCAGCGCCACCACCAGGGCGGCGATCGAGTCGGCGGCGTGCATCCAGTCCAGGCCGGGGACGAAGCGGGCCGCTGTCACGCCGATCAGGCCGACGATGACGACCGACGACGACCAGATGTCGGTGCGGAAATGCAGGGCGTCGGCCTCCAGCGCCTGGCTGTTGTACTTTCGGGCTGCTTTGTAGAGCATCTTGGAGCGGTTGATGTCGATGACAATCGAAGTCCCCATCACCACGAAGGCCCAGACCGAAGCCTCCACCTGCGCCGGGTGGAAGAACAGACGGTCGATGGCCTCGTAGATGATCCAGCCGGAGGTGGCCAGCAGCAGCAGGGTCTCGAACAGCGCCGACAGATTCTCGACCTTGCCATGCCCGAAAAGGTGGCTTCGGTCGGCGGGGCGGTCCGAGACGCGGACTGCAAAATAGGTCATCGCCGCCGCGATCAGGTCCAGCCCCGAATGGGCCGCCTCGGCCAGGATGCCCAGCGAGTTGGTCAGCAGGCCGACGATGAGTTTGAAGGCGGTCAATCCCACCGCCGCAAGGACGGAGATCGCTGCAACGGAACGTTTTTCTTTTTGAGCCGTTTCGTGGGTCATGGAACCTCTCTGTGAAACGGCCTGATTATACTGCTGAAATGCCCAGCCCGATGCAATAGGACAAATGTCCCAGATGGCGCATCGAACAGCGCAAATTCTGCGAAAAACTCAACGCCCCAGCAGGCGGAAGAAGAACGACTCGTCGTTGCCGACGCGCTGGGCGACGATGTGAGGATAGGTGGCCTCAGCGATGGGCTTTACGTCCTCGATGTCCGGCGGGCCGAAGTGGAAGTTGTTGACCGAGCGGATGATTTCCGAGAGGCTGGTGTAACTCCCGGCCAGGAGAAGGAGAATCAGCAGAATGGTCAGCGCCCGATTCCAGCCGCGCCGCCGCGCCGGCGCGGTCCCCATGAACGTCTGGCCGAGGAAGATCCAGAAGTAGAAAAGCGACGGAACCGAGGCGCGCATCACCAGGTCGTTGTTGTAGCCCATCTTGAACAGCGGCAGGGCCGAGAGAATCAGGCAGAGCAGGGCCAGCCAGCCGGGCGGAAGGCCGGGCCGTTTTTCGCTTTCCGGCGCGGCGCGGCGCAGCAGGCGGATGGCGGCCGCGCAGGCCGCCAGCAGGCCGAATTCCAGCAGCCAGAATTCGAGGGCCGTCTGCAGGTAGGCGCGCCGGTCTTCGGCCAGAGTCCAGAGCAGGCCGATGGGGAAATCGTAGCGGTTGGACGAAATGTAGAGCGCGTGGATAGCGGCGATCAGCGCCGCGCCCAGATTCAGCCCGACCGAAAGCGGCGCAAACAGGACCCGCGCTTGTTTCCTGACCAGCAGCGTGATCCCCGCCGCCAGCAGATAGGGCGCCGCGCCCACCACCCCGAAGGGGGTCCACAGGATTCCGGCGGCGACGGCCATGCCCAGGTAGCGGACCAGGCGCGGGTCGTCGAGGCAGGCGAGGGTCAGACCGGCCATCAGCCAGGCGGCCAGCGCCTGCTGCGGCACCCAGTAGAGCAGGGTGGTCTGGGAGGAAAACTGGAACAGTTTGGCCCAGTTTTCGATATGCGCGCCCCACTGGAAGGGGGTTTCGGGGGTGGTGTAATAGCCGACCGCGTCCAGTCCGCTGGCCAGGCAGAAGAGCAGCGCCAGGCCAAGCGTCGGCCAGGGTTTGGCCGGAGGGGCGGTCAGCCGCCGGAACCAGCCAAAGGCCAGCAGGACGCCGGTCAGCGCCCAGGGGAAGATGAAAATGTTGGCGGCGTTCCAGCCGAAGGCTTTGCCCACCGCCGCGGCCGGGAGGAAATAGGCCAGATAGTAAACCACGTGGACGGTCTGGCGCTCGAACTCGATTTGCAGCGGCCAATCGGATTCGATCAGGCCGCGCAGCAGGGCGTTGCTGGATTTGTAGTCGCCGTTTTGCAGGCCGAAGCCGCCGACGCCCGAGAGCAGCATCCAGGCGAGCAGGAGGAGAAGCGCCGGCCAGAGGGGGCTCAGGCGCTGGCGGAGGGGGATCCGGTCGCGCTCGCGCCAGGCGTCGCGCAGGGCGAAGAAGCAGGCGATGACGATGACCAGCGTGACGGCCAGGGCATACGGCGTCCGCAGCCAGCCCCAGGCGAAGAGGAGCGCCGGCAGGAGCAGGTAGAGGGCTGTCAGCGCCGCCAGGGGGAGGGAGGAGGGCGGCGCAGTGGGCTTCTCTGGGGGAGGAATCGGGCTTGCGGGGACGTCCATTGCGGCGCGGTCCGGCCAGCGGTTCGCGGTTGGCGGCGACTTTTCGACTCAGGACTCCGGCGGCGTCTTCTTCGGCGATCGTTTTGCTTTTCTCGAAGTTCCGCCGCTTTTGGCCGTCCGGCCTTTTGCGGCGCTTCGCTTGCCCGGCTTCTTCTTGGGCGGCGTCGGTTCTGGCGCTGGTCGGGGGGCGAACATCTCGTCGTATTTCGCCTGGACCGACTCGACCCCCGCGCCGCCCAGGGCGCGGTGCACCTCCGTCCAGCGGCCGCCGTCGTCGCTTACGAAGCGCCAGTCGAGGAAGGCGTGGCACTGATAGCCGCCCAGTTCCACATACAGGCCGCGTTCGATCAGGTCGCGGCAGGGGCGGATGTATTCCAGGTGGGTGACGTAGTCGCGGAAGATGGCGTAGCCCTCGGCGGGCAGAGCCAGCCCGTCGGCGAGGGTCCGTTGGACGAGACGCCCGGCGGCTTTGTCCATGAAGGCGACCGAGGTCTTGATCCAGCCGCGCGTGGCGGCGTACTTGTTGTGGTACACGACCAGGCCGCGTTCCTCGCCAGCGCGGTTGGAGAAGGCGAAGACGTCCTCGTTGACGTAGCCTTCTGGGGTGAAGAGGTCGTAGAGCAGGAAGTTGTCCACCTCGGCGAAGACGCGCCGCCGATGCAGGAGCGGAAAGACTTTCCATTCATGGCCTTTGATGAGGCCTTCGTTCGGCCATTCGTCCCACTTAGGCTTGCGGAATTCCATGCCGTATTTTTCGCGGTAGCCTTCGATCTGGCCGTGACCGAACATCGGCAGGCCCGGCAGCGTGGACATGAGGATGCAGACGCCGAAGTACTTGTCGCCGTCGCCGAATTGCTCGATGGCGGTCTTCTCATCGGGGTTGTTCATGAAGTTGACGAAGCGTTTGAGCACTTGGGGGTCGAATTCCAGGACGTTCTTCATCACCTGGCGGTACTTGGCGTTGTCCTCGTCGCGCAGCATGTGCATGAAGGCCGAGTTGTAGACGCGGTGCATGCCCAGGGTGCGGACGAAGTAGCCCTCCATCAGCCAGAAGGCTTCGGCCAGGAGGAGCGTATCCGGCGCTTCGGCGGCGACGCGGTCTACGACCTCGCGCCAGAATTCGTTGGGGATGGCGGCGTCGAACTCGGCCTGGGTCATGCCGTGCTCGGCGCGCGAGGGGATGGCGCCGCCCTGTCCGGGCAGGGGGAACCACAGGCGCTGGATGTGTTTCTTGGCCAGGGTCATCGCGGCGTCGAAGCGGATGATGGGGAAGTTGCGCGCCACGTGCAGGATGGTCTGGATGACGGCTTCGCGCACTTCGGCTTTGGAGTAATCCAGTTGAGCGGTGTCGTTCCAGGGCATGGAGGTGCCGTCGTTGCCGTGGTAGATGTAGCGCACCTCTCCGGTGTAACGGTCGACGCGTTTGAAGACCACCGCGGCGTCGGTGCGGTCGTAGTAATGGTCCTCGATGATGACCGCCATGCGGGGGTCGTCGGAGAGGTCTTCGCTGTTGAAGGTGTAGTTGGGGTAGGGCGGGTAGGGCAGGGAGAGGAACCAATCGGGGTGTTCGGCCACCCAGCGCGAGTCGATGCCCATGTGGTTGGGGACCATGTCGGCGGCAAGGCGGATGCCGCGCTGCCAGGCGCGGGCGCGCAGGTTGGCGAGGGCCTCCCAGCCGCCCAGGTCGGCGGCGATGTCGTAGGCGTAGAGCGAATAGGCCGAGGCGACGGCGTCGTGGTCGCCCATGCGTTGTTTGATGCGTTGACTGGCGCGGCTGCGTTCCCACAGGCCGATCAGCCACAGACCGGTGAAGCCGCGTTCGGCCAGGAGGTCGAGTTCCTCGTCGGGAATCAGGTCGAGGGTCTTGACCCAGAACTTGTATTTGCGTGAGAGTTGTTCGAGCCAGACGTAGGAGTTTTTGGCGATCAGGACGCAGCGCGGCATCCAGTCGCGGTCGGGGCTGAAGCGTTCGTACTCGGCGTAGCCGCCGAAGGTCAGGACGGGGGCCTGGCCGGCGAAGCCGCCGGCGAAGGCACCGCGGATGACGTCTTCCTTGAGATGGTCGAGGGCGCGCAGGAGGCGCAGAACGAACTGCTCGCCCAGGAGCGGGCTCCAGCGTTGGAGCAAGTATTCGAGTTGGGCGGTGAGGGAGTGAGGGGCCACCCGGGCGGGGGCGGCCAGGACGTCAAACAGCGTCTCGCCGCCGGGGCCGAAGGCGGGTCCGGCGCGGAAGAATTCCTGCATCCGGCTCAGGATGAGCGGATAGGTGGTCTTCTGGCGTAGTTCGTGGTCGTCGAAGAGTTCCTGGTAGGGGGTGTAGGCCGGGTTGGTGTTGGCCAGGTGGAGCAGGAGCATCTCTTCCAGCGTGGACTGACGATGGGGCGTACCGGCCGTTTCCCCGTCCAGGTAGGCGCGCGGGGTCAACTCGCCGCGCTGGACGGGCAGGGGAGGAAATTCCTCGGTGAATTTCAGCAGGGCGGTTTCGACGTCCAGGCCGGTCAGGGCTTCCAGGGCGCGGCGCATCACGCCGGGATTTTGCCGCTCGTACTGGCGGATAAGGATGTGCATGATTTCGTCGATCAACCCCATGGCGTTGATGTCGCTGGCAGGGACCGGCTGGCCGCGGACGCGGCTCATCGCCTCGGCAAAACGCCGGGCGGCGGCGAAGTCGGCCAGGATGACGTTGCCGTTCAGGGCGAAGAGGCCCTCATCGAACTGGTATTTCTGGCGCGCCCGCCGCGAGACATGGAATTCGTATTGATTCATTTGGCCTCATTCAAGAAAATGGGAACTTCTCGGCGCCTCGTTTTTCGCAGCCTTTTGGCTTAATCATACCCTACTTGAGGGCAATCAAACAGCCAATTTCGAGTATACTTTATAGCGTCCCATGATCGTCAGCGCCGATTTACTTTTCGTTGCTCTGCTGGCCGTCGAGAGTCTCGTCTATCTGACGCTGGCTTTCCAGGTGTTGCGTCAGCGCGCCGGTCAGGAGGAGGCCGCCTCGCTGCTGGGCCTCTACGCGCTGGCGGCGGTGCTGCTGGGGGGATTCGAAGCGCTCTGGCGGCTGGATCTCTTGCCGCTGACGGAGGAAATCGTCTGGCGTTTTCAAACTTACGGCGTGCTCTTGCTGGCCGTCTTGCTGGTCCTGGTCAACCGGGCGTTTTTGCGCTTGCCCGGTCGGAGCGTCTGGTTGGGGCTGGGAGCGGCGCTGTTTGTGGGGGTGGCGTTGTTCTCCGCCCGCGCTCTTCCCTTGCCCGAAGTTTTCTGGCCGGATACCCCTTACCAAACGTCAAGCGCCCGACTGAGTTTTTTCATCCTCCTGCTCGGCTGGACGATGTTCTTGGCCGCCGCTATCCTGACCACGCGCGCCGCCTTTCGCCGCACCCGTCAGCCCCTGCACCGCAACCGTCTCAGTTACTGGCTGCCGGTCTTTTTGTTGCTGAGCGCGAATGATGTGCTCATTCTGAGCGGGCGAAACGCCTGGGGCGGGGTCCTGCGTCTGTTGGCCGTCTGGGTGATGACGTACATGCTGGTCAAACACCGTCTGCCCGACGCCCATCGCATCTTCCGCGAGACGGCGAGCGTCTTGCTGGGCATCGCGCTGCTGGCCGGGGCCTATGGGGCCGGGTACGTCTTGCTCGGTTCTCTTCCGGCGCTGCTGCCCGATTATGACCCCTTCCTGGGCGGTTTTGTGGTTGTCAGCGTTTTGGTCGTGGTTTGCCTGGCGCTGTTTGGCATGCTGCGCCGCCTGGTCTATCGTCTCCTGCCGGTCGAGAGTTACAACCCCAGCCAGACACTGCGGGATTACAGCATCTCCATCAGCAACATTCTGGACGTCGAGCGCCTGGCGACGGTGGCGGTTGGGCTGATCATCGAGGCGATGGACATCCGGCGCGGTTTTCTGTTCCTGGTGGACAAGGACACCGATTTGCACGGGCGGGTGACGTACCGTCTGCGGGCGGTGCGCGGGGCGGGCGAACGGCCGATGCGGGTCGGCGTGCTGAGCGCGGCCGGACCCTTTGCCCGCTTCTTCGCCGAGGGACATCGTCCTCTGCTCCAGTATGACGTGGATATGCTCCCCGAATTCCGCCAGGGGCCGGCCTCCGAGCGCGAGTGGCTGAGCAGCCTGGATACCGAAGTTTACGTCCCGATCTATGCCAAGAAGGAATGGATTGGCATGCTGGCGCTGGGGGCGAAATCGTCGGGCAACCGCTACACGGACGACGACCTGAACGTCCTGACCACCCTGGCCAATCAGACCGCCGTCGCCCTCGAGAACGCCCGCCTGGTCGAGAATCTGATTCGCTTGAACCAGGAAATTCGCCAGGCCTATCAGGCCCTCGACCGCGCCAACCGCAACCTGGAACGCCTCGACCAGACCAAATCGGACTTCATCAGCATCGCCTCGCACGAATTGCGCACCCCGCTGACCGTGCTGCGCGGTTACACTGAAATGCTCCTCGAAGACCCCACCATCAAGCAGAATCCCTATCATTACCAGACCATCGAGGGCATCCACAAGGGAACGTTGCGCCTGCACGAAATTATGGATTCGATGTTCGATATTGCCCAGATTGACGCCCGAACGCTGGAACTTTCCTGGCAGGCGGTGGATGTGCCCGAGTTGATTCGCTCGGTCAGCGCCAGCATGGCGGCGGCGATTAAGGAGCGCGATCAAACCCTGACCCTCGACCTGCCCGCCCTGCCGGCCATCAAAGCGGACCCGAAGACTCTGCGCAAGGTCTTCCAGCACCTGTTGAGCAACGCCATCAAATTTACCCCCAACGGCGGCAAGATCACCATCCTGGGGCGGGCGCTGCCCCCCAACCAGCGCGACCTGCCGGAGGGCGGAGTCGAGATTGTGGTGGCCGATACCGGCGTGGGCGTCGCGCCCGAATACCACGATCTCATCTTTACCAAGTTCTACCAGCCCGAAGAAGACTTGAACAAGCACTCGACGGGCAAGACCAAGTTCAAGGGTTCGGGCGCAGGATTGGGTCTGGCGCTCTCGCGCGGCATCGTCGAGGCGCACGGCGGACGCATCTGGGTCGAGTCGCCGGGGTACGACGAGGTGACCTGCCCGGGCAGCCAGTTCCACGTCGTCCTTCCGCTGCGCCGTCAGGGCGAGAGTGAGACGGTGCGCATCTCGGAGGGGGCGCGGCTGAAGTTATAGAGGTCAAAATTCCTACTTGACATATCTGAATTTAGGTTGTATCATAGCCCTTGTAAGATGCCAGTCAGTTCACGTTGGAAGAAGAGCAGTGACCCGCGGTTTCTTGCGCGGGTCGTTTCGTTTCGATCGTCCGATGGAACGGCCTGTCACATCCCTATCTTTTTGCTAGAAGGAGCAAATCAAATGTCTGAACGGATCATCGGCACGGTCAAGTGGTTCAACGGCGGCAAGGGCTACGGGTTCATCGCCCGCGAGAACGGCCCGGATGTCTTCGTCCACTATTCTGCCATCCAGAGCGACGGATTCCGCACGCTCGAGGAAGGCCAGAGGGTCGAGTTCGCGGTCGAACAGGGCCAGAAAGGCCCGCAAGCGGTCCGCGTGACCATTCTGTAGTTTTCGAAGTTGAGAAGGACCCGTTCTCTGCCAGGGAACGGGTTCTTTCGTTTACTGTTTCGGCTTCGGCCACAACCAGCCGGCCAGATCATAGACCAGAACCAGCAGGATCAGGGTGAATTTCAGTCCTGCCAGGACGGCGATGGGCGCCGTCCAGTCTGTCCGCCCGTTGAAGAGTTGGTGAAATTGACCGAAATTTTCGAGCGCATCCAGAATGGCCGCCATCCACGCGCCCCAGCCTGCCCAGCCGCCCAGACGGGCCAACCAACCCGGATGGCGGTTGGCCGCCAGCAAGGCGCCGAGCGCCAGGGCGGCGGCATACGCGAACATGAAGAGGTAATCGAAGCCCAGGCCGAAAGCCGCGAACAGGCGCGAGTGGGCGTTCCAAGAGTCCAGGATGGATTGCGCCCGTTCCGGCGTCGCCGCGAGTTGAAGGGAGACGATCCCGGCCGGGGCGGCAGCGGTCGTCAGGGGGCGGTTCAGCGGCTGGAAGAGGAAGAGCAGGACGACCGTCGCGGCAAGGAAAAAGTAGAACAAAGGCTTGCGCGCCGGGTTTGGAATCCAGGCCAGGGGATGGTTCATAGGGCAATGCTCCGGCGGTACACGCGATGGTTTTTGTATTCCACGCCGTTGAGATTCTTCAAGTCGGCGCGCATCTGACGGGTGGTCTCGGCCACCTGGGTCATTTCGACGTGTTCGAACTGCTTGAACCCCAGAATGGTTTTGGCCATTTCGTAATAGAGCAGGGCGTTGCCGCCCAACCCCTGATATTCGGGCAGGATGCCCATGCCGTTGCCAGAGATGGTCTTGGTGCGGCGCATTTCGAGCAGGATGTCGATGAGGCCGAAGGGGAAGAGGCGCCCGCGGGCGCGTTGCAGCGCGGCGGAGACATCCGGAAAGGCGAACAGGAAGCCGACGATTTCGTCGCCGTGCAGGATGATTTTGATGAGGCGGTGGTCGGCTACCAGGAAGACGTTATCTACGGCGTACTGGATGTCGCCTTGCGAGAAAGGATAGTATTCCCAGTTGTTGATGAACGCCTTATTGTAGGCCTGGCCGATGCGAGGCGCCCATTCGAGCAGTTCGCGTTTGGAGCGGAATTGCTTGACCTGCAGCCGGCCGCGTTCTTTGACGCGCTCGGCAATCCGCGCCACCCGCTCTGGAAGCCGGAACGAGTCGGCGGGCAGGTAACAGGAGACGAAGTCCACCTCTTTCTCGAAGCCGAGGGCTTCTATGAGTCGAGGGTAGTAGGCGTAGTTGTAGTTCGTCATCGTCATCATCTGCCGATGTTCGAAGCCCTCGACCAGGATGCCGTAGCCGTCGAAGGGCGAGAGTCCCTTCGGCCCGATGACGGTGTCCAGGCCGCGTTTGCGCGCCCAGTCGAAGACGGTCTCGAAGAGGGCGTTGGCCACTTCCTGATCGTCCACGCTGTCGAAGGCGTAGAAGTGCGCCTTGCGGGTGTTGTGGTAAGCGTTGAAGGGCTTGTTCTCGGCGGCGCAGATGCGGCCGACCACTTCGCCGTCCTGGACGGCCAGGAAGAAATCTGCCTCGGAATGTTCGAAGAAGGGGTGTTTCTTGCGGTTGAGCGGCAGGTAGGCGTCCACGTAAAGCGGAGGAACCCACTGGGGGCAGCCCTCGTAGAGTCTGTAGTAGAATTCGACGAAGCGCTTGACCTGCGCCTTGTTTTCCGTGTCGACCTTTTCGATGGTGACCATGAGAATCTCCTTAGGCAGGATGGTTTTGGGTAAACGTTCCTTAAGTATATAACACCTTTGGAACGGGCGCGAAGCCCCCGATGCTTCTTGCGCCGGAAAGGAGAATTGCGATGAGCGTTGGACGGGTGCTGTTGTGCATCTTGTTGCCGCCGCTGGCCGTCCTGGACAAAGGCTGCGGCGCGATCCTCTTGACCACGATTTTGACTCTGGTCGGCTGGGCGCCGGGGGTGATTGCGGCGATTCTGTTCAACCGCCCGGAGAGGACGGTGGTGATCGTCAAGGAAAAGCGCGTCAAGAATTCTCCATCGAAGGAAGGGTGAGATGACCGGGAGCCACACTGAGGAGTTCCGCGTCAGCGGCGAGGAATTGCTTGCCAAAATCAAGCAGTTGATTCACGAGGGCAATATCCGGCGGGTGATTATCAAAGACCGGGAGGGGAAGGTGTTGATGGAATTCCCGCTCACCTTTGGCGTCGTGGGGCTGGTCCTAGCGCCGACGCTGGCGGCGGTGGGGGCCATCGCCGCGCTGGTCAGCGAGGCGACGGTGGTGGTGGAAAAGACGGATTGAGGCCGCGTCTCCAGGAATGCGAATCGATCTCCGCCGCGTTTTCTTGGCCGTCAGCCTGATCGCGCTGCCCGTCTCCTACCTGCTGTTATATGTCAGGGTGTTGACCGATCCAGTCCAGGCGACGGGCGCTGATTTCATTGCCTTCTACGCCGCCGGTCGGATCGCCCGCCAGGAGGGGCCGGCGCGGGCCTATGACCTTGCTCTTCAGCAGGACTATGAGGAGCGGGTCGTCGGCTTCGAGATCGAGGCCGAAGATACGTTTCCTTTTCCCCACCCGCCGTTCATCCTTCCGCTCGTCCAGGCCGTTGCTGGAGAGCATTATCTCCTCTCCTTCCTGGCCTGGAGCGGGATGATGGGCATCCTGCTGATTCTGGCCGCCCTGGCCTTGCTGAAGTCCACAGGCGGACGGTTCGCGGCCGCGGACGGGCGGCTTTTGGCGGCGGGTTCCCTGCTTTTCTTTCCCGCCTTTGTCAGCCTGGTCAATGGACAGGACAGCGCCCTGCTCCTGCTGGGCGGCAGCCTGTGGGTGTGGGGCTTGTTTTCGGGGCGCGATGGGCTGGCCGGGCTGGGGCTGGCCCTGATGACGGTCCGTCCGCACCTGGCCCTGCCGCTGGCTTTGCCCTTTGCTTTTCGGCGGCGCAAGGTCTTCTGGTGGTTTGCGGCGGGCGGCGGCGCGCTGGCGCTGTTCAGCCTGGCCTATGTCGGGCCGGAGGGAATCGCGGGTTTTACGCGCCTCCTGTTTCTCAGCGGAAGCGGCGAGGCCTATCATATCAACGAAAACAAGATGGTGAACTTGTTGGGACTGTTGCTGCGCCTCTTCCCCGCCCTCTCGCCTGCTCTCCTGCGGCCGATTGGCTGGTTGGCCTACGCCGCGGCGACCGTCGGCCTGTGTCTCTGGCTGCGGCGCTGCGACGGTTGGGGTTGGCGCGAGGCGGGGACGGCCGTCCTGCTGGCTCTGTTCACGGCCCCACATCTGCATTTCCACGATCTCGTCTTGCTGCTCATTCCTCTGACGGGGCTGAGCGTCCTGCTGGCGGCCGAATGGCGCGACGCCGCAGCCCTTCCTCTGATGGCCTCCCTGGCGCTGCTCTTCGGTTATTTCGCCCCTGTGTTGCAATACAGCCTTCCCTACGCGCTGATGTTGATTCTGGCTTTGGGTTTGTGGTTTCCTGATAGAATCTTTCGCAAGAACAAATCTTTGGCGGAGACAGACCTATGAAATCGTATCGCAAAGAATTGTGGTTCAACATCCCCAGCCGGCGCGGCTTCGTCAACATCACGGACGAGGTCGAACGTTGCCTGAAAGAAAGCGGGATCCAGGAGGGGCTGTGTCTGGTCAATGCCATGCACATCACGGCCTCGGTCTTCATCAACGACGACGAGTCGGGCTTGCATCATGATTACGAAGAGTGGCTGGAGAAACTGGCTCCGCACGAACCGGTGGAGAAGTACTGGCATAACCGCACCGGCGAGGACAACGCCGACGCCCATCTCAAACGCCAGGTGATGGGGCGCGAGGTGGTGGTCGCCGTGACGGGCGGACGGCTGGACTTCGGCCCCTGGGAGCAGATTTTCTACGGGGAGTTCGACGGCCGGCGGCGCAAGCGCGTCCTGATCAAGATCATCGGCGAATAGCCCGCCTCCGAAGTCATTTGCGCGCCATCTCCCCGACCAGCAGGCCGAGGGTTCGCAGGGCGCGTTCGATGTCCAGACTCCAGGCGGCGGCGTTCAGGCGGATGAAGTTGCGAAATTGTTGCGAGGCGGAAAAGAGATAGCCGGGGGTCAGGGTGATGCGCGCCCGGAGGGCGCGTTTGTACAATTCGAGCGAGTCGACCTTTTCGGGCAGTTGAACCCAGAGCACGAATCCGCCGCTCGGGCGGGTGACGCGCGTTTCGGGCGGAAAGTAACGCGTCACTGCCTGGGACATCAGGCTGACGTTGCGGGCGTACTCGCGGCGGATGCGGCGCAGATGGTGGTCGTAGCCGCCGGTCTCCAGATAGCGGGCGATGGCCATTTGCACCAGCGGCGCCGAACCGATGTTGGCGGTGTACTTCAGCCATTCTACCTCGGCCCGGAACCGGCCGGGCGCCACCCAGCCAACCCGGTAACCGGGACTGATGTCCTTCGAGAAAGAAGAACACAGGAGGACGAGTCCCTTACGGTCGAAGGACTTGCATACCGCGGGCCGTTGTTCAGAGAAGTACAATTCGGTCGAGACGGCGTTCTCGATCAGGGGAATCTCGTGATGGGCGAGCATCTCCACCAGTTGGCGCTTGTTCTCGTCGGGGATGCAACTGCCGAGGGGGTTGTTGAAGTTCGAGATGACGACGCAGGCGCGGATGGGGTTGTGGGCGATGGCAAAGCGCAGGGCGTCGAGGCTGATGCCGTCGCGCGGGTGGGTGGGAATTTCGAGCGCCTTCAGCCCTTGGGCTTGCAGGGTTTGCAACATCCCAAAGTAGATGGGCGATTCGATGGCGACGATGTCGCCGGGCTGGCAGGTGGCCCGCAGCGACAGGTCAACGGCTTCCATGCAGCCGGAAGTGATGACGATGTCGGCCGGGGTCAGGTTGCAGCCGGTTTCTACGTGGCGCTGGGCGATCTGGATGCGCAGGCTTTCCAGTCCGGGCGGCAGGTCGTAGGTATTGGCCAGGCGCTCATCCTCGCGGGCCAGGGCGGCTACGATGCGGCTCAACTTGGCGGACGGGAGCAGGTCGGGGTTGGGCAGGGCGGTGCCAAGTTGAACCAGGTTGGGGTTTTTGATGTCCCGCAGCACCATCATGGTCAGTTCCTGGATGCTCACCTGCGAGGGGTCTGGCCGGGGAGAGGAAATCGCCGGTTCGGGCAGTTCGGCCTCGGAGGCGCGGCGGACGTAGTAGCCGGATTGCGGTCGGGCTTCGATCAGGCCGCGATTCTCCAACTGCAGGTAGGCCTGAAGGATGGTGCTGATGCTCAAGCGTTTTTGCTGGCTCAGTTTGCGCACCGAGGGCAGGCGGTCGCCGGGTCGAAAGGTGCCCGAAGCAATCAGGTGGGCAATTTCATCAGCAAGTTGTTCGTAGAGCGGTTCGCGGACAGCGGGCATGGGAAAATCCTCCCAATACAGTTGGGCGGTTCATCAACCAGTACAGTTTTTTTGTGAAACAACTGTACTGGTTACAATTTCTTGTTTCTGCATCTGTTATTTTACTCCGAAATATCCTAAAATAAAAGCGCTCGCAAAGGTTTTACTGGATTGGAGGTCGATATGACGGGTAATCTTCCGCAGAATGCACAGAAATCGCTGATCATCCGGCCCGGTTCGGAAATTCGCTGTCTGGAAGGCATTTTGTGGGTCACGCAGGAGGGGGACCCGCGAGATTACATCCTCGAACCGGGCGAGACCTTTGTGACCCATCGCAAGGGGAAAGTGGTGCTGCAGGCGCTGAAACATTCCTCCACCTTCAGCCTGAACTAACTGTGCAGCATCTTTCGAGAAGACCTGCCATCTGACCCGTGGCAGGTCTTTTGTTTTTCGGGCCGCTTCTCGGCTTGTGAATTGCAGGGTTGGGACAGGGAGGGAATGGCGCAGCGGTCTCATTTTGTTATTGTTTTGTTACCATTTGTTTTGTAAAATAGATGTAGAATAAAGTTGTCGTCTGGTTGGTATGATTGGGTGGATACTCCAAGAGAAAAGGAGGGAAAACGAATCGAAATAGAGATGCAGAATCAATTTCTCAACTTGTAAGGAACATTTCATGGCATTTGCCTCTGTGTTTTTTATCATGGCGAAGAGGCAACAAAGATGGGAGGTCTTTGCACTATGCTAACAAAGAAAATATTTTATTTGTTCTTCGCCGTCATCCTTGCGTTGTCCATCAGCGCGGTGACGACAACCATCGCGCGCGCGGATGAGTCGCAGCCGCCCGAGACGCCATCGGCGGAGGCGACCGTCGGCGATGACCAGGCAGGCGTCTCTTCGACCGGCGAGGGCTTGACGGGGCAGGAGCCGTCGGAGGCGACCGTTGACGATGGTCAAGCAGATAGCCCTTCGACCGATGAGGTTTTGACGGGGCAGGAGGATGAGACCGCCACCCAAACGACAGACGACCCGAATCCTTCTGCTCCCGACAGCGGTCAGTCCAACGAGCCGCCAGCGTCCTCTGTCATTTCCTTCAATCCGGGCGATTCTTTCTGGTGCCCGGCCGGGCAGCCGGCAATGCCGGGCGAGAATGGCTGTACGCAGGCGTTTGGCAGCATGACGGGACTCTTGGGCTTTCTGTTGGCGAATGAAGCCGACCCCCTCTATCAACAGGCAGGCGTCATCTACATTGCGGTAGGGGATTACAGCGGCGGCGAAACGAGCATCAACTTCAATGCATTCAGTTTCGTCAATCTGAGCCAGTACGACCTTTCGCTTCAGGGAGGCTGGAATCCCAATGCGCCGGTGATCGATCCCGCCGACCGCACCGTTTTCACCATCCCGATCACCATCGGCCTGGAAGAGAAGCCATGGACCGGCGCGCTGATTGTGCGCAATCTCAATATTGCCGGGGTGGGTCAGCAGGCCGCCCTGACGCTGGTCTCGCAGAGCGATGTGACCGTCGTGAATGTCCAGGTGACCAACAGCAATGCTGGTCTGGCGATTGTAGCCGGCGGCGATGTGACGCTCGAAAACGTAGCGGCCAACCAGAACCGGAGGGCCGGCGCCCGCATTGACGCAGATGGAGATGTGACCATCACCAACAGCACCTTCAATGATAACGGCGCTATCCTGTGCAACCAGACGGTGGTGGGGTACGGACTGTACGTGACCAGCGATGGGGATGTCGCCCTGACCAGCGTGCAGGCCAACCGAAACCGCCTCTACGGGGCTCGTATTCGGGCGACGGGCAATCTGTCCATCAGCCAGAGCGATTTCTCCGAGAATCGCGCTTACACCTGCTCGTGGTGCAGCAACAACTACGTTGTCTATGGCTATGGCCTGCAGGTGGACTCGGCGGCGACGGTGACGCTGGTGGCCGTCCGGGCAGACCAGAACTACCTCTACGGCGCTTCGATCAAGTCCAACGGTTGGGTGCTGGTTATGGACAGCAGTTTCAGCAACAACCGCTTCGATCGCTCCAGCCGCAATCAAGTCGGCTACGGGTTGAACATCGTCAGCGGCTCGTATGTCACCCTTTCGGGCGTGCGGGCCAACGACAACAGCCTGTACGGCGCGACGATCCAGGCGGCGGGCGATGTCGCCATCTCGAACGGCGCTTTTTCGGGGCATCGGCTGTATTCTTGCTCGTCCAATTACGAATGCGGCGGCGGATGCACTCCCTACGGGTACGGCCTGAAGGTCGTCACCACGGGCAGCATCTATCTGTACCAGGTGACCGCCAACCGCAACGCCCTGTACGGCGCTTATCTGAAGGCCAATGGCGATGTGTTCGTCTACGAGGCCAGTTTCAGCCAGAACGCGTTCTCCAAAGACAACACCCGGGTCGGTTATGGCCTGGAAATTGTCAGCGGCGGGGCGGTGGGGCTGACGAACGTCGCCGCCAACGCCAACAATCTCTACGGCGCGCGCATCCAGGCGGCCAGGGATATTTCCGTCTATGCCAGCAGTTTCTCTGACAATCGCTCTTACGTCAAGCCTTACTGCGGCAGTTATACGGCTTACGGCTACGGCCTGCAGGCGACGGCTGGCGGAAGCATCCAACTCGACGGCGTCCAGACGAATCGCAACAACCTTTACGGCGCCTCGCTGAATGCCGGATCGAATGTCTCGATCAACAACAGCAGTTTCAGCGAAAACGCCTTCGGACAATCCCAAAGCCTGCAGGTTGGCTACGGCCTCAAGGTGGTCAGCGGAGGCTTCGTTTCGATGTCCGGAGTCCAGGCCAACAACAACCGTCTCTTCGGAGCGGATGTGCAGGCCGTGGGCGACGTCTCGATCGCGGCGGCCAGTTTCTCCGGCCACAGTTTGTACACCTGCTCTTACAGCAACGCCGAGTGCGGCGGCTGCACGCCTTACGGCTACGGCCTCAAGGTTGTGACCAAAGGCACGATTTACCTCTACGATGTCACCGCTGAAAACAACGTGCTTTATGGCGTGTACCTCAAGACCGACGGCGATGTTTACATCACCACCGGCAATTTCAGCCGCAATGCTTACAGCAACGGCAAGACCCGCGACGGATACGGGCTGCAGGTGGTCAGCGGCGGGAATGTCTGGTTGTGGGATGTACAGGCGGTGGGCAACAATCTCTACGGCGCGAAGATTCGGGCCGCGGGGAATGTGGTCATCAACGCCAGCAATTTCTCTGACAACCGGGCTTACACCTGCTCGTACTGCAGCGGCTACACCGTCTATGGGTACGGCTTGCTGGTGGAGAGCAAGGGACAAATTCATCTGCACGACGTCCAGGCCAACGGCAACTATCTCTACGGCGCCAGTCTGAAAGCGGACGGCGACATCATCGTTACCGACAGCAGTTTCAGCGACAACCGTTTCGACCTCTCCAATAAGGTCGAGGTCGGCTACGGGCTGAAAGCCGTCAGCGGCGGGAATGCGACGCTGGTCAACGTGGCAGCCTACGATAACAGCCTTTACGGCGCTTTCGTCCAGGCTGCCGGCGATGTGACCATCGAGGACAGCGCCTTCACGGGTCACCTGTTCTACAAGTGCACCTATTGCGGCGGCTGCGTCGGCGGGTACGGCTTGCAGGTGATTGCCGGCGGGGCGATTGTGTTGAACGGCGTTTCGGCCGAGGACAACGCCACCTATGGCGCCAACCTGACGGCGGGCGAGGACATCCTCGTCTCCAGCGGCGTGTTCAGCAACAACGCGCGCGGCGCCGGTCTCTCGGCGACCACGCCCGGGGCGGTCGAACTGGTCTCGGTGATTGCCTTCGGCAACGGCGCGTCCGGCGCGGTCGTCTCCAACGGCGGCGCGGTGACGGTGACCGGCGGCCTGTACCGGAACAACCAGCAAAACGGCCTTTCCATCAAGACGTCTGGCAACGTGGCTCTGACCGGGCTGACGGCCCGGGGCAACGGATCGCACGGCGTTTTGGTCACCGGCAACTGCTGCATCAGCGTCTATCTGACCGATGGCGTGTACGTGGAGAACGGCGGCTATGGCCTGAAGGTGGTCAATGGGGCGCTGTTCCAAAGCGGTTCGCCCGTGTTCAGTGACAACACCCTCGGCAGCATCTTCGTGGACGGCGGCCTCTGCAATCCGCGTCCGCCCAGCAATCCGGGCGGCGGTTGCGGCCAGAAAGGCCGTCCCTATCGCCGCTAGGCGTTAGGATCGCCGGTAAGTTTGGAGGGGCGGCCGCCGGGCCGCCCCTCTCTTTTGCGAAGCGTGAAACCTGTCCGTACCTTTTGTGACATCTGCCAGATACTCGCGCTTTTGCAAGGGGAGTACAATCGAAGAAAACCTATTGCCAAGGAGAAAAGATGACAATCATTTTGGATGGGTCTTCTCTGACGATCGAGAAACTGGTCGCCATTGCCCGTCATGGCGAGAAGGTCGAACTCGATCCGCAGGCGCTGGAGCGAATCCGCGCTTGCCGGGCCATGCTGGAGGAGAAACTGGCCGCCCACGAGATCATGTACGGCACGAACACCGGCATCGGCGAGTTCTCCGAGAAGGTGCTCGACGACGAGCAGGTCAAGCAATTCCAGCGTTATCTGGTCTACAACCATGCCGCCGGCATCGGCGACCCGATTCCGGTCGAGCACGTGCGCGCCGCGCTGGCCAGCCGAATCAACGTCCACGCGCGCGGCTATTCGGGCTGCCGCCCGGAGATTACGCTGACCTACGTCGAGATGCTCAACAAGGGCGTGACGCCGGTCGTCTGCCAGAAGGGTTCGGTTGGGGCCTGCGGCGACCTGGCGCCGATGGCGCAGGCGGCGCTCTTGTTGATGGGCGAGGGCGAAGCCTTTTACCAGGGCGAGCGCCTGCCGGGGGCCGAGGCGATGCGCCGCGCCGGCATTCCCGTCCCGGGGCTGCAAGCGCGGGATGGGCTGGCGGCCATCAACGGGTCCAATCTGCTGACGGCCATCAGCGCCCTGACGCTGTATGATATGGATCGCTGGCTGCGCCAGGCCGAGATCGCCGCGGCCATGTCAATCGAGGCGCTGCTGGGAAATTTGAAGCCCTATCATGCCAAACTGCACGAGTTGCGCGGCTTCAAGGGGGCGATGCGGGCGGCGCGCGCCATCCGCAAGTGCATCGAAGGCTCAGACCTGACGACCGGCAAGATGAAGACCAAGGTGCAAGACGCGTACTCGATGCGTTCCACGCCGCAAGTCATCGGCGCGGCGCACGACGCGATCGACTACGCCCGCTCGCAGGTCGAAATTGAACTCAACGCGGTGGCCGACAATCCCATCTTCGTCACCGAGGATCGCCTGACGTTGACCGGCGCGAACTTCCAGGGTAGCCCGGTGGCCCTGCCGATGGACATGGCCGGCGCGGCGATTACGATGGTCTGCGTGCTCTCCGAGCGGCGGCTGAACCGCCTGACCAACCCGGCCCTCTCGCAGGGGTTGCCGGATTTCCTGGCCCACGATCCCGGCTTCTATTCCGGGCTGATGCTCAGCCAGTACACGGCCGACATGCTGATCGTCGAGCAACGCATTCTCTCGATGCCGGCCAGCATCCAGTCCATTCCGGCCGCGGCCGACCAGGAAGACTTCGTCTCGATGGGGATGAACACCGCCCTCAAGAATCTGCAGATTATGGACAACGCCTATGGGGTGCTGGGGATCGAGTTCATGGCGGCGGCCCAGGCGCTCGATTTTCGCCAGTTCACGCCGGGCAAAGGCACGAACAAGGCCCGCGAGGTCATCCGGCGGCATGTGGCCCACCTCGACATCGATCGCCCGCTCTTCAATGACCACAATGCCATGAAGGCGCTCGTCCGCTCCGGGGAGATTCTCGAGGAAGTCGAGAAGGTCGTCGGCCCGCTGGACTGATTGATTGGAGCGTGAAGTCGCCTGGGTTTGGCTGTTGAAAACGAAAAGAACAGGTCTCGGAGCGAGGTTCGACTTGCTCCGAGACTGCTTTATATTTGTTCGTTTGGATACTGCGGTTGGAGGGTCTCGAGTATTGCGCGAATCATCTGAGTCAGTTCTCCCAGCCGCAAGGGACGGCGCAGGACGACTTCCAGGGCGTTCGTGCCGGGGACAAAGTTCATTTCCGGCAGGTCTTGGGCCGAGATGATGATGACCGGCAGGTTTTCCAGCCCCGGCTGCTGGCGGATGCGGGCGAGCACCTCCCAGCCGTGGATGTCGGGCAGTTCGAGGTCGAGCAGCATAGCGTCGATGGGATGGGTTTGGGCGAACTCGAGGGCCTGAGCGCCGGTGAACGCGCTCAGCAGGACGTAGCGGTTGGGAGTCTTGTCGGCGCGCAGCGCCTGGGTGACAAAGCGCACCATAGCCGGGTCGTCGTCCACGATGAGCAGGTTGCGCTGGCCGGGGCCGAGGGCATGGATGGCGTCCATCAGCATCTTGCGCGAGACCGGCTTGACCAGTTGGCTGCGAATGTTGCCGGGGCGGGCGCTGCTGCGCGGCAGGTGGAAGCGCACGACCGGCAGGTCGTAGGGGAGTTTTTCGGCGCGCAGGTCGCCCGCCTCGTCTGCGACCAGGACGGCGCGCGGGAACAGTTTGCGGGTCTGGCGGAGGGCCTCTTCCGGGCTGCGGACGGGTCTGATGGTGTAATCCTCCATTTCGTGCTGGAGCGCGTCGGCGTCCTCGCTGCGGGGCGTGACGAGCAGGACGAGGCGGTTATCGGGCTGGGGAGGCCGTTCGGAGGCGATAATCTCGGGAATCTCGGTGGGCAGGGGGCTGATCGGCAGCGTGAAATAGAAGCGCGTTCCCTTGCCGAGGACGCTCTCGACGTCCATTCGGCCGCCATGCAGTTCGATGAACTGACGACTGATGTAGAGGCCCAGGCCGCTGCCGGCTCGCCGCCGCCAGTTCTCGTCTCCCACCTGTCGAAATTCGCTGAACACCTTGGGAAGGTCTTCGGGGGCGATGCCAGCGCCGGTATCTTCGACGCTGATCAGGAGGCGCTGTTCTTGCTGTTCGACTCGCAGGGTGACGCTGCCCCGATCGGTGAAGCGCAGGCCGTTGTTGAGCAAGTTGAGCAGCACCTGACGGATGCGGGTGGTATCCACGAAAACGGGCGGCAGGTCGGGGGGCAGGTCGATATTGAGGGCAATCCCCTTTTGTTCGAAAGCGCTGCGCAGCATTTCGGCGACGTCGGCGACGATTTGGCGCAGGTTGGCTTTTTCGCGGAACAACTGCATTTGGCGGGCCTCGATTTTCCCCATGTCCAGGATGTCGTTGATGAGACGCATCAGGTGGCGGCTGGAAGTGTAGATTTCCTGGATGTCGTCGTAGAGGCCGGGGGGCCAGTGTTCGAGGGGGGCATAGGTCTCGGGGGCGTTGACCATCAGGTCGCTGAAGCCGATGATGAAGTTCAGCGGGCTGCGCAGTTCGTGGCTGACGGCCAGCATGAAGCGGTTGCGATTCTCGCGCGCTTCTTCGGCCTGGGCGCGCGCCGCAGCCAGCATTTCGTTCATCCGCTCCAGTTGGTAATTGACCTGGTTGCGGTCTTTGAGCATGCGGCTGATTTCGGCGCGGTGTTGACGGGTCTCTTCCAGCAGGCGGCGGGCTTCGTTGTAGTGATACGAGGCGGCGTTGAGGGCTTCCAATAGATTGCTGGAGATTCCCCAACCGAGCAGAGCGCTGAAAACGCCGCCGATCAAGATGACCGCCGGCAAGGCGCCGGGCAGGTTGTATTGGGAGACGAACAAGGCGGTGGCTGCGGTGGACGCCAGGATGGTCAGAGCGGTGACCGGCAGGCCGACGGTCACGGTGGCGAGCAGGGGCAGAATCAACAGCAGGTAGAATATGCCGGGAAAGCGATAGAGCAGGTAGGCGATCAGGACTGCGGCCAGCAGTCCGCCCAGCCACAAAATCTGCGACAGCAAATAGTGTCTTTTGCTCAGATAGAGGGTGGCCGAGACGAGGAAGAACATAAAAATCGAAATCAACCACAGACTGGGACTAAATATGGAAGGATAGCCGACCGTTGCAATGATGTGCCAGGTCAGGTAAAGCCCTGCCACGGTTCCCACAACATTGCGGGCGGTTGAATTCATCAAATCGTTCAATTCGGACTTGGGGGAAAGCAAGTGAAGCCAGCGCATGGTCAACTCTCGAGGATTCCGAAACGGGCCAGCGTTTCGAGCAAGTCTTTCTGGAAGACGGGTTTTTTGAGGCAGGCTGCTGCTCCGAGGGAGTGCGCCAGGTCGGCGTCTGCCCAGGCCGAACAGACGATGACCGGCGTGGATTGCAGGGCCGGATCGACTTTGATGGTTTGCAAGACCTCCCAGCCGTCCAGGCGCGGCATCATCACGTCCAGGATGATGAGCGCCGGCTGGCTGCGGCGGGCGATGGTCAGCGCCTCGGTGGGGTCGCCCACGCCGATCACTTCCAGGCCGGTGCGACTCAAGTAGCGTTGGAACATCTTGAGCGCGGCTGGCTGGTCATCGATCACCAGCACGGTTTTTGCGCCTGCGTTGGGGAAGACCAGGGAGATTTCGCAGGGGCCCGCCGGCGGGCAGCGTTCCTCGACGCGAATCTGAAGCCGATTGCTCATTTCCCGAATCAGAGCCTGGGTTTTGGCGGTCTCCTCTCCTTGCTCCGGACGGCTCTCGAAGACGAGTTGCAGGAGGGGAGCGGGGGTGAGGCGGGTGGAGAGATTCAGGCAGGGCTGGGCGCGCAGGTGGAAGAACAGGTTGAACAGGTTGAGCAGAATCTGGCGCAAAAGGACGCGGTCGGCCAGGACGAGAGGCGCTTCGGTCGCCAGGTCGAGGTTGACCTGGATGGACTGAGCCGTCAGTCGAGGGGCGTTCAGGTCGAGCACGCCTTTCAGCACCTCGTGCAGGTCCAATCGTTCGATGGAGATCTCGAATTCGGGCCGCTCTTCTTCGGTTGTCTTTTCCGGCAAACGGGGTTCGAAATAGCGTTCCCAGACGCGCAGGCAGAGGGCGCGGGTGGCGCGGCTGTGGTCGCGGCGGAACTGACGCTCGCTGATAAAGAGGGACGCGGCGATGGCGGCAGGCTCCAATCCTTCCACGTAGCGTTGGTGGAGGATGAGATAAGGCCGCCATTCGGGCGAGCGGGGATTGGCTTCGCCCGCCGCCGGCCGCAACTGTTCGATTTCGGCGAAAATCAAATTCTGGATCGCCTCGGCGCGGTGGGAGGTCGAACGCGGCGGAAGCGGAAATTCAGCCGCCAGAGGATGCGTTTCGACCGAGGCGCGATCGTAGAGGTGGGCGAGCAGGTCTTTGAAGAGGTCGAAGAACGTGTTTTGATCCATGGGATTTGGCCGTTCCTTGTCCATTTTTTGGCCGGAAAGCGATTGTTCGCAAATACCCGATCATTATAATTTATATACTAGAAGAGACATCTTCTTTGTTCGCAACCCGAATGCATGTGAAGAGGAGGTGTTTTCGATACTCTAAATGTTCACAGCGTGTATTTGCCCCAATTCCAAAGTTAATTTTTGAAAGGAGAAAAGAGAGATGTTCAAGAAAACTCATTGGACCATCCTGAGTCTGCTTCTGGTGTTGTCGGTCATTTTGACCGCTTGCGGCGGCGGAGCGACCGAAGCGGCCGAAGCGACCGAAGCCGGTACTGAGGCGACGGAAGCTCAGGCTGCAACCGAGGAAGAAACGACCGGCGGCAGCATGAATCAGGTCGAGGTGTTCTCGTGGTGGACGGGCGGCGGTGAAGCGGCCGGCCTGGAAGCCATGATCGGCGTCTTCCGCCAGCGCTATCCGGATATTGAGTTCATCAATGCCGCGGTCGCTGGCGGCGCCGGCACGAACGCCCGCGCCGTTCTGGCCACCCGTCTGCAGGCGGGCGATCCGCCCGACTCCTGGCAGGGCCATGCCGGTCAGGAACTCATCGGCACCTACGTGGCTGCCGGCCAGATCGAGCCGCTCAACTTCCTCTATGAACAGGAAGGCTGGCTGGAGGTCATGCCCGAGACGCTCATCCCGCTCATTTCGCAGGATGGCAATATCTACTCGGTGCCGGTCAACATCCACCGCGCCAATGTCCTGTGGTACAACCCGACCATCCTGAGCGAGAACGGCATTGCTGTGCCGACCACGCTGGATGAGTGGTTCGCCGCGATGGATGCTTTGCAGGCCGCTGGCGTCACTCCTCTGGCCATGGGCGAGCAGTGGACGGCGATGCACCTCTTCGAGACCATTCTGCTGGCCTCGCTGGGTCCCGATGCCTACAACCAACTCTGGACGGGTGAACTGGGCTGGGACAGCCCGGAGGTCACCGTGGCGCTCCAGAATTTCGACCGCGTCTTGAACTACACCAACAGCGACGCCTCCTCGCTGACCTGGCAGGACGCCGCTCAACTGGTCGTCAACGGCGATGCGGCCTTCAACGTGATGGGCGACTGGGCGGAAGGCTACTTCCGCGAACTGGGCATGCAGCCGAACGTTGACTACGGCTGGGCGCCGGTTCCGGGCACGAACGGCACCTTCCAGTTCCTGTCCGACTCCTTCGTTCTGCCGGTCAACGCGCCGCACCGCGACGCCGCGATCGCCTGGCTGATCGTCGCCGGCTCGCGCGAGGGACAGGAAGCCTTCAACCCGGTCAAGGGCTCCATCTGCGCCCGCACCGACTGCGACCGCTCCCTCTTCGGCGAGTACCTGCAATCGGCCATGGACGATTGGGCGACCAACGTGGTCGTCGGTTCGCTGACCCATGGCGTGGTGGCCAATGACTCCTGGAAGACCGAAATCAACAACGCCCTCGGCATTTTCCTAGCCGACCGCAACGTGGCCAACTTCCAGGCGGCGCTGACTCAGGCCTGCGCCACCTCCGGCCCCTGCCGCTAATCCTCAATCCCTCTTGCGGGGGATACCGCCATGGTATCCCCCGCATTTTGTAGGGGTCCTGGTCGGAAAACATCTATGCCACTTATAATTTAGAATGGTTTGACGATGAATAAATTCAACCAGTTTCTGACGCGCATCCGGAATCAAGACACGCTGACCGCTATTGCGCTGGTCGCGCCTTCCATCCTGGCAGTTGGCGTCTTCGTTTACGGTTTCATTGGCTGGTCGTTGAGGGTTTCGCTCAGCGCCTGGAAGGGTTTGCTGCCCGATTACACCTGGGTGGGACTGCGAAACTATATCGAGTTGTTTTCCGATCCGCGCTTTTTCGTGGATATTCGGAACACGGTGATTTTTACCGTGGTTTTTGTGTTCGGTTCGATTCTGGTCGGCCTCACCTTGGCGATCTTGCTGGATCAGAACCTGCCAGGCGAGAATTTCTTCCGCAATCTGTTTTTGTTTCCCATGGCCATTTCGTTCATCGTCACCGGCGTGGTCTGGCGCTGGTTGATGAACCCGGCCACGGGCAGTCGCATCAGCGGCTTCAATCAACTCTTCACCATGATGGGGCTGGATTTTCTGGTCAACGCCTGGCACACGACGCCCAAGTGGGGAATCGCAGCCGTGGCGCTGGCGGCGATCTGGCAGATGTCCGGCTTTACGATGGCCTTGTACCTGGGCGGCTTGCGCAGCGTCCCCGAGGAATTGCGCGAAGCGGCGCGCGTCGATGGGGCCAACGAGTTGCAGATTTATCGGTACATTGTGCTGCCGATGCTCAGCCCCGTCACCCTCAGCGCGTTGATCATCCTCGGCCATATTTCCCTGAAGGTGTTCGATTTGATCATTGCGATTGCCGGCAAACAGTTGCCGCTCGATGTCCCTGCTATTTACATGTGGCAGGCTACCTTCGACGGCTATTTCTTCGGTCGCGGCGCTGCCATCGCGATTCTGCTCTTGCTGGCCGTTTCTTTGCTCATCGTTCCTTATATCTATTTCAACGTTAAGAATGAGGCAGACCTATGAGCGCCGTCCATCGTCATTTTCGCCTCCAACGCCGGTATTTGCTCTACTTGCCGCTGTTGTTCATGACGGTCTTCTATCTTATTCCCATGTATGTGGTGATCGTCACGGGATTCAAGGGCTTCGAGGAAGTCAGTCTGCGGACGATGTGGGAACTGCCCTCCCGTCTGCGCTTCGACAATTACATCGAGGCCTACCGGAATCTCGCTCCGTCCTTGTGGAACAGCGTCAACATGGTCTTCCCGGCGGCCATCATCTCCTCGTTCATCGGCTCGATCAACGGTTTTGTCCTCTCGCGTTGGAAATTCCGCGGCGCCGACATCATTTTCCCTCTGCTTCTGTTTGGAATGTTCATTCCGTATCAGAGCATCTTGATTCCGCTGGTTGAGTTCATGCGTACGATCAACATGTATGGCGGTTTGCCGGGGCTGATTATGGCGCACATCATCTATGGCATTCCGATCACAACGCTGACCTTCCGCAATTACTACGCCACGATTCCCAAGGAGATCATCGAGGCGGCGCGCATCGATGGCGCCAATCTTCTCAAAACTTATCGTCACATTATTCTGCCTGTCTCGATGCCCAGTTTTGTTGTGGTCTTGATCTGGCAATTCACCTCCGCCTGGAACGATTTCCTTTTCGCCGTTGTCCTGACCAAGCCGGAATTCTGGCCGATTACCGTTGCGCTGAATAATATGGCCGGCAGCCAGATCATCGCCTGGAACGTTCAAATGGCCGGGTCGTTGTTGACCGCCTTGCCCACTTTGTTGGTTTACATTTTCCTTGGCCGTTACTTCTTGCGCGGTCTGATGGCTGGAGCGCTCAAGGGTTGAACGGGTGGGGTTTTGAAGTCTCCCGTCCGTTGGGGCGGGAGACTTCGATTTTCTGAGGGGGAGATGCGGGCAGAAAATCGGTCGAGATGTGTTATCATCCGCCTGATTTCTTTGACCCGCCCGGATGTCCTCATGAAACGTCTTTCCCATCTTACCCGCACCTCGCTCTTGCTTGGCTTTTTATTTGCTCTCGACAAGGTTGTCGCCTTTTTCCGCGCCATCATTATTGCCCGCCAGTTTCGTCTCTCGACCGAACTGGACGTTTTCAACGTCGCCAACAATCTGCCGGATTTGCTGTTTGCTCTCATTTCGGGCGGGGCGCTGGCGATGGCTTTTATCCCGCTGTTGAGCGAATATCTGACCAAGAGAGGCTACGCCGCCGCCTGGGATTTGTTCTCGCGCGTCGCCAACCTGGCCTTCCTGGTGACGGCCTCTCTGGCTGTGCTGATCGCCGTTTTCGCCGAGCAGATTGTGCGCGCCGAGATGGGCATTGCGCCCGGCTTTGAATCTCAGCAGCAAGACCTGGTGGCGGAACTGATGCGCCTCAACCTCATCGCCACGCTGATTTTTTCCATCAGCGGTTTGGTGATGGCCGGTTTGCAGGCCAATCAACACTTCGTCCTACCGGCGATTGCGCCGCTGCTCTACAACGTCGGCCAGATTTTTGGGGCGGTCGTCCTTTCTCCCAACGAACCGTACAGCCTTGGCCCGCTGCGGCTGCCGGCTTTCGGCCTGGGGGTTCACGGCTTGGTCTATGGCGTCATCGTAGGCGCGGTTTTGCATCTTTCCATTCAGATTCCCGGCCTGGTGCGTTACCGTTTCCGCTGGACGCCCGCCCTCGACATCCGCAACAGTGGCCTGGTCGAGGCCTTGCGGTTGATCGCGCCTCGTTTGTTGACCATGTTCGGCATTCAGTTGATGTTCATCGCCCGCGATAACCTGGCCTCCCGGCTGGATCAGGTCGGCGCGGTGTCTTCGCTGACGTATGGCTGGATGATCATGCAGGTTCCGGAGACGCTGCTCGGCACGGCCATCGCGACCGCGCTGCTGCCGACCCTGTCCGAGTTCGCCGCCCGCCAGGAGTGGGCGGCCTTCCGTCAGACGGTCGAGAAGGCCATGCGCGTCCTGATTGCGGTCACCCTGCCGATTGGGGCCATCCTGGCTGCCGGTTTGCGTCCGCTGATTGCGGTCGTCTTTGGCTTCGACGAGGCCGGCACCGCCCTGATGACCTGGACCACGCGCGCCTACATGCTCACCCTGACCGGTTACGCCTTGCAAGAAGTGATGGCGCGCGCCTTCTACGCGCGCAAGGAGCCGTGGATGCCGTTTCGAAGCGTGCTCATCCGTCTGGCGCTGTATGTGGGCATCGGGATCGTGGGGGCGACCTGGTTGCGGTCTGTCGGCGCGCCGGTCATCGCCCTGGCCGAAATCTCGTTGACGGCCGAGGCCTTGTTCATGCTGGCCTGGTTGAACAGGAGGCTGGACGCGCCCATTCTGGCCTGGAAGGCCCTCTGGCGCGGCGCCCTGGCGGCGCTGATCGGCGGGGCGATCGCCTATGCGCTGGCGCTCTATTTGCCGGGGCCGGGATATTTGACTGCTCTGGCGGGCATGCTCGTCGGTGGAGCGGCCGTTTTGCCGCTTCTCTGGCCGGAACTTCGTTTGCTCTTCCGTCTCTAAACGTGGAGTATAATTGCCGCCATGTCTGATATCAACGATACTCAACCCACCCTTGTCAAAGATACCCAACCCAACAAGGTTGGAAAAGCCGCCAAAGGCCGGAGCCGCCTCCTGGCCGTTTTGGGCCTGCTCTTGTTGCTCGTTCTGGGCGGGCTGGCCGGTTACGGGTCCGGAATCGGCGTCCGCCGAAGCGCGCAGGCGACGCTCGTCTCTCAGCAAATCCAGGAGCAGTATCAGTTGGGTTTGCAGGCGATGCAGGCCGGACAGTACGAAGTCGCGCGCATGCACCTGGAATTCGTCATCCGCAACAATCCGGACTATCCCGGCGTTCAGGATGCTTACCGTGAACTGCTCCTGTACCTCAACATTACGCCCACGCCGACCTACACCTTGACCCCGACCATCACGCCGACCCCCGACCTGCGCGAGGCCGAGGCGATTTACGCCTCCGCCGTCGAGGCGCTCAACAACCGCGATTGGGACGCGGCCGTCGCTCACCTCGATTCTCTGCGCCGCGTAGCCCCCACCTATCGCACCATCGATGTCGATGGGATGTATTACATTGCGCTGCGCAACCGCGGCGTTGGCAAGATTCTGGCCTATCGCTGTCAGGACATCAATCTCGAAGGCGGCATCTACGACATTACTCTGGCAGAGCGCTTCGGGCCGCTGGATTCGACGGCCATTGCGTTGCGCGCCAACGCCCGCCTGTATCTGACGGCAGCCAGTTTCTGGCAACTCGATTGGGAAAACGCCCGTTACTACTTTGGCCAGGTGGCCCTCACCGCCCCCAACATGATGGACGCCTCCTGTCTGACAGCCAATGAGCGCTGGCGTTACGCCACCGTCCAGCTGGCCGCTCAAAAACAGGCCGCCGGCGACTATTGCGGGGCCTCTGCCCTATACGAGGAAGCATTTACTGTCTACAGCGCAGAAAACGAACAACTCTATCCGGTGGCCACCCAGGTCTATTACCTCTGTTACGGTACGCCGACGACTCCTACACCGACTCCGCCTCTCGTTACGACGCCCTCCGAGACGCCTTCGGCCACCCCTTGAGGGATTTGACTTCATGTGAGTTTCTCGGTTCGCTTGCTCGTTCCCAAGAACGAGCAAGTTTCTCTTATAAGGAGTAAGCCATGCACGCCTATCTCGATTTGGTCCGTTTGGGGAAGAACGATTGGTGGCGCTATCTTCTCTCGGTCGTTCTCATTCTGCTTTTCTGGCAATTCTTGGGCGCGGTTCCCTTCGCCTTGCTCATGGGCTGGTATTTGCTGGACGGGGACCCGGCCACCGATTTGGACACGTACGGCCTCCGGGGCGACGAGACCAGCATTTTCATCGTCTCGATGCTGGCCTCTGTCTTTTTCCTGGCGGGAATTTTCCTGGCGGTTCGATATATTCATGGCCGCCCTCTGCGGACGTTGATCACCCCCGCTCCTGCCCTCGACTGGCGGCGCGCCGGCCAGGGATTCTGGGTCTGGTTCGTCATCGTGGCCCTGCTGAGCCTAGCGGAGGCGCTGCTCTATCCCGGCCGCTACGTCTGGACCCCGGACCTGCGTCGCTTTCTCCCTTTCGTCTTCCTGGCCCTGATCTTAATCCCCATCCAGACTTCGGCCGAAGAACTGTTTTTCCGCGGTTACCTGTTGCAGTGGGTGGGTTTGCGCTGGCGCAACATCTGGCTATTGAGCGCCCTTTCGGGGCTGATCTTTGGCTCGATGCACACGCTGAACCCGGAATTCCAGTTCAATCCCTTATTGCTTTCTGTTTACTATTTTTTGATGGGGGCGGTCCCGGCTTATGTGACTCTGCGGGATGGACGGCTCGAACTGGCGCTTGGCTTCCACGCTGCCAACAATCTCTTCGCGGCCCTGTTTGCCAATTATGAGATCACCGTGATGCCTACTCCCTCCCTGTTCACCATCCAGACGCAGGATGTCCTCTTTGCGGTGCCGGCCGCTTGCTTTGGCTTGCTGGTCTTTGTGCTGATATTCGTCGACCCGCTGCGCGCCCGGATCGAGAGGAGGACGGCAACCGGCGGAGAAAACGTCTGAGCGCCCGTCAGGCGGCCGGTACGCCGGTCAGGTCGTAGGTCAACGCGCCGGTGATGCGGACCGGCAACAGAGTCCCGGCCGGAAACAGGCCCTCGACCAGGACCACGCCGTCCACTTCGGGGGCGTCGCGGTAAGAGCGTCCGATCGAAAAGCGCTTTTTTCGGTCGTTTCCATCAATGAGAACCTGCAATGTTTGTCCGACCAGGGCCTGGTTGTTTTGCAGAGAAATCGTTTGCTGCAATTCCATCAGGCGCTGGTAGCGTTCCTCTTTGACTTCGGGAGGGACGGGATCGCCGAGCGCCTCGGCGGGCGTGCCCGGCTCGAACGAGTACTGGAACGCGCCCAGGCGGTCGAATCTCATTTCGGCGACGAAATCGAGCAGCGCCTGGAATTCGGCCTCCGTCTCTCCGGGGTAGCCAACGATGAAGGTGGTGCGGATGGCCAGGCCGGGCAGCGCGGCCCGCATCTTGGCGATCGTCGCGCGCACCCAGTCGAGGTTGGCCGGCCGGCGCATGCGCAGGAGGGTGGCCGGATGGGCGTGTTGCAAGGGGATGTCGAGGTAGGGCAGGATTTGCGGCCGGGTGGCCATGAGTTCGATCAGCCGGTCGGTCACATAGCCGGGGTAAGCGTAGAGAATCCGAATCCAGTCTATCTCGGGGACGCGTTCGGTCAGCCGTTCGAGCAGGGTGGATAGGCCGTCTTGCATGCCCAGGTCAGAGCCGTAGTCGGTGGTGTCTTGGGCGATCAGAATCAGTTCGCGCACACCCCGCTGACGCAGGCGTTCTGCCTCGTCGAGCAGCGTTTCCAGCGGGCGGCTGACGACCGTCCCCTTGATGAGCGGAATGGCGCAGAAGGCGCAGGGGCGGCGGCAGCCGTCGGCAATTTTTAAATAGGCGCTGGCGCCGGCGACGCTGGCGCGCAGCACCAGCGGACGCCGGTCGGGGCCGAGCGGATCGGGGCCGATGGTCTTTGCCTCGTCTGGCAGGTGGTAGAGGGGGAGGGGATGGGGAGCGGCGCGCAGGCGGCGGATAACTTCGACGATGTCCATCCAGCGGCGGGTGCCGAGCACGCCGTCGATGCCGGGGACTTGTTGCACGACCTCTTTTCCATACCGCTGGGTCAGGCAGCCGGCGGCGATCAGCAGTTGGCCGGGGCGTTTGGCTTCGGCCAGGGCGCGCAGAACCTCGTAGGCTTCGGCCCGGGCCGGGGCGATGAACCCGCAGGTGTTGACGATGACCACCTCGGCCCGCGAGACGTCTTTGACGGGACGGTATCCCTCTCTTGCCAGCAATTGCGCCATGGATTCCGAATCGACAGTGTTCTTGGCGCAGCCCAGGGAGATCAAATGAAAAGTTTTTGAGTCCATCTTGAATCAGGGCGACGGCCGCGGCGTGGGCGAGGGGCGCGGCGTCGGCGAGGGCCGCGGCGTGGGCGAGGGGACCGGCGTGCGCGTCGGCGTCGGCGTGACAGTCGGAGAGGGTGTCACCGTCGGGGTTGGATCGAGCACGGCGCTGGAGGTGTAAATGCGATCGACTGCCTGCCCAAAACTTCCCAGAATGCCCAGGTCTCGGCCTTGATGGTAAATTTGTAGGGCGGCGCCATTGCCGGTCTGGACCTCAATCTGGCTGTCGCCCGCGAAACTGTACGGTGTGCCGGCTGTGGTCCGGCCCTCGAACTCGACCTGGCCATCGACGGTCACGCGCATCCACGTCCGCTCCAGGGAGACGACGACGACCTGGACGACACCCTCGTCGGCGGTGGGCAGCGGCTGAATGACCGCCTGGGTGGGATTGGAAAAGGGGGCGGGCGAACCGAGGGGAGCGGTCTCGGCGGTGGGGAGGTCGGGCGCGGCAGGCGAGGGGGTTTCGAGGAGGACGTCCGAGATGGGAGGCAGGGTCACGGCCGGGGTAGGCAGGTTGCGCAGCGCCATCACCCGCGATAGACCCCAAAAGATGATCAGCAACAGGCTGATGACCAATGGCACGCCGATCAGGATGTCCGCTGAGAGAAAACTCTTGGGTCGGGAGGGGGAAGATTTCTTCTTCTGGGGAGAACGTTGATCTTCGGACGCCGATAAATGTTCCAGGCGGCGGCGCTGGAGGGCTTCGGCAAAACGCAACAGCAACGCCTCGCTGTCCAGGTCCAGGAAAGCAGCGTATTGACTGAGCACTCCCCGCGTCTGGATCGGAGACGGCAGGCTGTCGAAATCAGCCGCTTCCAGACTTTCCAGATGTCGCAGGCGGATGCGGGTGTGCTGTTCGACCTCGCTGAGATTCAGCCCCAGCGCCTCGCGCCGCCGACGGAGTTCCTCGCCGATGGAGCGAAAGATGTCCTGCGACGAGGCGATCTCTTCCGCTGGGGAAGAAGACGGCTCTTCGCTAATGGCTGGGGCCTGTTCGACTACGCTTGTTTCGGCGCTGGGGAGGAATGAGATCTCGGCCGGGGTCGGAAAGATGTTCTCCGGTGCTGTTGTCTCGACGGTCATTACCCCGGCGAGGGTTCGGCCTCGGGGCTTGTTTCGCTCGCTTGCGGCTGCTTTTTGGCGGCTCTTTTTTTGTGTTCGCTTTTCTCGCCTGTCCGGGCGGCCATGGAGCGACGGCGGGGCGTCGGACCGCCGGCCGGCTGGCGAGAGGGTTTGACCCCTTTGCCGGGAGGCGTCTTCTTTTCGGTGATTGGCTGCGGCGCGGGGACGGTTTTCTTGGCCTCCGGTTTGGCCGCGGCAGTCGTCTTCTTGGCCGCGGGTTTCTTCTCGGCTGCCGCTTTGGGCGCGGGGACGGTTTTCTTGGCCTCCGGTTTGGCCGCAGCAGTCGCCTTCTTGGCAGCGGATTTCTTCTCGGCTGCCGCCTTGGGCGCGGGGACGGTTTTCTTGGCCTCCGGTTTGGCCGCGGCAGTCGTCTTCTTTGCGGCGGGTTTCTTCTCGGCCGCCGCTTTGAGCGCGGGCGCGGGTTTCTTGGCGGCGGGCTTCTTCTCGGCTGCCGCTTTGGGCGCAGAAACAGTTTTCTTGACGGCGGCCGTGTCCGCTGTCCGCCGTCTGCCTTCCGCTGTCGCCTTTTGGGGCGCGAGGTCCGACTGCGGGACGGGCGACAGCCTTTCTTCACCGGAGTCAGACCGGGGCGGCGTCTCGCTCGCCGCTTCGGCGCTCAACGGGGCAAGAGGAGATGATTCCGCAGGCAGGGAAAGCGTTTCGCCCGCCGGCGGAGGCGCTTCCCCTGACGGAGCAGGCTCCATGGCCGAGGGGGGCGGAGCGGATTCTGTGGGCGGTGTTTCTGGTTCTGAGGGGGAGGAAGGCTCGGGCGGGCTTTCGCGGCGATAGAGTTCCTCGAGCGAAAAGCCGAGGAATTCGGCGTAACTGCGCAGAAAGCCGCGCGCCTGGACCGGGGAGGGAAAGGCCTCGAAGTTATCCGCTTCGATCGCCTCGATGTAGTGCGGGCGGATGCGCGTCGCTTCCACCACGCTGGCGATGGTCAGACGGCGTTCTTCGCGCCGACGGCGTAATCGTTGACCAATGGTTTCTGTCATAGAAAGAACATCACCGGTTTTCGCAATTATTATAACCGGTGATGTTCATTCGCGGGTCGTTTTGGGTTAGTTTTCGGCGGTTGCTTCTTCGGCGGGCGGTTCGGCCTCGGCCGATGCTCTGACTTCGGTCGCCGGGGGCGTTTCGCTGGTCTCGGCTTCCGGCGTCAGGGTTGGCTCGGCCTCGCCTTCGCGATAGACCACCACTTTGATTTCGGGAATCAAATCCACGGTCAGGCGAATACGGATGGTGTGCTCGCCCAGGGCGCGCAGGGGTTGCATGTCGATTTGCTGGCGCTTAATGGTGAGGCCGGTCTTGGCCTGGATGGCGTTGGCGACGTCCTGACTGGTGATGGAGCCGTACAGTTTACCGGTCTCGCCGGCTCTGGCGCTGAAAGCAAGTTTCAGGTTGGCCAGTTGTTCGGCGACGGCTGACATCTCCTCGTTCAGGAGAGCGCGCTGGGCGGCGGCCTTGGCGCGGATGCGCTCGGCCTGTTTGAGGGCGCCAGGCGTGGCAAGAACGGCCAGTCCTTGCGGGATGAGATAGTTTCGGCCGTAGCCATCGGCGACGCGCTTGACATCCCCGGCGCGTCCTAATTTGTAGACGTCTTTGATTAACAGCACTTTCATTTCAACAAGCCCTTTCTTGACAATGAATTTGGAGCGAAGGGTACAACGCTCCGGCGGCCCATTGTACCAGAGGGAGCGGGAGGTGAGAAGGGCCGGTTTTCGGTTCGACGAATGTCGCCGGCCGATGGAAGCGCTGGCCAGTGACGCTTATATGGATGGTATCTTGCCGTTACGGTTGCCGTTATAAGAGCAGAATGACCGCCAGATTCGGCGGCCATTCTGTGTTTGAAAAGGCTTTTGAGACAGCCTCTCTTAGAAGCCGTTTAGCGCACCAGTTCGATGGTCGGCGGCGAGGGGATGTCGAAATTGTCCGAGTCGCGGTAGTCAATGGTGGTATCGGCGTTACCGCTGAACTGGATGGTGTACCCCACGATTTGGCTGCGGAAACCGGTCGTGCCGCTGTTGCCGCTGATGGTGATCGGCGACTGAACGGCCAGGATGGTGCCGATGATGTTATTGCCAGAGTTGCCGTTGATGGTCAGGCCGGAGGTGTTGCCATAGGGCATATAGACCAGCAGATTGGCGTAGGGGCCTTCGGTGCGGGCGGTGAAGGTGTTGGCGACGTTGCCGTTCCAGACCATGTTGCCGCTCTCGAGGTAGAACGTGACGCCGGTGCAGTTGTTGCCCGAATTGCCGTTGAAATGAATGCCGCCCGCGTTGCCCGTGCTGTAGAACAGGAAATTGGAGCAGGTAACCCTGCTGTTGCCGGCGATCGAGAAGCTCCCGCCGTTGAGTTGCATGTTGACGTTGTTGATGGTCAGATTGATGTTGCCGCTGATGCTGATGCCGTTGTTGATGCAGTAGTTTCCTGGAGCAAAAGTGTAATTGCCGTTTGCGCTCAAACTGATGTTGTTGTAGTTGCCGGGATAATAGGTGTTTCCAGATAAATATCCATTGCCCGAGCAAGTAATGTTCGGCGGCGGGACGTTGATGGAGGGCGGATAGGGCACCTGACCAGCGCCAGTGACCACCGGCCCATTGACGGTCACATTGCCGGTGCGGCAGAAGCCGCCGACGATGCCGTATTGCGTATCCACGGTCATGTTCACATTGCCGTTTACATTCATGGCGCAAGAGCCGTTGGAATTGACGAACACGCCGCTGTTGCGCACCCTCAGGTTGATGTTGCCGACGTTTCCAAAGACGCTGTTGCCGTTGGGCTTCAGGGCGACCACGCCGGCGCCGTTGTAGAGCGGTACATAGGCCCCTTGGCGGGCGCGCGCCACCGCCTCGACGCAGTTGTGCATCTGGTTGACGCCGATGACCGGGCCGAAGAAGGTCCTGACCGTGGAGCGGATGATCACTTGAATGTATTCGTTATTCCCTGCGTAGGGACTGAGAACGCCATTGCAGCCCGCTCCGGGCGGGTTCGAGATGGTGACGGTGCTGTTGACGCCGTCGTTGTAATAGCCGTTGCTCATGGCGCGGCCCATGGCAGCGGTTTGCCAGTCCTGGTTGTTGATTTTTGCCAGGGCGGCGGCCAGGGCGGCCGCGTCGGCGGCGTTTTGGGCGTGACGGCGATCGGCAAAGGCGGTTCCCCCGTCCACCGCCAGGGCGACCATCGCAACCAGTCCCACAATGGTCAGGACGATCAGAATCAGCGCCTGTCCGCGTTGAGACTTCTTGTGTTTCATAGGTTCCTCCCTTTGAAGAATCAAAACGATAATTGATTTTCGACGACAATGCTTACGCAAGAAGAGCGTAAAACTCTCCCCCAGTGGAGCAAATGCTCTTAGACCCCTGGGATACTTATATTATCCTCGATTTTAACTTAATCGTAAATAGGTCAAACTTACTATCTTGTTAGGCGGTATATTTTCTCTGCTTCCGTCGCCGGGGATGACGGCGATGGCGTATTCTTTCACGCGCCCTCCAGCAGGCTCTTCCAATCCAGCGTTTCAGCCGTGCGGTGCAGACGGTGGTCGTCGTCCACCTCGAGAAAGGTCAGGGCAGTGAAGATGTTTTCAGCAATTCTTCGCGTAGCCAAAAGGGGAACAACCTCGTCCTGGCGGCCGTGCACGATGACGGTCGGGACGCGAATGGAAGCCGGCGGGACGGCGGCGAACTCCGGCAGGGTCAGCGCCGGGGCGAGCAGGACAAGTTTCCGCAGGCGGGCCGGATTTTCGGCGGCGTAGAGGGCGGCCATCAGCCCGCCGAGCGAGGAGCCGATGAGAATCCAGCCTTCGGCGGCGGCGAGAAGCGCGCGCAATTGCGCCATGCGCTCCGCCAGCGGGCCGGTAAAGTCGGGGGCGATGAGGTCGGGGAAAACGCGGCGGATGACCTGCGCTTTGTAGGTCTGCCCGCTGCTGTCGGAGCCGTGAATGTAGAGCAGGGGGGAGATGGACATGCAAGAATCTTACCACAGCCTCTTTCAGGCGAGCCGTAGCAAGAACAGGATGGCGGGCGCTTCGTTTTTGGGAACCATTCGACGGTACCAATGGTCGAATTGTATTTTGTGCAATGGCGTTCTATACTGAGCGTGCAACCAGCATTTGAGCACGCCGCTCGCCATCGCCTGCTTTGCCGGCGTTATATCAGCAGGAGAAGTCAGATGGCGAGGGTTTATCAAGCGACCAAATTTCCACCGGGTCCTCTATTCGAGAGAGGCGGTGGAAATTTTTGATTTTGTCGAGGGGTGGCGCCCTGAAAGGAGAAGAAAGATGAAAACACGCCTGTATTTTCCCATTATTTTACTTCTGGTCGTCCTGCTGCTTCCGTCCTGCACCTTGCCGACGACAGAAGAAACCAGCCAGGCTCCCGATGCCGTTGCGACTGCCGCGCCTGCCATTCTGACGGTCGCCGAACAGACCGGCTGTTTTTACGGGCCGGGGGCGAACTATGGACAGGCAGCCCTGCTGGAACTGGGGCAGTCTTTCGAGATCGTGGGCATTGACGATGACATCGCCTGGATTGACGACGATATCGCCTGGTTCCAGGTGGACCCGACTGCTGTTGTGGACCCCAATCCACCGCACCGCCCGCTCGACCAGGCGGCGGGTTCAGGAATGGCCGTCCGCTGCTGGGCGCCCGGCGACAAGGTCGAAGTCAGCGGCGACCTGACCCGGGTTCCCATCATCCAAGTCCCTGTCCTAAGAGTCTTGGAAACGGTCGGCTGTTATGCGGCGCCGGGAACGACCAATGACCAGGTGGTCAGCCTGGATGCGGGGCTGTGGTTCCGCATTCTGGCGATTGACGATGACATCGCCTGGATTGACGACGACATTGCCTGGTTCCAGGTGGACCCGACTGCTGTTGTGGACCCCAATCCGCCGCACCGCCCGCTCGACCAGGCGGCGGGTTCGGGGATGTCTGTCCGCTGCTGGGCGCCTGGCGATAAAGTCGAAACCGAAGGCGACCTGACCCAGACTCAGACCATCCGGCCACCTGTTCTGAGGGTGGCCGAGTCGGTCGGCTGTTATGCTGCGCCGGATATGGCCTACGAACAAATCGCCGCGCTGGACGCCGGTCAGTGGTTCCGCATTCTGGCGATCGACGATGACATCGCCTGGATTGACGACGACATCGCCTGGTTCCAGGTGGACCCGACTGCTATTGTGGACCCTGAGCCGCCGCACCGGCCGCTCGACCAGACGGCAGGTTCAGGAATGGCCGTCCGCTGCTGGACGCCCGGAACCAGTGTGGAGACCGAAGGCGACCTCTTCGTTCTCCCGGTTGGATTCCATCATCCCGGCTTGCGCGTCCTGACCGATGCCAACTGCCGCTCGGGGCCGACGCGCGATTATCCGGTGCGCAGTTTTGTTGCCGCCGGCAGCGAATATGGGATTCGGGCGCGCAACAGCCGTGGCGACGCCTGGATGATTTTCGACCCGGCCATCAACGGCACTTGCTGGATTTATGGCGGCCTGGTCGAGGTCTTCGGCGATACCGACTTGGTCATGGTCATTGATCCGGAGCCGCCGCATTTGACCATGCCGGAGACGCCGGAGGCCACAGACGCCCAGTCCTCCCCGCCGGTGGTGGACTGCTCGCAATACAACACCAATCCCCAGGCCTGCAACGCCAACCAGGCCTGTTACTGGGATTCAAACGTTCCTCCCAACGGAGCGTGCAAGAATAAGTAGAACGTTCCGCGGGCCGATTCTTCCCCGCATACAAAAAACGACTGTCCCAAAAGAGACAAGCCTTTTGGGACAGTCGAATATTTTTTTCGGCCAGACTGCTATTTCTCGACCACGAACACCACCGCCACCATCCCCGCGCCGGTGTGGCAGGAGAGGCCGGGGTTCATGTCTGCGTGCAGGATGTCCGCGGGGCAGGGCAGGGCGGCGCGCAGTTGCGCCTCGAACTGCTTGGCGGCCTCGCGGCAGTTGACGTTCAGAATCGCCATCTTTTCGATGCGCCGACCGGCGGCGGCCTCAACCGTCAACTCGACCGCCCGCGCCCAGGCCTTGCTCTGCGTGCGGATTTTCTCCAGGAGCGAGAGTTTGCCGTTCTGCAGCGAGAGGATTGGCTTGATGTCGAGCAAACCGGCCATGCCGGCGGCCAGGTGGCTGACGCGTCCGCTCATGGCGATGTACTTCAGCGTGGCCAGCGCGCCGAAGAGATAGGTGCGGCTGCGGATGTCTTCTGCCGCGGCGATGGCCTCCTCGATGGACCCGCCGCGCGCCGCGACCTCGGCGGCGGCGAGGGCCATCCAGCCCTGCCCGAGCGCCAGGCTGCGGCTGTCCATGACCTCGATGCGCCTGCCGGGGAACATCTCGGCGGCCTGACGGGCGGAGGCGTAGGTGGCGCTCATCTCGCTGCTGATGTTCAGGCACAGGATTTCCTGCGCGCCGGAATCGAAGGCGGCCCGGAACGCCTCGGCAAACTGACCCGGCGCGGGCGCGGCCGTGGTGGGCAGTTTCCCCTCCCGGTCGATGCGCGGGAAGACGATCTCGTTGTTGATTTCGTACACGTCCTTGAACGATTCTTCGCCGAATTGGATGATAATCGGCACCTGGACGACGCCGTGCTTTTGCGCCAGGTCGAGCGGCAGGGAAGAGTCGGTGTCGGTGATAATGGCAAGGCGGGACATGATGGCTCCTAAAGTGGGGGATTTTGTCAATAATAACACGCAATCGGCGCCAACGTTCTACGGGAACGCCATCCATTTGCGCGCCGGGGGCCGCCTTTCCAGATGGTCAGCGAGGCGGGCGGAAAGCCGTTGCTCGCGAATTTAGTTGATAAATATGATAATTTTAGTTATAATTTATCGAAGTTTGGACCGCCTGTTCGGATAATCATCGTTAAGGAGATAAAATGACCGTGGAAAAAATCAAAATAGACGGGGGAACGTTGACCAAGGCGGCCGATGGGAAAGTCTCGCTGGGCGGGGCGGGTTGCCTTACCTGGACGCTGCTCGTTCTCATCGGAATGGCAACGCTTGGCGCGTTGGCGATGATGCCATCGGTGGTCATTCGATTTCTCGATCCCGCCGACGATGTTTCCCTGGGAAATGTCTTTCAATTCCTGGGAATCATTCTATTCCTGGGCTTTGCAACTTTCTATTTGTACAACAGGGCAAGGAGAGGGCGGGTTATCATCGATCCGGCTGCAAAGTTGATTACCATTGGAAAGCGCCAAATTCCCTTTGCGGAGGTCGAGTCGATTATTTCAAAAGGCGCCGAGATCCCCACCATGAGGGGGGCGGTTTTGGTTACCTTCTATGTGGCTCTCAAATCGGGAAGACTGGAAAGTTTGGGCAGCCTTTCGGGCAATCCGAAGAAAATCGATCCCAAGGTCGTCAGGGTGCTGACCATTTTGGGCCAGACAATCATGGGGTCTTCCACCCCTTGAGTTTCAAAGGAGTTTCTCATGCAAATCGTCACCTATTCCGTTCCCAACATTTCCTGCGGACACTGCGTCCACACCATCCAGACCGAACTCATCGAGTTGGAAGGGGTGAAAGACGTCCGCGCCAGCGCCGAGACGAAGACGGTGGTCGTCCATTTCGAGCCGCCCGCCGACGAGGCCAAAATCAAGGCGCTGCTGGCAGAAATCAATTACCCCGCCGCCGGTTAGTCGGACATGAAGCGGCTTGCTTTTCTCGTTCTTTTGCTGTTTCTGACGGCCTGCCAGTCGGCGGCTCCAGCGGCCTCCCCACACGAAGCGCATTCAGCCGCCGAGTCGGCCTCTGTTCCGTATGATGCCCTGTTCCTGGACAGCATGATTATCCACCATCAGGGCGCGGTGGAGATGGCGCGTCAGGCGTTGGAACAGGCCGAGCGCCCCGAATTGCGGGCGCTGGCCGAGGCCATCCTGGCCGCCCAGGAAGCCGAAATCGCCCAAATGCGCGCCTGGCGGGAGGCCTGGTATCCCGACCTGCCTCCAACCGAAGGCCTGCACATTCACATGGGGCCGATGGAAGTCGCCGATGACCCCTCTGTCCCCTATGACTTGCGTTTCATCGAGGCGATGATTCCGCATCACGAGGGCGCGATTGCCATGGCGCAGGACGCGCTGCAAAAAACCGAACACGCCGAGATTCGCGACCTGGCGCAGGCGATTCTTGCGGCGCAACGGGCGGAAATCGAACAGATGGAACAGTGGAAACTGGACTGGTACGGTCAATAATCTATGGCTGAGGCCAGGCAAATCACCCTTCCCATCACCGGCATGACCTGCGCCAACTGCGTGGCGACGGTCGAGCGCGGACTGAAGAAACTGCCCGGCGTGGAGGCCGCGGCGGTCAATCTCTCGTCCGAGCGCGCCGCCGTGACCTTCGACCCGGCCGCCGTCTCCCTGCCGGACCTCATCGCCCGCGTCCAGAAATCCGGCTACGGGGTGGCGACCGGCGAGGCCGACCTGCTCATCCGCCGCCTGGCAGACGACAACGACGCCCGGCGGCTGGAGCGGGCGCTGCTCAAGGTGGAGGGAGTGCTGGAGGCCCAGGTTTCGCTCGTCACCGGCCGGGCGCGGGTGCGGTACGTGCCGACGGTGGCGACCCAGGCCGAGATACGCGCGGCCGTCGCCAGGTCCGGGTTCGAGGCGGTCGAGACGGGCGGCGAGGTCGAGGACGCCGAACAGAAGGCGCGTCAGGCGGAAATCCGCCAGCAGCGTCATCTTCTCCTCGTCGGTCTGTTGTTCACCGTCCCGCTGTTCCTCTTCTCTATGGGGCGCGACCTGGGACTGCTCGGCCACTGGGCGCACGCCGCCTGGACGAACTGGGTCATGCTCCTGCTGGCGACGCCGGTGCAGTTCTACGTCGGCGGGCAGTATTATGTGGGCGCGTGGAAGGCGCTGCGCAACGGCTCGGCCAACATGGACGTGCTGATTGCGCTCGGCTCGTCGGCGGCGTACTTGTACTCGCTGCCGATTGTCTTCGGCTGGCTGGAGGGACACGTCTATCTGGAAACGGCGGCGGTCATCATCACGCTCATCCGCCTGGGCAAGTTCCTGGAGGCGCGGGCGAAGGGACGCACGTCCGAAGCCATCAAGAAACTGATGGGCCTGCGCGCCAGGACGGCGCGGGTGATTCGCGATGGCGTGGAGATGGAGGTCCCGACCGACGACGTGCGCGTCGGCGACCTGATGCTGGTGCGGCCGGGCGAGAAAATCCCGACCGACGGCGTGGTGGTGGAGGGCCGCTCGGCGGTGGACGAATCGATGCTGACGGGCGAGTCTCTGCCGGTGGAGAAGGGGCCGGGCGAGCCGGTCATCGGCGCGACGCTCAACAAACTCGGCCTGCTCAAGGTCGAGGCGACGAAGGTCGGCCGCGAGACCGCCCTGGCGCAAATCATCCGCCTGGTGGAGGATGCGCAGGGCAGCAAAGCGCCGATTCAGCGGCTGGCCGACCGCGTCTCGGCGGTCTTCGTCCCGGCGGTGGTCGGCGTGGCCCTGTTGACGTTTGCGGGCTGGTATTTCTTCGGCGCGCCGGGCGACTTCACGCGGGCGCTCATCAACATGGTGGCGGTGCTGGTCATCGCCTGTCCGTGCGCGATGGGCCTCGCCACGCCAACGGCGGTGATGGTCGGCGCGGGCAAGGGCGCCGAGTTGGGCGTCCTCTTCCGCAGCAGCGAGGCGCTGGAACGCGCCGGGCGCGTGAACGTGGTGGCGCTCGACAAGACCGGCACGCTGACGAAGGGACAACCGGCGGTTACTGATGTAGTAATTAGTGAACAGTTATTAGTGGTGAGTGGACCGCTTTCTGATGGCGCTACTACTCACTATTCACTAATGACTAATGACTTATTGAGACTGGCTGCCTCGGTGGAAAAAGGCTCGGAACATCCGCTCGGCGAGGCGATTTGGGCCGAGGCCACGACCCGCGGCCTGTCACTGGCCGAACCGGCCAGGTTCCGCGCCGAGGCCGGGGCGGGCGTGGAGGCCGAGGTGGAGGGCCGCCGCGTGGTGGTGGGCAGTCTGCGCATGATGACGGCGCGCGGCTATCCGCTCAACGGGCTGGAGGCGGAGGTCGAGCGCCTGCAATCCGAGGCCAGGACGACCATGCTGGTGGCGGTGGACGGTCAGGTTTGCGGCGTCATTGCCGTGGCCGATACGCTCAAGGACGGGGCGGTTGAGGCGGTTGAGGAGTTGCACCGCATGGGTCTCAAGGTGGCGATGATGACGGGCGACAATCGCAAGACCGCCGAGGCGATTGCGAAGCAGGTGGGGATTGACATCGTGCTGGCCGAAGTGCTGCCGGAGGGGAAGGCGGAGGAGGTTAAAAAATTACAGTCAAAAGTCGAAGGTCAAAAGCCCGACTTTCGACGTTCGACTCTTGACGTTGTGGCTATGGTTGGCGACGGCGTCAACGACGCGCCCGCCCTCGCCCAGGCCGACGTGGGCATCGCCATCGGCACAGGTACTGACGTGGCCATGGCCGCCGCGCCGGTCACGCTCATCAGCGGCGATTTGCGCGGGGTGGCGCGCGCCATCCGCCTCTCGCGGCGGACGCTGCGCACCATCAAACAAAATCTCTTTTGGGCGTTCTTCTACAATGTGATTCTCATCCCTGCCGCCGCACTTGGATATTTGAATCCCATGCTGGCCGCGGGGGCGATGGCGTTCAGCAGTGTGTTCGTGGTCAGCAATAGTTTGCGGCTGCGAAAGGCGAAGATTTAATCCAATCTGCTGATGGCCGCCGTCAAAGAAGATGACCTTATTTGGGATAATAATGCTGTCGGCCAGTTCGCGGGGCAGGTCCGTCGCAGTCAGCGGTGGGCGGAACCCCCAGGCTGTAAAAATATAATTCACTCATCGTCAGGGGGGACAAACGGCGCTCGGCTAACAGATCGATCACCCGCGGGAGACTGTTGATGTCTGCGTCACGGGTGTGGAAGATGATGATGTCTCCTGCCTGAACCCGGTTGTTTGGGGAGATGTTCGGACTGAGGGCTGCCGGCCAGTCGGTTGACCACATGGCTACGACCAGATTTTGCGCCGCGCACATCTCCAGGAAGGACCTGCTGCGTTCGCCAAAGGGAGGCCGTGCAAACCGTACAGAGGGCGTCTCGCCGATCCATTTGCTGAGCGTCTCCAGCCAGCGGTCGTAATCTGCGAGCATCTCCTGGGTGTTCAGCGTGCTGGGAAGCGTATGGTCGTAACTGTGGTAACCGAATTCGTGTCCCCTTTGGTACAGGCGCGACCGCAGTTGACGATCGCGCCTGCCAATATTCTCCAGCGCGACGCCGACGGGAAAGAAGGTTACTTTCAAGCCGGGTTGGCTTTCCAGGAACTGTTCCAGCCGGCACAATTCATAGAACAGGTAACAATCATCGAAAGTCAAAGCCACGAAAGGCAAATCGCGGCGGCCATGGGTAAATATGGGCGGGTCGCTTTTGGCGGCGGCCGATTCGAACGGCTCGATGAGCAGGCTGGTCAGCCCCAAACCGATTAATTGCAGGAAATCGCGGCGGGAAATCGAGGGGAGGCGATTCATCTTGGCGCTGTCAGGGAGACTGATTGCGACTGGCCGTCCGATGCGTTTGCCTTTTCCTTGGCCCAGTCTTCAGACGCCCTAATCATCTTGATTATACATGAGAGTCTTGCTCCGATTCGGATTCGTTTTCGCCTCTTTCTGCAAAGGTCTGTGCTGGAGAAGGACAAGTATCCGAATATAAGGATCGAATTATTGACAGCCTCTTCTTTTTTTGCTAAACTATAGATGGTTGTCAGACAACTAGACTATTCCCTCATTCGTCATTATGTCCACTCTCCTCATCAAGCATGTTTATCTTGTAACGATGGACGACCACCGGCGGGAGATTCCCGATGGTGGTCTTTTTGTCCGTGATGGATTTATTGAAGAAGTAGCGCAAGTCTCGGATTTGCGCCACACAACCGCCGATGAAGTCCTCGACCTGCGCGGGCATATTGTGTTGCCGGGCCTGGTGAACACCCACCATCACTTTTACCAGACCCTCACCCGCGCGGTGCCTGCCGCCCAGGATGCCAACCTGTTCAACTGGTTGAAGACGCTCTATCCGATCTGGGCGCGGCTCACGCCGGAAGATATTTATATTTCCACGCAGACCGCTCTGGCCGAACTGGCTCTTTCGGGCTGCACCACCGCCTCGGATCATCTTTATCTCTACCCGAACGGTTCGCGCCTGGACGATGAGATTGCCGCCGCGCTGGAAGTCGGCCTCCGCTTGCAGGCGTCGCGCGGCTCGATGAGTCTGGGCGAGTCGAAAGGCGGTTTGCCGCCCGATTCGGTGGTCGACAGCGAGGAGACCATCCTGCGTGACAGTCAGCGTCTGATCGAAACCTATCATGACCCGAAGTCGGGCGCGCGCGTTCAGATCGTCCTCGCCCCCTGTTCGCCCTTCAGCGTGACCGGCGACCTGATGCGCGAATCGGCGCGGCTGGCGCGTCAGTACGGCGTTCACCTCCACACCCATCTGGCTGAGACCGAGGACGAGGAGCAATTTTGCCTGCAGAAATTCGGCCATCGGCCGGTCGGTTACATGCAGGAATTGGACTGGGTGGGCGAGGATGTCTGGTTTGCGCATGCCGTCTGGGTCAATGAACAGGAGATTGGCGTGTTTGCCCGGCATGGCTGCGGCGTGGCGCACTGTCCGACCTCGAACATGCGCCTGGCCTCCGGCATTGCGCCGATCAAGGAATATCTGGCGGCGGGCGTCAAAGTCGGGCTAGGGGTGGATGGATCGGCTTCCAATGACGGCTCACACCTGCTGGCCGAGGCGCGTCAGGCGATGCTGTTGGCGCGCGTCCGGGAGGGAATCACCGGTTTCTCGCTTTCCAACGATCCTTCCCGCAAACTGCTGACGGCCCGCGATGCCCTCTGGCTGGCGACGCGCGGCGGGGCGGCGGTGCTGGGGCGCAGCGACATCGGCAGTCTGGAGGTCGGGAAATGCGCCGATTTCTTTGCGATCGACCTGAACCGCCTCGATTATGCCGGCGCGCTGCACGATCCAGTCGCGGCGGTCGTTTTCTGTCAGCCGGGGCGCGTGGACTACACCGTCGTGGGCGGCCAGTTCGTGGTGCGGGAGAGGCAACTGGTCACGGTGGACGAGACTCGGTTGGCGGAGAATCACAATCGGGCGGCGAAGCGTCTGGTCGGCGGCGGCCAGTAAACCGGATGAGATTTGTCTCGTTTATCGTATCGTCTCGATGCTGGGAGAAGGAGAAACGATGAAGACGCCTGCAATCGTGAAGAGTCTGATTGATGTAGCCATGGGGCGCAAACCCGCCGATTTGGTCATCAAGAATGGCACGTGGGTGTGCGTCCAGTCGGGGGAGATCATCCCTGATACCGATGTAGCCGTGAAAGAGGGGCGCGTGGCTTACGTGGGGCCGGATGCCTCCCATACGATCGATTCGAACACCACGCTGGTCCTCGACGCCAACGGCAAATACCTTGTCCCTGGCCTGCTGGATGCCCATGTACACATCGAGTCGGGGATGCTGACCGTGACCGAGTTCGTGCGCGCCGTCCTGCCGCATGGGACGACCGGTCTGTTCGTCGATCCGCACGAGATTGCCAATGTGTTTGGGCTGAAAGGCATCCGCTTGATGGTGGACGAGGCGCGCCGCCAGCCGATTCACGTCTGGGTGCAGGTGCCGTCCTGTGTGCCGGCTGCGCCGGGGTTCGAGACGCCCGGCGCGGACCTCGGGCCGGAGGAGGTGGCCGAGGCGCTCGGCTGGGAGGGCGTCATCGGCCTGGGCGAGGTGATGAACTTCCCGGGCGTGGCCGCCGGCGACCGAAAGATGATTGCGGAAATCGTCGCCGCCCGCCGCCTGGGCAAGGTGGTTGGCGGACACTACGCCTCGCCCGACCTCGGACGGGCGTTCCATGGCTACGTGGCCGGCGGCCCGGAAGATGACCACGAGGGGACGCGCCTGGAGGATGCCATTGCCCGCGCCCGCCAGGGGATGAAGGTGATGATGCGCTATGGTTCGGCCTGGCATGATGTGGCCGCCCAAGTTAAAGCGATCACCAAAATGCGTCTGGACCCGCGCCATTTCCTGCTCTGCAACGACGATGCGCATGCGGAGACGCTCATTCACGGCCACATGGATCGGGTGGTGCGTCACGCCATTGCCGAGGGCGTATCGCCGATGACGGCTATTCAGATGGCGACCCTCAATATCGCCGAGCACTTCGGCCTGAGCCGCGAAATCGGTCAGATTGCGCCTGGCCGCTGGGCGGATATTTTGCTGGTCAACGATTTGAAGAATTTCCAGGTCTCGATGGTCATTGCCCGCGGTGTGGTTGCTGCGGACCGGGGCAAGTTGCTGCTCGAACTGCCCGTCGTGCGCTATCCGGCCTGGGCGACGCGTTCGGTCCATCTCGGAAAGAAGATGAAGGCGGAGGATTTCCGTCTGCCGGTTGAGTCGGCCGACGGCGGACAGGTGATGTGTAATGTGATCGGCGTCATCGAAAACCAGGCTACTACCCGGCATCTGAAATTGCCCGTGACGGTCGAGGGCGGCGAGATTCGCCCGAGTTTGGAGAATGATCTGGCCAAGGTGGCCTTGATCGAGCGTCATCGCGGCAGCGGGACGGTGCAGGTGGGGCTGGTGAGCGGGTTCGGTTTCCGCGCCAGGTGCGCGGTCGCCTCCACGGTGGCGCATGATAGTCATCATCTCATCGTGGTTGGCACCGACGAGGCCAGCATGGCGGCAGCGGCCAACGCTCTGGCCGCCTCGGGCGGCGGACAGGTGGTCGTCAAAGAGGGGGAGATCATTGGTCAGGTGGACTTGCAATTGGCCGGTCTGATGGCTACCGAGCGGGCGGAGATCGTGGCTATGCGGGCCGAAAGCGTTCTGGAGGGATTCCGGGCCTGTGGCTGCCAGTTGAACAATCCCAACATGCAATTGAGTCTGCTGGCTCTGCCGGTCATCCCTGAATTGCGGATCACGGATCGCGGTTTGGTGGACGCGATTCATTTCAAATTTGTGCCGGTCGTCGAAGGGCCGGCAAAATAGGAGGAGGATATGACACAGTTTCCGTTTCGTCGTTTGCAGGCCGAACTCATTCAGATGATTGAGTCGATGCCGGCCGAAAGCCAGTTGCCGTCCGAACCCTATCTGGCGAAGCAATTGGGCGTGTCGCGGGCGACGCTGCGCGAGGCCATGCGCGCCATCGAGGGGCGGGGTCTGATTCGCCGCCGACAGGGAGTCGGCACCTTCGTGGTGGGCAAGATTCCGGTCATCGAGAGCGGGCTGGAGGTCCTGGAAAGCATCGAGACGCTGGCCCAGCGGATTGGCCTGAAGGTGCGGATGGGCGAACTCAAGGTCGAGCAGGCGCAGGCAAACCCTGCTGAGGCAGAGGCGTTGGGAGTTGCTCCCGGAACGCTCTTGACCCGCGTCGAGCGCGTCATCTACACCGAAAATACCCCCATCGCCTATCTGATTGACATCCTGCCCGCCGACGTGCTCAGCGAGGATGACCTGGGGAACGGCTTTTCGGGTTCGGTTCTCGACCTGTTGTTGAGCCGCGGAACGCCCAAACTCTCTCATTCACGTACGGAGATTCGCGCCATCGGGGCGACCCCGGAGGTGGCGCGTGCGTTGCAGGTCCAGCGCGACGATGTCTTGCTTCACTTTGTGGCGCGCTTGTATGCCGAGAACGGCCGCGTAATGGATGCTTCGCAAAGTTATTTCCGGCCCGGTTATTTCCGATTCCATGTGGTGAGGAGAGTCGGGCAGGGATAGATTGATCTTCGTGGATCGGTTGGTGTTTTCAAGAGGACAGCGCGTCGCAGAAGCGCTGTAGATATCTATTCTTACTCGGAGGTAAACATGCGTAGTTTTGCTGGCCGGGACATTCTGTCCCTCAAGGATTTCGAACGGAACGAGTTTTTCCATATCTTCGATGTAGCGGCTGAACTGGAGCCGATTGCCGTGCAGCGTCGCAACAGCGACCTGCTCAAGGAGAAGACCCTGGTGACGGCCTTCTATCAGCCGTCCACGCGCACCCGTCTGGCGCACGAGGCGGCCATGCACCGCCTGGGCGGTCACGTGACCGGTTTCGCCGACGCCAAGATGACCCGCGCCGGGGACTTCTACCAGGAGTCCATCAAGGACACGGTCAAGATGCTGGAGTTCTACGGCGATGTCATCGTCATGCGTCACTTCCAGCAGGGCGCGCCGCACGAGGCGGCCAAGTGGGCATCCATTCCCGTCATCAACGGCGGCGACGGCTGGGGCGAACACCCGACCCAGATTCTGACCGACCTGTACACGGTGCTGAAAGAGAAAGGCACGATTGACGGCTTGAAGTGGCTGGCGGTGGGCGATATGCGCATGCGCACGATGCACTCGCTGGCCTACGCCCTGACGCAGTTCGACTGCCCCATCACCTTCGTCTCCCCGCCCGACATGTCGCTGACCGAGGAATTCAAGGCCGAGTTGCGCCAGTACAGCCTCAATTTCCGCGAGGCCGAGCATGTCGAGCAGGCGATCGCCGACGCGGACGTCATCCTGGTCGAGCCGGTCGTCCAGCCGGACTACACCAAGTCCCGCGACGAGCGCAAGGGCGAGGTGGGCCTGACCCCCGCCAACTACAAGATTACCCGCGAACTGCTCGCCACCAAAGCCAAGTCCGACGCCATCCTGCTCCACTCCCTGCCGCGCATGGACGAGGTCCCGACCGATGTGGACATCACCCGCTGGAGCCGCTACTGGCAGGAGGCCTTCAACGGCGTCGTGATGCGCATGGCGCTGTTGGCGCTGGTGCTGGGAGCGATGGAGTAGGTAGGCAGGTAGACGGGTAGACGGGTAGACAGGTAAACAGGTAAACAGGGAAACAGGTAAACAGGGAAACAGGGAAACAGGGAAACAGGTAAACAGGGAAACAGGGAAACAGGGAAACAGGTAAACAGGGAAACAGGGAAACAGGGAAACAGGGAAAGATAGGACGGACCTGTGTACGTGTATACCTACTACCTGCATACCTACTACCTGTATACCTGATACCTGTGCACTTGACACACTTTTATTTACAACAAACGGAGATTAACAACCATGCAAACCTTCCTTCACGGCCGAGACCTGATCGGCGACCTGGATTTTACGAAAGAAGAAGTCGAAACCGTCCTCGATGTGGCTTTCGACCTGAAGCGCAAACGCGCCCTGAATGAACCGCACGCCTATCTGCGCGACAAGGTGCTGGCGATGCTGTTCTTCTTCTCGTCCACGCGCACGCGCGGCTCCTTCGAGGCTGGCATCGCCCAACTGGGCGGACACGGCGCGTTCATCGAGAGTCGCACCACCCAAATCGCCCACGGCGATACCCCCAAGGAAATCGGTGAAATCTTTGGCCGCTACTACGACGGCATTGCCATCCGCCACGTGGATTGGGGCGTGGGCAACAAGTACATCAGCGAGGTGGCCAAGTATAGCCGCGTCCCCGTGCTGAACATGCAGTGCGACATCTACCACCCCTTCCAGATTCTGGCTGACCTGATGACCATCGTCGAGAAGAAGGGCCGCGACCTGCGCCGCAAGAAGATGGTCGTCTCGTGGGCCTACGCCGCCTCGTACCAGAAGCCGATGTCGGTGCCGCAGTCGCTCATCCTGCAGATGCCGCGCTTCGGGCTGGATGTGACCCTCGTCCACCCGCCGGAATTCCGCCTGATGCCGGAAATCATGGACCAGGCCGAGGCCGAGGCCAAAAAGTACGGCGCCGGCTTCGAGGTCATCTCCGATCCGGACGGGATGGAGAAAGCCTTCAAGGACGCCGACATCATCTACGCCAAGTCGTGGGGCGCGATGGTCCATACGCCGGACCCGGAAGAGGGCGCGAAAATCATCAAGAAGTACTCGCACTGGATTACCGACGAGCGCAAGATGGCCCTCGCCAAGCCGGATGCCATCTACATGCACCCCCTGCCCGCCGACCGCAACATCGAAGTCACCGACGGCGTGATTGACGGCCCCAACTCGGTCGTCTATGATGAGGCCGAAAACCGCCTGCACGCTCAAAAGGCGGTCATGGCGCTGACGATGGGATGATGTAGTAGACAGGGAACAGGTAGACAGGTAGCAAGTAGACAGGTAGCAGGTAGACAGGTAGCAGGTAGACAGGGCAAGGAGGAATATGAGCGAAAAGCGGCCTCTGTACCACTCGCCGGGAACGCCGGGCAAGCGCGGCTTCGAGGACCTGGAATGCTATCAACTGGCGCTTGAGGTGATGGCAAAGGTGCACGAGTTCTCGAAAACTCTGCCTCCTGACGAGAAATTCGACCTGTATGCGCAAATCCGCCGCTCGGCAAAAGGCGTCACCGCCAATATCGGTGAGGCTTACGGGCGCTACCACTACCTGGACAGCCTGCGTTATTACTCGATTGCGCGCGGCGAACTGAACGAGACCCTGGCGCATTTAATTGACGCCCGCGTGTTGGACTATATCAGCCAACCGGATTTCGAGACGCTTTACAAACTGATTCGCCAGACCGAACAAGCGCTGAATGGCTACATGACCTACATCCGTAATCGCCGCGCCGGCGCGCAGGAATTCGGCGAGAAAGCCATCCATGAAGACCAGGCAGATTACCTGTCTACCTGGATACCTGATACATCTTTTATACAAGACAAGGAGAACTCATGACAGATAAAACGAAAAAACTCGCTGTCGTCGCCATCGGCGGCAACTCACTCATCAAGGACGAACAACACAAGACGGTCGAAGACCAATATCAGGCCGCGAAAGAGACCTGCTACCACATCGCCGACATGATTGAGGCCGGCTGGGATGTGGCCATCGGTCACGGCAACGGGCCGCAGGTCGGCTTCATCCTGCGCCGCTCGGAAATCGCGGCCAAGGTCGAGGGCATGCACGAGGTCCCGCTGGACGTGTGCGGGGCCGACAGCCAGGGCGCTATCGGCTACGCCCTCCAGCAGAATCTGCAGAACGAACTCTACCGGCGCGGCATCAAAAAGAACGTCGCCACCGTGATCACCCAGGTTCTGGTGGACAAAGACGACCCGGCCTTCAAGAATCCCAGCAAGCCCATCGGCGGCTTCATGGATGAGGCCGAGGCGATGCGCCGCAAGAACGAGATGGGTTGGGATGTGGTCGAAGACGCTGGCCGCGGCTGGCGGCGCGTCGTCGCCTCGCCCCTGCCCAAGGAGGTAGTCGAACTTGATACGGTCAAGACCCTGCTCAACGCCGGCATCATCGTCATCACGGTGGGCGGCGGCGGCATCCCGGTCATTGACAAGGGCAACGGCGAGTATGTTGGCACGGCGGCGGTCATCGATAAGGACTACGCCTCCAGCCTGCTGGCGCGCGAAATCAACGCCGATCTGTTCGTCATCTCCACCGCGGTCGAAAAAGTAGCCCTCAACTTCGGCAAACCCGACCAGAAGTGGATCGATAAGATGACCCTCGCCGAGGCCAAGCAGTACCTGGCCGAAGGCGTGCATTTCGCCAAAGGCTCGATGGCCCCCAAAATCCAGGCCATCATCTGGTTCCTGGAGGCCAATCCCAACGGCAAGGCGCTCATCACCAACCCGGAGAACATCGGCCGCGCCCTCAAGGGCGAAACCGGCACGTGGATTGTGCCGTGAGTCTGTGAATGTGTTAAAATCGGCAAAATTGCGGCTGTTTCGTGACGAATTTGGAGGTGATAATTGCTTGGGAAAGGAGGTGGTTGAACGCTAGATGATTGACCGCTCGTTTTGTTGCCCGTTCGAATCTTATTCACCACGATCTATGTTAGGAGGAGTATCGAAATGCGCAAGAATATCTTTCGCCTTGCTCTGTTGTTGATGGCCTTTGCCATGCTGTTGACCGCCTGCAAGCCGGCCGCCACCGAGACGACGACTGGCAGCGGGACGGCGGCCACCGAAGCCGCCGCGACCGAGGCCGCCGCGACCGAATCCGCCGCCACCGAAGCGCAGCCCGAAGAGTTCGTCTTCGGCATGCTGCTGGTTGGCCCCTACAACGACCGCGGCTGGAGTCAGGCCCACTACGAGGCCGGGCTCTACGTCGAAGAGAATCTGCCCGGCGCTCGCATGATTTATCTGGACCGCGTCAACCCGGCTGACCGCCCCGGCACCACCCCCGCTCAGTTGGCCGAAGAACTGGTCGCTCAGGGCGCGCGCCTCATCATCTTCAACTCGGATGACATGAAAGATAGTTCTACCGAGTTTGCCCAGGCGCATCCCGACATCTTTGTCATCATGGCCTCCGGCGACCAGGTCTGGGCAGAGGGCAACGCCTACATCCCGATGGACAACATGGTCAACATCATGGGCCGGATGGAATACGGCAAGATGATCGCTGGCTGCGCTGCCGCTCTGACCACCCAGACCGGTCAGATTGGCTATCTCGGCCCGCTGATCAACGACGAGACCCGCCGCCTGGCTGCCTCGGCCTACCTGGGCGCCCGCTATTGCTGGAGCGAGTACCTGGGCAATGACCCGGCCGCCCTGCAATTTAAGGTCACCTGGATTGGCTTCTGGTTCAACATCCCCGGCGTCACCGCCGACCCGACCCAGGTCGCCGACGACTTCTTCAACACCGGCTACGACGTGGTCATCTCGGGCATTGACACCACCGAGGCCCTGACCGAAGCCTCCCGCCTGCGCGCCGCTGGCGAACAGGTTTGGGCGATCCCCTACGACTTCATTGGCGCTTGCGAAGGCGCGGATGCGGTCTGTCTGGGTGTGCCGTACTTCAACTGGGGCCCGGCTTACCTGGCCACCATCCAATCGGCCATCAATGGCACCTGGACTTCCTCGTTCCAGTGGAACGGTCCGGATTGGGCTGACATCAACAATCTCGACACCAGCGCGGTCGGCTTCGTTCCCGGCCCGGCCCTGAGCCCCGATGCCTCTGCCCTCCTGAATCAGTTCATCGGCGAACTGGCCGGCGGTCTGAACCTGTGGACCGGCCCGCTCAACCTGCAGGATGGTACACCTTATCTGGCCGATGGCGAGATCGCCACGGATCAGCAAATCTGGTACCTGCCGCAATTGCTCGAGGGCATGCAGGGCCAGAGCGTTTCTGGGGAATAGCGTTGTGTTTCAAGGGGGAGGGCCGACCGGCCTTCCCCCTTCTTCTCCTTGTTGACGAAAGGACGCCATGGACGTTGCGCTGTACGATATCCACAAAACGTTCGGCCGCGTACATGCCAATGTGGGAATCACCTTGAGCGTGCCGGCAGGGACCATCCAGGGCATTCTGGGCGAAAACGGGGCTGGCAAGAGCACCTTGATGAAGGTCTTATCCGGTTTCATTCGGGCGGACCGCGGCGAGATTCGCCTCGACGGCCGCCCGGTGGTCATCCATTCCCCTTCTGACGCCATCCGCCACGGGATCGGCATGCTGCATCAGGATCCGCTCGATTTTCCGCCCATGCGCGTCATCGACAATTTTATCCTCGGACGCAAGGGCGGTTTGCTTCCCGGCCGGGCGGCGGCCAAGCGCGACTTTCGGGCTTTGGCTGACCAGTTCGGTTTTTCCCTCGACCCCGACGCTTATGTGGACACCCTGACGGTCGGCGAGCGCCAGCAGTTGGAAATCCTGCGTCTGCTCTGGTTGGGGGCGCGGGTTCTCATTTTCGATGAGCCGACCACGGGAATCAGCGCCGCCCAGAAGGAAAAATTGTTCGCCGCCCTTCGTTTGCTGGCCGAACAGGGTCGGACGGTGTTGTTCGTTTCCCACAAGTTGGAGGACGTGGAAGGCCTGTGCCATAAAATTGCCGTCCTGCGCCAGGGATATTTGGTAGGCGATGTCCGCCCGCCTTACAAGACCGCCCAGTTGGTCGAGATGATGTTCGGCAAGAGCGTTGCCATGGGAGAACGCCAGCCGGCCAAGCCCGGGCCGGTCGCTCTCAGACTGGAGTCCCTCTCGGTCGAAGACGACCGGCTCAAAGTCCGCGATGTTTCGCTGACGGTGCACAAGGGCGAGGTCATTGGGCTGGCCGGGATGGAAGGCAGCGGTCAGGGCCTGTTTATGCGCGCCATCTGTGGTTTGGTGCGTCCAACGGGAGGGCGCGTTTGGGTGGGCGATCAGGATTTGACCGGCCGTTCCTATCTGGCTCACAAGCGGCACGGCGTGGCCTTTTTGCCGGCCTCGCGTTTGGAAGAGGGGTTGGTTCCAGGGTTGAATTTAACCGAACATTTTGTGCTGGCCGAGGAACGGAGAAGTTTCTTCGTGGATTGGAATGCCGGCCGCTCGCTGGCGCGTCAACGCATCCTGGATTTCAACATTCGCGGCGCTCCTGAAACGCCGGTCGAGTCGCTTTCGGGCGGCAATCAGCAGCGGGCTTTGCTGGCGCTGTTGCGGGTCCCGCTCGATCTGCTCCTGCTCGAGCATCCGACCCGCGGCTTGGACATCGAATCGACGATTTACATCTGGTCGAAGTTGAAAGAGCGCTGCGCGCAGGGGATGGCGGTTTTGTTCATCTCTTCTGACCTGGAAGAAATTTTGCAGTACAGCGACCGGGTGCTGGTATTCTTCAGCGGGCGGGTGACGCCGCCGCTGGAGGCCGCCGACCTGACGACCGACCGGCTGGGCGAATTGATCGGCGGCAAGGGCTGGCCGGAGAAAGGAGGGCAGGGCTGATGGAAGGTTCGAAAGGCGCTAAGTTGACTGCCAAAACGATCAAGTGGATTTCCCCTCTGTTTCAGGCGGCGGCGTTCCTGCTGGCTTTGTCCTTTACCACACTCATCCTGCTGGCCGTCGGCGCTCCGCCGGGGCAGGCCTATCTCAACATTCTGAAAGGTGCCTTCGGCAACACCAACAGCATTGCGAATGTGCTGGTGGTTTGGGCGCCGCTGTTGCTGACGACGGTTGGCGTCTTGATCACCTTCTCGGCGGGTTTGTGGAACATCGGCGTGGAAGGACAGGTCACGCTCGGCGCCATTTTCACGACCTGGGTCCTGCGTCTCTTACAAGAAAGCGCGCTTCCGCCCTGGTTGATTATCTTGCTGGCCATGCTGGCAGGGATGCTGGGCGGCGCGCTGTGGGCGGCCCTGGCCGGGGCGCTGAAGACCTTTGGCGGCGTGAATGAAATTTTCGGCGGCCTGGGGTTGAATTTCGTCGCCACCGCCTTGACCCTGTGGTTGATCTTTGGCCCCTGGAAGCGACCGGGGACCGGCTCGATGTCTGGCACCTTGCCTTTCCCCGAGACGCTCTGGCTGCCCACCCTGAGCGGTTTGCGCCTCAGTCCCTGGGCGCTGGGACTGGCGCTGTTGGCGGTGGTGGTGGTCTATCTGATGCTGCGAGGAACGCGTTTTGGCTTGCGCCTCAAGGCGGTCGGCAAGAATATGCGCGCCGCCTATCTGCTGGGGGTTCCGACCTGGCAGCACATGATGGCCTCTTTTCTGTTGTGCGGCCTCCTGGCGGGTCTGGCTGGCGCGTTGCAGGTGACGGCCGTCTATCACCGCTTGATTCCCTCGATTTCGAGCGGTTACGGTTTCTTGGGGTTGCTGGTGGCTATGTTGGTCAACTACCAGGCAGTCTGGGCTGTGCCGGTGGCGCTTTTCTTTGCGGCGCTCAACATCGGGAGCATCCAGTTGCCGATTGTCTTGCGGCTGGATTCATCGCTGGCGGGGGTGTTGCAGGGATTGCTGGTCTTGTCCGTCCTGCTGGTCGAGGGCGCTCGCCAGCAGATTATGAAACGTCTGCGCCTTTCGGATGAATCTGCGCCGGTGGAGGAACGACCATGACGAACGAACAACTGCTTCTTGGTCTGGCTTCGGTCCTGGCGGCCGCCGCGCCCGTGTTGTTTGCTGTGATAGGCGAGACCATCTCCGAGCGGGCGGGTGTGATCAATCTTTCGATGAACGGCACGATTTTGCTGACGGCGATGGGGAGTTTTGCGGTCGCCTTGCGCACCAACAGTCTCTGGCTGGGCTTTCTGACCGGCATGGCGATTGGCGCGCTGGTGGCGCTGATCGTGGCTTTCAGCAGCATCACGCTCAAGCAATCCCAGGTGGCGGTCGGTTTCGTCCTGGCGCTGTTGTGCCGCGATCTGGCCTATTTTTTGGGCAATCCCTACATGAACATTCCGGGCCCGCGCTTGCTGGCCGTACCGATTCCGGGACTGGCGCAACTCCCGTATGTGGGGACGCTGTTTTTCAATCATACCGTCATCACGTATCTCAGTTTTGTGATGATTTTCCTGGCCTGGGCGTGGATTTTCAAGACTCGTCCCGGCCTCATGCTTCAAGGGATTGGGGAACGCCCGGCGGCGGCTTTCGTGCGCGGCGCGAACGTCAATCGGATGCGTTACCTGTACACGGTCATCGGCGGCGCGATCATCGGCCTGGCGGGACCGGCCTATTCGCTCAGCGTCAAGGCTGGCTGGGCGGGGACGATCTCCGGCCTGGACGGCATCGGCTGGATCGCCCTTTCCATCACGATTTTCGGCGGCTGGAATCCGCTGCGGGCCGCCTTTGGCTCCTACCTCTTCGCTTTTCTCCAGTGGCTGGGACTGGTGCTGCAGGCGCGCCTGCCGAACATTCCCTCGCAGGTGCTGCAGGTGGCGCCCTTCCCGCTCATGATTCTGACCCTCCTCCTGGTCAACATCGGCGACGCCGAATGGGTGGCGCGCACCCTGGCCCTGCTGCCGACCGGATTGCGCCGGCTGGCGGTTCGATTCCTGAGAGCCTTGCGGGCCTCGCCGCCCGCAGCGTTGGGCGTGCCATTCGAGTCGGAGTAAATGCAGGCCGCTCAAGGACCCGTTCCTCGCAAGGGAACGGGTCCTTAATGTGGTTATAATTATGAGCCTATGAACAAATTCCTCGGTTATCGTTGTTCCCTTTGCGGCCGGGAATATCTTCCCGGTCAGGTGGATTATCTCTGCCCGACGGACGGCGGCAATTTGGACGTGGCGCTCGACTATGCCGCTTTGCGTCAGAAGTACCAGCCCGAAGACCTGCTCTCGCGCGATGAGAATTCTTTGTGGCGCTATCTGCCGCTTCTGCCCGTTGGAGACCCCGGCGGCGAGGGGACGCCGCTGCGCGCCGCGGGCGGCACTCCCGTCTATCGCCTGGATCGCTTGGCCGCGCCGCTCGGCTTGAAACACGTCTGGCTGAAGGATGAGAGCCGCAATCCGACCGCCTCGTTCAAGGACCGCGCCAGCGCGGTGGTGGTGGCCCGGGCGCGCGAGATACGCGCCGAGGTGGTCGTCACCGCCTCGACCGGCAACGCCGGCGCGGCGCTGGCGGGGATGGCGGCGGCGGTCGGCCAGCAGGCAATCATCTTCGCGCCCAAGACGGCCCCCCCGGCCAAGGTGGCCCAGTTGCTCGTCTATGGGGCCAGGGTCATTCTGGTGGACGGCACCTACGACGACGCCTTCGATCTGACGGTTCGGGCCGCGGAGGCTTTCGGCTGGTATTGCCGCAACACTGGCTACAATCCCTTCACAGCGGAGGGAAAGAAGACAGCCGCCTTCGAGATTTGGGAGTGGTGGCGGCAGGAGCATCACGACTGGCACAAACCCGGCAGCCCGCTCGACGACCACCGTCCGCTGACGATCTTCGTTTCGGTCGGCGATGGCAACATCATCTCCGGCCTCCACAAGGGATTTAAGGATTTGCTCGCCTTGGGGTGGATCCACCGCCTGCCGCGTCTGATCGGCGTCCAGGCCGAGGGGTCGGCGGCGATTGCGACGGCTTTCCACGCCGGCGGCGAGAAGATCGTCCCCGTCTCGGCGCAGACCATTGCCGACAGCATTTCGGTCGATTTGCCGCGCGACGGCGTCCGGGCGGTGCGCGCCGCCCGCGAGACCGGGGGGACATATATTCAGGTGAGCGATGACGAGATTCTGCGGGCTATCGCCGCGCTCGGCCCGCTGGGCGTCTTTGCCGAACCGGCCGGAGCGGCGGCGTATGCCGGCCTGGCGCGGGCCGCGGCGCAGGGTCTGGTCGCGCCCGAAGACCCGATTGTGGTGCTCAACACCGGTTCGGGTCTGAAGGACGTGCGCGCCGCCATGCAGGCGGTCCAGCCCGCGCCGGTCATCGAGCCGACTCTCGAGGCGCTCAAAAAGATTCTATGAGCAAGAATTGGAGTCCGGCGGCGCGTTATTTTGCCCTGGCGGTCATCCTTGTGAGCCTGGCGCTGGCTGCCTGGTACGTGCGCGACCTGTTTGGCCCGCTCGTCCTGGCGGGGGTGATTGCTTATCTGCTCTATCCGGTAGTGGAGTTTCTGCAAAAGCGCTTGCGCATGAAACCCAAACTGGCCTCTCACCTTGTTTTCGTGGTCAGTCTGTTGCTGTTTTTTGCCATCCCCGGCACCTTATTGCCGATCCTTTCCGGCGAAATGCAGACGGTAGCCAATGACCTGCTGGAGGTCCTTAACCGGGCGGAATATTTCTTGCTCGACCCAATTCGTCTGGGAAATTTTTCGATCCATCTGGAGCGCCTGATCCCGGATATTAAACAGTCTCTTTCCACTCTTTTGACGCCCCTTCCCGAAGATGCTTTACGCTTGTTGGAAAGCACATCCCGCGGCGCTTTGTGGTTTTTAGTGGTGGTTGTAGCGGCCTACTATTTCATCACGGACTGGGCGCGGCTGCGCGAGTGGCTGATTCGCCTGGCGCCGGAGGACTATCGCCATGATGTCCGCCGCCTGTATTTGAAAATCAAAGATGTGTGGATGGCTTACCTGCGCGGCCAACTGACCCTGATGGCGATCGTCGGCGTGACTTTCACGGTCATCTGGTCCATCATCGGCCTGCCGGGGGCGCTGGTGTTGGGCATTTTGGGCGGCATTTTCAGCATCATTCCCGATGTCGGGCCGTTTGCCGCGGCGCTCCTGGCGGCGATTGTCGCCGCGCTGGAAGGCTCGCGCTGGATTCCCTGGGATAACATCTGGATCGCGCTGCTGGTGTTCGGCATTTATGTGATCTTGATCAACATCAAAAATATCTGGCTGCGGCCGCACATCCTGGGGCGCAGCGTTCACATGCACGAAGGCTTGGTTTTCATCGCCATCGTGGCGGCGGTGATTTTCATCGGCATTTTGGGCGCGTTCATTATCGTGCCGGTGCTGGCCTCGCTGGGCGTCGTCGGCGACTACCTGCGCCGGCGCATTCTGGGCTTGCCGCCTTTTCCCGAGGATGAGCATCGTTCTCCGCCGCCCAAGCCGGCGCGCAAAAAAGTTTCCCCAAAGGACGAACCATGACCATCGAGATTTCGATCGTTGCCCCGATCTACAATGAGTTCGACAACATCCCCGAACTGTACCGGCGGGTCAAGGCGGTGATGGACGCCCAGGGCCTGACCTGGGAACTGGTCCTCGTGGACGACGGCTCGACCGACGGCTCGACCGAACGGATGCGCGAACTTGCCCGCCAGGACAAGCGCGTCCGGCCGGTCATTTTCGCCCGCAATTTTGGCCACCAGATCGCGGTCACCGCCGGCCTGGATTACGCCCGCGGCGCGGCGGTGGTCATCATCGACGCCGACCTGCAGGACCCGCCGGAACTCATCCCCGACCTGATTGCCAAATGGCGGGAGGGCTACGAGGTGGTCTACGCGGTCCGCGCCGAGCGCGAGGGCGAGACCTGGTTCAAACGCACAACCGCGGCGCTCTTCTATCGCATCATCTTTCGCATCACCGATGTCAAAATCCCGCTCGACACGGGCGATTTTCGCCTGCTCGACCGCAAAGTGGTGGATGTGCTCGGCAAGATGCGTGAGCGCCACCGCTTCCTGCGCGGCATGGCCGCCTGGGTGGGCTTTCGTCAGATCGGCGTGCCCTACAAGCGCGCCGCCCGCTTTGCCGGTGTGACCAAATACCCGTTCAGGAAAATGCTCCGCCTGGCGCTCAACGCCATCACCAGTTTCTCGTATTTTCCCCTCCAGCTTGCCACGTATGCAGGGTTTGTCTCGGCGGGGATTGCCATTATCGCCATTCCGGTCGTGATCGCCCTGCGTCTGGCCGGGTCGCAGTTCTTCGGCGGCCAGGCGACCACGCTGATTGCAGTGCTCTTCCTGGGCGGCGTCCAATTGATTTCTCTGGGCGTGCTGGGCGAGTACATCGGCCGATTGTACGACGAGGCCAAGGGCCGTCCGCTCTACATCGTCCGCGAGGAACCGGAAAAGTGAGTCTCCATGCAATACGATTTCGACCGCCTCATCGACCGCCGCTCGACCAACAGCCTCAAATGGCGGCGCTACGACCCCGATGTTCTGCCGCTGTGGGTGGCCGACATGGATTTCGCCGCCCCGCCGCCCGTCCTGGAGGCGCTGCGCCAGGCGGTGGATCACGGCGTCTTCGGTTACGCCGTTCCGACCCGCGAACTGGCCGAGACGGTGGCTGCCCGTTTGCAGCGTCTCTACGGCTGGCAGGCGACGCCCGAGATGGTCGTTGCCACGCCGGGGGTCGTCTCGGCGTTTGCGGCCGCGGCGCGGGCGGTCTGTCAGCCGGGGCAGGGGATTCTGGTCCAGCCGCCGGTCTATCCGCCGTTCTTGAGCGTCCACGCTGCGGCCGGTCTGGTGCGTCAGGACGCGCCCCTGGCGCGGGTTGCGCATAGCCAATATGTCGCGTACGAGATCGATTGGGACGTCTTTGAAGCCGCTTTCCGTTCCGGCGGCGCTTCGACCAGCATGTTCCTGCTCTGCAATCCGCACAATCCCACCGGCCAGACTTACAGCCGGGCGGACTTGAGCCGCATGGCCGACCTGTGTCTGCGCTACGGGGCGGTGATTTGCTCGGACGAAATTCACGCCGAACTGCTGCTCGGCGGCGCGACCCACACTCCCATCGCCGCCCTCGACCCGGCGGTGGCTGCCCGCACCATCACCCTGATCGCCCCCAGCAAGACCTTCAACGTGGCCGGTTTGTTCTGCGGTTTTGCCATCATCCCCGACGAGGACTTGCGCCTCCGGTATCGAAAAACTCTCGAGGCGATGACCTTGCATGTCAACAGTCTCGGGCTGGCGGCTGCCCAGGCCGCCTTCTCCGGCGCCTGCGACGACTGGCTGGCCGCCCTGAACCGTTATCTGACCGCCAACCGCGATTTTCTGGCCGATTTCGTCGCCCGCCGCTTGCCCGGCGTCCGCACCAGCCTCCCTGCCGCCACCTATCTGGCCTGGCTGGATTGCACCGACCTGCTCCGCGCCGGTCGCATCCAGGGGTCGCCGCATCAGTTCTTCGTGCAGAAAGCGCGCGTGGCTCTCAACGACGGCGCCGAGTTCGGCCCCGGCGGCGAGGGCTTTGTGCGCCTGAATTTTGGCTGTCCGCGCGCCACCCTTGCCGAGGCGCTGGAGAGGATGGCGCGCGCTTTGGAAGTCGAGACATGAAACCGTTCCCTCTCCGGACCCTGTTCCTGCTTGCCCTGGCGATGCTTTCGGCTTGCGCCCCCGCGACCCCTGCCCCCTCGCCGACGCCGACCGCTTCTCCCTCGCCGACTCCGCCGCTGACGGTTACCCGTCAGACTCCCCTGGTTCTGCCGCCCGGCATGGTCGTCGAGGAGTATCCTTTGGTCTCCTTTCTCGCCACCGAGGGGCGCGACTTCGTCCCGGCGCGAGGGACGATGGAGGCGGTGCTGGCCGTCCGGGCCGCCGAGCGCGCCCGTCCCGACCCGGCCATGGTCCCCCTCGCGCCTTTCGACTCTGCCGACCCCAATCAGTATCAGGGCGAACTGGACGGCAGCCTCATCACGGCCCGCATCGAAAACGCCAACCTCGATTTGGGCGGAATTGTATATCCTACCGCCACGCTGGTTGTCCTGCGCGATGGGGCCGAAATCTACCGCATGGACCTGGGCATTGCCGGGCCGGTGCCGTTGCTGCGAGGATTATGGCTCTACGATCACCATTGGGTGGTGGAGGTGGCGGTGGGTACGCCCACGGGCATGCCGCTGGGCGGAATCATCGTGGATGGCGAACTGTTGAACGTCACCTATGGCTATGAAGAAGCCTTCGGTTTCCAGACGATGGCCGGCCGCCCCTTCTACTTCTTCCAGCGCAACGGCAGAGTGGGGGCGGTTTACGACGGTCAGGAGATTGCGCTTGATTATGATCTGGTTCACCACTATTACTGTTGCAGCGGCGCGGCCTTCAATCCCGAACCGGCTGAAAACATGGTCTCTTTCTTCGCCGAGCGGGACGGCGTCTGGTACTATGTTGAGATCGGCGTCTATCCTTGAGAAGATGCGCAAATCTCCAGCCGGCTGCGGCCGGCTTTTTGTTTTGTAAGGATGGCGTAAACTCCGTCGAGTCTTTTCTGGGGCATAATTTTTACAGATTTGTTCGAGGAGAGATCGAATGTACACGCTCGCCCCAGATGAAAAGACCACCCTGGTCATGGCCTATACCCAGGCCATGCTGGTGCGCGGCGAGGCGGTGACCAAACAGGGGGTGCGCGTCAGTACCTGGCTGCGGACCGACGCTGCGCCCGAGTATGTTCACTTTGTCAGGGCGCAGGTGATCAATTTCTGCGGCCCGCAGGTGAAGCCGTTCAACGCGCCGGAAATGTTCCTGCCGACCGAGCAGATCGTCGCTTTCCACATCGTGCCGCCGACCCAGGATACGATCGACTACGACGAAAGCGAACTGAACCGCGTCTGGGAGCCGGTTACCGTGTTGCTGGGGGCGTTCATTATCAAGGCCAAAGCGCGCATCTCTTCGAAGACCGACTTCGGCGTCAGCCTGGCCACCTCGCGGGTGGTGTGGATGTCGCTCTACAACGCCTACATTTCCAGCCCGGTTCTCCCCCAGATGGGCGTTTTGCACGTTCCTTTGTTGATCGTGCGTCCCAATCAGGTGAGTTTCGTGCTGGAAGGATAGAAGATCGTTGCCGTCTCTTAACGCTGGCGCGTGAAAAACAGGACAACCGGGCCGGTCGCGCCGCTGACGGCCTCGAAGGTCAGGGCGTCGGCGGAGCAGCCGTAGGGTCCGTTGCCGGGGACGGGGAAACGCACCGTGTTCGGACCGGCGACTTCGCTGACCTCGCCGTCGATGACGGCCCGCCAGACGAATTCCTCTGTCTCATAGACCGTGTTCGTGAACTGGATGACGCTGTTCGAGGTGGAAAAGGACGCCGTGAACAGAAAGGCCGCCTCGGTTTCCATGTAGCCGCCGGGCATCGACATGCGCATCGTCAAGTTATCCGAACCGTAGGCGAAGTCATTGCCGATGAACGTCATGACCAGCGCGCCGGTGGGAATGCTCAGGTTGGGAATAGGCGCCAGCGCTTGCATGGTCGAGTTGAGGTCTTCGTTGGACATCATCCACGTTCCCTGGAGACAGGGATCGTTGCCGGAGGCCGAAGACCGTTCGGGCGGCGTCCCGTCGTCCGAGGCGGGGGGGCGGCAGCCAGAGAGCAGCAGCGCGGCAATCAGAAACACGGACAGGGTGGGGAAGAGTTTCATCGCGGCATCCTTTTTGAAATTGGATAAGAATTATCCGGTTTATATCTTCTTGGCGGCCAATTGTCAAGGCCGAATGACGATTTGGGACGAATAGGAGTATAATTAAGTTGTCAGACAACATAGACTTCCGAAGTCATCGAGACTCCGGAAATCTGAACAGGAGTGTTCTCATGTCCAGAATAGACCTCACCATCCATAAAGAGCGCCGCGCCCGCGCCATTCAACGCGCCCGCGAGCGTAACATTATCATCCCCACCTTCGCCCAGATGAAAGACCCGTCCAGGATTCCGGCCAAAATCAAGGAAGAACTGAAGGGCATCGGGCTGTGGGACGTCCATCCGCGCAACCTGTTCCGCATCACCTGGAAGAACGAGCCGAAGGCCAAAGGCGGCGGCTTCGGCGGCGTGAATTGGATGGAACTGCCCCCGGCGCTGACCGGCGTCCCGGCGCGGATTATTGTTCTGGTCGGCAAGTGGTTCCCGACCGGCGCGCACAAGGTCGGGGCGGCATTTGGCTGTCTCGTCCCGCGGCTGGTCACGGGTCAGTTCGACCCGACCACGCAGAAGGCCGTCTGGCCCTCGACCGGCAATTTCTGCCGCGGCGGGGCCTACGATTCGGCCCTGCTGGCCTGCACGTCCATCGCCATCCTGCCGGAGGGGATGAGCAAGGAGCGCTTCGACTGGCTCTCGAAGATTGCGGGCGAGGTCATCAAGACACCCGGTTCGGAATCGAACGTCAAGGAAATCTTCGACAAGTGCTGGGAACTGCGCAAGTCGGGCGAAGACCTGATGATTTTCAACCAGTTCGAGGAATTCGGCAACTACCTGTGGCACTACGAGGTGACCGGCCACGCGATGGAGGAAGTGGTTCGGCAGGCCGCCGGTCCGCGCGGCGTCTATCGGGGCATGGCCTCCGCCACCGGTTCGGCCGGGACGATTGCCAGCGGCGACTACATGAAGCAGGTCTTCCCCGGCAGCGTCATCGTCGCCAGCGAGGCTCTGCAATGCCCGACCCTGCTGGAGAACGGCTTCGGCGCGCATCGCATCGAGGGCATCGGCGACAAGCACGTGCCGTGGATTCACAACGTCAAGAACACCGACATGGTCGTGGCGATTGACGACAACGCGGTGGTGAGTCTGGCACGCTTGTTTAACGAAAAGGCAGGACGGGAATATCTGGTGAAGATGGGCGTCCCGGAGGCATTGGTCGCCAATCTCGATTTGCTCGGCTTTTCGGGCATTTCCAACGTGTTGAGCGCCATCAAGGCGGCCAAATACTACGAGATGGGCGAAGATGACATCATGATTACTGTGCTGACCGACTCGATGGAACTGTACCAGAGCCGCCTGGCGGAAATGCGCGCCGAGTACGGCGAGTACACCGAGCGCGACGCCGCCGCCGACTACGCCCGCTGGATTCTTCAGCAGTCCACCGACAATCTGCTCGAACTGCGCTACGCCGACCGCCGCCGCGTCCACAACTTGAAGTACTACACCTGGGTCGAACAGCAAGGCAAGACCTACGAGGAAATCGTCCGCATGTGGAACGACCGCGAGTACTGGAAAGGCGTCCAACAGCAGGCAGAGGAAATCGACGCGCTGATTGAGGAGTTCAACGCGGAAGTGGGGTTGATGTAGTAGTCGAAGGTCAGAAGTCGAAAGTCAAGCCGTCTGCGTGAGCAGGCGGCTTGTGATTCTGGGGAGGAGTTGAGAGTATAATTTATGGCATGAAGATCGAAGCACGTCTAATTCTGGGTGATTGTCGGGAAAAACTCAAAGAATTGCCCGACAATTCTATGGATTTGATTTTCACTTCGCCACCTTACGCTGATAGTCGAGCAAACACTTATGGTGGCATTCGGCCAGATGATTATGTGGAATGGTTCTTGCCCATCTCGGCTGAATTATTGCGCGTATTAAAACCAACAGGTACATTCGTGTTAAACATCAAGGAAAAGGTTGTCAATGGAGAGCGGCACACATATGTTATTGAGTTGATTCTTGCTATGCGGAAGCAAGGCTGGCTCTGGACAGAGGAATTTATCTGGCACAAGAAAAACAGTTATCCAGGTAAGTGGCCTAATCGATTCCGAGATTCTTGGGAACGCCTTTTGCAATTCAACAAAAATCGCAAATTCCATATGTATCAGGAAGAAGTAATGATACCGATGGGAGAGTGGGCAGAACGGCGGTTAAAGAAACTAAGTGAAACGGATTTGGTCCGCGATACATCACGAGTGGGGAGCGGCTTTGGTAAACGTGTCGCGAACTGGATTGGTCGCGATAAGGTTTATCCGACCAATGTATTGCACCTTGCGACAGAAACGAAGAACCGCAACCATAGCGCAGTTTTTCCTGAAGATTTACCGGAGTGGTTCATCAAACTGTTTACTCGTCCTGGTGATTGGGTTTTAGATCCATTTATGGGTTCTGGAACGACAGTGCGCGTGGCCCAACGCATGGGACGTAATGCTGTTGGTATTGAGATTTTGCCAGAATATTTTCAATTGGCGCAACAGGGAATTCTCCCTGTACTTGAGGCGCCTCTTCAATTGGCTTTGCTAGAGGAGAAAGGAAACTATAATGCCACTAAATCTTGATGAGGTTGCCCATTTTGTTGAGCAAAATATTGGCGGTTTTCATAAGCGGCGGGCAGACAGTTTGCGCACTTTGAGATTGAAGCAGATTTTGAAACGAAAAAATCCTTACCTGTTTAAGGCTAAAAATATTCATACTGCTCAAGATTTAGTTAAGTCTCTTCTTGATGCTCATCTCTCTTCGCAAGAAGAAACCATTTTTGGCGACTTCCTGGAGGAATTGGCTATCTTTGTTTGCTCGCGCGTCTACGGTGGGCGGAAATCGGCAGCCGAAGGTGTTGACCTCGAATTTGAGAGAAACGGTGTCCTCTACATTGTTTCTGTAAAGTCTGGGCCAAATTGGGGCAACAGCAGTCAAATCAAGCGCATGATAGATAATTTCAAGAAGGCGCAACGCATCCTGCGTACCAGCGGCCATCAAGGGCAGGTCGTTGCCATCAATGGCTGCTGTTATGGGAAAGATAACCAGCCCGACAAAGGCGACTATCAGAAACTCTGCGGTCAGGCCTTCTGGGAGTTCATCTCTGGCAACAGCCAACTCTACGTGGACATTATCGAGCCGCTCGGCCGTCGCGCCAAGGAACGTAACGAGGAGTTCCAAGCCGAGTACGGACGTCTTCTCAATTTATTCACGCAGGAGTTTTTAGGCGAGTTCTGTCAGGACGGGAATATTGACTGGAAAAAACTGGTGGAATTTAATTCCGCAAAGGTCTGATGTTATCTTCCTCCTCCCTCGTCCTCGTCTGTCTCCTGCCCTCGCCGCGCGATCTGGAGATTGCCCGGCTCTTGGGCTGGTATCGCATCCCCTTCCGCACCGCGCCGAAGGTGATCGCCGTGGACTACCTGGCTTTCTACCAGCCCGGCAGTTTCGGCGAGCGCGGCGGGCGCATCGAGTACGTCGCCGAGGTCAGGGGCCATGAACTGACCACCCGCGCCGAACTCCTGCGCGACGAGCCGAATCATCCGCGGGCGCGCGAGGAATATTTCAAGATTCAACTCGGCGCGCTGGAACGCCTGCCGCGCCCCATCCTGGCCGATCGGTGGCGGCGGCTGACCTTCCTCTACACCACCGGTGAGTACCTGCTCAATGCCCAGACGCTCAACGATCTGGTCATCCGGAGCGACGAACGGCAATTCTTGTGGCGTTCCTTGCGAGAGCGCGCGGAGCAATCGCAAGGGTACAAAACGGATTTGCCGGAAGAGGACATTCCGCCGGATGTGCTGGCGGCGTTGTTGGGGATTCGGGAGATTTCGAAGGGGGACGAGGTCTCTAAAGGGGATGAGGTTTCTGATGGCAACGAGGCTTTTGAGGGAGGGAAGAGAGATGAGTGAGGGGAGGGAGGAAAAGGCTTTCCGCAAGTTGCTGGTCTGGAAGCGCGCTCATGCGATGACGCTCGCTGTTTATAAAGTCAGTGAAAAATTTCCCAAACACGAACTTTTTGGCTTGACCAGTCAGATTCGCCGCTCGGCCGCCTCGGTCGGGGCGAATATCGCCGAGGGATACGCCCTCGGCAGTTCTGCCAACTACCTTCGGCATTTACATATCGCAGTCGGCTCCCTGGCCGAGACCGAGTATCATCTTGAACTTGCCCACGACCTGGGTTATCTTGCTGACGCCGACTACGCCCAAATTGCCGATTTGGCCCGCGAGACCGGCTATCTCCTCTCCCGCCTCAAAGCCTCCATTGAACACAACGCCCGCAAGAAACCTTAATCCCTCAGAAACATCATCCCTTCAGACCCTCATCCCCTCAGACCCCTCAGGACCCTCCAAATGATCATCAAAAACGGCACCCTCATCACCTCCGATAAAACCTTCCAGGCAGACCTGCTCATTGTGGACGAGAAAATCGCGCGCGTCGACGCCAACTTGGATGCGCCGGGTCACCAAGTCTTGGATGCCTCCGGCAAACTCATCCTCCCCGGCGGCGTGGACCCGCACACGCACTTCGACCTGCCGATGTTCGGCACGGTCTCCTCGGACGACCATTACACCGGCACGAAAGCGGCCGCCTTCGGTGGGACAACGACCGTGATTGACTTCGTCTCCCTCGACTTTCCCACCCTGAGCGAATCGGTGAAAGCCTGGCGCGAGAAGTCTGCCAAGGCCGCGGTGGATTACGCCGCTCACATGAATCTGACCCGCTTCGACGAGCAAATTGCCGCTGAGATCGCCCGCCTTCCCGAACAGGGAATCGCCTCGCTCAAGGTTTTCACCGCGTACAACAACCGCCTGCGGCTGGACGACGGCAGCATCTTCCGCGCTTTGCGCATAGCCAAAGATTTGGGGATGCTGGTCTTGCTCCATGCCGAGAACGGCGACGTCATCGAGACGCTGACCGCCGAGGCGCTCGCCGCCGGTCGCGCCGAACCGATCTGGCATGCCCGCACGCGCCCGGCCTGGGGCGCGGTCGAGGCGACCCTGCGCGCCTGCGCCCTGGCCGCCCAGGCCGACGCCCCCATCTACATCGTCCACATGAACGCCGCCGGGGAGGTGGATATGCTCCGCTACGCCCGCGAGCGCGGCGTCCGGGCGATGGGCGAGACCTGCCCGCAGTATCTGTTCTTCACCGAGGATGACCTGATGCGCCCCGATGGAGCCAAATGGATTTGCTCCCCGCCCGTCCGCTCCGCCGCCGACAACGCCCGCCTGTGGCAGGGTCTGACCGACGGCACGCTCCAGACGGTCGGCACCGACCACTGCCCGTTCTTCTTCGACGGGACAAAGCCGATTCTCTACGAAGGGAAACCGGTCGCCATCCCCGGCAAGGAACTCGGCCGCGGCGACTTCACCAAAATCCCCAACGGCCTGCCGGGGGTGCAGGACCGTCTGCCGGTTCTGTGGACGGCCGGCGTCGGGTCCGGGCGGTTGACGCCGCAGCAGTTTGTCGCGCTGACCTCGACCAATCCGGCCAAAATCTTCGGCCTGTACCCGCGCAAGGGCGCGCTCCTGCCCGGCTCGGACGCGGACATCGTCCTCTGGGACCCGAACAAGAAGGTCAGGTACGGCGTCGCCCTGTCGCATCAGCGCACCGATTACAACCTGTACGAGGGCTGGGAACTGACCGGGTACCCGGAGAAGGTCTTCCTGCGCGGCCGTCTGATTGTGGACGGGGAAAAATGGCTGGGCGGGGCCGGTCAGGGACAATTTTTGCCGCGCCAGACCAGCGGCGAGTTCTTATGAGGAGGCAGAATGTCGAAACATATCACACAAGCCATTGTCGTTCACTGCATGGATTTCCGTTTCCAGAAATATCTGGATGAGTGGCTGCAGAGCGAACTGGGACACGGCCAGTACGACCGCCTTTCTCTGGCGGGCGGCGTCTTCGACCTCGACTTCGTCATGAGGCAGATCGAACTCTCTCACCGCCTGCACGAAATCAAGCAGGTGGTGCTCATCAACCATGAAAATTGCGGCGCATACGGCGCGGCTGACAGTCCGGAACGTCACGCCGCTGATTTGCGTCAGGCGAAGCAGCGCATTCAGGCCGAAATCCCTGGCCTGGAGGTCCGGTTATATTATCTTCTTCTGAACGGCGTGTTCGAGCCTGTTTCCTGAACCGGAGGACGTCGCTGGAGAGGGCCGGGGAACTTCTGCCCCGTCTGGGCGTCCTGGAAGTGTACCGAAAGGAGAGATTATGAATCCCTGGCGCGTCCTGTTCTCATCCCTGGTCTTTCTCAGCCTGGCGCTCTCGTCCTGCGCCCCGCCGCCCGCTTCTGCCACGCCGCCGGGCGAGCCGTCGTCCGGCCAGACGGCCGTCTCGAACCGGGGGCGCAACCTGGCCCCAGCGGTCCCGCCGGCGGACGCGGCGCAACTGACGGCTGGCAACACCGCCTTTGCCTTCGATTTTTACGCCGCCGTGCGGGGGGAGGGCGGCAATCTGATTTACTCGCCCTACAGTCTATCGCTCGCGCTGGCCATGACTTACGCCGGGGCGCGCGGCGAAACCGAGCGCCAGATGGCCGAGACGCTCCGTTTCACTTTGCCGCAGGAACGGCTGCATCCGGCCTTCAACGCCCTCGACCTCGACCTGGCCGCCCGCCCGGAACAGGCGGCGGATGTCGACCCGCAGAATCGCTTCGAACTGAGCCTGGTCAATTCTTTGTGGGGGCAGCAAGGCCTGGGCTTCCAGCCCGATTTCCTCGACACGCTGGCGCTCAACTATGGGGCCGGCATGCGGCTGGTGGATTACGCCGCCGATCCCGAAGCCGCCCGGCTGGCGATCAACCAATGGGTCAGCGAGGAAACGCGCCAGCGAATCGAAGAACTGCTGCCGCGCGATGTCATTGACAGGGATACCCGCCTGGTGCTGGTCAACGCCATTTTCTTCAAGGCCGGCTGGCTGTTCCCCTTCGATGAGGCCTTGACGGCCGACGCTCCTTTTACTCGCCTCGACGGCTCCCGGGTCCAGGCGCCGAGGATGGCGATGCGGGAAGCGCCGACTCTGGCCTACGCCTCGGGCGACGGCTGGCAGGCGGCGGCCCTGCCCTATGCCGGCCGGATGGCCGAGATGATCGTCATCGCGCCGGAGGCTGGCCGTTTTGCCGAGTTCGAGGCCGGGCTGGATGCGGAGAGGTACAGCCAAATCCTCGCCGCCATGCAGCCGCGGCGGGTGCAGGTGGAGATGCCGGCCTTTGAGTTCAGGAGCGAATTCATGCTGCGCGAGACGCTACGCGGCATGGGGATGGACGAACCGTTTACTCCTGGCCTGGCCGATTTCTCCGGCATGACGACCGAAGAGGCGCTCTTCATCTCCCAGGTGATTCACCAGGCTTTCATCGGGGTGGACGAGGCCGGGACCGAGGCGGCCGCGGCGACGGCGGTGGTCATGTCGCGCGAGGCGGCCGTCATCCCGGATGTGGTCCTGACCCTTGACCGGCCGTTCATCTTTGTCATCCGCGATGTCCCGAGCGGGACGGTGCTGTTCATCGGCCGCGTGCTCGACCCGACGGCCGGAGAATGAGCCGGGCGCGGACGGGAAGCCAACGAGATGGTTGTTATAAAAGAGACCCGGTCTCTGGGAGAGGCCGGGTCTCTGTGTCTTCATTCCCGTTTCAAGATGTGGGTGATGATGGTCGCGCCGCTGCCGCCGATGTTTTGGGCCATGCCGACGCGGGCGTCCGGGACCTGGGTGGGGCCGCACTCGCCGCGCAACTGCTGGACGACCTCGACCACCTGATAGACGCCGGTCGCGCCGACGGGGTGGCCGCGCGCCTTCAGCCCGCCGCGGGTGGTGATCGGGATGCGCCCGGTCGGGCCGATTTCGCCGTCCAGGCCGAGGCGGACGCCGCGGCCGCGCTCGGCGAATCCGCACGCCTCCAGCGAGAGCGCCGACATGATGGTGAAGGCGTCGTGCAGTTCGAAGACGTCGATGTCTTCCGGGCCGACGCCCGCCTGCCGGTAGGCTTCTCGACAGGATTTGTAGGCCGCGGTCAGGAAGAGCATGTCGGGGCGGTCGTGGCCGCCGATCGTGTCGGTGGCGGCGGCGGAGGCGGCGACCAGGATGCGGGTCCCGCCGCGCAGGCTGTCGGCAGGGACGAGGTACAGGGCGGCCGCGCCGTCGCCAATCGGCGAGGCATCCAGCAGGTTGATGGGGGTGGCCACCATGACCGATTTTTCGAAGTCTTCGACGGTGATTTTCTGATGCAGGCGGGCGTAGGGATTGTGCAGGGCGTTGGCGTGGGCGTTGATGGCGAAGGGCGCGAAGTCTTCATGCTGCCAGCCGTACTCGTACATGTAGCGGCGCATGATGAGGGCGTTCAGGCCGACGAAGGAGACGCCCATCTCGACCTCGTAATCGGCGTCGGCGGCGGTGGCCAGGGCGGCGGTGACCTCGCGCATCGGGCGGTCGGTCATCTTTTCGACGCCGATCACCAGCGCCGAGTCCAGTTCGCCGGAAGCGACAGCCATCAACCCGGAGCGCAGCGCCGCCGCGCCCGAGCCGCAGGCGGCGTCGATCTTGACCGCGTCGCCACCGCGCAGACCGGTCCAGTCGGCGACCAGCGGGCCGAGGTTGTTCTGGTCGTTGATGATGCCCGACATCATGTTGCCGACGAACACACCGCCGGCGGTTTCGCGTCCGGCGTCCTGCAGGGCGGCCAGGGCGGCCTCGACTGTCAGGTCGCGCAGCGATTTGTCCCAGTGCTCGTCTATCACAGTCTGGCCGATTCCGAGGATGGCTACTTGTCGCATAAAGACCTCTTTGTTGTATACTGTGTTTATTGTAGTTGCGGCGACTCTCAACTGCTATCAGGAATGGATTTCGAAGAATTTCTCCTCCGCCTGGAAAGCGTCAACGAAACCGGCCGGACGACGGCGGCTTTCCTGCGCGCCCGGGGCGCGCGTCTCGGTTTTCGTAAACTGGGGCCGGCGACCGGGGCGGTCTGGACGCTGTGCGGCAACATCTATTTCAACTCGCGGCTCTATCCTCCCGATCGGACGCCGTCCGACCATCCCTGGTTGCTCAGTCTGGCCGTTCACGAGGCGGTTCACCTGCGCCAGGGCTGGCTGACGGCGCTGTCGGTCTATGGGGAGTTGGAGGCCTGGCAGGCCGGTTTTGTCTTCTATTGCGAGGCGACCGGCAAAGCCGCAAAGGGAAGGATGGCCGAGATCCTGTCGCTGCCGCTGGGCTGGGACCGCCAGATGCTGCGCCAGGCGCGCGATTTGATGCAACGATACGCCGGCAAGAAATACCGCGCCGACCTGCTGCCGCTCTATCCGGTCCACCTGGAATTGCGCTACTGGCTGACGCGCCAAACGCCGACCTGATTCTGGCAAAGTCGGTCTTCAGTGAAAGCATCGAATTTGCGAATGAGACCAACCTTTTTGTGAAGTTCGCGCCATTCGATGCAAAAAGAGACCTGTTTCAGCGTTCTGCAAACATCTGAATTGCTTCTGTGAGCGTTGAGGCTCATTTTGTCTCGGCGGGTTGGGCCGAGGCGGCATGGCGCGGGTCGCGCACCAGGAAGTAGAGCATCGCGGCGATGACGAGGCCGCCGATGGCCGAAATCATGAACGTAGCCTGGAAACTGACCGCGTCGGCGATCCAGCCGCCCAGGAGGGGAGCGAGGATGGTGGCTGGTGCGACCAGCGTGTTCGACAGGCCGATGTAGGTTGGGCGCGTCTCCTCCGTGCCGAACTGTGTGGTGATGACCATGCCAATCGTCCAGTAAGCCACGTTCGCCAGCCCGGCCAGGATGAAGACCGGGTACAGCCAGGCGAGAGTCGGGCCGCCCCAGGCCATCAGCGAACTGAGCGTCACGGCCAGCGAGCCGACGATGAGCATGGCGCGGTGGCCGACGCGGTCGCCCAGCCAGCCCATGACGCCGTTGGCGACCGTCTGGGTGATGGTCAGGGCGGCGGTCAGGAAGCCGGCGGTGACCTCGTCCATCCCGAAGCGGCGCAGGCCATAGACGATGTAGAAGGCGAAGCCCATGGTGGCAAAACTGGAGAGGAAACGGACCACCAGGAAGGCGCTGAAATTTCGGTCGCGGCGCAGCACATCCAGCCACTCGCGCCAGGGCAGGGGCTGTTTTTCGGGAATCGACTTCTCTGTGTCCTCCGGTTCGCGCGTCAGGCCCAGAAAGAGAAACGAGAGGCCCATGCCCACGAGAGTCAGCAGAAAACAGAGGGCAAAGTCCCAGCGGTCGCTGACGGTGTCCAACAGATAACCGGCCGCGATGGCGGCGGCGCTCATCAGCACGTTGGCCAGGCTGGCCTGGACGCCGAAGAAGGTGCCGCGCCAGTCGGAGGGGATGATCTTGGCGACCATGCTCTGCCAGGGGTTGGCGGTGAAGCCGGCCCCTAGTCCCTGCCAGAGAATCAGGGCGAAGGTCAGAATCAGGGCCAGGCGGTTGCCCAGGGCGGCCATGAAGATTCCCACCAACGCCAGACCGAGGTAGGGGACGCGCTCGTGGACGGTGATCCACATCACCAGCGGTTTGTAGACCCGCCGGCGGGCGGTGACGTTGGCCATGAATAACTGCGGCAGTTGCCAGGCCACGCCGTGGATGGCCGGGATCAGGCCGATCAGGAGGGCCGAGTCGGTCATGCGCGCCACCAGCAGCGGCACGATGGTGCCCAGCGAGCCGAAGCCCCAGCCCAGGCCGAAGAAAGCGCCGTCGAGCAGGTTGACCAGGAGATTGTGTTTTAGATTTTTTTGGATGGCATGTTGAAGTTCGGACACGCCGCCTATTCTACCACTTTCGAGGAAGCGGGCAGACCTTGACAGTCGCATTGGGTGTGATAGAATAAAAACGAACGTTCATTCATTTCTAAAGAGGACGGATTATGGATGAATCTTCCCTGCCGAAGGGCGAGCGCACCCGCCGGGCGATTCTCGAAGCCGCCTATGAACTGTTCCTCGAACAGGGCTACGCGGCGACTTCGATGCGCCAGATCGCCGAACGCGCCGGCCTGGCGCTGGGCGGAATTTACAATCATTTTCCCAACAAAGAAGCCATTTTCGCCGAACTCATCCTCGACCGCCATCCCTACCGCCAGGTGCTGCCCATCCTGCGCGAGACGTCCGCCGAGGACCCGGAGACCTTCGTCCGAACTGCTGCGCAGGCAATGGTGGCGGAACTGGGCCGCCGCCCCGATTTCATCAAACTGATGTTCATCGAGATTGTGGAATTCAATGGGCGCAACATGCCGAAGATTGTGCAACACATCCTGCCGGAAGTGTTGCCCATCATTCAAAAGTTCAATGCGCAACAAGGGCTCCTGCGCGACATCCCGCCAGCCGTCCTCTTCCGCGCCTTCCTCGGTTTGTTCTTCTCCTACTACATGACCGAGTTGATGATCGCCGGCACGCCGTTTGCCGTCACACAGCCCGACGCCCTCGAGCATTTCGTGGAAATCTTCCTGCACGGCGTCTTGAAGCCGCCCTCCCAAGAGACTCTCAATCGTAGGGCGGATTGACAATCTTGCCCGCAAGCCACAATCCGCGTTTCCTCATCTGCATTCCACCATCCTCTACCTGTCTACCTGCTACCTGTCTACCTCAACATCTACCTGCCCATGAATCGCCTCCTCTCCATCATCCGCAAGGAATTCATCCAGATCACCCGCGACCGGCGCACGCTGGTCATCATCCTGGTCATCCCCATCATGCAACTGTTCCTGATGGGCTACTCGGCCACCACCGACATCCGCAACGTGCCGCTGGCCGTCCTCGACCAGTGTCGCTGCGCCGAAAGCCGCGCCCTGCTGGACGCCTACCGCGCCGCCGATTACTTCCGCCTGGCCTACAGTGTGCAATCGGAAGCGGAACTGCGCGCCCTCATCGAGCGCGGCGACGCCCGCGCCGGCATCCTCATCCCGCCCGACTACAACACGGCCCTGGCGCGCGGCGAGGCGCAGGTGGCGTTTATCTTGGACGGCTCGGATGCCACCGCCGGTTCGACTACCCTGGCTTCCGCCACGCTGGTGGGCCAGCAGCATGCCACCGCGTTGATGTTCGAAAAACTGGAGCGCAGCGGCGTGGACATCAGCCGCCTGCAGCCGCCGCTCGAAGTGCGCACGCGCGTCTGGTACAACCCCGACCTGGTCAGTTCCCACTTCATGATTCCGGGCGTCATCGGCATGATTCTCTATGCGGTCACCGCCGTCCTGACCGCCTCAGCCATCGTCCGCGAGCGCGAGCGCGGCACCATCGAACAACTCATCGTCACTCCCATCCGCCCCTGGGAACTGGTGGTCGGCAAAATCATCCCCTACGTCCTGCTGGCCTTCGTGGACACGCTCGAGGTGATGGCCATCGGTCACTGGTGGTTCGGCGTGCCGGTGCGCGGCGACCTGACCCTCATCCTGGCCTGCTCCGGTCTGTTGCTGCTCTCCGGCCTGGGCATCGGCCTCTTCGCCTCGACCATCGCCAACACCCAGCAGGAGGCCATGCTGACGGTCTGGATGACGCTCCTGCCAAGCATCTTCCTCTCCGGTTTCTTCTTCCCGCTGGAGGCCATGCCCCAGGTCCTGCAATGGATTTCCTACATCGTCCCGCTGCGTTACTACCTGGTCATCATCCGCGCCCTGCTCATCAAAGGCGTCGGCCTGGCGGCCATCTGGCCCGAGACGCTGGCGCTGGCCGTCTTCGGCTTGCTCATCTTGGGCGCGGCCGCCCTGCGCTTCCGCAAACGATTGGATTGACGATTTTCGATTGACGATTTGAGATTTTGGATTTTTAGGAGTTGACCATGTCCCATAAACGCCCTCCCATTCCCGTCATCGTCCTGCTCGCCCTGCTCGTCATTATCGGCGGCTATTTTCTCATCCGCAGCCTCTCGGACAAACCGGACGGCGCGCTGACCGCCTCCGGCACCATCGAGGCTGTGACGGTCGTCATCTCGCCCGAAATCGGCGGACGGGTCGCCGAAGTCTATGTGGACGAGGGGCAGACCGTCCGCGCCGGCGACCCGCTCTTCCGGCTGGACGATACCCTCCTGCAGGCGCAGCGCGCCGTCGCCGCCGCCAACCTCGACCTGGCGCGGGCCGCCGCCGAAACGGCCGACGCCGCCCTTCAAACAGCGCGCGCCAACTATGACCTGACGCTCAACGCCGTCCGCGCCGAGGCGGCCGCCAGCCGCACTTCAGACTGGAGCAATCCCTTCGCGGCGTCCATCTCCCAGGCCGATGAAATTGCCGCCGCGCAGGCCGAAGTCGAGTCTGCCGCTCAGGCGCGCGACACAGCGCAGGGGACGCTCGACTCGGCTCTGGCCGCGCCCGAAGCCGCCGACTTCGCCGCCGCCGAGGCGCGTCTGCTCCAGGCGCGCGCTGCGTTTGCCGCCGCCCAGGATGTCCTCCGCCGCGCCGCCCTCTCGCCCAACGCCGACCTGCGCGACGCCGCCCAAAGCGCCTACGATGACGCCCGCGCCGAACTGGACGACGCCCAGGCCGCCTACGACGACCTGAAAGACAGCGACGCCGCCCGCGCCGTCCTCGAAGCCCGCGCCGCCCTGACCGTGGCCGAGGAACGTTATCAATCGGCGCAAGACCGCCTGCTTCTCCTGCAGACCGGACTGTACTCGCCGCGTCTCGCCGCCGCCCAGGCCGCCGTCCGTCAGGCCGAGGCCGCCGCCGGACAGGCGCAACTGGCCGTCGCCCAGGCCGAGGCCGCCCTGGCCCTGGTGGACGCCCAAATCGCCAAACTGACCGTCTCCGCCCCCGCCGACGGCGTGATTCTGACCCGCAGCATCCAGCCCGGCGAGGTGGTTTCCCCGGGCGCGGCGGCGCTCAAACTCGGCCGCCTCGACGACCTGACCATCACCGTCTACGTCCCCGAAGACCGCTACGGCCAACTTTCCCTCGGCCAGGCCGCCAGCGTGACGGTCGACTCCTTCCCCGGCGAGACCTTCGATGCCGTCATCGTCCACATCGCCGACCAGGCCGAATTCACCCCGCGCAACGTCCAGACGGTCGAGGGCCGCTCCAGCACCGTCTACGCCGTCCGGCTGCGCGTCCAGGACCCCGCAGGGAAGTTGAAGCCTGGAATGCCAGCGGATGTTACGTTTCGTTAAGTCACAAGTCGAAAGTCGTAGGTTGAGGAGGTAAGAATGACAGCAATTGCTCGTTTCGAGGAAATTCAGGCCTGGCAGGCGGCGCGTGAATTGACCAAGAATGTGTACAGCCTGACCGGTCAACAAGCATTCAGCCGGGACTTCGGCCTGCGCGACCAGATTCGGCGGGCGGCCATTTCCATCATGAGCAACATTGCCGAGGGCTTCGAAAGCCGCACAGACTCGCAGTTCATCAACTTTCTGGGCATGGCAAAGGCCTCCGCTGGCGAAGTGCGGGCGCAACTCTACGCCGCCCTCGACCAAAATTACATCAGCGAAGCCCAGTTTCAAGAAACTTACGCCCTGGCCGAAAAATGCGCCCGTCAAATCGCCAATTTTATCAAGTACCTCGAAGCCAATCCCCGCCCTCGCCGCATTGCCGAAGACCAGGCCGATTATCACACCGACCTCTGACCTTCGACTTCTGACCTTCGACCTCTGACTTTCGACCTCCGACCTCCGACCTTCGACCTCCAACCTTCGACCTTCGACCTCCGACCTTCGACATGATTCAAGCCTCCCACCTCTCCAAATCTTTCGGCTCCATCCACGCTGTCCAGGATGTGAGTCTGTCGGTCGCAGCGGGCGAAATCTACGGCCTCGTCGGCTCGGACGGCGCGGGCAAAACCACCACCCTCCGCCTGCTGGTCGGCGCGCTCAAGGCGGACGCCGGCGAAATTTCCATCTGCGGCTACGACGTCCGGCGGCAGGGCGAGCAGGCGCGGGCGCAAATCGGCTACCTTTCCCAGCGCTTCTCGCTCTACGAAGACCTGACCGTGCTGGAGAACATCCGCTTCTTCGCCGAACTGCGCGGCCTGAAGCGCGACGAATGGCTGCCGCGCTGCCTCGACATCCTCGACTTCGTCGGCCTCTCCGCTTTCAAGGAACGCCGCGCCGGTCAACTTTCCGGCGGCATGAAGCAGAAACTCGGCCTGGCCTCTGCCCTCGTCACCCGCCCCAAAGTCCTCCTGCTCGACGAGCCGACCACCGGCGTGGACCCGGTCACCCGCCAGGACTTCTGGCAACTGCTCATCCGCATCGCCGCCGCCAGGGACGTGGCCGTCCTCCTGACCACCCCCTACATGGACGAGGCCTCCCGCTGTCACCGCGTCGGTTTCATGCGCGGCGGGCGGATTCTGGCCGAGGGCCGTCCCTCTGACCTGCGCGCCGCCCTGCAGGGACGCATCCTCGAAGCGCGCGGCGGCCCGCTCCCCGAACTGCGCCGCCGGGCGGCCGAAATCGAGGGCGTGGAGGATGTCCGCCCGTTTGGCGACAAACTGCACCTGCGCGTCGCGCCAGGGATGGCTGAGTCCGTTATCGCTGCGCTGTCGGACGCTTTCCCCGCCCGCGCCGGTTCGCCGCTCGAGGCGCGTCTCATCCCGCCGACGCTGGAGGATGTCTTCCTTTCGTTAGAACGTTGACACGTTCCAACGTTTCAACGTTCTAACGTGCTAACCTGGAAACGTAACATGACCGAAACTGTAATCGCCGCCGAAAATCTCACCCGCCGTTTTGGCGACTTCACCGCCGTGGACCACGTGACCTTCTCCGTCCGGGCAGGCGAAATCGTCGGCTACCTCGGCCCGAACGGCTGCGGCAAGACCACCACCATCCGCATGCTGCTGGGACTGCTGGAACCGAGCGAGGGCCGCGCCACGGTGCTGGGTTTCGACGCCTTCCGCCAGTCGGAGGACGTGCGCGCCCGCGCCGGTTACATGTCGCAGAAATTCGCCCTCTACGATGACCTGACCGTGCTGGAAAATCTGACCTTCTACGGCGGGGTCTACGGTCTGCGTGAGCGCCGCCGCCTGGACGAGACCCTCGACCTGGTCGGCCTGCGCGGCCGCGAGCGCGACCTGACGCGTGACCTGGCGGCCGGCTTCCGTCAGCGGCTGGCGCTGGCGATTGCGCTCGTGCATCGGCCCAAACTCCTGTTTCTCGACGAACCCACCTCCGGCGTGGACCCGACCGCCCGCCGCGCCTTTTGGGATTTGATTTATGGACTGGCCGGGGAGGGGGTCACCGTGCTGGTCACCACCCACTACATGGACGAGGCCGAATACTGCGGCCGCGTGGGCGTCATGCGCGACGGTCAACTGCTGGCAATGGACACGCCCGCCGCGCTGAAGGCCTCGGTCATCCCCGGCGAGGTGTGGGAGGCGCACATCCAGCCGCTGGAAGCCGGGCTGGAGGCGCTGCGCGAGGCGGACGGGGTGCTGCGCGTCGGCCTGAGCGGCGACCACCTGCGGGTGATTGCGCGGCGCGGCCTGGGGGCCGAGTCGCTCCGGCGGGCGGCGCAGGCGCGAGGTCTGACCGCGCCGCGCCTGGAACGCGGCGAGCCGACCCTCGAGGACGTCTTCCTGGCGCTGGCGCGCTGATTCATTCCCCGATGATCTGCACAATCAATTCGCGCCGCCGCGGGCGGATGTCGAAGTCCACGTAGATGACCTGCTGCCAGGTGCCGAGCGTCAGCCGTTTCTCGACAAAGGGGATGGTCAGCGAGGGGCCGAGCAGCGAGGCGCGCATGTGCGAGTGGCCGTTGCCGTCGTCCCAGGTGGCGTTGTGGGCGTAGTCGCGGCCGGAGGGGACGAGTTCCTCGAACATGCGCTTGAGGTCGGAGACCGCCCCCGGCTCGTATTCGACTGTCGTCACCCCGCTGGTGGAGGACGGGCAGAAGACGGTCAGCAGGCCGGAGGTCAGGCCCGAGTCGGCCAGGCAGCGCGCCAGGTCGCCGGTCAGGTCGTGGATGTCGGTGTGGCCGCGCGTGGCGAGAGAGAGGGTCATCGTTTTGACGGGCATCGGGTTTTCCTTTTGTCAGACAAGACAGTGATGAACATCCTGTTCAAAAACTGGAAAAAGTTCATTGTGCAGCGGCGAGATTTTCTATAAAATTATCTCACATTTCATCCCCTTCATTTCACCAAACGAGGAGAGACCATGAAAAAGTACAGGATTGCCTGGCTGCCTGGCGACGGCATCGGGGTGGACGTCCTGGATGCCACCAAAATTGTGCTGGACAAATTGAACCTGAATGCCGAGTACATTCACGGCGACATCGGCTGGGAATTCTGGCGCACCGAAGGCGACGCTCTGCCCCAGCGCACGATTGACCTGCTCAAGAGCGTGGACGCGGCCATGTTCGGCGCCATCACCTCCAAGCCGGTCAAGGCGGCGGAGGAAGAACTGATTCCCGAGTTGCAAGGCAAGGGGCTGGTCTACCGCTCACCCATCGTGCGCATGCGCCAGATGTTCGATTTGTACATCTGCCTGCGCCCCTGCAAGGCCTATCCTGGCAACCCGCTCAACTACAAGGATGATGTAGATGTGGTCGTGTTCCGCGAGAACACCGAAGACCTGTACGCCGGGGTGGAATTCAGCCCCGTCCCGCAGGAACTGGCCGCCACGCTGGGGCAACTCTCCAAGCCGTTTGGCGTCTTCAAGGACCTGCCGCTCGACCAATATGCCATCTCCTGCAAGGTGGTCACCCGCAAAGGCTCGGAGCGCATCATCCGCGCCGCTTTCGAGTATGCCCGTAAGTACGGCCGCAAGAAGGTGACCATTATCCACAAGGCCAACGTGGTACGCGCCACCGAGGGCATGTTCCTCGACATCGCCAAGGAAGTCCACAAGGATTACCCGGAAATCGAGATGGACGACGCCAACGTGGACGCCATCTGCATGTGGCTGCTCAAGAACCCGAAGAACTACGACGTAATGGTGGCGACCAACATGTTCGGCGACATCATCTCGGACCTGGGGGCGCAGTTGGTGGGCGGCCTGGGCTTCGGCTGCTCGGGCAACATCGGCGAGAAACTGGGCGTCTTTGAGCCCAGCCACGGCTCGGCCCCCAAGTACGCCGGGCAGTACAAGGTCAACCCGATCGCCACCATCCTCTCGGCCAAGATGATGCTCGACTTCCTGGGCGAGACCGAAAAGGCCGCCGCGGTGGAGAGGGCCGTCGCTGAGGTCATCAAGGAAGGCAAGGTCCGCACCTACGACATGGGCGGCTCGAACTCGACCCTGGAGATGGGCGAGGCCATCGCGGCTCATTTGTAAGCGAATGGTCATTACAAGGCGTCCTTCGACTTCGCTGCGCTCCGCTCAGGACGCCTTGCAAGAACACATGAGATGTTTCTATGGACAAACTTTACATTCACGAAGTCGGCCCGCGCGACGGGCTGCAGGCGGAGAAGACGACCGTCCCGCTGGAGGAGAAGATCCGCTGGATCGAGGGGCTGTTTGCCTCGGGCGTGGACATCATCCAACTCGGCTCGTTCGTCAACCCGGAGAAGGTCCCGCAGATGGCCGACACCGACGCCCTCTTCCGGCATTTCGCCGCCAGGAAACCCGCCCACGTCACCCTCTCCGGCCTGGTCCTGAACGAAAAGGGGCTGGAGCGCGGTCTGGCTTGCGGCGTGGAGATGTTCTGCATGGGCGTCTCGGCCAGCGAGACCCACAGCCAGAAGAACACCGGCATGACCCCGGCCGAGGCGCAGGCGCGCATCATCCCGATGGCGAAGCAGGCGCTGGCCGCCGGCAAGAAGGTGCAGGCTTCGGTGCAGTCGGCCTTCGGCTGCGGATTCGAGGGGCCGATTCCGGCCGCCAAGGTGCTGGATATCGTCAAAGCCTACCTGGACGCCGGCATCCGCAACATCAGCCTGGCCGATACCGCCGGTCACGCCCAACCGGCCCAGGTCGAGGATTTGTACGGCGAGATTCGCCGCCTCGACCCGCAGGTGGAACTGGCCTGCCACTTCCACAACACCTACGGCCTGGGGCTGGCGAACTGTTACGCGGCCCTCAAGAGCGGCGTGACCTACTTCGAGTCGGCCTTCGGCGGACTGGGCGGCTGCCCGTTCACCAAACTGCCGGCCGGCAACGTCAGCACCGAAGACCTGGTGCATACCTTCCAGCGCATGGGCCTGCGCAAGGACATCCGCCTGGATGTGCTGCTCGACGTCGCCCGTCAGGTCAGCGCCTTCTTCGGGCGCGAACTGCCGGGCTTCATCCTGAAATCCGGTTCGATTGTGGATTTTCAGGGCAAATCTGATTGAGAGAATTGACCGCGAAGAGTTCGTGTCGCCTCACGTAGGTCGGATTGCCAATCCGACCTACGACCTGGCAACTTCGCGGCGGAGGAGGTTGACGATGAAACTACTCGAAGGAATCCGCGTTCTAGACATGACCAACGTCCTCTCCGGGCCGTTTGCCACGCTGCACCTGGCCCTGCTGGGGGCGGAGGTCATCAAAATCGAAAATCCCGATGGCGGCGACCTGGCCCGCAAACTCGGCAATGTGCCGAAGTACAACAAAGAACTGATGGGCACCAGTTTCCTGGCCCAGAACGCCAACAAGAAATCCATGACGCTCAATCTCAAGGCGGAGGAGGGCAAGGAAATCTTCCGCAAACTGGTCGAGACTGCCGACGTGCTGGTGGAGAACTTCCGCCCCGGCGTGCTGGCGCGGCTGGGCTTCCCCTACGAGGAACTGGCGCGCCTGAACCCGCGCATCATCTACTGCGCCATCTCCGGCTTCGGCCAGACCGGCCCGGACGCCTTCAAGCCGGCCTATGACCAGATCATCCAGGGCCTGTCGGGCGTGATGTCCATCAACGGCGACGAGCGCCTCAATCCGCTGCGCTGCGGCTTCCCGGTCTGCGACACGGTCGGCGGGCTGAACGCCGCCTTTGCCATTATGGCGGCCCTCTATTACCGCGAGCGCACCGGCGAGGGCCAGTTCATTGACATCGCCCTGCTCGACTCCATCATGCCGCTCATGGGCTGGGTGGCCGCCAACCTGCTCATCGGCGGGCAGCAGCCCGTCCTGCTGGGCAACGACAACTTCACCGCCGCGCCGTCCGGCATGTTCCGCACCAAGGATGGCTACATTAACATCGCCGCCAACCAGCAGGAGCAGTGGGAGAACCTGGCCGACGCCCTGGGACTCTCGCACCTCAAGACCGACCCGCGCTTCCAGGAGCGCGACACCCGCAAGGCCAACCGCTTCCTGCTGACCCCGCTGCTGGAGGAGAAACTGACCCAGGAGACCACCGCTCATTGGGTGGAAGTCCTGAACGCCAAGGGCATCCCCTCCGGCGACGTGCTGAGCCTGGAAGAGGCGCTCACCTCGCCGCAGGCCCAGCACCGCCGCGTCCTCGAGGAAGTCGAGACGCCCGGCATCGGCAAAATCAAACTCTTCAACCTGACCGCCAAATTCTCCAAGACCCCGGCGCAAATCGAGACCCCGCCGCCGACCCTTTCCCAGCATACCGAGGAAATCCTGGCCGCGTTGGGCTACTCGGCAGAGGAGATGAAGGCGCTGAGGGAGAAGCAGGTGATTTAGTAGGACAGCCTTTCCGGGCTGTCTGCATGGACAGGTTAGAAAGTCTATGGACAGGCTGAAAGCCTGTCCTACAGGAGGAACAATCGTATGGGCATGACAATGGTCGAAAAAATCCTGGCGCGGGCCACCGGCCAGGCCGCCGTCAAGGCGGGAGACGTGGTCGAGCCGAAAGTGGACCTGGCCATGTCGCACGAAAACGCGGCGCTGGTGCTGAACCAGTTCCTCGAAATCTACAAGGACACCGGCCTGGAGGCTAGGGTCTGGGATCCGTCGAAGATCGCCATCATCTTCGACCACCGCGTCCCGGCCGAGAGTTCCAAGACCGCCACCAACCAGAAGAAGGTGCGCGAGTTCGTCGCCAAGCAGGGGATTACAAAGTTCCACGACATCCGCGGCGACGAGGGCGGCATCTGCCATCAGATTCTGCCGGAGAACGGTTACGTGCGCCCCGGCTGCGTGGTGGTCGGCACCGACAGCCACACCACCAGCCACGGCGCGCTGGGAGCCTTCGCCTTCGGCATCGGCGCGACCGAGATGGCCTCCGTCTGGGCGCTGGGCAGCGTGCTGAACGTGGAAGTGCCCGGCACCATCAAGGTCGTAGCGACCGGCAAGTTCCCCAAGCACGTCCTGCCGAAGGATTTGATTCTGTACCTGATTGGCAAAATCTCGGCCGAGGGCGCCAACTTCAAGGTCATCGAATTCCACGGCGAGGCCATCCGCAAGATGGACACCTCCGGCCGGCTGACCATCTGCAACATGTCGGTCGAGGCCGGGGCGACCTCCGGCATCGTCCCGCCGGACGCCGAGACGCTGCGCTATCTCAAAGAGGTGGCCGGAGTCCGGGAAACGGTAGCCGTCTTCGGTCCGGACCCGGACGCGGTCTACGACCAGGTGGTCGAGATCGACGTTTCCAGCCTGGAGCCGCAGATTGCCTGTCCGCACACGGTGGACAACGTCAAGCCGGTCAGCGCTGTGGCCGGGACGCCCATCCAGCAAATCGTCATCGGCTCTTGCACCAACGGCCGGCTGGACGACATCGAGGTAGCGGCGAAGATTCTGAAGGGCAAGAAGGTAGCGCGCGGCGTGCGCATGTTGATCTTCCCGGCTTCGGGGCGCATCTTCCGCGAGGCGATGGCCAAGGGCTACCTGACGACTCTGATGGAGGCCGGCGCGCTGGTCGCCAACTCCGGCTGCGGGCCGTGCCTGGGCGTGCATCAAGGCGCGCTCGGCGACGGCGAGGTGGCGCTTTCGACCACCAACCGCAACTTCAAGGGCCGCATGGGCAATCCCAACTCGGAGGTTTACCTGTGCTCCCCGGCGGTGGCTGCCGCCAGCGCCCTGACCGGCGTCATCACCGATCCGCGCCGGGAGCGTTGAAAAACACAAAGGTCACGAAGGAAACACAAAGGGCTTATTTTTTGCTTTGTGCCGACCTTTGTGTCCTTCGTGTTAAAGAGAGGCTGATATGGCAAAAGTCGTTTTGAAACTTGGCGATGACATTTCGACCGACATCATCTACCCCGGCCGCTACATGGCCACCGTCCTGCCGACCGAGACGCCGCAGTACGCCTTTGCGGACCACGCCGAATTCAACGCCCGGCTGAAGAAGGGCGAGATCCCGCCCGGCAGCGTCATCGTGGCGGGCAAGAACTTCGGCTGCGGCTCGTCGCGCGAGCAGGCCGCCTCCTGCCTGAAAGGCCCCGACCTGGTGGTGGTGGCCAAGCACTTCGCCCGCATCTTCCTGCAGAACTCCATCAACCTCGGCCTGCGGACGGTCATCTGCCCGGAGATCGAGGCCGACGAGGGCGACGAACTCGAAATCACCGCCGACAAGGTCATCAACAAGACCAAGGGCAAGAGTTTCGATATCGTTCCCCTGCCCAAGGCGCGCCAGGCCATCATCGACGCCGGCGGGCTGATTCCGTACACCCGTCAGCGGGTGCTGGCTGGGAAGAAGTAAACGCGGATGGGTCTTTGTTTCCCTTACATCCCCCTGAGTCTGCTGCCGCCCTGAAGGCAGGCAGGTTAATGCGCTGACTCTCGGAGACGAGCCGCAGCGCTTTTCCTGTAGTTGATGAGAGGCTGGCGGGCATCGCCATTCTCGAAAGATTTCTATCCTTTCAGGTGCAGCATCAGGAGGTTTTCATTATGAAGGCTTTGGTCATTGGAGGTTGTGGCAAGATCGGCCGCGCGGTCGCATGGGATTTGGTTACGAATTACGATTTCGAGACGGTCGGCATTGCCGACGCCAACGAGGTCGGCTTGAAGGACATGCGGCATTGGCTGGGCGAGAAGATTGCTACTCATCCGCTCAACATCAATGACGCCTCGGCCGTGGCCGCGATGATGCGCGGCTACGACGTGGCCATCAGCACCCTGCCGACCCGCCGCACCAGTTATCTGGCGCTGGAAGCGGCCATCGAGGCCGGCGTCAATTTCGTGGACGTGCTGGAGGAGTACCACCGCCGCCCGGACGTGGAAGAGGACGAGGGCCTCAACCGTCACGGCATGAGTTACGCTGATTACGGCGAATGGCTTCATCAACAGGCCGAGAAGAAGGGCATCACCATCCTGGACGGGATGGGCTTCGCCCCCGGCCTGAGCAATGTCACCGTCGGCCACGCCATCCGCCAGATGGACAGCGTCAGCCGGGCGGTGGCGCGCGTCGGCGGCATTCCGTGCAAGGAGGCGGCCGCCCGCCATCCGCTCAAGTACATGATCACCTGGGCTTTTTCGCACGTCTTGCGGGAATACATGATTAAAGTCCAGATCATCCAGGACGGCAAACCGACCCTCGTCCAGGCCATGGACGGCTACGAAACGTTCCGCTTTACCGAACTGGGCCGCGACGAGGAACTGGAGTGCTTCATCACCCCCGGCATGCCGTCGTTCGTTTACACCCGCCCCAATCTGGGCTATTTTGCCGAAAAGACCGTCCGCTGGCCCGGACACTGGCAGGCCATTCAGACTCTCAAGGAGTGCGGCATGCTCGATATGGAACCGGTGGACTGCTTCGTGCCGCGCCTGGTCCTGTCGAAGGTGCTGACTCCCAAACTGGAGCCGAAGGCCGGCGACCTGGACACCTGCGTCATGTACAACACGGTCGAGGGCAAGAAGGACGGCAAAGATGTTTGCATCACCTATCACATGTGGGACGAGGGCGAGCCGAACGGCTTTACCTCCATGGCGCGCGTGACCGGCTTCTCGGCGGCCATCGGCGGCGTCATTTTGGCGAAGGGGATGGTCCAGCAGAAGGGCATCGTTGCCCCAGAGGACGCCATTGACGGCCAGGCCTACGATTTCCTGCTGGCCGAGTTGGAGAAGCACAATATTCACATCGTCGAGAAAGTTTGCGCGTGATTCCCGAAACCATGGGCGCTCCTCTCACAGTTAACGCTTCTCGCCTGTTGCGCCGCCTGGACGAGTTGGGACGTCTGGGCGGCGCGCCCGACGGCGGCGTGAGCCGGCTGGCGCTCTCGGACGAGGACAAACTCGGCCGCGACCGGCTCGTTGCCTGGATGAATGAAATCGGCCTGGATGTGCGCATCGACCAGGTCGGCAACCTGCTCGGATTTCGCGCCGGCGAATCGGACGAGGCGCCCGTCCTGTTCGGTTCGCACCTCGATAGCGTGCGCGCCGGCGGGCGCTATGACGGCGCGTACGGCGTCCTGGCCGCCCTCGAAGTGCTACAAACGCTGCAGGAGGGCGGCGTCCGAACCCGCCGGCCTCTCCTGATGGCCGCTTTTACCAACGAGGAGGGCGCCCGCTACGCCCCCGACATGCAGGGCAGCCTGGCCTTCGTCGGCGATCTCTCCGTGGACGAGGCCCTGGCGGTGACCGGCTTCGACGGCTCCAACTTCGGCGAGGAATTGCGGCGCATCGGTTACGCTGGCGACTTCCCCTGCGCTTCCGTCCGGCCGTATGCCTGCGTCGAATTGCACATCGAGCAGGGGCCGGTTCTGGAGAAAGAGGGGATTTGCATCGGCGCGGTCGAGGCCATCATCGGCATTTCCTGGCAGGAAGTAACCCTGCGCGGCGCGGCCAACCACGCCGGCACCACGCCGATGGACCTGCGCCGCGACGCCGGTCTGGCCGCGGCCCGCATCGCGGCGTATCTGCGCGACCTGGCCGCCGAACTCGGCCCCGACCAGCGCGCCACCTGCGGCATGATCGCTTTCCGGCCCAATGTCATCAACGTCATCCCCGGCGAGGCGCGCCTGAGCGTGGACCTGCGCAACCCCGATGAGGCCGTCTTGCGGCAGGCCGAACAGCGGCTGGCGGCCTTCATCCAGCGGGTCGCGGCAGAAGAAAGGGTCGAGGCCGAGACCCGCCGCCTGGTTTACGTCGCGCCGGCGCGCTGCGACCCGGACGTGGTCGCCGTCATCGAGGCGGCGGCCGCCTCGCTTGGCCTCTCCTGCCGTCGAATGACCTCCGGGGCGGGACACGACGCCCAGATTCTGGCGCGCCGTTTCCCGACGGCGATGATTTTCATCCCCAGCCGCGGCGGCGTCAGTCATTCTCCGGCCGAGTATTCCTCCCCCGATGACCTGGCCGCCGGCGCAAACGTTCTGTTGCAGACGGTGTTGAAGTTGGCTCTTTGATTGTCATCGGCTTCTTCGCGCCTTCAAAGCGGCTTGTCGGAGAGGACGAGCCGCTTTGTGATCGGCCTGGGCGGCGAGGTGGCCTGACGGGGGGATATTCAATTCGCGTAATTTGCGCTATTATTATGAGAAATCTGTTCTTTTTTGGAACTATGGCTGTCTTCTGAACGTCAAAGACCAAAAGGAACGTTCCTTCAGCGTTCCCCATTTTCCTCGCGGCATCTGAAAGGAGGAATATCCATGAATCTGCGCCGTGTTTTGATCCCCCTCGTCCTCATATCCATCCTGGTCATCCAGTTTGGGCCTGCGTCGGCTATTCTGCCCTCCGTTGCTGCCGTGACCAATCCCGATTGGATTCAGTTCGTCGCCGACGTGACCATCCCCGACGGGGCTTCGGTCGCGCCCGGGGCGGTCTTTACCAAGACCTGGCGTCTGCGCAACATCGGCACGACCACCTGGACGACTAGTTACGCCCTGGTCTTCACCAGCGGGACCCAGATGGGCGCGCCGGCGGCGGTCAACCTGCCGGCCAATGTTGCCCCTGGTCAGACGGTGGACATCTCCGTTACCCTGACTGCCCCGACCACCCCCGGCCGCTACATCGGCTACTTCAAACTGCGCAACGCCTCCGGCGTCCTGTTTGGCTGGGGGACGGCGGCCGACCGCGCCTTCTGGGTCGAAATCACCGTTCCCTCGACGGCCAGCGTCGCCTATGATTTTGCCGCCAACGCCTGCGCCGCCACCTGGACGAGCGGAGCGGGCGCGCTGCCCTGTCCGGGTTCGGATGGCGACAGCCGCGGTTTCGTCATTCGTCAGGATGCGCCCACGCTGGAAACCGGCGCGGCGGATACCGCGCCCGGCCTGCTGGTCGCGCCGCAGGCGGTGACGGACGGCTTCATCCAGGGAATCTATCCGGCCTTCACTGTCCAGGCCGGCGACCGCTTCCAGACGACGGTCGGCTGTCAGTATGGAGCGACCAGTTGTTATGTGGCTTATCGGCTGGACTATCAAATCGGCAGCGGGGCGGTGCGCACGCTGTGGACCTTCCGCGAGCGTTATGAGGGACGGGTCTATCGCGCCAACATCGATTTGTCTTCGCTGGCGGGCCAGAATGTCCGCTTCATCCTGACCCTCTCGGCCTACGGCTCGCCGACCGGCGACCGGGCCATTTGGGGCGCGCCGCGCATCGTCCGCAGCGGGGCGGTCGTCACCCCGCCGACGGCCACCACGCCCAGCGGCGCGACTCCCACCCCCACGCCCGTCCCGGCGGCCTGCGACCGGGCGGCCTTCGTCGCCGATGTGACCATCCCCGACGGCGCTACGCTGGCGGCCGGCAGTTCCTTCACCAAGACCTGGCGTCTGCGCAACACCGGCACCTGCACCTGGACGACCGGCTACGCCCTGATCTTCGTCAGCGGCGACCAGATGGGCGCGCCGAGCACCCTGATGCTGCCCTCCAGCGTCGCCCCCGGGCAGACGGTGGATCTCTCCGTCCCGATGACCGCGCCCAGCGTTGCCGGCCACTATCGCGGCTACTGGAAGTTGCGCAACGCTTCGGGCGTCCCGTTTGGGGTCGGTTCGGCGGGGACGGTGGCCTTCTGGGTGGACATCAACGTCACCGGTTCGGCGAGCGGCCCCGGCACAGCCTACGACTTTACGGCCAACGCCTGCTCGGCCACGTGGACGAGCGGAGCGGGCGCGCTGCCCTGTCCGGGTTCGGATGGCGACAGCCGCGGCTTCGTCATCCGCCAGGACGCGCCTCTCCTGGAGGGGAATACCACCGCCGGGCCGGGCCTGCTGGTCTCGCCGCAGGCCATCAACGATGGCTACATTCAGGCGGTCTATCCGGCCTTTGCGGTTCAGGCGGGCGACCGCTTCCAGTCGATTGTCTCCTGTCAGTATGGGGCGACCGCCTGTTTTGTCACCTTCCGCGTCGACTACCGGATTGGCAGCGGCCCGATTCAAACCCTGATCGTCTTCCGGGAGCGTTACGAGGGGTTGTACTATCGCATGGATGTGGACCTCTCCTCGCTGGCCGGTCAGAGCGTCACTTTTATTCTGACGGTTCAGGCCTACGGGTCGCCGGCCGGCGACCGGGCGCTGTGGGTGGGGCCGCGCATCGCCCGCTCAGGGACGGCCGCCACTCCGACCGTGACGCCGACCTCGATCTCTTCGGGCGCGACCCTGACCCCCACGCCGACCTTCACCGCCACTCCGTCTGAGACGGCGACCAGCACTCCCACTCCTACCGAGACGCCGACCCCGACGCCCACCAACACCCCTTGATTCCTAGCGAGAGATAGACTGATGAAGAGGATGCCCGGCATCCTCTTCATCGCTTTTAAAGAGGCGCGTGGGCCGCTGTCCAGCGATGGCCGACGATTTCAACTGGACAAATCTCCTTGATTATGGCAAAATCTCCCTGCTTTTTATCCTGAAGGAGCAACGAGGAGAATTCATGAGCAGAAAAGAGATCCAGGCCCGTCGCCGCAGACAAAAACTCATCTCTCGACTGTGGGCGGTCGGATTGGTCACGGTGGGCGCTGTGCTGGTTTCTTTGGCGTTCATCCTGCCGTTGGCCCGCCGCAGCGCCTATGAGCCGCGCACATTCAATGCTCCCGTCAATGGGCCTTCGGTCGGTCAACCAGACGCTCCGGTGCGCGTGGATGTTTGGGAGGACTTTCAATGCCCGGCCTGCGCGGAGTATTCTCGCAGCATCGAGACACGCATCATCAGCGAGTATGTTGAAAGGGGATTGGTCCTCTACACCTATCATTTCTTCCCCTTCATTGACGGCGCCGACTACCCGGCCGAGGATGGCAGCGGCCGCCTGCACTACATTTATAGCGCCCGCGGTCCCGGCGAGTCGGACCAGGCCTCCAACGCCGCGATGTGCGCCGCCGAGCAAGGCCGCTTCTGGGATTATCACGACATCCTTTACGAGAACTGGAACGGCGAAAATCGCGGCGCGTTTTCCGATGCGAGGCTGTTGTTATTCGCCGAAGACATTGACCTGGATATGGACGCCTTCGAACAGTGTTTTCGCGAGAATCGTTATGAGTCTGTCATTCAGGCCGACTTCGTCGCCGGCATCGAGCGCAACATTCCCGGCACGCCGACCGTCTTCGTCAACGATGTGCGCGTGCCCACCCGTTATGAAGATATAGCCGCCGCGATCGAGGCGGCCCTGGCGAGGCGGTAGCGCATTTTTTCCAAGAGACCCGGTCGCTCGAAGAGACCGGGTCTCTTGATATAATAGACACTGTTCAGAATAATGTTCACCGTCAAGGCGCAAATGAAAATTGACGCCGTCTCCTGGCGAATTTGGAATCTTTCTTGGCGTTCTCCGCGCCCTGGCGGTTATTGCGAATAAAGTCGAATTACTCAATGGCCGCCCTCAACACCCCTGTTCTCAATCAAACGCCGCAACTGCGTCCGCTCAACATCCTGCGCGACTTGCCGGCCGTGGCCGATCTGGTCGAAACCTGCTTTGCGGCCACGCTCGACAGCGATGGGCGTCGCTATATTCAGCAAATGCGCAAAGCAGGGAGCGACAACGTCTTTCTGCGCTGGGCGACGACGGCGGTCGAGACGGTTTCCATGCCGCTCTCTGGCTACGTCTGGGAAGAAAACGGGGAGATTATTGGCAATGTCAGTCTGATTCCTTACAGGGGCAGGGGAAAGCGCATTTATTTGATCGCCAATGTGGCCGTTCGGCCCGATTACCGCCGACGCGGCATCGGCCGCGCCCTGACGGTGGCCGCCATGCATCACGCCCGCCAGAAACGCGCCGACGAAATCTGGCTCCATGTCCGCGACGACAACCCGGGCGCGATCGCCCTCTACCTCAGCCTGGGATTCTGCGAGCGCGCCCGCCGCACCACCTGGCAGGCCATCCCCGACCGCGGCGCCTGCCTCGACGGCCTGGGCATGGCGGTGGAGGGGCGCTCCTTGCGCGATTGGGGCGAGCAGCAGGACTGGTTGCAGCAAGCCTATCCGGAACATCTGACCTGGTATCAGTCCATGCCCTGGCTTTCGTTGCGTCCGGGTTTGCTGCCCTCTTTCTATCGCCTGTTTCTCGATTTCGAGACCCGTCACTGGACGGTGCATGAGGGGGAGCGCCTCTTGGCGGCGCTCAGTTGGCAGGCTGGAACAGGCCATTGTGACCGTCTCTGGCTGGCCGCTCCGCCCGATGGCTGCGGCCGGGCTGTGACCGCTCTGCTCCTCCACGCCCGCCGTCAATTGGCCTGGCGGCAGAAGTTGCTGCTCGATTATCCTGCTGACGTTCACGCCGCCTCGATCGAAGCGGCGGGTTTCCAGGCGCAGCGCACCCTGTTGTGGATGCAGTGGAATGAAACTTCTCTCCCCGCAATCACGTAGAAGGGATAGGAGGTTCCTATGCGATTGATTCTGCGTTGGGCAATCAATGCCGCTGCCTTATACGCGGCTGTGGCGCTTTTGCCCCGTCACATTCTGTATCAGGGCAATTGGGTGGATATCATTTGGCTGGCGCTCATCTTTGGACTGGTGAACGCCATCCTCAAGCCGCCGGCCAAGGCGCTCTCTTGCCTGCTGATCATTCTGACGCTGGGGCTATTTACCCTGGTCATTAACGCCCTGCTCTTCGCGCTGACCGGCTGGATCGGGGCGCGGTTCGGCATCGGTTTCGAACTGGCCCCGCCCTGGTTCTGGAGCGCCTTCCTCGGCTCGCTGGTGACGACTGCCGTCAGCCTGGTGCTCAGTTACTTCTTGCGGAGCGAATTGAAGGGACGCCGGCGCAAAAAATAGCCAATGACCCGAACCTGAACAGAGCGGCGCGCCCGAGACGACGCGCCGCTCTGATTCATCCGTCCTTCAATCCCGGCAATCCGCCGGCCGGACCCGCCGCCTGCACCGCCCGCAGAATGGCCTGCGCCAACGCCTCGGCCGCGTACGCCCCTACGGTGCTGATGTCTGCTCTGGGGCCGCCGGTGGCGAGGGCGAAGAGGGTGTCGCCGTCCAGCATCGTATGCGCCGGGCGGATGGCGCGCGCCAGGCCGTCGTGGGCCATCTGGGCGATTTTGGTCGCCTCGGCCTTGTTGCAGCGAATATTGGCCGCCACCACGCCGATGACGGTATTGCGTCCGCTGGCCAGGCGCAGGATCGCCCGCCCGGCGGCGGTGTTCATGACCCGCAGGGTGTCGGCAAAGGGGCGGTCGCCGCCCACCGCGAATGGGCCGATTTTGACGGGCCGCGCCCCGGCGACGATGGTCCCCGAATCCGGGTCGACTACATCGCCAAAGGCGTTCACCGCGACGATCGCGCCGACCACCACGCCGCCCCGCAGACGCAGGCTGGCCGTCCCCAAGCCGGACTTCATCGCCCCGGCTTTCCCGAAGATTTTGCCCACCGACGCCCCTGTCCCCGCCCCGACGTTGCCCTCCGCCACCGGCCCGCGGCAGGCGGCGGAGGCGGCCGCGTAGCCCATGGCCGCGTCGGGGCGGCAGTCGGCCCGCCCGAGGTCCAGGTCGTAGAGGATGGCCGCCGGGACGATGGGGACGCGTCCGGCGGCGGTGGAAAAGCCGATACCCTGTTCTTCGAGATAGCGCATGACGCCGGCGGCGGCGTCCAATCCAAACGCCGAGCCGCCGGCCAACAGGATGGCGTGCACCTTCTCGACCAGGTTGTGAGGCGCGAGCAGGTCGGTCTCGCGCGTGCCCGGCGCGCCGCCGCGCACATCCACGCCGCCGACCGCTCCTTTGCGGCACAGCACCACGGTGCAGCCCGTCAGGGCCTCTTCATCTTGGGCGTGGCCGACCTCGATCCCCGGCACATCGGTGAGGCCGCCCATCTTTTGATGGCTCATTTGAGTTTGCGGATGAGGGCCAGGAATTCGTCCCATTCTTCCTGGAAGAAATGGATGGTGACGTTGTTCAACTCGAGGTGATAGGTGGTCTCGCCGTCGGGTTCATCGGCCTTCCAAATCATATAATTTTCGGTTTCGGCAATCGTTTCGGTGACGGGCTCGTTTGGGTTCATAGGACCTCCTTTGGTCTGATTTCATTATACGGATTTCTTCGCCTGCGCACCTTAAAATGCGCGCCCATATCTCCGGCGGGCTGCCGGGGTTGTCGCTCTTGGCCGAGCGGGATTGATGTTGCGGGTGGGATTGTCTATTTGTCCGGCTGGGCAGGGGCGGGGCGCGAGGGCCGGGCGGCCGAGCGGCGTTTCTTGAGCCAATCGCGGAGACGCTGCCACAGCGGCGGGTGAGGCGGCGGCAGGTCGTCTTCGGGCGGCCAAGGGTCGCGGTCGAGCATCTTGCGGACGACGTAGGTGCTGATGAGTTGGAAGGTCGCCAGAAGCGGCGCGGCCAGGATGACGCCGATGACGCCGAACAGGTTGGCCGCGATCAACGCCGCGATCAAGACGAAGGCCGGGTGGACTCGCAGGGCCGAGGCCATGACGCGCGGGTTGATGAGGTTGTTGAAAATCTGGTCGATGAAAATGGCAATCCCAATGACCAGCGCCGTAAAACCCAGCGGCGAGAGTCCGAAAATGTTGGTCGGCTGGAAATAGGTGACCAGGCCGAGCACCAACCAGTTGATGGCCGGCCCCACATAGGGCAGGAAGTTGGCAAAACCGGTGATCAGCGCCAGCACCACCGCGTAACGCACCCCCAGGATGCTCAACACTACGGCATAGACGAGCGAGGTGAGAAAGAAGATGATGATCTGGCCGCGCAGGAAGGCGTTCCAGATGATGTTCAGTTTCTGCCGCATCCGGCGGACGTCCTCTGCGTAGAGGGGGATGTCGATCTGGATAATCCGTTCGCGCAGCCCGCCGCTTTCGAGCAGGAAGAAGTAGGAAACCACCAGGATGAAAATCAGCCACCCGATCATGGCCGCCGCGCTGCCGGCGATTCTTCCTACCATGTTGCCCAGACTGCCCAGGGCGGGTTCGATATACCCCAGCACCTGATCGCCGAGGGCGCTCCAATCGATTTCCAGGGAGTTCGGGACAGACGGCCCAATCTGAGAGATTTGGCTCGCAATATCGCCAATGAAAGAGGGGATGTCGTCAATGTTATTTTGAATGAAACGAATCAGATTCTGGACCTGTTGCACGAGTTCCATGCCGCCCAGGGTCAGCAAAGTACCCAAGATGCCGACCAGGATGAGGTAGATGATATTCACCCAGGTTTTCCAGGATAGATGGGTTTTGGCGGTCAGAAAAGACGCCACCGGGTGCAACAAGTAGGCCACCACCGAGGCCATCAGGATGGGCGCGATCAGGTTGCGGAAGCGAATCAATAGAGCCCCCAAAATCACCACGATGACCAGCGCCACCACCAGTTTGGTGATCGCGTTCCAGCGGGGAGAGGAGGGGGAATCATATTTGACCGTCATGATGGTGCGGATTCTAGCCGCGTTGGGATAATTTTACAACCTTATTGACCGGTATAATCGAACCATGCGCTTCAGTCTGTTTGTCCAACGGATGGTATTGATGCTGGCCCTGGCGGCGACGCTTGCCGCGCCGTCGTCCTCTGCCGCCGCCGGCCTGGATGGGGGGCGTCAAGTGATCGCCCATCCCGATGGACCGTTGTACGTGGGGGATTGGGTCAGTTTCGAGGTCCTGCTGCCCGGCCAGGCGGCCGAGACTCAAGTCGAGGTGAGTTTTGCCGGCCGCGTTCTCGGCCGGGCTGCGGTCGCCCCTTATGGCGTGGGAGGGCGGCTTCAAGCGACGTTCTGGTGGGTCTGGGACACCCGCGGGCTGGAGGCCGGGGTTTATTCCCTGACCTTCCGAATTGTCGGAGGGGAAGAATGGCAGGAAACCATTCGCCTGAACCCCGCCGACCAGGTCCCGCCGCCCGAGCCGGACGCCCATTGGGAGTATGCAACCACAGCATGTTGTACCATTCACTACATCACCGGCACGGCTGCCGAGCGCGATCTGGCGGCGCTGATGGCGATGGTGGATGAACAGGCAAGTTTTGTGGAGGCGGCTTTTGGAGACGAATTCGAACAAAGCGTGACGGTGGTCTTCCTGCCGCGCGTCCTGGGACACGGCGGCTTTGCCGCCGACGGCATCTACGTTTCTTACCTCGACCGTAATTACGCCGGCGACTCGACGGAAAGTGTCCTCCGCCACGAGTTGGCGCATGTGATGGATTTCCAGCGCGGCGAATGGCCCCGTCTCTCTTTGCTGGTCGAAGGTTTGGCCGTCTATGCGAGCGGCGGACATTACAAACCCGAGCCGCTTGGACCTCGCGCCGCCGCCCTGCTCGATTTGGACTGGTACATTCCCCTGGCGTCTTTGGCCGACGATTTCTATCACCACCAGCACGAAATCGGGTATCTGGAGGCGGGCGCGCTGGTGCAGTACTTGGTCGAGGCGTATGGCTGGGAGGCCTTCGATGCGTTCTACCGTCAGATCGATTTGCCAGCCTCGGGCCGTCAATCGGACGCCCTGGATGCGGCTCTGCGGCGACATTTCGGCCGCGGCCTGGCCGAAGTGGAGCAAGATTTCCTGGCCTGGTTGGGCAGGCAAGAGGTCGACGAGGCGATCCGCGCCGATTTGCGGCTGACGGTGGAACTGTATGACGCCATCCGCCGCTATCAGAGTCTCTTCGACCCTTCGGCGTATTTTTTGACAGCCTGGCTGCCGGACGGGGCGGCGATGCGGGAACGGGGCATCGTGGCCGATTATCTGCGTCATCCGGCCGGGTGGCGCAACCGGGTGCTCGAAACGCTGCTGGTGGACGCCGACCGCGCCTTGCGGAGCGGAGAGTACTGGCGCGTTCGGCGAAATATCGACCTGGTTGACCTGCTCTTGGCTTTGCTGGCTTAAAACGAAGAGGGGCGACCGTCAGGTCGCCCTTGTTTGCCGAGGAAGGGGGGCGTTTACGGACAGACGCCGCCGAGGAGACGGGTCAGGATGTTGAAGGGGAAGGCGCACCAGCGCGCCCCGGTCGGGTCGGCGTCGGCGTAGAGGAGGCTGGCCACGCAGGCCAGAATCACGCACAGGACAACCACGCCTACAATGATCAGAACGACCTTGCCGCTGCCGGTTTTTGCCGGCGCGGTCGGCGCAGCGGCGGCAGGAACCTGGCCCGAATAGGCTGGCGTCGGCGCAGGCGCAGGCGCGGGCGCGGCGACCGGAGCAGGGGGCGGCGGCGGGACGGCGGCCGCGGCGGCCCGAGCGGCTTTGCGCGACGCGATCATGGTCGCGTTCGGGTCGCTGACCGCTTCGAACATCAGGACGATGTTTTCTCCCAGCGAGACCAGGTCGCCTGGGCGCAAGGTGTACGGCCCGCTCAGGCGTTGCCCGCTGATGAATGTGCCGTTGGTCGAACCCAAGTCCTCGATCACGTATTCGCTGCCCCGCAACGTCAATTTGGCGTGCTTGCGCGACACCTCGGCGTCGTTGATGGTGATGGCGTTGGATGTATCGCGGCCGATGGTCAATTCAGCCTGCTCCAACGGATAGACCTTGCCGGGGGTGGGGCCTGAGCGCATGACGAATTGATATTGAGCCATAGGTTCCTCCTGGATGCCGCCTTACAAATTTGTTAATAGTTTAATGAGTTTGCCCCAAAAAGTCAAATTGGGTTTTCTTGCCATTGCTTCTTGCTCATCCCTGCTCACCGAAGACGCGCCGATACAAGTCCGATTGGAGCAGGTGATTGGGGTCGCAACGCGTTTTGAGCGCTCTGAATTTGGCGATGGCTTCTTTGCCCAGGAAACGCCGGGCGGTTTCGGGGACGGTCTCGCTGTTCTTGGCGAAATAGAAGCGCCCGCCGGCCTCCAGGACGATGCGGTCGAAATCCTGGAGCAGTTGCGCCAGGCGCGCCCGGTTGCGTTGAGTGACCTTGAAGTCCAGGGCCAGCGAGAAACCGTCGACGGCGTGCGAGAGCAGGAACTCATCGGGGCGATGACGCTTGGTTACGCCGAGGTAGGCGGGCAGGCCGCGGCGGTGCGAGAGGGTCAGCATTTCGGTCCAGGCGTCGCGGGCGGTTTCTTTCGGGAGGAAGGACTGGTACTGAATCAGGCCGTCTCGTCCGTAGGCCAGTTCCCAGTCGGGGACGTAATCCAGCAGGAAATGGAAGGCGGCGTGGGTTTGGCGGTACGAGCGCGCCGGCAGGCCGAGCAGATACTTGGCCGTGTTGATGGCCCAGACGCCGGGGTTGTTCATGAAGGGGGCCATGAAGTAGTGCAGCAACGATTTGGGCACCAGACCGAAAAACCTGGAGGGGAGGGTTTGATACTCTACCTGCAAACTGCGGTCGGGGTCGGCGTCCTGGCCTTCGGGCAGATAGTCGGCGGCGTGGATTTGGCCGCGCCCGAGGCCGGCGCCGCGGGCGGTAGCGTCCAGCCAGCCGACGATGTAATCGTGGGCGGGCGCGCCCGCTTCGATGGCCGCAAGATGGGTGGTCAACTCTGGAACGTTCCAGGCGCGTACTTGCAGGAAGCCGGAATGGACCCTTTTCATTTGCAGGGTGATGGTGGTAAAGACGCCCAGCATGCCTAGCCCGCCGATGGCGGCATAGAACAGGTCGCGGTTTTTCTTCGGGCCACAGATGATTTCCAGGCCGGTCGGCAGCAGGAGGGTAAACTCGAGGACGTGTTCGCCGAGGGTACCCATGCGGAAGTTGTTCTTGCCGTGGATGTTCATCGCCAGGCACCCGCCCAGGGTGGTGGTCATCGTCCCGGAGACGACCGGCGGCCACCAGCCGTCGGGCAGGGTGTGCTGCCAGAGTTGTTGGATGGTGACGCCCGGTTCGACGCGGATGACGCCGGTTTCCGGGTTCCATTCAAGGATGCGGTTCATGCGCCGCAGGTCGAGCACGATGCCGCCGCCGTTGAGGGCGGCGTCGTTGTAACTCTTGCCCGCGCCGCGCAGGCCGATGGTCAGTCCTTGCTCTTTGGCCAGTTTGAAGACCTGCTCGATTTCTTCGACCGAGGCGGGCTGGTGCAAGTAGCCCGGCGCGTACAGCGAACGCCCGAAGTTGCCCAGGCGGGTCAGTGTTTGAATGGGGAGAAGGGTATTCATAGGAGGTCAGGCCAGAAAGCGCAGGCGGCGGAAGAGGAACGAGGGGATGAGGCGGATGATCAGCATGATGAATCCCCAGCGGGCAGGCGTGTAGATGGACTGCCGGCGTTTGCGGATGGCTTTGCAAATGTCGGCGGCGGCCTGCTCGGGTGAAATGACCATGAAGGGGCGCTGGGCGTGTTTGAGCATGTCGGTCTGGACGAAGCCGGGTTTGACGGTCAGCACATGGACGCCGTAGCGGCCGAGGCGGTTGCGCAGGGCTTCCAGGTAGCAGGTCAGGGCGGCCTTGGAGGCGGTGTAGGCCGGGTTGCCCGCCCGGCCGCGGTCCCCGGCGACGGAAGAGATGCCGACGATTTGTCCGCTTTTGAGTTGCTGGAAAACGGCCGCGACTCGATCCAGCCAGGCCAGCGCGCCCACGTAGTTGATCTCGGTCATCAGCAGGTCGTTCTCGAAATCGTAGGCTTCCGGACCGGCAGGCAGGTTGACCCCGGCGTTGTAGATGACCAGGTCCAATCCGCCGAGGTCGGCCAGGATGCGTTTCAACAGGTCGGGGATTGCGGCGTGGTCGCGCACATCATGGACATAAGGAACGGCGCGCGCCTCTCCGCAAGCGGCGTTGATGTCCTCGCACAGACGCTGGAGCAGGTCGGCGCGGCGGGCCAGCAAGGCCAGGACATATCCCTCCGCGGCGAGGCGACGGGCCAGGGCCGCGCCGATTCCGCTCGACGCTCCGATCAACAATGCTCGCCGGCGCGGCTGCAGAGGAGTGCTACGCGGCGGCAGGGCAGTCACGTTTGTGGGCATGAATCCTCCTGAGACTTATTATACTCGCGGCCAGCCGCCCGGTGTTCGGTTTTGGAGGAGTGCATAAAAATTCCCATTTCTTTTTGTTCGATAAAGCAGTATGATATGAGAAAACCGTGACGTTGCGTTTAGAGGAAAATCCTTGAAGCCTCAGCCATTTTTACCGCGTTCGATCGTCCGCCGGATTCAGGGGAGCGAGTTGTCCGAGGCGGAAAAAGAGTATCTGCTGGAACTTTTGACCGTTTTGGGGCAGACCCTCGAGAGCGGCGGCCTTTCCCTATCCAGGCCGATGTACGATCGCCTGTTGAGCCGACTGATGAATGACTCTCATCTGCTGGCCTTCCTCAGGCAGCCCGTTGCTGAACTGGAGGCGCTCAAGCGCATTTCTTTCAATTTGACCTCCAGCCTGGACCTCTCGACCGTGTTGAGGGGCGTGGTCAGCGAGGCGTTGCGATTGGTCAAGAACGCCGCCAACGCCAACATCTTTCTCTACGCCGAGGGCCAACTGACCTTTGGGGCGGCGCTCGACGCCGAGGGAAAGCGCGACACGCAATTTGCCGAGCCGCGCCCCGAAGGGTTGACCTACACCGTCGCCCGCCAGAAACGGATGATTGTCGTCGAGGACATGCGCGCCCATCCTCTCTTCGAAGATGCGCCCCCCGATTGGAAAGGGGCGATTGTCGGTTTGCCGTTGATGATGGGCAGCCGGGTGGTGGGGGTCATGAATCTCTCCCGCTCGGTGACCGGCCCCTTTTCCCCGGCGGAAATCCGCCTGTTGACCTTGCTGGCTGACCAGGCCGCCATTGCCATCGTCAACGCCCGGCTGCACCAGGCGGTCAGTCGGCAGGCGCGCATGGACGTCCTGACCGGCCTGCCCAACCGCCGCGGCCTGGACGAGCGGCTGGAGCAGGAAATCGCTCAGGCCGGACGGCTGGGGAGCGCGTTCAGCGTGATGATGCTGGATATCGATGGATTCAAACAGATCAACGACGAGTACGGCCACGAGGCAGGCGACGATCTCCTGCGTCAGGTGGCCTCGTCGTTGTTGCGGGTGGTGCGTTCTTCCGACTTCCTGGCGCGCTACGGCGGCGACGAGATGACCCTGGTGCTGCCAGGCACTGACTTTGCTCAGGCTCAAATCGTCGCCCGCAAAATTCAGGAGCACATGAAGAATACCGTCTTTACTCTGCCGCTGGGCAAGACTGCCGCCTTGGGGATTTCGGGGGGCATTGCGTTGTTCCCTCTCCATGGAAAGACGGCCGCCAGTCTGCTGCGCGCTGCGGATGGGGCTTTGTACCGCGCCAAACGCGCCGGCCGCGGCCGTTTCGTCCTGGCGGAAGTGGACGAGGAGAATGACGGAGGAGCGGCTCTCTGACGGCCGTTTCCCTTTGAGGCTATAATTTGGTCGACTCGCCGGTTTGCGAACTATGCCAACGTTGCTTCAATCTCTGCAAGGACGCGATCTCGGCCACCTGCGCATCGTGGCCGAACTGTGGGGCGTGGAACTGACCGCTTCCCAGGCCGATTTGGCTTTGCAGGAATTGACCGCCGCCCTTCTCGACCCCGGCCTGGTCGCCGAAATGGTGGGCGCTTTGCCCGAGGAGGCGCGTTCCGCGTTGCGGGCGCTGGCCGAAGCCGGCGGCCGACTGCCCTGGGCGGCGTTTACCCGCCGCTTTGGCGAAATTCGCGAGGTCGGGCCGGCGCGCCGCGACCGCGAGCGAATCTACCTTCAGCCGATTTCCGCCGCGGAGGTTTTGTTCTACCGCGCCTTCCTGGCCCGCGCCTTCTTCGACGCGCCCTCGGGGGCGCAGGAGTTTGCGTTCGTGCCGGATGATTTGTTGAACCTTGTGAAAGGTAAGGCGCTTGAGCGGACAGAAGGCGAATCTCGACCGGCCTTTCCCGAGCGTGAGCAGACGCCTCTCGGCCGACCGGCCTCCCCCAAGGAACGCGAATCTCCCCTGCCTCTCTGCGACCGCCTGCTCGACGACGCCACGACCCTGCTGGCCGCCCTGCGCATGGGACTGCCGCCGCCGGAGACGCCCGTCCCCGGCGAGGCGGCGCGGCTGTTCTTGCGGGAGGCGGGCATTCTGGTCCCTTCTGCCGAGGGCGACCAGGTAAATCTGGAGGCGGCCAGGCAATTCCTGGAGTCGCCGCGTTCCGAGGCGCTTGCCTGGCTGCAGCGCGCCTGGCAGACCAGCGACCGTTTCGATGAGTTGCGCCTCCTGCCCGGTTTGGTCTGCGAAGGGGATTTGCAGAATCGACCGGCGGCTACCCGCCAATTCCTGCTGGATTTGCTGGCTGCCATCCCGGCGGGGCGCTGGTGGAGCCTCCCGGCCTTTGTGCGCGATGTCAAAGAGAAATACCCCGATTTCCAGCGCCCGGCGGGCGATTACGATTCCTGGTTCATCAAGCGGCTTTCGGATGGGGTTTACCTGCGGGGATTTGCCGCCTGGGACGAGGTCGATGGAGCGTTGATTCGCTATCTCGTCACCGGCCCGCTGTATTGGCTGGGGAGGACGCTCCTCGCCAGGCCGGAAGGAGAAGAGGCGGTTGCCGCTTTTCAACTTCTGCCGCCGTCAGCCTTTCGTTTTCCGGCCGAGGAGGGCAGGCTGCATGTTACCTCCCAGGGGCAAATCAGCGTCCCCCGCCTGTCGCCGCGCTCGGCGCGCTACCAGATCGCCCGTTTCTGCGAGTGGGAAGCGGAAAAGGCGGACGAGTATCGTTACCGGGTCACCCCGGCCTCTTTGGAAAGAGCCAAACAGCAGGGTCTGAAAGTAAGTCAATTGTTGAGCCTGTTGGCGAAACACGCCGCGGCCGAGATTCCGCCGTCCTTCGTCCGCGCCCTCAAACGCTGGGAGCAGAACGGCAGCGAGGCGCGGGTGGAGACTCACACCATTCTGCGAGTCAGCCGGCCCGAGGTCCTGACCGAGTTGCGCCGCTCGAAGGCGGGACGTTTTCTGGGCGAGGCGCTCGGCCCGGCGGCGGTCATCGTCCAGCGGGGCGCGCTTCCCAAGGTTCGGGCGGCTCTGGCGGAGTTGGGGTTGCTGGTCGAGGAAGCAGGGGAGCAAGACGACGCACCTGCCTAGCCGTTTTGTCTCCATGTTGCGTATAATTAGCGTATCCCAGTTGAGAAGAGGTCGCAATGGACGAGATCAAAGATGTCATTCTTGCGTATGTGATTGATGAATACGCCAGCGAGGGCGACGAGATTCATTACGATACGCCGCTCATTTCCAGCGGCCTGGTGGATTCGTTCTCGATGATCTCGCTGAAACGTTTCCTGGAAATGAAGTATCAAATTTCCATCCCCGACGAGGCCGCCACACCGGAGACGTTCGACAGCGTCGAGAAAATCGCCGCTCTCGTGCAGCGTTTTGTCAAGTGAACCGGGCGAAAAGGAGCAGACCGTGAGTTACGACGAGCGCGTGCGCGACCTGTATCGTCAGCAGTTGGAGGAGATTCGCCAGGCGGGGCTGTTCAAGCAGGAGCGTTTCATTCATTCGCCGCAGGCGGCCGAGATCGAGGTCGAGTTCCCGGCCGGGGCGGCGCGCAAGAAGGTCATCAACATCTGCGCCAACAATTATCTGGGACTGTCCAGCCACCCGGAGGTCGTCCGGGCGGCGCACGAAGGGCTGGAGACGCGCGGCTACGGCATGTCTTCGGTGCGGTTCATTTGCGGCACGCAGGACATCCACCGCGAACTCGAACAGGTGGTGACCGATTTCCTCGGCACGGAGGACACCATTCTCTTCCCCTCCTGCATGGACGCCAACGCCGGCGTCTTCGAGGCCATCCTGACCAAGGACGACGTCATGATCTCGGACCGCCTGGTGCACGCCTCGATCATCGACGGGATGCGCCTGTGCAGCGCCGAGCACGACACCTACAAACACGGCGACATGGACCACCTGGAGAAGAAACTCCAGCAGTGGAAGGACAAACGCCTGCGCGTCATCATCAACGACGGCGTCTATTCGATGGACGGGGACGCCGCCAAACTGGACGAAATCGTCCGCTTGGCGGAGGCCTATGACGCGCTGGTCTTCGTGGACGATTCGCACGCCACCGGCTTCATCGGCCCGACCGGGCGCGGCACGGCCGAGAAGTTCGGCGTGATGGGCAAGGTGGACATCATCACGACCACGTTCGGCAAGGCGCTGGGCGGCGCTTCGGGCGGATGCGTTTCGGGCCGCAAGGAAATCGTCGAGATGTGCCGTCAGCGGGCGCGGCCGTATCTGTTCTCCAACGCCATGGCGCCGGTCATCGTCGCCGGCGTCTTGAAGGCATTCGAGATTCTCAAACGCAGCACGGAATTGCGCGACAAACTGGAGGAAAACGCCCGCTACTGGCGAGCCGGTCTGACGGAGGCCGGTTTCATCCTCAAGCCAGGCGATACCCCCATCGTGCCGGTCATGCTGTTCAACGCCAAACTGGCGCAGGATTTTTCGCGCGACCTGTACGAGGAAGGCATCTATGCGGTCGGTTTCTTCTTCCCGGTGGTGGCGAAGGGGCAGGCGCGCATTCGCACGCAACTTTCGGCGGCGCACGAGAAACATCATCTCGACCGGGCGCTGGAGGCCTTCATCAAGGTCGGCAAAAAGTACGACATCCTCGGAAAGAGCGAGGAAGAGATCGTTGCAAGGTATGGATTGTAAGCCTGTCGCCTAGCGCAGGCTTTTTCAACCATTCTGGCAGGTCCCTGCCAGAAACATTCTCTTGCGAGGTGGAAGATGTCGAATCGTTTGGATTGGGTGCGGACGGAACTGCAGGCTCTGAGAGACGCCGGCCTGTACAATCATATCCGCACGATTGGGTCGCCGCAGGGGGCCTGGCTGATCGTGGACGGCAAGCGCGTCCTCAACTTCTGCTCGAACAATTATCTCGGCCTGGCCAATCATCCGGCGCTGGTAGCGGCCGCCAAGAAGGCCCTCGACGAGATGGGCGCAGGGCCGGCCGCCGTCCGTTCGATCGCCGGGACGACCACCCTGCACGTCGAACTGGAGAGACGCCTGGCGAAATTCAAGGGCGTCGAGGCGGCCATCACCTTCCAGAGCGGTTTCAACGCCAACCTGGCGACCATCCCCGCCCTGGTGGGCAAGGAAGATGTCATCTTCTCGGACCGCCTGAACCACGCCAGCATCATTGACGGCTGCCGCCTCTCCGGGGCGAAAATCATCGCCTACGATCACTGCCACGTGGCTTCGCTGGAGGCGGCCATCAAGGAGAATCTCTCCCAGCACCGCCGCGGCCTCATCGTCACCGACGGCGTCTTCAGCATGGACGGCGATGTGGCGCCCCTGCCCGAAATCTACGAGGTCGCCCGCCGCTACGACATCCTGCTGATGGTGGACGACGCCCACGGCGAGGGGGTGCTGGGCAAGGGCGGACGCGGCATCGTGGACCACTTCGGCCTGCACGGCAAGGTGGACATCGAGGTCGGCACGCTGTCGAAGGCGTTCGGCGTGGTCGGCGGCGTGGTGGCCGGGAACGCGCTCATCATCGAATGGCTGCGGCAGCGCGGCCGGCCGTTCCTGTTCTCCTCGGCGGTCACCCCGCCGGACGCGGCCGCCTGCATCGCCGCCCTGGACCTGCTCGAATCGTCCACCGAACTGGTGGACCGCCTGTGGGAGAACGCCCGCTACTTCAAGGCCGAGATGAAGGCCCTGGGCTTCGACACCGGCGTCAGCACCACGCCGATTACGCCCATCATGCTCGGCGGAGCGCCGCTCGCCCAGCAGTTCAGCCGCGAGTTGTTCGAGGCGGGCGTCTTCGCCATGGCCATCGGCTATCCGACCGTGCCGCAGGGCAAGGCGCGCATCCGGGTGATGATCTCGGCCGCCCACGCCAAAGATGACCTCGACCAGGGGCTGGAAGCGTTTGCGAAGGTCGGAAAGAAACTGGGCGTGATTTAACCTTTGCGCTGTTTTGTAGTACAATTCCGAGGGCAACCCGCGCGGTTGCCCGTTTGTTTCCTGGAGGCGTCTGTGTTCACCTTTGTCCCCGAAGATTTGATCAAACTTCTGCTGGCCATCCTGGTTGGCGGCGTCATCGGCATCGAGCGCGAGGTGCACTCGAAGGCCGCCGGTCTGCGGACGATTACGCTCATCTGCTTCGGCGCGACGCTGTTCACCCTGCTATCGTCGCGCTTTGGGGCGGATGACCGGGTGGCGGCTAACATCGTCACCGGCATCGGTTTTCTGGGCGCGGGGGCGATTCTGTTCGCCGAGGGCAAGGTCAAGGGGCTGACGACCGCCTCGTCTATCTGGGTGGCGGCCGCCCTGGGGATGGCGATCGGCCTCGGCCAGTATATGCTCGCCGGAGTCGGGACGGTTCTGGTGGTCGTCATCCTGGCCTTTTTCGCCCGTTTCGATCGCCTGGTGGACCGCTTTGGGCGCGAGACGCGTTCCTACGAAGTTCTCTGCTCCGACCGCCCCGAAAAATTGGACGAACTCGACGCTCTGTTTGGGGCAATGCGTCTGCGCATTCGCAGCCGCAAACGGATGAAGCAAAATGGCTCGTTGCTGGCCCTGTGGGAGGTGGATGGGCGCACGCGCGATCACCAGCGCATGGCCGACGCCTTGATGGCCGACAGCGAAATCAGAGAATTGCGGTATTGAACCGATCAGGAAGGTCGCGGCTCGATTTCGAGCAGCAATTCCCCCCAGGCGGCGGCATCCTCGCCGCCTGTTCCGTCTTCGTTTAGGTCCCACCAGGCCGAGAGCAGACTGTGGCAGACGGCCCAGGCCCACAGTTTCTGGCGGTCGAGGCCCAGGCGTTCGGACAGGATTTCCAGCCGCCGGCGGCTGACGGCGCGGGCTTCGGGACGGGCGGCCAGGTTGCCCCAGGGGTTGAGCATCAACGGGGCCGGTTCGTACTCCGCCGGGCCGACGACGCCCTTCGGGTCGATTGCCAGCCAGCCGCGCTCGGATTGCAGGATGTTGTAATGATGACAGTCGCCGTGCAGGACGACGGGGGGCGAAGAATCGGTCCACAGACCGGGTAGGAGGGCCTCGACGGCCTCCACGAGGCGGGGCGGAAAGGGTCCCGTCCCGCCGCCGAATCGTGGACGCAGGCCGCGCAGTTCGTCGAACCAGCCCCGCAGGCTGAGCAGCGGCGCGTCGGGCGGGGCGGGACGCCACAGGCGGCGCATCACGTCCGCGGCGAGGACGGTCTGACGCTCATCGTCCAGGCCGGCCAGGTGCAGCATCGTCCCGGGCAGGAGGCGCTCCTCGAGCAGCAGGCCGCGCTCCGGGTCGGCCGCGTACAGACGGCAGGCGCCCTCGCCGTCGTAGAGGCGCAGGGCGGCGATTTCGCTGGTCAGTTCGGCGTTGGGGACGCCGATTTTCAGCACCGCCGGCGTCCCGTCGGCCAGGGTCGCGGCGCAGGCATAGTTGTAAGAGAGCAGAAACGGCTCGCCGAGGGTCAGGCCCCAGCGGCGGGCGGCTTCGTCCAGCAGGGCGGGCAGGTCGGCCAGGTAACGGCGGCCTGCCTCGCCGAAGGACTGGATCACGTTGTTCACGAAGACTGGGGGGAGATTCACTTCGCTTTCTTCTGGCCGTAGGTTTCCAGATGGACGCGCCCGGGGTCGTACTGGGTACGCGGCGGCTTCTCCTCGGCCGGGTAGCCGACATAGACCAGCGCCAGCGGCGTGACGTGCCGCGGCAGGCCGACCACCTCGCGCACGACCCGCTCGAACTCCTTCACCGGATGCACCCCCACCCAGACCGTCCCCAGCCCCAGATTGACCGCGGCAATCAGCATGTTCTCGACCGCCGCCGAGCAGTCCTGCTCCCAGAAGAGCCGCGCCGCCGGATTGGTCGAAAGCGACGGATTGCCGCAGACGAGGATCGCCGCCGGGGCGTTGCGGTTGCCGAAGATGAGCCGCTTGCGGAATTGCGCCAGTTTCTCCGGGTCGGTGACGACCACGAATTCCCACGGCTTGCAGTTCATCGCCGAGGGCGCGGCCATGGCGGCCTGCAGCAGGAGGTCGAGTTTTTCCGGCTCGACCGGCTGTTCGGTGTACTTGCGGATGCTCCGGCGGCGGAAGATGGTGTCGAGGGTGGGGTTCATCATCGTTTTAGGCGACGGTCACCTCGAAGGTGACCGTCGCCTGATATTAACCGGGAAACATCTTTTCATAAACTTCCGGGCAGTATTGCTGCACCATCTCGCTCGTCAGGCCGTTCTCCTTGCAGATGGCCGCGTAGAGGTCCACCGACGGGCGGCGGATGCGCTTCTGCGTCTCCGGCTCGAGGCCCCACAGCCCGAAGCGCTGAGTCCAGCCGCGTTCCCACTCGAAGTTGTCCACCAGCGACCAGTGGAAATAGCCCTTCACCGGCCAGTTGAAGTTGACCGCCCGCCACATCTGGTGAATGTGCTGGGCCAGATAGCGCGGGCGCAGGCGGTCGTCCGGGTCTTCGACACCGTTCTCGGTGATGAGAATCGGCAGGTTGGGGTAGGTGTGCTGCGCCCAGCGAATGCTCTGAAACAGACCTTCGGGGATGTTGGCGATGAAGCCGGTCGAACTGAGGTCGGCGTCCTTCGGGTAGAAGGAGCGGGTAAAGAGTTCACGCGGCCGGCGCAGGTCGAAGGCGACCGTATCCACCGAGTAGTAGTTCAGGCCGAAGTAATCCTGCGTCCCTTTGGCCTCCGGGATGCGGAAATTGCCCAGCGGGGTGCGCATGACGCCTGTGCTGATGCCGCTCGGGAAGCCCAGGTTGATGCCGCTGTAGCGGATGTTGCGCATCAGCCGGTCGAGGGGCGAGGCGGGATTGGCCGGGACCTGCGGCCGGTAGTGCAGGGCGTAGCCGACGCGCGCCTCGGGCTGAATCTCGTGGATGGCGCGGTAGGCGGCGGCGTGGCCGCGCAGCATGTTCGCCAGGACGCGCATCGCCAGTTTGTTGTCCCGCTTGCCGGGCGGAAAGTCGCCGGTCAGGTAGCCGCTCAGCGCGTAGATGTTCGGCTCGTTGATGGTGCACCACAGCGTGCAGTACTCTTTGAGCGCCTCGACCGTCTTGCGGACGAACTTCTCGAAGAGCGGGACGACCGCCTCGGTTTCCCAGGCGCCCATTTCCGAGAGCCAGAGCGGGTCGGTGAAGTGGTGCAGGCTGACCAGCGGCGTCATGCCGCGCTCATGCAGGCCGCGCAGCATCAGGCGGTAACGCTCCAGGGCGTCCTCGTCCCAGCGGTCGGGCGCGGGCTGGATGCGGCTCCACTCGACCGACAGGCGGTGGGCGTTCTGCCCGGCCTCGGCGGCGCGGTCGAAGTCCTCTTTCCAGCGTCCGCCCCACCAGTCGCAGGCCAGGCCGGATTGGTGTTTTGTGCGGCCTTCCTGCTCCCAGCGGTACCAGTTGTTGTTGGTGTTGTTGCCTTCGACCTGATGGGCCGCCGTGGCGCAGCCCCACAGGAAGCCTTTGGGGAAGTGAAAGGATGCAGAGGGCATGGGGAACTCCAGTATTCAGTGTTCAGTGAGCGGTAGATTGTTGACGGGCCAGGTAGGCCAGGTAGAGCGCCGTCGAACCGGCGACGGCGGCGTTGAGCGATTCGATTTTTCCCTGCATGGGCAGGCGGACGAGGAAATCGCATTTCGATTTGACCAGCGGACGGATGCCCTCGCCCTCCGAGCCGACGACGAGCGCCAGCCCGCCCGTCCACCGGACCTCGGACGGGAGGCGCGCTTCGGGAGCCTGGTCCAGGCCGACGGTCCAGACGCCCGCCGCGCGCAGTTCGTCAATTGCCTGGGAAAGGTTCATCCGGGCGATGAGCAGATGCTCCGACGCGCCCGACGAGGCGTTGACCACCGCCGGGGTCACCTCCACCGTCCGCGCCAGGGGCAGGAGGACGCCGTGCACGCCGACCGCCTCCGCCGTGCGCAGGAGCGCGCCGAAGTTCTGCGGGTCGTTGAGGGTGTCGAGAATCGGCAAGAAGGGCGCTTCGCCGCGCTGTTCGGCCCGGTCGAGCAGGTCGGCCAGGGTCACGTAGGGATAGCCGCTCGCCTCGAGGACGACGCCCTGGTGGGCGGGGTGGATTTTGTCGAGGACGGGGCGCGGGACGCGGCCGACCGGAATGCGGCGCGCTTCCGCCAGGCGCAAAATCTCGGCCAGGCGGCCTTTTTCCTGTGCGCCCTCGGCGATTTGCAGGGCGAAGACCTGCCGCCGTTTGGCGCGCAGGGTTTCATAGACAGCGTTGCGGGAGTAAATGTATTCTTTCACGGGCTGTATTGTAAACGATAATGCGCGGCTTGTACCCCTTACGGACACGGCCAGCCGGAATCCACGCCGGTCTCGCTGAAGTCCTGCCGTCCGTCGCGGCAGTAATTGCCGATGAATTGGATGTCGCGCGGGTAATGCACGGAGAGGACGTGCTCGTACCAGGAAATCTCCCCGTTCACTTCCCCGGCGTGCAGACAGGCCCCCGCCGAAGCGACGTTGTTGCAGTCCCTCCAGTCCGGGTCCCACTCGCACAAATCAACGCTGGGGAACCAGTCGAGCGGATTCGGCGACCCCGTCCCGCAGGCGGGCCAGGAGGCGTGCTGCCAGTGCTCCCAGTCGGGGCCGGCGTTCTGGTACAGGTCCGGGACGCCGTTGATGGCGTACAACGCCCAGTCCAGGTTGTGAATCCACTCGTGGAGCAGGGGTTCATAGACCGTTTCCCCGGCGATGGTCACCGAGTTGCAGATTTCGTTGTACTGGATGTAGGAGTAACCTGCGCCGTGGATGCTCAACTCGCCGTAGGAGCCGCCGCACCAGTAGGCCAGCCGCAGGTTCTGCGTCCGGTCGTGGACGCCGGTGACGACATAGACGAAGTCGGTGTCGGTGGTGACGTAGTCGTTGAGCAGTTCATCGTCAATTTCGAAGGGGCCGATGACGAAATCCGGGGCGGTGAAGCCGGTGTGGACGTGCGGCAGGACGATGAATTCCATCTGCAGGTCGAGCGCGCCGCCGGTCCACTCGTACACCTGGTCGCGGACGAGGCGCATGTCGGCCATGATGTCGGCAATCTCTTCGTTTGTCAGGGTGATGTCCACGCAGATTTTATGCGCATAGCCAACATATTGCGGGTCATCGAGCCGCTCCGGCGGGACGCCGGTCTGCGGGGCGGGCGGGTCGTGTTCCTCCCAGGCGCAGTTGCAGTCGCCGCAGGCCGTCCCGGCGCAGACGGTCCCGCTGGCGAATTCATTCCCCACCAGACAGGTGGTGAGCGGGTTCAGAATGAACACCTGAAATCTTGGCGTGGAGTGGACGACCGGAACCGTCGGCGTGGCGGGGACGGCGGTTTCTGTCGCCAGGCTGCAGGCCGAAAGCGCCGTGAACAATATCAACAGGAGCAGGCCAATGCGCTTCATGGAGAGATTCTAACACGCCCCGGCCAATCCCGCGCGCCGGGCGGAGGGGCGACCTTATGGCGAGACGGTCAGGTCGAAGACGAAGGGAACCGGCTCGGCAATGCCGGTGAAGGGGTCGAAGGCGACCCAGAAGATGACGGGGATGACTTCCCCGACCCGAAGCGGAGAGAGGATGCGGTAACGGCTTCCTTGCTGCATTTGGAATGTTTCGCCCTCGCCCGGTCCGCCCCCACCGCCGCTGAAGAAGCGGAAGTCGAAGGCGCGCGCCGGGTCGGGAAATTCGATGCGGATATCCGTGTAAACGTAGAGTCCGGTCGGGCGTTCCCGCAAATCGTCTTCGAGGACGGCCATCGGGCCACGGGCTTCGACGTCAATGGTCAATTCGGACTGGCTCAGGCGAGGGGCGACCACGATTTGGACTCCCTCGGCGGTCAGGATGGCGTCCGGGGAGAGATATTCGTAGGCGGGGGAGGCGCAATCTTCTGCCCACAGGTCGAGTTCGAAGGCGACCGGTTCGGGAATGCCGATGTAGTCGTTGAAGGTGACGAGGGCGGTGACGTGAACCGGTCGGCCTTCCTCGACCGGGGTCAGGAGACGGTAGGCGGCGCCCTGGCCAAGGACTTCGAAATGGCCGGTCTCTCCGCCCCCGCCTCCGCCGGCGTAGGCTTCCAGTTCGAGAGGCGCGCCGTCTTCGCTGGCGGCGACGGTCAGATCGGCGACCAGAGGCGGAATCTCGTTGTTGGGGAATTGGCTGGCAAACCCCTCCGGAAAGGTGCCGTTCAGGTTGAAGGTCAGTTCGGTGCAGGTCAGGCGGCCGCTGGCTTCGAAGAGCATATCGTCCTTGACCACGACGCTCGGGCTGAGCCTCCGGTACGAGGCCTCCGTCGCGGCGGCGGTGATTGTCGTTGCCGGCGCGGCCAGACGGTTTTCGCCGCGCACCCTGGCGAGAAACACCCAGGCCAGGGTCAGGATCGTGAGCAGCGCGCCCGCCAGCAAGAAACGAAGGATGGATTTCATCGGTTGCCTCCGCAGTCGAATTGGGATGACCCCATTCTCGGCGGTTTTGTCCGCCTTTTCAACTGCGGAATCCCGCAGCATTCCAGGGACTGCGAGGCCTGTGGATTCCCGCAGGCCGCCCGTCGAGAGTTTCAGGACGGCCTCGGTGCGCGAGGCAACCCCCAGTTTCGCATAGATATTACTGAGATGGAACTCGACCGTGCGATTGGAAACGCCCAGCGCAACGGCTATCTGCTTGTTGCTCTTGCCTTGCAGGAGCAGTTCGATGACTTCCCGTTCGCGGGCGCTGAAGGAGGCGCTCATTTCGAACATCGAAAGTCGTTCAGCCAGCGCACCCGGCCGCGCCAGTCGTTTTCGTCCGTCTCGGTAAGAGCGCGGTCGAGCGCTTCGGTCAACTCGGCCAGAGACCACCGGCATTGAGCAGCCAGCAGGATGCCGCCGTGCTGGGGGTATTGCTTCGCCAGTACAAGGAAATCGCGAACGTTGAATGTGAAGAGTATCCGTCCCTGGGCAGTTGCGCCGAGCAGTTGGGCGCGGTCATCGGCGTCGGCAGGCATCCACTCGTTGGGAGTGCGGCTCACGTCATGTCCCCGTTCTTTCAGGGCATGAACCAGCGCTTTGATGGACGCGTCGGCGTCCAGGTGCAATCGCGGCTTCACTCCTGCGGCTCCTGGGCAGATTCGCTTTGCATTTGCGCGTCTATTTCTTCCCGGTGAGCCTCATAGAACGCTTGCGCTTCGCGCACCTGCGCCTCGCTTATCCCGTACTGTTCGGCGATTTCTGCTGGCGACATCTTCCACTGCTCGGCGGCGGCGACGATGGCCTGCACTCGGATGCCGGTCCCGCGCAAGACCGGGGTGGGGCGGCGGGATGCGCCGCGCCGATAAGTGATGCGCGGGAAATCGGGGTCATCCACTTCGGAGCGAAGGGCGCCCAGTTTTTCGGCCACCGACCAAAGGATGAACTGGTTGAGAGAAATGCCCTGTTTTGCGGCCCATTCCTCCGCCTCTTTTTTGAGTTGCAGCGGCAGATTTAATGCATAACGGGACATTTTTACCTCCATAGGACATCATATACCATATCATGGAAGATGTCAATATGGGGAAATCATAAAAATCCCTGCGCAAGCCGAGACCTGCTGGTAGATTGTCTGCATGCCGGCTTCCTTCAAAGTGGCGATGGACTCATCCGCCAGCCAGTAGAATTCCTCGTCCCAGGCCTCGCCCGCTTCCTCGCGGACCTGGTCTCTGCTCGCCGCGTCGGGGAAGGCGATGTCGCCGATGACGAGGCGGCCGTCGGGGGACAGGTGACGGGCGGCCAGCGACGAGAGAATGCGGATTTTTTCTTCCAGGGTGAAATGGTGGAACACGTAGGCCGAGACGATGCGGTCGAAGCGGCGGTCGAACCCGGCCGGGAGCGGGGCGCGCAGGTCATGCAGGGCAAAGTGCGCCGCGGGGAGTTTGGCGCGCGCCCGTTCGAGCATCGGCCCGGAAAAATCGGCGCACCACAGGTCGCAGCCCAGGGCGGCGAAGTGGACGGCCAGGTTGCCGGTGCCGGTCCCCAGGTCCAGCACCGAGAGGCCCGGGCGCGGCTCAGCCAGACGGACGATGGCGTCCAAGACTTTCGTGTAGCCAATAAAGGGAAAAGAACTCTCTTCGATCGAGCAATCGTAGGTTTCGGCCCAGCGATCGAATTCCTCGGGGAGGAAAGAGCCGGGCGAAGAGACGTTGCCAGACATCGTTCTATTCTTTGGAAAACGGCGTCAACTCCAGCGCCAGGTCGTGCCGTCCTTGCCGTCCTCGATGGTCACGCCGAGGTCTTTGAGGCGGTCGCGGATCAAGTCCGACATAGCCCAGTTCTTCTGCTTGCGCAGTTCGGCGCGCACTTCGATGAGCAGTTCGATGAAGGGGTCGGCCTGACTGCCTGCGCCGCTCTTTTCTTCTAGCCGCAGGCCGAAGACTTCGGCCAAGGCGCGCAGGGTCTGCTGGGCGGGTTCGAGTTGGGCGGCGGAGGCGCCGGCGTCGCGGGCGGCGTTGATGGCGCGGACGAGTTCGAACAGGTGGCCGAGGGCGGCGGCGGTGTTGAAGTCGTCGTCCATGGCCTCGACGAAGGCTTTCTGGGTCGCTTCGGCCTGGGCGCGCAGGGCGTCGGCCGCCTCGGGGGAGAGTCCGGCCGCGGAGGGGGAGGCCGGACGAAGTCCGGAGCGCAGGCGCTCGAGGCCTTTTTCGGCGGCGTCCAGGGATTCTTCGGTGAAGGCCAGCGGGGCGCGGTAGGAGCCGTTCAGCACCAGCATGCGCATCACGTCAGCCTGGCGTTTTTTGAGGAATTCGTTGATGGTGATGAGGTTACCGGTGGATTTGGACATCTTCTCGCCGCCCAGTTGCAGCATGCCGTTGTGCATCCAGTAGCGGGCGAAGGGTTTGCCGGTGAAGGCTTCGCTCTGGGCGATTTCGTTCTCGTGGTGCGGGAAGATGAGGTCGTTGCCGCCGCCGTGGATGTCGATCTGTTCGCCGAGTTCGGCCAGGTTCATGGCCGAGCACTCGATGTGCCAGCCGGGGCGGCCCTTGCCCCAGGGGGAATCCCAGGCCGGTTCGCCGGGTTTGGCGGCTTTCCACAGGGCGAAGTCCATCGGGTGTTCTTTTTGCTCGCCGACCTCGATGCGCGCCCCGGCCTGCATGTCCTCCAGCCGGCGGCCGGAGAGTTTGCCGTATTCGCCAAATTTCGTGACGCGGAAGTACACGTCGCCGTTGGGCGCGGCGTAGGCGTAGCCCTTGTCGATCAGGCCCTGAATCATGGCCTGGATTTTGTCCATCGTCTGGGTGGCGCGCGGGTTGGCGGTGGCCGGCAGGACGTTCAGGTCGGCCAGGTTGCGCTGATAGTCGCGGATGTAGCCCTCGGCCAGTTGGAAGGGATCGACGCCCATCTGGTTGGCGCGGGCGATGATTTTGTCGTCCACGTCGGTGTAGTTCATGACGAATTTGACTTCGTAGCCGCGGTAGATGAGATAACGGCGGATGATGTCGAAGACCAGCGCCGACATGGCGTGGCCGACGTGCGCCTCCGAGTAGACGGTCACGCCGCAGACGTACATGCGCACCTTGCCGGGTTCGATGGTCTGGAATTCTTCTTTCTGGCGGGTCAGGGTGTTGTAAACGCGTAACATGCGATTCTCCTCGTGATGATTGCGCCTATTATAACCACAATCATCGCTTTCGGCCTTGAAGCGCGCTTCGTTTTGTGGCATAATTCGGTCTGGAAAGGCGAGGATGGGAACGAGTATGTCCCGCGGCGCTGTCAGCGAACCCGGAGACGGTGCGAGCCGGGCCAGCAGGCGGGGCGGAAAATCCTCCCGGAGCCGCGAACTGAAACCAGTGTTCAGTGTTCAGTGTTCAGTGTTCGGTGAACAGTGGGAGTAAGTAAGCCGGAAGCCGACCGTTATCCTGGCAGGGTATCGCCGCAAGGCTGTACCTGATCGAGCGTCTGCCGTTTGGCAGGAATCAGAGTGGTACCGCGTGAGCATTGGCTCTCGTCTCTGAGTGAGGCGAGAGCGCGATTTTTATCTCGAAGTCTGCTGTCTGGAGGCCGAATGTCGTTCAAACCCGTTTCCCCCAAGTTCGACGCCCCTGCCATGGAAGAGGCCATCTTGAAATTCTGGAGGGCGCAGAGGATTTTCGAAAAGACGGTCGAACAGCGCCAGGGCGCGCCGGAATACGTTTTCTTCGAAGGCCCGCCGACCGCCAACGGCAGGCCGGGCGTGCATCACGTGCTGGCGCGCGCCTTCAAGGATATGTTCCCGCGCTACAAGATCATGCGCGGCTATCATGTCGTCCGGCGCGGCGGGTGGGACACGCACGGGCTGCCGGTCGAGATCGAGGTCGAGAAGCGCCTCGGTTTCACCAACAAGCAGCAAATCGAGGCGTATGGCATCGAAAAGTTCAACGAACTCTGCCGCAAATCGGCCTTCGATTACATCCAGGACTGGGAAAAGTTGACCGAGCGCATCGGCTTCTGGGTGGACCTGGACGACGCTTACGTCACGTACACCAATGACTACATCGAGTCGGTCTGGTGGATTTTGAAGAATTTTTGGGAGAAAGGGCTGCTCTACAAGGGCTACAAAGTCGTTCCCTACTGCCCGCGCTGCGGCACGCCGCTCTCGGATCACGAAGTGGCCCTCGGCTACGACGACGCCACCGACCCCTCGGTGTTCATCCGCCTGCCGCTGGTCGATTCGCCCGGGACCTCGCTCCTGGTTTGGACGACCACGCCCTGGACTCTGCCCGCCAACGTGGCCGTGGCCGCCCATCCCGATGTGGATTACGTCGCCGTCGAGCGGAGTCTGCCCGAGGGCGGCTCGGAGAAACTCATCCTGGCCGAGGCCCTGCTCGAAAAGGTCTTCCGCGGCGAGGAAGTGCGGGTCGTGGAGCGCTTCAAGGGCAAGAAGTTGAAGGGCAAGAAATATCACCCGCTCTTCACCTTCATCCCGCCCGAAAAGCCCGCTCATTACGTGGTGCTGGGCGACTTCGTCACCACCGAGGACGGCACCGGCCTCGTCCACATGGCCCCCGCCTTCGGCGCCGAGGACATGCAGGCCGCGCAGGAGTTCGACCTGCCGGTCGTGATGACGGTCGCCCCGGATGGCACGTTCCTGCCCGAGGTCACGCCCTGGCGCGGCCTCTTCGTCAAGGACGCCGACCCGCTCATCACCGAGGACCTGCAGGCGCGCGGCCTTCTGTTCCGGGCCGAAACGTACACGCATACCTATCCCTTCTGCTGGCGCTGTCACACGCCGATGCTCTACTACGCCCGCGAGTCCTGGTACATCCGCACCAGCCAGTTCAAGGACCGCCTGGTGGAACTCAACAACCTCATCAACTGGGTGCCCGAACACATCAAAGAGGGCCGCTTCGGCAACTGGCTTGCCAACAACATTGATTGGGCGCTCAGCCGCGAGCGTTACTGGGGCACGCCGTTGCCGGTCTGGGAATGCGGGCGGTGCAAACACCGCGAATGCATCGGTTCGGTGGCCGAACTCTCCGAAAAGGCCGGCCGCGACCTCTCCGACCTCGACCTGCACCGTCCCTACGTGGACGAAGTCGCCTATCCCTGCCCGCAATGCGGCGGGACGATGCGCCGCGTCCCCGACCTGATTGACGTCTGGTTCGATTCCGGTTCGATGCCGGTGGCGCAGTGGCACTATCCCTTCGAGAACAAGGAGATGTTCGAGCGTCAGTTCCCGGCCGATTTCATCTGCGAGGCCGTGGACCAGACGCGCGGCTGGTTCTACTCCCTGCACGCCATCAGCACCCTGCTCTTCGACAGCATCTGCTACAAGAACGTCATCTGCCTGGGCCTGATTCTGGACGGCGAGGGGCAGAAGATGTCGAAATCGAAGGGCAACATCGTGGACCCCTGGGACGTTCTGCGCGCCCACGGGGCGGACGCCTTCCGCTGGTATCTCTACACGGCGACCCCGCCGGGCAACGAGCGCCGCTTCTCGGTGGACCTGGTCGGCGAGGTGGTGCGCAACTTCACCCTGACGCTGTGGAATGTGTATTCGTTCTTCGTCACCTATGCCAACCTCGATGGCTGGAAACCTGCAGGCCGGACGGACACCCCGACCTACAACAGCCTCGATAAATGGCTGCTCTCCTCGCTGAACGCCCTCGTCCGCGACGTGACTGAGGCCTACGAACATTACGACGTCCCCGGGGCGACGCGCCCGCTGGAAGATTTCGTCGAGGCGCTCTCGACCTGGTACCTGCGCCGCTCCCGCCGCCGCTTCTGGAAATCCGAGTCGGATACCGACAAACAGGCCGCCTACTCGACCCTCTACACGGCCCTCGTCACCCTGGCCAAACTCCTGGCCCCGGCCATGCCTTTCCTGGCCGAGGAACTCTACCAGAACCTCGTCCGCTCGGTGGACCCCAAGGCGCCCGAATCCGTCCACCTCGCCGGGTGGCCGCAGGTGAACGAGGCGCTGATTGACGAGACTCTCAACCGCGAGATGGCGCTGGTGATGAAACTCGTCTCGCTCGGCCATTCCGCCCGCCAGAAGGCCAACCGCAAGGTGCGCCAGCCGCTGGCCGAGGCCGCCTTTGCGCTGGGACGCTCCGATGAGCGTCATGCCGTCGAGACCTACGCCGACCTCATCATGGACGAGTTGAACGTCAAGCGCGTCCGCCTGCTGGACGCCTCCAGCGAGGCCGCCACCTTCTTCCTCAAGCCGCTCCCCAAGCAACTGGGGCAGAAATACGGCAGCAAATTCCCGGCCATCCAGAAGGCCATCCTGGCGCTGGATGCCGCCTCGGCCGCGCCGACCCTGCTCTCCGGCCAGCCGCTCAAGGTGACCGCCAACGGCGAGACCTTCGACATCCTGCCCGAAGAAGTGGAAGTGCGCGCCGAGGCCAAGTCTGGCTTTGCCGTGGCCGCCGAGGGCGCGTACCTGGCCGCCCTGGTCACCGACCTGACGCCCGAACTCGTCCGCGAGGGCCTGGCGCGCGAATTCGTCCGCCGCGTGCAGGATTTGCGCAAGCAGGCCGACCTGGAGGTCGCCGACCGAATCAAATTGTATGTGGAGGCCACGCCCGGCCTGAAGGAGGCCATCGAGGCGCACCGCGACTACGTCACCGCCGAGACGCTGACGGTGGAACTCCATTTCGCGGCCCCGCCTGCCGGCGTCCCCTCCGTGAGCGACGAATTCGACGGCGAGCAGACCACCATCGGCATCCAAAGGGCCTGATCCGCAAAAAACACTCTCCCGCAGTTTTGCCCTGCGGGAGAGTTGATTTCACATCAGGTCTTGCATCAGTTCCATCGGCACGACCGCCGCGCCGACGATTCCCGGCCCGGTATGGACGCCCAGGACGGGCGAAATGCGCAGGATTTCCAGTTTGTCGATGTTGAGGCGGGCGCGGAGCGAGTCGGCCAGTTTGCTGGCGCCGTCCTCGTAGCGGCCGTGCATCACGCTGACCCACAGGGCGTTCTCGGCGTAGATCTGGTGAAGATGCTCGGTGATCGTTTCGAGCGCGCCGGGGATGGTGCGGCTCTTGCCCAGGGTGCTGTACTTGCCGTCGGCTTTGTCCACGTGGATGACGGGTTTGATTTTGAGCACCGAACCGAGCAGGGCCTGGACGCGTCCAATCCGACCGCCGCGCGCCAGGTATTCGAGCGTTTCGAGGGTGTAGACCACCTCGGTCTTCTGGCGGATCTGGGCCAGCCGCTCCAGGATGGCGTCTTTGGTCCAGCCGGCGCGGGCGGCCAGGGCGGCGGCCAGTACCTGGAAGCGCTGTCCGCCGGAAAGGGTGAACGAGTCGACCACATGGACGACTTTTTCTTTGAGTTGTTCTGCGCCCATGCGGGCCGAGTTGATCGTTCCGCTCAGACCGGATGAGACGTGAATGGAAAGAATCTGCCCTGCCTCGGTCAATTTCTGGTACAGATTGGCAAAGATGCCGCTCGAGGGCTGGGCGGTGGAGGGAATCTGCGGGTACATGGCCGCCAGCCGGTCGTAGAACTCGTCGGGGGTCAGATCGGCCGAGTTGACCTCGCCTTCGGGGAATTGGATGAACAGGGGGGCTTCGATGATGCCGAGCGCTTCACGCTCTTCCGCCGTCAAATCGGCGGCGCAATCGGTGACGATTTTCATGTTAACTCACTTTCTCTTTGAAAAGAACATTCGTTTTTCGTGGACGGGACGGGCGGCCTGAGCCGTTTGACCCGCACACGGCTATTATACGCAGGGGGGATGAATCCGAAGGGGCTGGCCGTAATCTCTAATCTGTTTCTTAATTCGGCAAAACAGGGAAAAACACGCCCGATTTCCTGGAATTCGGACGTTGACATGACGGGCGGCGGCATGTATAATAATGCCCGCTTCTGCCCCGGCAGGTCGCTGGGGCGGATGCTTGAATCCCGGCTTACTCGCAGCAGGGCACAATTTTCGCAGAGATGGTGCGTTGACTGCGGTGAAGCGAAGACCAGGAGTGAAAGATGAAATATGCAATTATCGAAAGCGGCGGCAAGCAGTACAAAGCCGTCGAAGGGGCCACGATCGAAGTGGACCGCCTGCCGGTCGAAGTCGGCGCGATGGTCAAACTGGAGCAGGTTCTGTTGCTGGCGGATGGGGAGAATGTCACGGTCGGCACTCCGCTCGTCAAGGATATGACCGTGTGGGCCAGGGCGCTGGAGCATGTCAAGGGTCCGAAGTTGACCGTTTTCCGCTACCGCCCCAAGAAACGCATCCGCGTCAAGACCGGCCACCGGCAGACCTATACTCGTCTGCTCATAGAGCAAATTGGCGGGGCTTCGTTCGTCGAGAAGAAGGCCGCTCCGGCGGTCGAAGAGGCGGCAGAAGAAACGCCTGCGCCGCGTGCAAAGGCGGCTCCTGCCGAAAAGCCGAAGACGGCGGCAAAAACCGCCTCGAAGCCTAAGACGGCCCCCAAGACCAAACCGGCGACTGCTGCCAAGAAAGCCGCCGAGTCTGTCGAAAAGAAAGCCAAGTAAGAAAGCGAGGTCAGTATGGCACACAAAAAAGGCGGCGGTTCCAGCCGCAACGGACGTGATAGCAATTCCCAGCGCCTGGGCGTCAAGAAGTACGCCGGTGAATATGTGCGTTCTGGAAACATCCTCATTCGTCAGCGCGGCACGCGCATCAAGCCCGGTCTCAACGTGGACGTCGGCAAGGACGATACCATCTTCGCTGTCATTGACGGCGTTGTCGTGTACGATGTCGTGCGTGGACGCAAGCGCGTCAACGTGTTGCCGGTCGAGGCCAAGTGACCGCTGAAAGGAATTCGTGAAGATGAAGCCGAATATTCATCCTACGTACTATCCCGACGCGCGCGTCACCTGCGCCTGCGGCAATACCTGGACGACCGGTTCGACCCGCAAGGAGATTCGAGTAGAAATTTGTTCGAAGTGTCACCCCTTCTTTTCCGGCGAGGCCCAGCGCATTGTGGACATCGAGGGGCAGGTCGATCGTTTCTACAAGAAACTCAAGGTGCGCCAGGAATACGTCGAGGAAAAGAAGGCCCGCGCCGAGGCGAAGGTCTCGCCCAAGCGGGCGATTTCCGACCTGGAATTGCCGGCCCGCGCCGTCGAAGCCCTGGCCAAGGGCGGCATTTCGACGGTCGGCGAGTTTCTGGCGAAGTTGGCCGAGGGCGAAGAGGCCGTCCTGGCCCTCGAGGGATTTGGCCGCAAGTCGCTCATCGACCTGAAGAAGAAACTGCGCGCCCTGGGCTATCAATTGCCCGAGACGGGCGAATCGGCCGCTTAATATTTGCCGAAAGACAATTATCAGGTAAACTTAACGGGCAGGCGCTGGGCGTCTGCCCGTTGCCTTTCGAGATCGCCCGGGAGTAGAAAAATCATGATGCGTCACCTCAGCGGTTCGGTCGAAGTGATTTGCGGTTCGATGTTCAGCGGCAAGACGGACGAGTTGATTCGCCGTCTGCGGCGGGCGGTCATCGCCCGTCAAAAGGTGCAGGTCTTCAAGCCCGCCATCGACGTGCGCTATGCAGTCGAAAAGGTCACCTCCCACGCGGGCAACGACTTCGACGCCATCCCCGTGCAGAGTTCGGCCGACCTGCGCGCCCGCATCGAGCCGGACGCCACCGTCGTCGCCATTGACGAAGCCCAGTTCTTCGACAACGGCATCATCAGCCCGGTGGACGAACTGGCCGCCAGCGGGCGGCGGGTCATCGTCGCCGGGCTGGACACCGACTTCCGCGGCGAGCCGTTCGGGCCGATGCCCGTCTTGATGGCCAAGGCCGAGCGTGTCGACAAACTGCAGGCCATTTGTATGGTCTGCGGCGAACCGGCCAGCCGCACCCAGCGGCTGGTCAACGGCCAGCCGGCCCGCTACGACGACCCGGTGGTCATCGTCGGCGCGGCCGAGTTGTATGAAGCCCGCTGCCGCCAGCATCACGAAGTGCCGCGCTAGTCTCGCAGTCTCATAGAGACTATCAGACTACCAGACGATCAGACACTCAGACTACCCAAAACCATGCAACCCTATCAAGAATTCCTGGCCGAAATTTTGATTGACGAAGCCGCTTTGCAGCGCCGGATCGCCGAACTGGGGGCCGAAATCAGCCTCGACTATCAGGGCCGCGATCTCATCCTGATTTGCATCCTGCGCGGCGGCATGGTCTTCCTGGTGGACCTGATGCGCCGCATCACCATCCCTCATCAGGTGGATTTCATGGCCGTGGCCTCCTACGGGAGCGGGGCGCGCCAGTCGGCGGGTCACGTGCGCCTCTCCCTTGACCTGCAGACCGACATCCGCGGCAAAGACGTCCTCTTGGTCGAAGACATCGTGGACAGCGGCAATACCATCGCTTATGTCCTCGAATTCCTGCAGACCCGCCAGCCGCGCAGTCTCAAGGTCTGCGCTTTGCTCGATAAGGAGGAGCGCCGCGAGACGCCGGTGCCGATTCATTACCGCGGCTTTCGCATCCCCAACAAATTCGTCTTCGGCTACGGCCTCGACCTCGATGAGTACTACCGCAACCTGCCCTTCGTGGGCGTCGTGGACCTGGATAAGTACAAGCCGGAAACGTGAGAGGCAGGAGAAAAAACCATGCAGGATTACCATGAATTCATGGACGAAGTTCTGGTGGACGAGCAGACGATCGCCCGGCGCGTCGCCGAATTGGGCGAGCAAATCAGCCGCGATTACGCCGACAAGGATTTGCTCATCGTCTGCCTGCTGCGCGGCGCGATTACCTTTACCGCCGACCTGACCCGCCGCCTGACCATCGTCCCTGAACTGGATTGCATGTCGCTCTCGTCTTACGGCGTCGGCCATTACGCCTCGAGCGGCAACGTGCGCGTCAACCTGGATTTGCGCACCAACATCGAGGGCCGGCACGTCCTCCTGGTCGAAGACATCGTCGACAGCGGCCGCACCCTGGCCCATGTCCTGGAAATGCTGCGGACGCGCAACCCCGCCAGTTTGCGGGTCTGCGTCCTGCTCGACAAGAAGGAGCGCCGCGAGGTCCCCGTCCAGGTGGATTATGTCGGCTTCGATGTGCCGGATAAATATGTCTTCGGCTACGGCATTGACATCGACGAGCGTTACCGCCACCTGCCGTTCATCGCCTCGGTGGACCTGAGCAAATACAAGCGCCCAGAGTGAGGCCGGCGGAAGGAAATGAGCGGGGAGAACGAAGACGAACTCCTTCCTTATGCCGGCCGCTGGGTCGCCCGTCTGCGCGGCCGAATCGTGGCCCAGGGCGGGACGCCCGCCCAGGCCCGCCGTCTGGCGCGCTCGCGTTACAAAGAGATACCGGAGATTGTCTTTGTGCCGCCCCTGGAATCGCTGACCTTTCCGCCCATCCTCGACGACGTCCGCCGCGCTTTGCCCGAGGGACTGACCGTTTACCTGGTCGGCGGCGCGCTGCGGGACGCCCTGCTGGGCCGCCCCGTCCACGACCTGGACTTCGTCCTGGCCGGGCAGGCGATCGCGACCGCCCGCCGCGTCGCCAACGCCTTGCGCGCCGATTTCTATCCGCTCGATCCCGAGCGGGACGCCGGCCGCGTCATCGTCTCGCAGGCCGACGGTTCGCGCCTGCTGTTGGATTTTGCCGCCCTGCGCGGCCCTGATCTCGACGCCGACCTCCTCGGCCGGGATTTCACCGTCAACGCCATCGCCATGGACTTGTACAGCGGCGCGCTGTACGATCCCCTGGGCGGCGTCCGCGACTTGAAAGACAAAATCCTGCGCGCCTGTTCGCCCTCCGCCTTTGCCGATGACCCGCTGCGCATCCTGCGCGGCGTCCGGCTGGCCGCCGAGTTCGGCTTCCGCATCCTGGCCGAGAGCCGTCAGGCGATGAAGATGGCCGTCGTCCTCCTGGGAGATGTTTCGCCCGAACGGCTGCGCGACGAACTCTTTCGCATCTTCGAGGGTCCCCGCCCGGCGGCCTGTCTGCGCGCCCTCGATTTGCTCGGCGCGCTCGATCCGATTCTGCCCGAATTGCAGGCGCTCAAAGGCGTGGCCCAGCCCCCTCCCCACGTGTACGATGTTTGGGAACACACCCTGGCCGCCGTGGACGCCCTTGACGGCCTGCTGACCGTCCTCGCCCCCGCCTGGGATGAGGAGCGGGCGGCCGACTTGTTCGATGGTCTGGTTTCGCTCCGACTCGGCCGGTACCGGCAGGCCCTGGCCGACCATTTCGGCCTCCCGCTGAACGTCAACCGCTCGCTGCGCGGCCTGTTGTTCTTCGCCGCCCTGTATCATGACATTGCCAAGCCCGACACCCTCCGCCCCGGCGAAGACGGCCAGTTGCGCTTCTGGGGGCACGACCAGGAGGGCGCGCTTCTGGCCGAGCGCCGGGCGCGTCTGCTGGCCCTCTCGAACGACGAGGCCCAGCGGCTCGGAACGATCGTCCGCCATCACATGCGCATTCTGTACCACGTCAATCGTCTGACGCGCGAAAAGCAACCCCCTTCCCGGCGGGCGGTCTATCGTTTCTTCCGCGATACCGGCCCCGCCGGCGTGGATATTTGCCTGCTGGCCCTGGCCGACCTGCGCGCCGCCTACGCCCAGACTTTGCCGCAAGACGTCTGGGCTGCGGCCCTCGATGTCGTCCGGCTGCTGCTCGAAAATTGGTTCGAGAGACGGGCTGAGAGCGTCGCCCCGCCGCCGCTGGTCAACGGGGACGACTTGATGAAGGCGCTCGCCCTCGAACCCGGCCCGCGCCTGGGTCAACTGCTCGAGGCCATCCGCGAGGCCCAGGCCGCGGGCGAACTGCACACCCGCGAAGAAGCCCTCGCCTTTGCCCGTCAGTGGAAGCCATGACCGAGATTGCCGTTCTGCGTCAGGCCTTGCGTCTTGTTCCGGCGCTCGAGGGGGAATGGGCTTTCGAGAAACTCGCCGAAAACGTCTATCGCCTCGAGCAGGGCGGACGGCGCTTCTTCGCCAAGTGGATCGCCGACGACGACGAGCGCGGCCGCAATGAACTGGAGATCAACCGCACGGTCCTGAGCCGCGCCGACCTGCCGACTCCCGCGCTCCTGCACGTCGTCCCCGCCGGCCCCGGACGCCTGGCCTTGTGGGAGTGGGTGGACGGCGAGGACCTGCGCCAGGAGGGCCGCGACTTGCTGCCCCAGGCCTTTCGCCTGCTGGGGCATTTTCACGCCGCCCAGCGTCACATCGGGCCGCTTTCCTCGCCGGTCACCGGCCAGGTCTATGCCTCCGTCGCCGATTTGCTGCGGGGCGAGGCGGAGACGCTCGGCTCGCTTCTCCCGCCCTCCTTTCGGCGGCCCTGCGCCGACCTGCTCATGCGCCTGACCTGCGGCTATCCGACCCTCATCCACGGCGACATGCACCCCGGCAACCTGCGCCGCGCCGCCGACGGCCTGCGCTTCGTGGACTGGGGCTACGCCCGCCGCAGCCTCAACCTGTTCGACCTGGATTACATCCGCAGTCTCGACCTGGGCGAACCGGCCGCCGAGTGGTGGCTCATTCGTCCCGACGAGGCCAGGCAGGTTTTGCCGGGGTACTTCGAGGCGGCCGGCCTGAGCGCCTGCGACTGCTGGGCGGTCCATCGCAGCGTCATGCTTTGGTCGGCGATGTGGGCGCACTTCAACCTCGCCCGCGCCCACGATGTCGCCGGCCAGAAGACGTGCCGCCAGCGCATCGCCCGCCTCCTGGAGGAGAAATGAACATCGTTGTTTTCGACCTCGAAACCCAAAACCTGTTCGAGGACGTGGGCGGCCGCGATCCCTCCCGGCTGCGCCTGGCCTGCGCCGTGACCTGGTCCTCCCTCAAGAACGACTTCACCGTCTATTGGGAGCAGGACGTCCCCGCCCTGATCGCCGAACTGAAATCGGCCGGGCGAGTGGTCGGCTTCAATCTCAAGGGCTTCGATTACGAAGTCCTCAAACCCTACGCCCCCGGCGAGCGCCTGGCCTTTTTGCCCACCCTCGACATTCAGGAAGACCTGTTCCGCGCCCTCAGTTTCCGCCTCGGTTTGGACGCCGTTGCCCGCGCCACCCTCGGCGAGACCAAAATCGCCGACGGCGTCCAGGCCGTGACCTGGTGGCGGGAGGGCAAACTCGACCTCCTGGCCGAATACTGCAAGATGGACGTGGACGTCACCCGCCGCATCTACGAGTTCGGCTGCGCCAACGGCTACGTCCACTACTTCACCCGTCTGGGAAGCAAACAGAAAGTGCAGGTAAACTGGCGATGTTGAAAGCGACTGTCAACGGAATCGAACTGGCCTACGAGCGCCGCGGACGGGGTGCGCCGCTGATTCTCCTGCACGGCCATCCCCTCGACCACACCATCTGGGAGGACGTTGCCCCGCTGCTGGAAGACGACTTCGACCTGATTCTGCCCGACCTGCGCGGCTTCGGTCAGAGCGCCGCCCCGCGGACCCCGTACCTGCTGACCGATATGGCCGCCGACCTCCTCGCCCTGATGGACGTCCTGGGACTCGGCCGCGCCGTCCTGGCTGGCCACTCGATGGGCGGCTACATCGCCCTGGCCTTTGCCCGCGCCTGGCCGGAGCGCCTCGCCGGGCTGGGGCTGGTGGCCTCGCACGTCTTCGCCGACCCGCCCGAGCGCCGCGCCTCGCGCTACACCGACGCCGCCGCAATCGAGAAACATGGCCTCGGCGCTCTTGCCCAAACCTTCCCGCCCAAACTGACCCCCGACCCGCGCCTGCAGGCGCGCCTGGGCGAGATCATCGCCCGGCAGGACGCCTGGGGCGCAGCGCAGTCCATGCGCGCCATGGCCGAGCGCCCCGACGCCTCGCCCTGGCTGGCGGAGTTCGACTTCCCGATTCTGGTCGTCCACGGCGCGGCGGACGCGCTGGTCCCGCTCGAACGCGCCCGCCAGGCCAAAGCCCTCGCCCCCAGGATTCATCTGGTCGAACTCGCCGACGCCGCCCACATGCCGATGATGGAGGCCCCTGAAGCAACCGCCAAGGCGCTGCGATTTTTTATCTAAAGGAGCCAAACATGACTCATCCCGAATTTAATCTTCAGGGTGAGTTTTTTGTTGTATAGGCTGTTTTTTGGACCCTCCCCCCTTCCCTAAAGGGACGGGGGAGAGAAGAGGGGGTTGTGGGAGCAGATCTTCTGCTCCCACAACCCCCAATTCAATTCCCCCCTCCCCCGAATTGCGGGGGAGCACCCTGCGGGTGTGCTTCGCGAGGGCAGGGGTGGGGGCTCATTCTACCCACAATGATTAAATTTGGGGTGAATCATGTCTGATTGTGCAAGGTATTTTCTGTAAATTCAAGGTCAAGAGCATCCTCTGAAAGAAAAACAAGGGGGTATCTCGCCGTTCATCACGTCTGTCAAGATGGGGCTTTTGCTGAACCGACTCGTTTGCCAACGAGTCCTAACATGTTTGCAAACGAGTCTTAACACGTTTGCAAACGAGTCTTAACACGTTTGTAAACGAGTCTTAACACGTTTGTCGGCGAGTCCTAATATGTTTGCCAACGAGTCTCGATATCTTTGCAAAGGCATTTTGATCTTTTCAAACCGATTCCATTCTGCCTTATGAAGAGCCCGTTTCCTTGAAGGAAACGGGCTCTTCATGGGCTCTTCCAGGGAAGCGGTCTCTTTTTGCCCCTGAAACAAAGCCAAGATTGATGGATGAGGCTGAGACAAGGCCGGGGTCTGAGGCGGGGGAGGAGAGGATGAAAAAGGCAGAGGCGTCATCATCAGCATCGTAGGAGACAGGAGAGGCAGGGATGTTGTTGGTTAGTGTTTTATTTGAGTAAAAAGAGGTGTTTTTGAGTTTTGTCCAGGCGCCGGGGATGGGGGTGGGGGTGTTGGTGACAGTCGGCAGGATGAGGGGCGGAGGCTGGTCGGTGGGGTTGGGGGTAGTGGTGTCGCAGCCGCACATAAGTTGGAACTGGTTGGAGTTTGGCGGGGTGAGACAGATGCGGATACCATAGGTGCTGTAGGCTCCGCAAGCGCCAGGGTAGCAGGACCAAGGGCTGTAGTCGCCGGTGCAGGCGATGAAACTGCCGGTTGGGACAGGCGTGCCCGGGCCAAGGGTCGGGGTTGGGCCAGAATAGGTGGTAAAACAGGTCTTGGTTAAAGGGTTGCAAAAAGAAGTGCAGTTGGTGACAGAGCAGTTTTGGCCGTTGCAGTCGCAGCCGCAGTTGATGAAATTGCAATAGCCGGATGAGGTGGAACAAAGC
>JAIOAU010000002.1 GCA_019873655.1 Chloroflexota bacterium | reverse complement strand
GATTTTGGGCGCGTCTTTTCCAACCGCGTGCTCCCGGCCAGAGAAGCGCCCCAGGGCAACCGCCTGTGGTGTCCCATCTGCCAACTGGAGGCTATCCTGCGCAAAGCGATGGGGATGGGGCTCCCTTCCGGAGCACACTACAGGAACTCGCGCCGTATCTACCTTTACGTCCTGCCCACCTACTCCTTCACGCCAGAGCATCTGCGCCTCTTTGAGCCGTTGCTCAAGCCGTTTGTCCGCGTGACCGGCCTGCCGGTGCGCGATTACGGCAAGGACGATCCCGGCCTCCCGCGCTACTGGCTGGAGCATCGCGCCTTTGACCCGGATTGGATGGAGGACTTGGAGAACGTGCTGGAGCGCGAAGCGGACAAGATCGCTGGGTGGGGCGGGCGAGGCTTTGTGGGAGAACGGATCTCGCTGGGGCGCGTCCAGGGGCAGCCGCACTATTATCTCATCACCTGGGAAAAGGCCGCCCGCGACACCGAGACGGATGACGCCCGCATCGCCACCCGCACCGAGGCCTGGACCAAGGCGCTCTTTGCGTCGGCGGTCATCAGCGGGCTGACCGGCTGCAAGGTCTACGCGACTGAGCGGCCCTACCTGCCCGTGGCCGATCCGGCCGAACTCAAGGCGACGATTATGCTGGACGGCCCGCCGCCAGCACTGCGCGGGCTGCTGGGCGGGCGCGGAGACGTGGTCACGCTCTACGGGCGAGAAAAGGGCCGGCGCAGCGGCCTGGAGCAGGTGCTGGACCTAAGCGCGGCGCTGTGGGCAGTGACGGCAGATGTGCACGCGCCCAATCGCAACACCAAAGACAAGCATGTCTCCGCCCGGCTGGGAACGTTGAATACCTCGCCGCTGGCTGGCGCGACATTCTACAAAGAATTTGGCCGCCTCAACGACGGGCAATCGCCCTACCCGACGCTTGCGACGGCCTGCGAGGTGCTATTAGAAATTCAAGGAGGTGAACTGATGGACCTGGTCGAAAAGATTGCACAGAAATCTCTGGAAATTGCTCTTCCCTTTGGCACGGCCGGGCGCGGCAAGGCGCGGCGCTACGAACTCGTCTTCCGCGAGGCGGTCTCGGCCATGCGCAAGGCGCAGCAGATGATCCCCGAGATGCGCGAGGCGGCGCTGGGCGGAGAGCGACCGTCAGCGCAGAGCATCGCCGAACTCAAGCGTCTGACGGCCGGCACACTGCTCAAGGGACTGGAGCGCCGCCAGGAGAGCCGCCGCGGCGAGGTCATGGTGCGCGCCTGGGGTGAGGAACTGGGCCGGCGGGTAGGCGAGTTCGTGGACATCCTCGTGGACGAACTCTACCTGGACCGTGCCGGGGGAAGTTTCGCCCGTTTCCTGCGGTTGGAGAATGCCCTGGCCGACGGCATCTACTATTACACCGATCGCAATCTCTCCCGCCTATGGAATGAACACAAACAACAAAAGACTGCTCGAACCGAGAGCAGCCCACAGAACGATGAATAGGAGGCTTACGATGACACTGAAAACCTTACAACCCTATCAGCAATACTTTGTCCCTGCCATCCCCCGCACCCCCACCAACCGCTACGCCAGCATCATCTTGCTACGCGAAACCAAATCCTACGCCATCTTCACTACCGAGGGTGGCGAACAACAGGACGTGGAACAGGTGCCGGCTGGCCTGACCCACGCCGAGCCCGCCACGCGCCTGGTCATGTTCAAGCGCAAGCAGGTGGCTCCGGAGCGGCGCACTGGCAAGGCGCTCCTGCGGCAGTACGGTATCTTCCCCTACGCCCTCAAGGACGGCAAGGTCCTCTATGGCGATGAGGCCCTGCGGGAGAAGAACCACTACGACGACTGCTACCTCACCGAGGGCCTCTGCACGCACTGCCCCGACTGCCTCATCTACGGCTATGCTGCCATCGAGGGCGAGGGGGCGCGCCGGGCGCGCCTGATGACTGATACCTGCTTCACCATCCGCCCCTACGAGATCATCCAGAAGCAGGTCAAGTTCAATGTGATTGACGAGGCGGCCCACACCTCCGGCACCATCACCGAGTACGACTATACCACGCCGGGCGTCTTTCTCCCCGCCGTGGAGACAGGGGTGGACCTCACCGCCGACGAGTTCACCTACGTGTTGGGCAACGTCTTGCGCACTACCCGTTACGGCAAGGAGGGCAGCCGCCAGGGATTCCTGCGCAATCACATTCTGGCAATTGCTTTTTCTGATGTAGAACTCTTCGCCAACCTTGAGTTCACCCAGGCGCTTTACGACGCGCTGGTGGACGCCGGCAAGGACCTGGCTGCCGAGGGCCTGACGCTGGCCGACCTGCAGGCGCACGCGCCGGCCGTCATCGAGCACTTGACAGCGGGTCTGGCCGGTCGGCTTACACTGGTCACCGATAAAGAACTGGAGGCCATTCTGGATGACGTGCGAGCGTTGAATCGGGACGAGGAACAGTTGAGGAGATTCTTGAAAGGCCTGAACGACGAGTCAGCATCCTTTACTGTGTAAGGAGGCCGCGATGCACGTATATCGGGGCTCCATCGAACTGCTGGATTATGTCTTTTACGCCACCGTCGAGCGGGGCAAGGTCTATGAGACCGGCGGCTTTATCCACAACTATGCCCTGGCTTACGCCCTGGGGTTGGCGCGCGGCGAGACCTACACCTACGCGCGCCTTGTGCAGGAACCACACTATGCAGAAGAATTGACGCCGCTGAACGGCCGTCTCTACCTTACCCCTGCTGCGCCGCAATCGGTGGCCCACCGCCTGGTGCAGTGGAACACGCTGCGCGAAGGGTATGCCTTTATCAGCAAGGAACGCTCCATTGGCTACCCTGACTGGGGCTTTGCACGGGTTCTGCGGCCGGGTTCGCTCTTTACCTTTTACCTGCTCCTGCCCAATCCATCCACGCCGCCCGAGGCCCCCGCCCTGTGCGACCTGCTGGCCGGGCGGCCAGCGCGGGTGCGGCTGGGTAAGTTCCCGGCCAAAGCCCACCTGCAACTGACACCAGCCGACAAGGTGACCGAACAGAGCGGCCCGTTTCTCACCGACGCCTTTCTCAACTGGCGCGACCTAGAGGCAGACCCCCAGGTGTGCGACGTGGTGGCAACAAGCCTGCCCACGCGCCTGTTGGCCCGCGCACAGTTTGCCGACGAGCCGTACTATAAAGCCCACTTTGAGCCGGACGTAGTGTGCCTGCCGGCCCGCATGCGTTTCCTGGCCCGGCCGCCGGCAGAAAAGCGCCGCAGGAGAGGATGATGCAGCCGCTAGACGTGGACGTCGAACCGCTGGCCTTTGCCCAAGTAGATGACGACTGGCTACCCAACCACCGGCCGTATGTGTACCAGAGCCGGGTCTATCACCGCGTACAAGAGGCGCTGGCAAAAAAAGAAACTTTGTGCCTCTTCCTGACCACACCCACCGGCAGCGGCAAGACGCTGGGGAGTTATGCTTACATCATCAATCACCAGATTCCCGCTTTTGGCGTCTATCCCACCAACGAACTCATCCGCGATCAGGAACGGGCATTGAAGAACTGGATAGACCCGGACAAAGAGTACCGCCTGCTCCGTATAGATAGCGCCCAACTCGACGACTGGCAAACCAAACTGGACCTGAAGCGCCATAGCGAGACGCTGGAACGGCTGATGCGGTGGGAGCCGACCATCCTGTCCAACCCCGACATCCTGTTCTACACCTTCTTTGGACTGTACGGCGGACCAGAAGGGCTGGGACGGCGGCTCTTTGCACTGATAGGGCAATACCGCCTGTTCGTCTTTGACGAATTTCACCTATACAACGTCAAGCAAATGGCCGACGTCGCTTTCCTGGCAGGCGCGCTGCACGCGATTCACCCGCAAAAGGGCCGGGTGTTTCTCTTTGCCTCCGCCACGCCCGAATCCCCGGCCCTTCCCTGGTTGCGCGACCAACTGCATCTGCCGGTGGAGGTGATCGCAGGAGAGCCATCAGACGCGCCAGAGGCCCGCACCATTGCCCATCCGTTGCATCTAACCTTCCTGCCGGCCGACCTGGGGCACTGGAAGGGAGTCGAAGCGCTGCTCAAATATCTGCCAGAGATTCGAGAATTCGTCAACACCTATCCAGCGGCCCGCCTGGTGACAATCCTGGACTCGGTGGCCGGAGCCATCGAACTGGCGCGCGCCCTGCGCGACCTCTTTCCCGACCGGCCGGTGGGCGAGGTGCACGGCTTTAGTTCCGAACAAGAGCGCGCCGAGGCGCTGCGGCGGCCTCTCACCGTCGGCACATCCACCGTTGAAGTAGGGATAGACTTTAAGGACGAAGCCGAGAAAGATATGCTCCTCTTTGAAGCGCGCACAGCAGCCCAGTTCATTCAGCGCTTGGGCCGGCTGGCGCGGCACGAAAAGCATCTACCTGTTCCCAATCGGGCGATTGCTCTCGTGCCAGAATACGTCTACCACTTTGTGGCCGGGCGGCTGACCACACTGTCCATTTCCAGACAGGCGCTCTACGACCTGGTCGAGGAGGCCTATCAGAAGCCGGAGGACTTTGAACGCTATCTCCATGTACACGCCGCCGCCGAGTTCCAGGAGGCCATCGGCAAAGTGCTGACGATGTTCCAGCCCGACGACCGCCCCCGTATCCAGGAAAGGCTGACCGAGACGGTTCAGGCGTTGACGGGCAAGAGCGGTGGCCAGGCATGGGGACTCTATCGCTGCTACAAGGACCAAGAGCATATCCTGCAACCACTCCTGACTTTTCGTGGCAGCGGCTTCGAGGTCGCCATACTCGACCAACGGGGCAGCGATCCGGGGTTTCCCGCGAAACGGTACAATCTGCTCTTCTTGCTACGGCGGGGTGTCTTTACCGAACTCGACGAGCAAGAGTATCTGGCGCAACTGGAGACGCTGGCCGACCGCTGGCCCGAGGATGTTGCTCGCGAGCGACGCTATGCCGGCCTCATCGGGCGCAAGCCAGAGGACCTGCTGGGCGTGTACGGATACTTTGCCCTGACCGATCTGCTGGATAAGGGCCGCAAGATCTGGTTCGAGGTGAGTGAGGAGCAGGTATTCGGACGCAAGGCGCAGGTTACGGTCGTTGAAGGACTGGAGGTCGTCGCGGAGCCCGAGGTGCGCTTGCGGCGACTGAACCGTCACCTTCAGCACAAGCAGGTCGTGGCCTGGTTCATAGACCGCCATCCGGCCTCGATCAAGTTGGGTCGGACGCTACCACCCTTATTTGAAATCTACGAACTACAAATCCGCCGACTAGGTGGCAGTTTGAGCAGTACGCCCTGGAGTATCGCCTTTAACCAGGATGCCTTTTTCCTGGACAGCCTTGGTTGGTGGCAGGAAAGAAGGCAAGGAGAATCTCTTATCATTTGAATACCATTCTGAAACATGGCAAAAACTATATGAACCCTGCCGGAGTAAACTTCCAGTCCTCCCGCAGAGTTTCTCGTCCACCATCTACTGTCTACCGTCTACTGTCTCTCGTCCATATGCGCCTCTACTCCTCCGTCATCCGCCTGCTCAACCTCTACCCGGTCACCATCCCGCCGCCGGGCGGGGGACACGCTCATGCCGCGTTCCTGGATATCGTCCGCTCGGTGGACCCTGATTTTTCACAGCGCCTGCACGCCACGCGCGGCAAGGGAGCGCGTCAGCCGTTCACCGTCAGCCCGGTGATGGGGTTGCCGCGTCCGCGCGAGACTTCGGAAGTCTATCTGCGCGAGGGGTGGGAGTGCTGGCTGCGCGTGACGATTCTCGATGAGACTCTCTTCCGCCTGTTCATCGAGTATTTCCTGGAAGGGCGCGGCAAGGAGATGCCCAGAATCCGCCTGGGCGACGCCCACTTCGCCGTGAGCGAGATTTTGACCACGCCCGGCAGTCACCCCTGGGCCGGGTCTATCACCCTTGAAGACTTGCAAAAGCGGCTGGATGAACCGCCCCCGGCCTCCATCACCATCGAATTGCACTCGCCCACCTCGTTCAGCCTGGGAAAGCGCGAGGGCGAGGAAGAAGAACATTACGAACTCATCCCCTACCCAAAACTGGTCTTTGGAAGTTTGGCGACGGCCTGGAAGGCGCTCAGCGGCGAGGACCTGCGGGAAGCAGTGGAAAAATACGCCGAAGCCAGCCTGCGTCCGGTGCTTCACTGCCTGGAACGCCGCGCCCTGACGCTGAAAAATCACCCGCAACTGGGTTCAGTGGGGCGCGTGGAATATCAGTTCCTGCAGCCCGAAGATACTCCCCTGGCGCGCGCCCTCAACCTGCTCGCCGACCTGGCCTTCTACACCGGCCTGGGCCGCAAAACGGCGCAGGGGATGGGGATGGTGAGGAGGATGGTAGAATAGTCTCATAGTCTGTAGTCTGATACGCTAATGGTCATTTTGTTCTGATTGCAAGGAGGAAAGATGAGTCAACCCCTTGAAATTACACTAAGAACCCTGACGCCCCTCTGGACCGGCGGCGTGGACCAAAGCGCCGACCGCCTGCACGAAACCGGCCTGCTCGGCTCCCTGCGCTGGTGGTACGAGGCCCTCGTGCGCGGGCTGGGAGGATATGCGTGTGACCCGACAGAACACGCCTGTCAGTTTGACGAAGAAAAATACTGCAAGTCCAAAGCAACAAACGAACGTGACCGTTTGCTCGAGGCAGGTGTCTGCGATGCGTGTCAACTTTTCGGCTGCACGGGCTGGAGCAGACGTTTTCGCCTTTCTGTTTCAGGGGGTGCAAATTTGCAAGGACAGAGCGGAAGTATACAACCAACCGGAACGCGATTTAAGAAAAACAGCTCAACCGATAGACCATCATGGTATTTTCGCCAAGGACGCGGCGGTGAAGTAGTTTTGCACATAGTGCCTCTTCATCAAGGGTTTGACCCCGTGATTCTTTGGGGCGTGCTTAAACTTATTGAACGACAGGCAGGACTGGGAGCAAAGACCCAACTGGGCTATGGAATGATTGAGATTCAGAATGTTTCTGGCAATAGCGCATTCCCGCTAGATAACTTTTTGAAGCAGTTAGGAAATCTTGCAAGTAAACAACCAGAGCAACACAAGGGTTTGCCGAATTTGCGGGAGATGTTTTTCGCTCAAGTACAAACCAAGGACGAAGGGATAACAGCCACATTAAACTTACGTTATGATATTCGAGCCAAGTTTCGAGACGCTTTCTCAAACAATCAAGCGTTGCGTCATTGGGTATGCGGCACGGTGAGCGGCGACCGCGAGGCATCAAAAATCTTTTTCTCTCAAAATGTAAATGGCGCGATGCGCGTGTGGGGATGGCTACCAGAACCGCCAAAACAGTTCTCAGGTATCACCCGCGCTCAGATGCTCACAGAAGTCCACGGAACCATCCAAAACTTTGGAAAAATTATTTCTTGGCGGGAGTTTGATTCTGACCGAGACACGGTTAGAAAAATAGCGAATGCCCAAGATTTCTTGCGCAGTCTTTTGGAGGAGTGATGAGCAAGTTTTATGATTTCACCGTTCACATTGTCGGAGAAATTCAGTCAGATGTTCAATCTCTTGTCCAACAAGCGGACAATTTAGAAAAAGCAAGGAAATCGAAGGACAGAAACGCTCGCCAAGAGGCGGAAAAAGAGATAGAAGAGATTCATCAAAGAATGTTAAAAGGTGCGGATGCTTCTATCGTATATCTGTTCTTGACAACCATCCCAGAAGCAAATGCTGATGGTTTCCGTTCCACCTGGCAAAAAGACACACTGGCTCATAAAGACAAACCGTTACAGCAATTGCGCGACTGGAAATTGGAAGACTTCTATAAAAGCGCCTTTGAGCAACCCAAGATTGACCTTTCGCTGCTTCCTTTCGGCGCCTGGTTCCTCCAGTTCACCTTCACCCTCGCCAAACCCTACATCTCGAAAGACGACAATCCGTTTTACATCATAGACAACCCCATCGTGCGGGACAAAGTCTTTCGACTGCCGATGATACGCCCGACTAGCTGGAAAGGCAACCTGTACGCGGCGCTCTGGCAATTGGGGCATGATAAACAGGACGATGCGCAAATGCAGCGCCTGTTTGGCGAAACGCGCGGCGAAGAAAGCGGGCAGGCCGGACGCCTGTATTTCTATCCTACCTTCTTCACCCAAACCGGCCTGGAAATCATCAACCCGCACGACCGCAAACGCCGCGTTGGAAAAAATCCCATTCTGTTTGAATGCGTCCCCGCCGGCGCGCAGGGGACGTTCTCCCTGCTCTACGTCCCCTTCGACCTGATTGGGGAACCCAAAAGCAAAATCCACACGCAGGCCCTCGCAGATTTGCAACTCGTGGCCGAGGGCATCAAAGAGATGATGCTCACCTACGGCTTCTCCGCCAAGCGCACGAGCGGGTTCGGGGTGGCACAAGACTCTGTGAAATCCGAAACCGAACCTGCCAGGCTAGTCATCAAACTGACTGGTGTAACCTTCTCGCAGGCAAATCCGCTTTCTGTCCAGCAGCCAGATGTCGAATTCCAAAAATATCTCGACGAAAACGGACAGGTCAAAACCGTTTTCAAAGGGAGTGGCGAGGGCGGTTTGATGAGCAACAACGAATACAAACAAACCGGCGCGCAGCATGGCGGTGGCAGCCTTTCCGAATTCAAGAAGTTCCGCGACTGGTACATCCAATATGGTGAACAGTGGAAAAACAGTTTGCAGCGTGGTCAGACCCGGAGCGAATATCCCCAAACGTCTTTTGATAGTCTCAGCCCACTGGTTGAGTTGTGTCAAAATCTACAAAATAATGCTACGAACGGAGGTGCAGCATGACGGCTGTACCATCGCTTCAAATTCTTGCTGATAATCGCAACGCCCTGCTCCTGGCCGAAGCGAGTGGCTGGCTGCACGACTACCGCAAATGTTCCGAAGAGCATTTGCAAACCCAGGCGCCAGGCAGTCGAGCTCAGGCGCTGGCGCGAACAGAACTGGCAAACAAGCAACCAACTTTGAATGGCGTCAATTTTGTACTTCTCAACATCTCGCGTAATGTTGCGAATTTGCTTGACGATAGAACCTGGAATCAAGATGTTTTAGGCCAGCTGCTCTCTCGCTGCCACAACACCGCACATTTCGATAAGCAAGAGCCTGTTGATGGCGAGCAAGCCTATCCTGGCGTGCAAATCAGTTCGCCTTTTGGCTTCGAGAAACCTGTTGGAAGCGGGTTGACGAACAATCTATGGGGACTGCCTTGGACGCATTTGGCGAGCATCGAGAGCAAGCGGAAAGAACTACGGGAAAGCATCAGCAAGTTATTCGCTCAAACGGTCGCCGATAGCCGCCGTCCTATGAATGAAGTGGACTTGTGGAGTTGGGGAATGCTGGTCGGCGCGCTGTATAAATCTTCGCTTGCCGGCGCGTTGCTAACGGGAGCAACTGTCCCTAACGCACAGAATGTACGCTGGCGACTGCTCGCTGTGCGTTTCGATGGGCTGAAGTACCTGCTCAATGCCATTCGCATTCCCGATTTGCTTGCCAGGCAAGAATTGCTGACCGATGGGCTGAACAGAGTGCAAACGCTCCTGGAAGTGACCTATCCTCTTGGCAGCGAAGTGTATCGGGATGAGAACGGGAGCGTTTATGTCGTGCCGGATGTGCCGAATTTACCGGATTGTACCGACAGCAGTGGTACAACATTACGAACCCTTATCTTGCAAGAATTCTCGCAAGGCACGGTAAAGAACAAATCCGAACTTAGACTTGGCGGGGAAATCGTGCCGCACATCGAGCTGGAAGCAACTCCCTGGTGGGGACAGGACCCGGGATGGCCCAATTCGTCCAATGACGAATTGCCCAACATCGGTGCTTTCCCAACTCAACCGTATGTTTTGACTTCTGACCCCAATGCAATCCAGTCGTATTGGAAAGAACCGGTTGCTGATATTTGTACCGTTTGCGGCTTGCGCCCTCAGGGTCCCGGTCAGAAAGCTCTCCAGCGCCATGTATGCGATATTTGCGAAGAACGCCGTGCAGACCGCTCTCAGCGATGGGCAACGTCCCAACCCGACACAACCATTTGGAACGATGAGGTCGCCGATGTCAACGGTCGCCTGGCGCTCATTGCTGGGCAATTTGGGCTGGATGAATGGCTTTCGGGAGAGATGGTGCAAACCATGCTGGTCAAGGCCGAAGTGAATCCGAACGGCTGTGTCCCCAAAAACCCCTCCCCTGCCCGTCTGCGCCGGGTCTGGGAGACCACACAGCGCTTCTGGCAGACAGGGCTGGAGGAGAAGGATGCACAGGGTAACCCTCTCATCCCCCAGGTTCAGGGTCGCTGGCATATCAGGCCGCAAAATTCTATGCCCACGGGAGTGGATGCCTATCAAACCTACGACTTGCTCCTGAACGGCCGCCGTCTGAGCGTGCTCTGGGATGGAGAAAAATTCATCACCTGCGATAACCTGGATTACTTTGAGAAAACCGCCAACGAAAAATTGCAGAACTTGCTCCGGCCTGGCGCTACCTGCGAACTCTGGACGCCGGCCAGCTACGGCGAGCGCACGAGCAAAGTGGCCGGTGTGACCATTGCGAATGCGCAACCGGACAATACACCTTATCGCCCTGTCATTCCCATCCTGGCCGAGCCGCGCACCTTCATGGCGCTGGTGCCGGCCAAGCAGGCTATGGAGGTGGTCAAGGCGATCAAGCGCAAGTACGAGCAGGAGATGGGCAAGGTGCGCAACCGCCTGCCGTTGACCTTAGGGGTGGTCTATTTTGGCCGTCGCACGCCTTTGGCCGCTGCCATCGAAACCGGCCGTCGGATGCTGGAACGTCCTGCCGCTACCCAGGTGTGGGAGGTCCACTCCAAAGCCAATTGCAACCCATCCGCCGGCGGCTGGCCGTCCGCCGTTTGCCTGACCTTGCAAAGCGGGGAGCGGCGGATCTCGCTCAACATCCCCACGGTGATGGGCAATAGCGCAACGCCTGACCTCTGGTATCCCTACTGGCAGGTGGAAGGGAAACCGACCGACCGTACCCGCTGGTTCATCGGGCCAGATGGCGAGCACTGGGTGCATGTCACCGACCTGCATGAAGGCGACCGGGTCGGCTTTATGCCATCTACCTTCGACTTTGAATACCTGGATACCACCGCTCGCCGGTTCGAGGTCATTTACGATGCGGACGGTCGGCGGCGCGAGGCGACAAAGCGTCAACGCCCCTATCTACTTGAGGAAATCGAATCCCTCGAAGCAATCTGGGCGCAGCTTAGCGCTCGCCTGGCCACTTCGCAGGTGAAGCAGATAGAAGCCAGCATCGAGAGCAAGCGCCAGGCATGGAAAGAACCACGCAGCACTAGCAAGGTCAGCCCGGCCTTCCGACAGTTCGTGCAGGATGTGCTCCGAGAAGCCGGAATTCAAAGCGACGTGTTGGAACAGGCTGCGCTACGCGGCATGATGAGCGACGCCTTAGAAATCTACATGATGATTCACAAAGAAAAGACTGGCAAGGAACTTTCTCAAAAGGAGGCCAAATGAGCAACTATTCTCTCCATCGTTTTCTGTTGATGACGCTTGACCCGCTGCATATCGGCACGGGCGGCTACCGCCTGGGACGAGTGGATTTGAGCATCGTGCGTGAGCCGGGCACCAACCTGCCCAAAATCCCCGGCACATCCCTCTCCGGCGCGATCCGCCAGTATGCAGCGATGCGCTACGGGAAGATGGGGTGCGCCGGGCAGAAAGGCTGTGGGCAGGCTTCTTGCCCCATCTGCTACAGCTTCGGCTCGGCAAAGGAGAGCGGCGGGGGCTACGCCGGCACGGTCAATCTCTTCGATGCGCGTCTGCTGCTCTTCCCCGTTCATACCCTAGCCGGCCCGGCCTGGGTCACCAACCCCTCGGCGCTGGCCGATTTCGGCTGTGCAGGACATATGGTGAATGACCAAAATAAAGCCAAATGGTCGGATAGCCTGACCAACCAAACCCGCCTCAACCTGGGCTGGCTGATGCTGGAGCGTGAAGATGGTCACTGGCAGCCGCCTGTCCTGCAAAACGTATCAGAAGAAGTGCAGAATCGAATCGTGCTGGTCTCCGATAAACTCTTCTCCCAGATTGTGAACAGCAACCTGGAAGTGCGCACCTCGGTCAGCATTGACCCGAAGACCGGCGCCGCTGCGGAGGGTATGCTCTTCACCTACGAAGCCCTGCCACGCGCCACCTTCCTGTGGTTCGATGTGGTAGAGGATGATTACCGCAAAGCCTTCCCGCAAACCGACCCAACGGCGCAAAACCTCAAGCACACGCAACCGTTGGATGTGCTCAAAGCCGGGCTGGACTTGACCGAATACCTGGGCATCGGCGGGATGGGGACACGCGGCTTTGGACGGGTGAAATCCTGGGAGGTGAACCATGCTCAACCTTGACCAACTGGCAGCCCAAACGGCGCAGCGAATCGTAAACGAGAGCGGCAACCCAAAGGAACTGGATACCCTGGCAACCAAAACCCTCGGCGTGTTGCAGGAGAACGGCGTCTATGCCTGCTCGCTTTTTCTTGCTTCTCGCAGTGGCAAGGAGGAGAAGATTGCGGGAATCATTCGCAGACAACTGAAGGACGCGCTCGCAACTCAAGAATTCAACTTACAACCTCCATCCACGGACGATAAGCAGGCTTTGCTTGATTTCCTGGCCAGTAAAATTGCTGGCAACTTGGATACGCTCCTGCTGGTCAAAGCCCTTTGGGAGCAGATTCTGATCTACGTGCGCTATGGAGCGAAGGCCAAAGACGCCGGGCAGAAAAAGGAGGGCTGAATGGCCTGGAAGATGTACCATGTCGCTTTTCGCCTACTCGCGCCGCTCCATGTGGGCTGGTTCAAGCAGGGCAATCTGCAACGCACGCGGCCCTACGTGACCGGCAAAACGCTCTGGGGCGCGCTGACGGCCCGCCTGACGCGCGATGGAAACAGGAACGATTACCAAACGGTCGGCACGCAGGTCAGTCAGTTCCTGGCCTTCAGTTACTTCTATCCGTCCACCCGCCCTGACCGCGTTGTCTTCTGGCCCTGGGAAAATGTGGAGAAATTCGCCTGGCGCTATCTGAACACCTACGCCTCCACCGCTCTGAACTGCGATCAAAACAGCGCCGAGGAGGGGTCGCTGCACGAGACGGAATACATTGCCCCTTATACTCGCGAAGGGGAGCCGGTCTACCTGGTGGGTTACCTCCTTGAGCAGCAGGGGTGTTCTCTGAAATGGAAAGATGCGCTTTCTCGCCTGCAATTGGGCGGCGAGCGCACGTACGGCTGGGGAAGAGTACAAGTCCAGGATGATCCACAGGAGGCGCAGAATTTCTGGCCAGGATGGAAGGTTGACTTAACGGGGCCCCGTCCGCGCCTTGAGGCGCAGGCCGAAGCAACCCTCTATGCCCACCTATCCCACAGCAATTCCTTGCCGAACCTGGGCGGAGCGCTGGAACCCCTGGTCGGGCGCGAGACTGAGAAGGCAGACCAGTTCGGCAGGCGGATTGTCCCTCTCGGCCTCGCCTGGGCCCCGGGCGCGAGGCTTATGGAGTCCCATCCACTGCAAATTGCCGATTTCGGCCTCTGGCAGATTCATCCCTGACCGCCATCCACTGTCTACCGTCCACCGTCTACCATCTATCGTCCACCTATGGAAGACTATCTCCCCATCTCCATGCTCAACCAGTTGGAATACTGCGAGCGGCGCTTTTACTTGATGCACGTTCTCGGCGAGATGGAGGTCAACGCCCACGTGCTGGAGGGGACTCTGCGCCACGAGCAGGCGCATACCGCCGGCGCCAGCCGCGAGGGCGAGACGCTCACCCATCGCCGCGTCTACGTTTGGTCGGATGAGTTGATGGTTGCCGGCTACGCCGACGTGGTCGAGGAAACGCCGGACGAACACGGGCAGACGATCCTCCTTCCCATCGAATACAAGAAGGGACGCATGGGAAAGTGGTTGAACGACCACATCCAACTGTGCGCGCAGGCCTTGTGTCTGGTCGAGCGGACGGGGGCGGCCATTCCCAAAGGGTACATTTTCTATTTCGGCTCCCGGCGAAGGGAAGAGGTGGTCTTCACCCCCGAACTGCGGGCGCGGACGGCGGCGAGCATCCGCCGGGCGCACGAATTGGCGCGCGCCGAGCGCATCCCGCCGCCGCTGGAGAATTACAACAAGTGCCGCGATTGCTCGCTGGAACCGGCTTGTTTGCCCAGGGAGACCCGGCAGTTGACCCGCCAGGCGGAGATTCGCATGCGGGAGGCGCGATGACGACGTTGTACATCACCGAACCGTATTGCGTGGTCAAGAAAGACGGCGACACCCTGGTCATTCACGTCCCTGCGGACGAGAAGGCCCATAAGCCGGCGCGCAAGGTCGTCACGCCGCTGGTGAAGGTGGATGAACTGGTCATCCTCGGCGACAGCACCCTGACCCCCCAGGCGCTGGCGGCGCTGCTGGACCAGAAAACGGTCATCTCGTTTCTGACGGCGTTCGGCCAGTTTCGCGGCCGCGTCGTCCCGGCCGAGACGCGCAACAGCCTGCTGCGGCTGGCGCAGGTACGCGCCCACGATGACCCGCGCCGGATGTTCGCGCTGGCGAGGCGCTTTGTGCTGGGCAAGGTGCATAACGCTCGGACGCTGTTGCTGCGCACGAACCGCCGCGTGGAGGGAGACGAGGTGGCCGCGGCGGCGGAGTCGCTGCGAGAAATCGGCAAACAGGTGGAGGGTCTGGAAAGCGACGGCGCGCCGCCCGCCGAGCCGGGAAAGCCTCAGGCGGGGACGGCCTGGGGGAGTCTGCAGGGGCTGGAGGGGGCGGCCGCGGCGCGCTATTTTTCCGCCTTCGGCCGCCTGCTGCGCGCCGATACGGGCCTGACTTTCGACACGCGCTCCCGCCGCCCGCCGCGCGATCCCGTCAACGCCCTGCTTTCTTACGGGTACACCCTGCTGCTGCATCAGGCGATGGCGGCCCTGCAGGTGACCGGCCTGGACCCGTATATCGGCTTTCTGCATTCGACCCAGTACAGCAAGCCGGCGCTGGCGCTCGACCTGATGGAGGAGTTCCGCGCCCCGATTGTGGATTCGGTGGTCCTGACGCTGGTCAATAACCGCATCCTGACGAGAGACGATTTTGTGGAGGAGTTCGGCGCCTGGAGGCTGAAGGACGGGCCGCGGCGGACGTTTTTGCAAAAGTTCGAGGAGCGCATGAACGATACGATTCGGCATCCGGAATTCACGTATGCGGTCACGTATCGGCGCTGTATCGAGGTGCAGGCGCGGCTGCTGGCCAAGGTGTTGATGGGCGAATTGAAGGAGTACCAACCGTTTAAGGTGAGGTAGTCAGACAGTCTGATAGACGAACGACCGATGGGGCAGATATGAGCGAGCGGCGCTTCTACATTGTGGCTTACGATATTCCTTCGGACCGCCGGCGGACGAAGGTGCATAAGGTGTTGAGCGGCTTTGGGCAATGGACGCAGTACAGTCTGTTCGAGTTGTTCCTGAACGATAAGGAACTGGTGCTGTTGCAAAATAAACTTGAGAAGTTGCTCAACCCAAAGCAGGATAGCGTACGCTTTTATCCGCTCTGCGCGGCGTGTTTGAAGCAGGTGGAAACGGTCGGTTCGGAGCCGCCAAAGGAGCCGACGGTGTTTGTAGTCTGATAGTCGGATAGTTATCTGAAGGCCGGTTGTGGAACGGTATTCGACGGCGCGAGGCGGCGCAGATGGTTTTGCGAGAGGGGAAGCGGCGGCCCATTGGCCGAGGGCGCTCGCAAAAGCATAGCGCCAAATATGGCTCGGTCGAGAGGTTTTGGGAAGAATTGCCAAAATGTCGAAAACCGGCGTTTTACGAATGGGCTATGTGCATCCTGTACTCGCATCAGGATGTCTGGAAACCGAAAGTGGGACGAGCGTATGGCCGGAAAGTCTGTTTCGGGCGAAAAGTGGGACGAGTCATTGAGGTTTTTGGCTTTTTTAGGTATGATAGTGGGAGAAATCCGAGGCTGTGCGAGAGCCGTTTGAACGTCCTTTGTCCCGATTGAGGGATTGAAACTACGTCGCCAATCATGTCGGGATGCGGTACGGGGTGCGTTTGAACGTCCTTTGTCCCGATTGAGGGATTGAAACAACAACAGCGACTGCGCCGAGACAATCGCCTCATCCTGTTTGAACGTCCTTTGTCCCGATTGAGGGATTGAAACAGTTTGGCGAGAATGCGCTGGCTTATACCGAGCGCAGCGAGTTTGAACGTCCTTTGTCCCGATTGAGGGATTGAAACTTTCCGTCTGCGGGCGGGGGGCTGGCCGTGGCGGCGTTTGAACGTCCTTTGTCCCGATTGAGGGATTGAAACCCGCCTCGCCTAAACTCGTCGCCATTCTTCACCACTGTTTGAACGTCCTTTGTCCCGATTGAGGGATTGAAACCCAAGCACGCCAGTGCCATTTCCATCCCAGCACGGAGTTTGAACGTCCTTTGTCCCGATTGAGGGATTGAAACCAGAACAACCGCCCACCCGTTCCCCGTCCGATGCAGTTTGAACGTCCTTTGTCCCGATTGAGGGATTGAAACCCTTGCCGCCGCCGGCGCGTTCGCGCTCTCGTGCGCGTTTGAACGTCCTTTGTCCCGATTGAGGGATTGAAACATTTGTCCAAGCGACCAGCTCTAGTTTCGGTGCGCGTTTGAACGTCCTTTGTCCCGATTGAGGGATTGAAACCCCGCCAAGACGCAGGCAGAATTCTTTCTCGGCTGCGGTTTGAACGTCCTTTGTCCCGATTGAGGGATTGAAACGTGCCAGGCGCGGTCGCTTATGCGTGGTATGTGGGCGGTTTGAACGTCCTTTGTCCCGATTGAGGGATTGAAACCAATCCCCTGCCCGACGACCTGACCAATGCCGCCGTTTGTTTGAACGTCCTTTGTCCCGATTGAGGGATTGAAACCTCAGGGTGGCGTAGTCCGTCATCGGCGGTCTCCTGAGTTTGAACGTCCTTTGTCCCGATTGAGGGATTGAAACTTATGCGTGGTATGTGGGCGCCGGTGGCACGGAATACCTTCGTTTGAACGTCCTTTGTCCCGATTGAGGGATTGAAACCAACTCGTAGCGGGCGGCGCGCTCCAGCAGGGCAGTTTGAACGTCCTTTGTCCCGATTGAGGGATTGAAACTCCATGACGCCCCAAAACGGATCCGGGCGCGACAGCGTTTGAACGTCCTTTGTCCCGATTGAGGGATTGAAACGGTTCGGGCGGGAGCGGCGGCGGGATTGGGCAAACGTTTGAACGTCCTTTGTCCCGATTGAGGGATTGAAACCGTTATATCCTGTATAAGGATTTGGCGCTAATCGGTTTGAACGTCCTTTGTCCCGATTGAGGGATTGAAACTATCCATTATACGAATAGATCGAGTTGCCGCCTAGCGTTTGAACGTCCTTTGTCCCGATTGAGGGATTGAAACTATCCACACGGCAGGGCCGGGGTATCGCTGGGCGGATGGTTTGAACGTCCTTTGTCCCGATTGAGGGATTGAAACTGGAAACGCGTCCTATTCGCTGTCTTCAGTTGCCACCAAGTTTGAACGTCCTTTGTCCCGATTGAGGGATTGAAACGTGAGTTTTTGGAGGGTGGAGGCGACGGGGTAGGAGCAGTTTGAACGTCCTTTGTCCCGATTGAGGGATTGAAACTAGCCAGACGGTCTCAACGCGCGGCACTTTGGCGGTGTTTGAACGTCCTTTGTCCCGATTGAGGGATTGAAACATTTTCAGCCTCCTTTTTATTCGTCTCTGACCGCCTCGTTTGAACGTCCTTTGTCCCGATTGAGGGATTGAAACTTTTGGAGGCCGGATGAGCAGCAACGCCGGGAATGCCGTTTGAACGTCCTTTGTCCCGATTGAGGGATTGAAACATGCGCCTGCTAGAACCCGCCAACCAGAGAGACAAAGTTTGAACGTCCTTTGTCCCGATTGAGGGATTGAAACACGACTTCGGCGCGACCTGGACGAAGGTCGACCTCGTTTGAACGTCCTTTGTCCCGATTGAGGGATTGAAACTCAATATCGAGAAGGGCATACCCGTCCGCCTGCGGGTTGGTTTGAACGTCCTTTGTCCCGATTGAGGGATTGAAACTGTTTGCCAGGCCTCCATCTGCCGCCTGACTCTCGTAGTTTGAACGTCCTTTGTCCCGATTGAGGGATTGAAACAAGATTCCCGTCTCCGCCGCCTGCCCAGATATGCTCGTTTGAACGTCCTTTGTCCCGATTGAGGGATTGAAACGGGCATGGCGACCGCCCGGAGATTCCCCAGCGCGGGTTTGAACGTCCTTTGTCCCGATTGAGGGATTGAAACTTTGTCTCTCTGGTTGGCGGGTTCTAGCAGGCGCATGTTTGAACGTCCTTTGTCCCGATTGAGGGATTGAAACTCGTCAATCTTGCTCATTTGCCATATCCTGCGCCCTGGGTTTGAACGTCCTTTGTCCCGATTGAGGGATTGAAACCTTGTCGAAGGCCGCCTGGAGTGCGACCCGCAAACCGTTTGAACGTCCTTTGTCCCGATTGAGGGATTGAAACCGGCAAGTCCAGCAGGGAAAGGGACGCCCGCAGACCGGTTTGAACGTCCTTTGTCCCGATTGAGGGATTGAAACGACAACAACAGGCTTGGCGACAACGCGCCCGATTGAAGTTTGAACGTCCTTTGTCCCGATTGAGGGATTGAAACTTGCCGTTTCCGGGGCGGGCAATGACGCTCATCATCTGTTTGAACGTCCTTTGTCCCGATTGAGGGATTGAAACTGTTGAAACCACCTCCCGCGCTTTCACGACCAAGGTTTGAACGTCCTTTGTCCCGATTGAGGGATTGAAACTCTTCCCGGCGGCAATCTTCTTTTGCGCCCGATAAGTTTGAACGTCCTTTGTCCCGATTGAGGGATTGAAACGAAATTTACGCCGGAGCGTGCGCGTGAGTTGGCCAGGGTTTGAACGTCCTTTGTCCCGATTGAGGGATTGAAACTCCTTCAGCGCGGCGATTTCGTCTCGAATCTGGTAGTTTGAACGTCCTTTGTCCCGATTGAGGGATTGAAACGGGGCCGGAGCGATGGCGCGCTTGGCAATACACTGTTTGAACGTCCTTTGTCCCGATTGAGGGATTGAAACCATGAAGCGGCGGGCGAACCAGATGAGCGGGTCGCGTTTGAACGTCCTTTGTCCCGATTGAGGGATTGAAACCACGTTCGCTGGAACGCGGTCGTTCGCCGCGTTCGCGGTTTGAACGTCCTTTGTCCCGATTGAGGGATTGAAACACTCGAAATTCGGGAGGACTTCGAGCCGCGCGGCCCGGTTTGAACGTCCTTTGTCCCGATTGAGGGATTGAAACCGAGGCGATGCAGGTTGCGGCGCAGTTCGGCCACGGGTTTGAACGTCCTTTGTCCCGATTGAGGGATTGAAACGTCTTCGTGCTGGGCGTCGTCGCGTGCATCGTCATTGTTTGAACGTCCTTTGTCCCGATTGAGGGATTGAAACTTTTGCGGTCGTTTCAATCCCCCAAAAGTACTAATGCGTTTGAACGTCCTTTGTCCCGATTGAGGGATTGAAACTGTCAAGCCCCCCGGCCGCGTCGGTCATGCGGCGGTTTGAACGTCCTTTGTCCCGATTGAGGGATTGAAACTCTCTCTGCTCGTACACCTGGAATTCCAGCCCACTGTTTGAACGTCCTTTGTCCCGATTGAGGGATTGAAACCGGTTCTACGGCGTGGAACTGGCCGTCGAATCGGAAGTTTGAACGTCCTTTGTCCCGATTGAGGGATTGAAACTCGCGCGCCCAAAACGGGACAATTGCGACCGCCCATTGTTTGAACGTCCTTTGTCCCGATTGAGGGATTGAAACCTCATCCTGCGCGAGACCGCGCAGGACGGGCAATGTTTGAACGTCCTTTGTCCCGATTGAGGGATTGAAACATCGCCTCGCCGCCGCTGGTCAGATCGAGCGAGCGGTTTGAACGTCCTTTGTCCCGATTGAGGGATTGAAACCACAGACACTCCCGCTCCCTACGTTCCGCTTGGCTGGTTTGAACGTCCTTTGTCCCGATTGAGGGATTGAAACTGACTCTGTCCCGGCTATACTATTTTTCAGGAGGATTAAGTTTGAACGTCCTTTGTCCCGATTGAGGGATTGAAACGAGTAAATCCGTTAGCCCGCCGCTCTGCCAGGCCAAAGAGTTTGAACGTCCTTTGTCCCGATTGAGGGATTGAAACTCTTCCTTCTTGACCTGCGCGGCGGCGCGCCCATTGTTTGAACGTCCTTTGTCCCGATTGAGGGATTGAAACTGCTCTTATCACGGCGGCGTCCGACCACCGTTCGTTGTTTGAACGTCCTTTGTCCCGATTGAGGGATTGAAACGATTGTCCGGCGGGGCTACAACTATGTCTGGCTCGTTTGAACGTCCTTTGTCCCGATTGAGGGATTGAAACAAATAGGCGGGGTGGGCGGCGGCAGAAATCACCATCCGTTTGAACGTCCTTTGTCCCGATTGAGGGATTGAAACCACACGGCGGACGCCCCGCCAACACGCGCCCCATCGGTTTGAACGTCCTTTGTCCCGATTGAGGGATTGAAACTACCGCGCGCTCGGCGGCGTTGTGTCATACTCTTCGCGTTTGAACGTCCTTTGTCCCGATTGAGGGATTGAAACGTTGCCGCCATCGGCGGGGCAAGCGACCCGCTTACGGTTTGAACGTCCTTTGTCCCGATTGAGGGATTGAAACTCTCCGGATCGAAAGATGGGGCCGGATCGTCTACGGTTTGAACGTCCTTTGTCCCGATTGAGGGATTGAAACAAGACGCTGCGGATGTCGGTCAGCGCCGCAGAATTGTTTGAACGTCCTTTGTCCCGATTGAGGGATTGAAACTCCGAACTTCCAGAGCGCGCCGTGGTACTCGAACACGTTTGAACGTCCTTTGTCCCGATTGAGGGATTGAAACTAGCGCGCCCAACGAGCGGCGGTAGGCGTCCACAATGGTTTGAACGTCCTTTGTCCCGATTGAGGGATTGAAACAGCATTACAGAGATGGCGCTGGGGCGCGTGACAGATGGTTTGAACGTCCTTTGTCCCGATTGAGGGATTGAAACGGGCGATAAGCGGCGCGTGGCTTCGTCAGGTTACGGTTTGAACGTCCTTTGTCCCGATTGAGGGATTGAAACTTTACTTTGGAGCTCGCGACGTTTGGCACGACTGCCGTTTGAACGTCCTTTGTCCCGATTGAGGGATTGAAACGCATGGAAAACACTTTGAGATTAAATCCGCCCCACGTTTGAACGTCCTTTGTCCCGATTGAGGGATTGAAACGTCTCCAGCGCATCGACCGTCACGCAGGTCACTCTGTCGTTTGAACGTCCTTTGTCCCGATTGAGGGATTGAAACATATTAGCGACATGAGCAAGGGTCAGCAATCTACTCGTTTGAACGTCCTTTGTCCCGATTGAGGGATTGAAACTTCTTTCCAGCTTCCGGGACCGGTGGGTTCTCCCCAAGTTTGAACGTCCTTTGTCCCGATTGAGGGATTGAAACATTCTATTGTCAGGTGGATTATGTGATATGATTAATAGTTTGAACGTCCTTTGTCCCGATTGAGGGATTGAAACAACGAATTGCACGACATGGGCGATGCTGCCCGTTCTGTTTGAACGTCCTTTGTCCCGATTGAGGGATTGAAACTACATTGTAAACGCTATGCGCCCCAGGGTAAGCGGGTTTGAACGTCCTTTGTCCCGATTGAGGGATTGAAACTTTTGGTGTGCGTATTTGGGGCTATCTGCTGTTCTTGGTTTGAACGTCCTTTGTCCCGATTGAGGGATTGAAACCATTTGCGGGGGGGATGCCTGGGGGTGGGGGTGCGGTTTGAACGTCCTTTGTCCCGATTGAGGGATTGAAACTGACCATTGCGCGGCATGTGAAGAGATCTTGCGCTTGTTTGAACGTCCTTTGTCCCGATTGAGGGATTGAAACTGGTGATTTTCTCCAGCCTCCGCTCGGCGGCGGCGAGTTTGAACGTCCTTTGTCCCGATTGAGGGATTGAAACCCGTCACCACCCTTCTGACAACCCCGCCGGCGACCTGTTTGAACGTCCTTTGTCCCGATTGAGGGATTGAAACACGAGGATGTAGAACACGTAGCCAATCAAGATGACAGGTTTGAACGTCCTTTGTCCCGATTGAGGGATTGAAACGGGAAATACGGCTTCGCGAGCGGGCGGGCGCAGGAAGTTTGAACGTCCTTTGTCCCGATTGAGGGATTGAAACGACCTTATCCGCTCGTCCGATGGGGCGCGTGTTGGCGGTTTGAACGTCCTTTGTCCCGATTGAGGGATTGAAACAGAACCGCTTGAGGGCACTAACCGCAACTTCTGCAGGTTTGAACGTCCTTTGTCCCGATTGAGGGATTGAAACCACCGTCAGCGGCGACCGCTATGGCGGGAATGGCGGGTTTGAACGTCCTTTGTCCCGATTGAGGGATTGAAACTCGAACAAATCGTCTGCGCCGTCCATCGCCAGGTTCGTTTGAACGTCCTTTGTCCCGATTGAGGGATTGAAACAGCAACCAGCACCCCGCCCCCATTGCATCTACCGCCGTTTGAACGTCCTTTGTCCCGATTGAGGGATTGAAACGTCCTGGACAGGTTCGCGCAGCGATTACGAACCGTGTTTGAACGTCCTTTGTCCCGATTGAGGGATTGAAACTATGTGCCATTCGGCCTCCTGCTTCTGGTTGCGGAGGTTTGAACGTCCTTTGTCCCGATTGAGGGATTGAAACGCGACTGAGGCCCGGGCTGGCTGACGGTCGCCCCGGGTTTGAACGTCCTTTGTCCCGATTGAGGGATTGAAACCTGGAGTTTGCGGACGGAGTACGGCTACCGCGTCGCGTTTGAACGTCCTTTGTCCCGATTGAGGGATTGAAACCACTTTCGGAACTTGCAGACACCAACTTGTATTCCGTTTGAACGTCCTTTGTCCCGATTGAGGGATTGAAACCAGGGCGACGGCGGCGATTTTCTCCGCGGCGGAGACGTTTGAACGTCCTTTGTCCCGATTGAGGGATTGAAACTTCAACGACAAGCGCGGCCACGTCCGGCCTGCCTGGCGCAGTTTGAACGTCCTTTGTCCCGATTGAGGGATTGAAACCGCCAGTTCCATGTTCGTCTACCAGGGGAGCGAATTGTTTGAACGTCCTTTGTCCCGATTGAGGGATTGAAACTGTATGACCCCCCGCCCACCACGTCAACCGGCGGCAGTTTGAACGTCCTTTGTCCCGATTGAGGGATTGAAACAGGCGTAGGGGGGGATGGGGGCTTTTACTCTCTTTTTTTGGTTTGAACGTCCTTTGTCCCGATTGAGGGATTGAAACTCGATTCATCGCCCCGGCCGCCCGGGCGGTGTTGTGTTTGAACGTCCTTTGTCCCGATTGAGGGATTGAAACGGCCTTTTCCTCGTGCCATGCCACACCTTACCAATCGGGTTTGAACGTCCTTTGTCCCGATTGAGGGATTGAAACCTGGACTTGGAGCAAACATCGGCCATCCGCGCCTGGGTTTGAACGTCCTTTGTCCCGATTGAGGGATTGAAACGTGCGAAAATGCTGGCAAAGCGTATTATGGTTGGATGTTTGAACGTCCTTTGTCCCGATTGAGGGATTGAAACTAGTATCTATCCCCGCTGGGATTTCTGGGCCAACTTGGTTTGAACGTCCTTTGTCCCGATTGAGGGATTGAAACTCGTGTATATGCTCGACCCAAGCAAGCGTGGATTGCGTTTGAACGTCCTTTGTCCCGATTGAGGGATTGAAACGACATGGCGAAGCGTGGGATAAAGTCGCGGTGGGGCGTTTGAACGTCCTTTGTCCCGATTGAGGGATTGAAACTAAGCATGCCCGGAACAATGCGCCAGGCCAACACTGGTTTGAACGTCCTTTGTCCCGATTGAGGGATTGAAACAAGGCTTATCGCGAAAGCGAGCCGCCCATCACCGCTCGTTTGAACGTCCTTTGTCCCGATTGAGGGATTGAAACGCTAAATGTCTCGCAGGCCATCATGACGTTTTCGGCGGTTTGAACGTCCTTTGTCCCGATTGAGGGATTGAAACACTGGTAGTTTGGGCTGGAGGGCCTCAGCGGCATTCGTGTTTGAACGTCCTTTGTCCCGATTGAGGGATTGAAACTGCTGATTCGCCTTCGTAAAGATGTGCCCAAAGCATTTGTTTGAACGTCCTTTGTCCCGATTGAGGGATTGAAACAAGATGTGCCCAAAGCATTTCTCACGCTGACCTGCTGTTTGAACGTCCTTTGTCCCGATTGAGGGATTGAAACTGTATGACAATTTGCTCCCCCAAGCGGCGGATAATAGTTTGAACGTCCTTTGTCCCGATTGAGGGATTGAAACCGCTTTACCCACGAATCGGGAATGGACACCGATTCGTGTTTGAACGTCCTTTGTCCCGATTGAGGGATTGAAACCCCCAGAGGCCCGCGCCGACCGCCGCCCCACGATGGGTTTGAACGTCCTTTGTCCCGATTGAGGGATTGAAACTTACGAAATCACGTGGGAATATCCTCCGCAGGACGTGTTTGAACGTCCTTTGTCCCGATTGAGGGATTGAAACCTTCATCATGCCCTCAGGAAAACACAGAATCGCCGGTGTTTGAACGTCCTTTGTCCCGATTGAGGGATTGAAACTCCGAGTTTTTCTTTCGCGTCCCACAGCGATTGTGGTTTGAACGTCCTTTGTCCCGATTGAGGGATTGAAACTTCAATTCGCGCTGAATGTCTCCCAGGATATTCCGGTTTGAACGTCCTTTGTCCCGATTGAGGGATTGAAACCGCCAATGATGAGCGAATTCCAGCGATAGCCGAGCAAGTTTGAACGTCCTTTGTCCCGATTGAGGGATTGAAACTCAAATTCGTCTGCGTATGGTGGTTCATACCGTGCTTTGGTTTGAACGTCCTTTGTCCCGATTGAGGGATTGAAACCTTGTTCGTCCGTTGCTCCAGCCGTTTCAGTTGAATGTTTGAACGTCCTTTGTCCCGATTGAGGGATTGAAACGTGTATTTCAGCGCCAGAAATCTGGAATGGCGGGATGTTTGAACGTCCTTTGTCCCGATTGAGGGATTGAAACACGCCGTGGTCTCGCTTACGATCTCGACATCTCATCCGTTTGAACGTCCTTTGTCCCGATTGAGGGATTGAAACTTGAGATATAAGCCCCTCATCATACCATTTCTCTAAAGTTTGAACGTCCTTTGTCCCGATTGAGGGATTGAAACCAGGGGATACGTATTCGGGCGGCACGAATAGCGTGATCCTGGTTTGAACGTCCTTTGTCCCGATTGAGGGATTGAAACGGCTATCTCTCTTCCTGATCTGTCCTGGATCCCAAAGTTTGAACGTCCTTTGTCCCGATTGAGGGATTGAAACACGTCCGGCGTCTTCGGCGTGCCCGGGGTCGTCCCGGGTTTGAACGTCCTTTGTCCCGATTGAGGGATTGAAACGGATGTTGTTATTTTGCCTTATGGCTCGCGTCCTACCCGTTTGAACGTCCTTTGTCCCGATTGAGGGATTGAAACGGACGAGCAACTGGAGGCGGCGCTCGACGCGGTGGAGTTTGAACGTCCTTTGTCCCGATTGAGGGATTGAAACCGCTATTGGGACAAGGCAGCCAGCCCGACCGGCGGTTTGAACGTCCTTTGTCCCGATTGAGGGATTGAAACGGCAAATGGGAACGGCGTACCGCAGGCGGCGGACGGCGTTTGAACGTCCTTTGTCCCGATTGAGGGATTGAAACTGGGGATGGTGGCTGCCGCCGGTTGGGGTGCTGGCGTTTGAACGTCCTTTGTCCCGATTGAGGGATTGAAACTCCGTCAATTACGTCCCCCAGGTGGATGACCTTCAGGGTTTGAACGTCCTTTGTCCCGATTGAGGGATTGAAACGTAGTCGCGGGCGGTATCCCGGCTATCCGCCCGCTCTCGTTTGAACGTCCTTTGTCCCGATTGAGGGATTGAAACTTTACCTGAAAAGCACCGCATCTTCTGGAACATCGCGTTTGAACGTCCTTTGTCCCGATTGAGGGATTGAAACCAGTTCTGGCGGGTTGTATTCCTTCCCAGGAAGGAAGTTTGAACGTCCTTTGTCCCGATTGAGGGATTGAAACCCTTCCGCACCCACAACTCAAAGCCGACATTGCCTTGTTTGAACGTCCTTTGTCCCGATTGAGGGATTGAAACCCTTGCACTTGGCTTAATAGTCTGTGCGGCTGTGGATAAAGTTTGAACGTCCTTTGTCCCGATTGAGGGATTGAAACATCCGCGCCGCCTCGACCGGCGCTTGGGCGACTATCGGGTTTGAACGTCCTTTGTCCCGATTGAGGGATTGAAACAACGCGCGTGACAATGCTAACGCACAGCCCGTCAATGTTTGAACGTCCTTTGTCCCGATTGAGGGATTGAAACTTTTTTTTGGCGGTCATCCTTGCCGCCTGACCGCGTTTGAACGTCCTTTGTCCCGATTGAGGGATTGAAACGGGTGCCCGCAGCGTCACAGGGGAGGGGCTCCCGCGTTTGAACGTCCTTTGTCCCGATTGAGGGATTGAAACACGTAAAGATTAGGGAAGCAATACTGACAAGCCGCGTTTGAACGTCCTTTGTCCCGATTGAGGGATTGAAACCAATTGCTTGCCCGCTGTGACGCCACGATGACAATAGTTTGAACGTCCTTTGTCCCGATTGAGGGATTGAAACATTATCATCGTCAAGAGATTGTTTGATAAATGAGAGTTTGAACGTCCTTTGTCCCGATTGAGGGATTGAAACAATCCGGCGAGGGTGAATGCCGAGGGCGCGACCCACGTTTGAACGTCCTTTGTCCCGATTGAGGGATTGAAACAGCCAAACAACGATGCCGCGAGAATCAGGATTCCAGTTTGAACGTCCTTTGTCCCGATTGAGGGATTGAAACCCCTGTGCGACCTGGAGGCGGCGAAGACGGCGCTGTACGTTTGAACGTCCTTTGTCCCGATTGAGGGATTGAAACTGGGGTCTATCGCGGCCAGCAGAACGACCTGTACGCAAGTTTGAACGTCCTTTGTCCCGATTGAGGGATTGAAACCTGGACAATTGTCATTTTCTGATAATTATCCGAAACAGTTTGAACGTCCTTTGTCCCGATTGAGGGATTGAAACGTCTAAATCGGGCTGGATAAGGACAGCGGCCAGCGCGTTTGAACGCCCTTTGTCCCGATTGAGGGATTGAAACCGGTCATCGGCACCACCCATGCGGCAGCGTCATCGGTTTGAACGTCCTTTGTCCCGATTGAGGGATTGAAACGATGACGACATCGCGTTTATGGTCGGGGACGAACCGTTTGAACGTCCTTTGTCCCGATTGAGGGATTGAAACTGATGGTATTACGGCCACAATCGGTCAGCCAAACGTTTGAACGTCCTTTGTCCCGATTGAGGGATTGAAACATAGCACGGACGGGAAACGCATACACTACGACCCATGTTTGAACGTCCTTTGTCCCGATTGAGGGATTGAAACCAGGGTATTCTACTGGGCTGGTGGTGGCTGAAAGACAGTTTGAACGTCCTTTGTCCCGATTGAGGGATTGAAACACCAGGTATTCAACCGTAAAGGCGTGCCGGGCGTCGCGTTTGAACGTCCTTTGTCCCGATTGAGGGATTGAAACAGTCAGGAAGTAGACATGGATGGACGCCTGCGCCGTTTGAACGTCCTTTGTCCCGATTGAGGGATTGAAACGTCGAGAATGTGCGCCCATATTATGAGCCACTTATGTTTGAACGTCCTTTGTCCCGATTGAGGGATTGAAACCGTTTCCCCATTCCGCGAGGCGATGGAGGTCTCAAAGTTTGAACGTCCTTTGTCCCGATTGAGGGATTGAAACTTCTCAAAAGGAGCGACCGATGGCAGCCCTCCCGAGTTTGAACGTCCTTTGTCCCGATTGAGGGATTGAAACTTTTCTGTGAGCGTAACTGCCAGAGACGGGTGGTCGAGTTTGAACGTCCTTTGTCCCGATTGAGGGATTGAAACCTATATTCCCACCCCCGCGCGCACCGCCGCGCTGGTGTTTGAACGTCCTTTGTCCCGATTGAGGGATTGAAACACTCGAAATTCGGGAGGACTTCGAGCCGCGCGGCCCGTTTGAACGTCCTTTGTCCCGATTGAGGGATTGAAACTGTATTACCCACCGGCAAGACTGTCATTCCACCCGCGTTTGAACGTCCTTTGTCCCGATTGAGGGATTGAAACCCAACGCCTTACTCCAAATCTCGTCCATTTCTCCTGTTTGAACGTCCTTTGTCCCGATTGAGGGATTGAAACAACGAAATCCGGCCGCTGCATCGCCGCCAGCCGGATGACGTTTGAACGTCCTTTGTCCCGATTGAGGGATTGAAACGCGTTCCTGGAAGCGGGGATGAAGGCGGAGCGGCTGGCGGTTTGAACGTCCTTTGTCCCGATTGAGGGATTGAAACCGCCCGATTCATGCGCCCGCGGTGGTACGCCTGCAAGGTTTGAACGTCCTTTGTCCCGATTGAGGGATTGAAACGTCCTGGCCATTTTCCTTCGCAGCCTGAGCGAGGCGTTTGAACGTCCTTTGTCCCGATTGAGGGATTGAAACGTCAAGGCTGAGGCCGAAGCCGCCCTCGCCCCATATGTTTGAACGTCCTTTGTCCCGATTGAGGGATTGAAACGAGGCCATGTCTCGCTTCATCAAACAAGCCTCGAAGGTTTGAACGTCCTTTGTCCCGATTGAGGGATTGAAACACCGGCACGACAACCTCGCAGGCCGCCAGCAATACCGGTTTGAACGTCCTTTGTCCCGATTGAGGGATTGAAACCTTGTCAAGGATGACCGTGACGATTTCCTTGCCCGCGTTTGAACGTCCTTTGTCCCGATTGAGGGATTGAAACTGCGTTCTGCGCCGCAAGCCCGAAAAGGCAGTCGATTTGGTTTGAACGTCCTTTGTCCCGATTGAGGGATTGAAACCCTGCCGTCATCAACGTCAATCGCCGCCCAGGAAAGTTTGAACGTCCTTTGTCCCGATTGAGGGATTGAAACGTGACGACCGCCGTCAGCGACAAGAGCGCGAACTATGTTTGAACGTCCTTTGTCCCGATTGAGGGATTGAAACCCAATACCGCTGCCAATTGCGCGTCAAAGCAGTGAGTTTGAACGTCCTTTGTCCCGATTGAGGGATTGAAACGGCCATCGCGACAACGCTCTCGCCCTCGGGGTCGTGTTTGAACGTCCTTTGTCCCGATTGAGGGATTGAAACAAGGGAGACGTGATACAAGCGGCCTTTGACATAGTAGTTTGAACGTCCTTTGTCCCGATTGAGGGATTGAAACACCTATGTTTTGCTACAACTGGCATTCTGGATGGGGGTTTGAACGTCCTTTGTCCCGATTGAGGGATTGAAACCGGTCACCCCTGCCCGTGACTGGTTGGCGGCCTGGTTTGAACGTCCTTTGTCCCGATTGAGGGATTGAAACGAGAATTTCGATGGCGCGCGCAAGTTCCGCCCTGGCATGTTTGAACGTCCTTTGTCCCGATTGAGGGATTGAAACCGGTGCGGCACGCCTGGGTCAATTTCGCCGCGCCGGAGTTTGAACGTCCTTTGTCCCGATTGAGGGATTGAAACGGAATTGTCAATTTCGTTCCCCGCCCCGTCATAGGTTTGAACGTCCTTTGTCCCGATTGAGGGATTGAAACGTTTAGAACCTCGGCCGGGGCAGGGTCTCTTGCGAGTTTGAACGTCCTTTGTCCCGATTGAGGGATTGAAACTTCGACCGCCCGCTTGTCGGGCCTCGCGCTATCTGGGTTTGAACGTCCTTTGTCCCGATTGAGGGATTGAAACAAGATTTCCATCGTCGGGACGGCGCTCGGCGTTTTCCGTTTGAACGTCCTTTGTCCCGATTGAGGGATTGAAACCGATTTGAGCGAGAAGGAGGTCATCGAGTTGGCGCAGGGTTTGAACGTCCTTTGTCCCGATTGAGGGATTGAAACGCCTCCGCCGCCACCTGCTGATACACCATCGTTGCGTTTGAACGTCCTTTGTCCCGATTGAGGGATTGAAACCTCGCGGTGGGATGGGTACACGCCGAAGGCGGCCCCGTTTGAACGTCCTTTGTCCCGATTGAGGGATTGAAACCATTAATCCGACCTTCGACCTCCAACTTTTGACGACGTTTGAACGTCCTTTGTCCCGATTGAGGGATTGAAACCATGCTTGCCAACCAACCAAAACGGCACGAGGATAATGTTTGAACGTCCTTTGTCCCGATTGAGGGATTGAAACCCTTCTCTCGATGGCGACAATCTTAAGTCAAAGGACGTTTGAACGTCCTTTGTCCCGATTGAGGGATTGAAACCACGAAACGGGGTGGTGCGAAAATGCGGGCAAGGCGTATTGTTTGAACGTCCTTTGTCCCGATTGAGGGATTGAAACTTGTCCATCAGGAAGCGCAGGAGCGCCCCGAGGGCTTGTTTGAACGTCCTTTGTCCCGATTGAGGGATTGAAACCCGACATAATAGCCCTTCCTTCCTTTTTTGCGCTCGCGGGTTTGAACGTCCTTTGTCCCGATTGAGGGATTGAAACATTATCTCTCCCATCCTTTCTCGGCGGTTCGTCCGCCGGTTTGAACGTCCTTTGTCCCGATTGAGGGATTGAAACCGTCCACCGCTGGAGGCGCAGCAGCAGCCTGCGGAGGTTTGAACGTCCTTTGTCCCGATTGAGGGATTGAAACCTTGCATCGCCTTCGCCAGCAGGATGGCCCCGCCACGTTTGAACGTCCTTTGTCCCGATTGAGGGATTGAAACGAGAACACCATCGAAATTCTGAATGCCGAACTCGCGGTTTGAACGTCCTTTGTCCCGATTGAGGGATTGAAACTTGCTGGGACATGATGCGCTATATTCGGCGTCTTCGTTTGAACGTCCTTTGTCCCGATTGAGGGATTGAAACGTCAAGTCGGGTGTTGCGGTAGGATAGGGAGTAATGGTTTGAACGTCCTTTGTCCCGATTGAGGGATTGAAACCCCTGCCTACTAACGTACAAGTAATGTAATCCACGCGTTTGAACGTCCTTTGTCCCGATTGAGGGATTGAAACAATGTGTGTGTGTGTGTGATTCAGAACAGTTTACGCGTTTGAACGTCCTTTGTCCCGATTGAGGGATTGAAACTTCGTCGTTGAGTTCCCCGATCTCCTCGGGCACCTCGAGGGGTTTGAACGTCCTTTGTCCCGATTGAGGGATTGAAACTTGCCAACCGGCAAACCCGTTGTCCCCCCCGCTTCCCGTTTGAACGTCCTTTGTCCCGATTGAGGGATTGAAACTTGAGGGTTCCTCGAATCTGGAATTTTGTCTGCCTGCGTTTGAACGTCCTTTGTCCCGATTGAGGGATTGAAACCCTGTCCTCTCAGAGCGTCCCAGCGCAACTCGACTGTTTGAACGTCCTTTGTCCCGATTGAGGGATTGAAACCTTGAGGTATTCGCTTGTTGACAGCGCTATCTCGGATGTTTGAACGTCCTTTGTCCCGATTGAGGGATTGAAACTTATCTGACCGGCCTGACGGGGTAGCGTGGGGGTGGGTTTGAACGTCCTTTGTCCCGATTGAGGGATTGAAACAATTTTGGTTCGCGTTGTAATTGGCTCTGAATAGCGGGTTTGAACGTCCTTTGTCCCGATTGAGGGATTGAAACTATCTTGTCACGTCCGGCGTGTCCGGCGAGGAATACGTTTGAACGTCCTTTGTCCCGATTGAGGGATTGAAACGCCCGATGTGCGCCTCTATCGTGGCCGCGCTATCCGTTTGAACGTCCTTTGTCCCGATTGAGGGATTGAAACCGATTTTGACATTCGCGACCCCGATGCCTACCCTGAGTTTGAACGTCCTTTGTCCCGATTGAGGGATTGAAACTATCTGTTCCCCCTTTCGTCCGGATGGCGAAAATGGGTTTGAACGTCCTTTGTCCCGATTGAGGGATTGAAACTGCCAGAAGAGGGGCCGCCCACCACAGTTCGCCAGGTTTGAACGTCCTTTGTCCCGATTGAGGGATTGAAACTCTCTCCGGCCTCGCGGGCGTCTGGGTCGAAGACGAGTTTGAACGTCCTTTGTCCCGATTGAGGGATTGAAACTCGGCGAAGATTATTCGTCTGTTTTCGGCAGTTTCAACGTTTGAACGTCCTTTGTCCCGATTGAGGGATTGAAACATTTCCTTCGCCCGCTCGTACAACCAATTTCTACCCTTGTTTGAACGTCCTTTGTCCCGATTGAGGGATTGAAACTACAACGTAAACGCTGCGCGAACATTGCAAAAACATGTTTGAACGTCCTTTGTCCCGATTGAGGGATTGAAACTCGGACTGGCTTCGGGTTTTTTGTTTGCATGAAGAGTTTGAACGTCCTTTGTCCCGATTGAGGGATTGAAACAGTGCTAAACGCCTCCCGCTCGCATACACGAATAACATAGTTTGAACGTCCTTTGTCCCGATTGAGGGATTGAAACCTGTCTGTTGACAGGCGAGACGGGGTGAAGTCGCCGGTTTGAACGTCCTTTGTCCCGATTGAGGGATTGAAACATCAATCTTACCGATGACAACCTGCGCAGGGTCGAAGTTTGAACGTCCTTTGTCCCGATTGAGGGATTGAAACCCACGCTGTTGATGGTGGTGATGGCTTGCAGGTACTCGTTTGAACGTCCTTTGTCCCGATTGAGGGATTGAAACTACAAGCGTGCCAGGTGCGGCGTGCGGAGCAATGTGTCTTGAACACCCGCGATTGCAATCCGGAATTGAAACGCCGCCTTCTCCCATCTCCCATACCCCGTCTCCCGTCTCCCGTCCCCCATTCGAACGTCCTTTGTCCCGATTGAGGGATTGAAACTACAAGCGTGCCAGGTGCGGCGTGCGGAGCAATGTGTCTTGAACACCCGCGATCGCAATCCAGGATTGAAGCGCCACTCTCCCGTCCCCCGTCTCCTTTCGAAAGTCCTCTGTCACAACTCAGAAATCGAAAAACACCCCTCTCGGGGTGTTTTCAGGCTGGGGGCAAAGGATTCGAACCTCTACTAACTGATCCAGAGTCAGTCGTCCTGCCATTAGACGAGCCCCCACCGCCAGCGGGCGGTATTTTATCACGCCGCCCGAAAACAGGCAAGGGCGGCGCGCCTCCAAAAGGCGACATTCCAGCGGCCTCGATTCCGGCCGTTTTTCAAGTCTGATAGGTTTTGCCAGCAACCGCCGATACAATACCCTCAAAGGGAACACCCAACCATGACCACTTCACGGATTCAAGGCTTCTACAACTTGCCGATCGAAGAGCGGGTGAAGAAACTGGCCGAGGCCGCCGGCCTGACCACCGATGAATTGGCCGCCCTGCACGAAAGCGGCCTTTCGGTCGGACAGGCCGACCACATGGTCGAAAACGCCGTCGGGACCCTGAGCCTGCCGCTGGGCATCGGGCTGAACTTCGTCGTGGATGGGCGCGAGATCCTGGTCCCGATGGCCATCGAGGAGCCGTCGGTCATTGCCGGGGCCTCGTTCATGGCCAAACTGGCGCGCGCCGGCGGCGGGTTCTTCACCACCGTCTCGGCCCCCGAGATGATCGGCCAGATGCAAGTCCTCGACCTGGCCGACGTCCACAGCGCCCGCCTGGCGTTGTTGGAAAAGCGCGCCGAACTGCTGGCCGAGGCCGATGAAATCGACCCCCTGCTCAAGAAATTCGGCGGCGGGGCGCGCGACCTCGAGGTGCGCGTCATCGCCGACTCTCCGATCGGCCCCTTCCTGGTCGTCCATCTCATCTACGACGTCCGCGACGCGATGGGCGCCAACGCCGTCAACACCGCCTGCGAACGGCTGGCCCCGCAAGTCGAGGCCATCACCGGCGGGCGCGTCCACCTGCGCATCCTCTCCAACCTGGCCGACCGGCGTCTGGCGCGCGCCCGTTGCACCATCCCGGTGCAGGAATTGGCCTTCGGCGACTTCTCCGGCGAACGGGTGCGCGACGGCATCATCGAAGCCTGGGCCTTTGCCGCCGCCGACCCCTACCGCGCCGCCACCCACAACAAAGGCATCATGAACGGCGTGGACGCGGTGGTCATCGCCACCGGCAACGACTGGCGCGCCATCGAAGCCGGCGCGCACGCCTACGCCGCCCGCAGCGGACGCTACACCTCGCTCTCCACCTGGGGCAAAGACGCCGCCGGCAACCTGACCGGAACGCTCGAAGTGCCCCTGGCGGTCGGCATCGTCGGCGGAGCGACCAAGGTGCACCCGACCGCCAAAGCCGCCCTGAAATTGATGGGCGTACGCACCGCCGCCGAACTGGCCAGCGTCATCGTCTCGGTCGGACTGGCGCAAAACCTGGCTGCCCTGCGCGCCCTGGCCACCGAGGGCATCCAGCGCGGCCACATGTCGCTGCACGCCCGCCAGGTCGCCATCGCCGCCGGGGCTACCGGCGAACAAATCGAACGACTCGCCGCCCAACTGGTGGCAGAAAAAACCATCCGCATCGATCGAGCCGAAGAAATCCTCAAATCATGGGAGAAATGACATGGCGCTTCCAATCGCACTCAAATCCAAATACCCGATCGACGGCCTGCTGGACGGCTGGTTCTTCCGCTACGAAAGGCTCGAATCCGGCCTGTACCGTATCGAAGGCATCGACGAACTGGGACATTCGGTTTCGAAAGTGTGCCCGGAACATAGAATTGACGCCACCCTAAAACTATGCGCAAAAGAAGCGCGTCAAATCGAATATTCATAACCCGCTAGCGGGCGGCGCGCCCCCTTTAGGAGATGAATCATGACCGAAAACAAAACCCTGCTCAAACCCTCCCGGCCGGTTGGAATCGTCGGCTATGGCGCCTACGTGCCGCGCTACCGCCTGCCCGCCAAAGAGGTCGCCCGCATGTGGACGGGCGGACGGGCCGCCGGACTGCCGATCAAAGAAAAAGCCGTGCCCGGCCTGGACGAAGACGTCATCACCATGTCCATCGAGGCGGCGCGCAACGCCATGAAACGCGCCGAGATCGACCCGGCCGAGATTCGAGCCGTCTGGATCGGCTCCGAATCGCACCCCTACGCGGTCAAGCCCAGTTCGACCATCGTCGCCGAGGCGATCGGGGCCGCCCCGCACGTCCAGGCCGCCGACATGGAGTTCGCCTGCAAAGCAGGGACAGAGGCGATGGTCATGGCGATGGGTCTGGTCGGCTCCTCGATGGCCCGCTACGCCCTCGCCATCGGCATGGACACCGCCCAGGGCAAACCGGGCGACGCCCTCGAGTACACCGCCGCCGCCGGCGGAGCGGCCTTCATCATCGGCCCGGCCGAAGAGAGCCTGGCCGTCATCAACGCCTCCTACTCCTTCGTCACCGACACCCCCGACTTCTGGCGGCGCGAACACCAGATTTACCCCGAACACGGTCAGCGCTTCACCGGCGACCCGGCCTACTTCCGGCACATCACCGAGGCGGGCAAGACCCTGATGGAGGCCGCCGGTACGAGCGCCAAAGATTACGCCTGGGCCATCTTCCATCAACCGAACACCAAATTCCCGCAAAAAGCCGCCCAAATGCTGGGCTTCTCGCCGGAGCAAATTGCCCCCGGCCTGCTCTCACCCGTCATCGGCAACACCTATGCCGGCGCGGCCATCATCGGCCTGACCGCCACCCTCGACATCGCCCGCCCCGGCGACCGCATCCTGGTCGTCTCGTTCGGCTCCGGGGCCGGCTCCGACGCCTTCGATATCGTCGTCACCGACAAACTGCTCGAGCGGCGCGACAAAGCCCTCAAAACGCAGGACTACATCGCCCGCCGCACCGAAATCGATTACGCCGCCTACGCCCGCTATCGCGGCAAGATCAGGATGAAATAACCGCCCCGGAGAGGTGAATCATGACCGAAGTTGTCATCGCTGGAATCGGCCAAACGCGGGTCGGGGAATTCTGGGATCTGTCGCTGCGTTCGCTGGGCGTGCGGGCCATCCGGGCCGCCATCAAAGACTCCGGCGGTCTGCAGCCGCAGGCGCTCTACGCCGGCAATATGCTGGCCGCCAACCTGTCGCGCCAGGCCCATGTAGGGACGCTGCTGGCCGATTTCAGCGGGCTGGCCGGCATCGAGGCCGAGGCGCTCGAAGCAGCCGGGGCGTCGGGCGCGGCCGCCCTCCGCCAGGGGTACCTGGCCGTCGCCAGCGGCCTGGTGGATGTGGCTCTGGTCGTCGGCGTCGAAAAATATACCGACCTGATCGGTCCGGGAGTCGAGGCCGCTCTTGCCACCACCACCGACAGCGACTTCGAGGCCATCCACGGGCTGACTCCGGCCGCCCAGGCCGCCCTGTTGATGCGCCGCTACCAGCACGAATTTGGCCTGCCCGCCGACGGACTGGCCGGTTTCGTCCTGACCGCCCACGCCAACGGGGCCGGAAATCCCAACGCGATGTATCGCAAAGCCATCACGCTGGAGGCCTACCAAAAGGCCGAAATGGTCAGCGACCCGCTCAACCTGTTCGACCTGGCCCCCAACGCCGACGGCGCGGCGGCCCTGATTCTGACCCGCCGCGACCGGCTCCCCAGGGACTTCCCCCACCCCGTGGTGCAAGTCGCCGCCTCGGCCTCGGTCTCCGACACGCTGGGGCTGCACAACCGCCCCGAGCCGCTCTGGTTCGCCGCCGCCCAGGCTTCGGTCGAACAGGCGCTCAAAAAAGCCGGGCTGAGCCGCGAGCAAATCGACCTGTTCGAATATTACGACGCCTATTCGATCTACGCCGCGCTGTCGCTCGAGGCGGCCGGATTCGCCGCCCGCGGCCAGGGCTGGAAACTGGCCGCCGAAGGAGAGAGCGGTCTGCAGGGGAAGATCCCCTGCGCGACGATGGGCGGGCTGAAGGCGCGCGGCAACCCGGGCGGCGCGACCGGCGTCTATCAGGCCGTCGAAGCGACCCTGCAACTGCGCGGCCAGGCCGGCGCGAATCAAATCCCCGACGCCCGCTGCGCGCTCATCCAGGCCCTGGGCGGGCCAGCCTCCACCGCCGTGACCCACGTCCTGAAACGCGCAGATTGATAGTTCTTGAGAGTCCGGCTCTGTAAAATTGGAGTTAATTAGGCTGAATTAAGGAGTGCAAACATGGAAATTCCCCGCCATTGGCGTCTCAAACAACAACGGTATGGGTTGGTCGGCGAAGTTTGTCCGCATTGCCAGGTGAAAGTCTTCCCGCCCCGCGATGTCTGCCCGAACTGCGGGGGCGAGGCCAGAACGCCCTACACCTTCAGCGGGCGCGGCGAGGTGTACTCGTACACCACCATCTACGAGGCTCCGGCCGGCTTCGAGGACAAAGCCCCTTACACCGTCGCCCTGGTCAAACTGGAAGAAGGTCCGCTGGTCACGGCGCAATTGACCGACCTGGGCGACAAGCCGGTCGAGATCGGCATGCCGGTCGAGATGGTCACCCGCCGCCTGCGGCAGGATGGAGACGACCGCAGTATTCTCATCTACGGCTACAAGTTCCGGCCGGTGATGAACTAAACCAGATTGCTGCAACACCCCGCTTCCCCGGAAGGAAACGGGGTGTTGAGTCCAGACGCGAACGACCCGTTTCCTCGGAAAGGAAATGGGGTGTTGAGTCCGAGAACACCCCGTTTCCCCGGAAGGAAATGGGGTGTTGAGTCCAGGCGCGAACGACCCGTTTCCTCGAAAAGGAAACGGGTCGTCGAGTCTTTGCAGGCCCGATCTACTCCCCGCTCACCTCGCGCCACAACGCCTGGAACTTGAGGGCGTCCTCTTCCAGGACGGGGCTTTCGCACAAAATCCGGCCGCTTGCGCCCGAATCGCGCAGGGCGCGCATCAGGTCGCGGAAGTTGAGATCGGCTTCTTCCATGACGATGTGATTCTTTTCGCCCTTCGGGCCGTATTCGATGCCCGAAAGGTGAATGTGCAAAGAGTGCATGGCTTCCTCGCCGAGGGCTTGGCGATACACAGCAAGAGCGTCCATCCATTCTTCGTAGGTATTCATCGAGCCATCGCCGAGACGGGCGTGCAGGTGGGCGAAGTCGAGGCAGGGGACGACGCCCGGAATCTTCGCCATCTCGAGGACGTCGGCCAGCGAGCCGAGCATAGCCGCTTTGCCGCTCGTCTCGGGGCGCAGGAGGACGGGGTTGCCGGCGGCGCGCAGTTCGTCCACGCAAGCCTGCAGACGAGGAAGAACGCGCTCCAGGACTTGCTGAGCCGGACGCCCAAAATACGTGCCGGGGTGAAAGACGATGTCGGTTGCGCCGGCCAGATGACCGTAATGCGCCGCGTCCATCAAGTACCGGCGCAGACGCGGCCATTTCTCGTCCTCGGCGTTCAAGTTGATGTAGTACGGGGCGTGCACCGAGAGGGCGACGTTGCGCTCCTCGGCGGCGGCTCGAATCGCAGCGCAGGCCGCCTCGCCAACGCGCACTCCCTGAACCCAGGCCAATTCGAGGGCGTCCAGGCCCAGCGAGGCGGCATAGTGGACGCCGCCGACCGTCCCGCCGGGCCGGGGCGGGGTAGCCAGAGGAGAGCCAACGGTGCCAAAACGGAAGGAAAGAGACATGGGACGGGAATTCGTGTTCTGAGCAGGCCTCAGGAAAAGCGGCGGGAAATCAGGAGGGGGGAAACAGGCGGGACCACAACGGCGGGCCGAGAATGAGCAAGCCGACCAGGATGGAAGTCAGGGCGGCAATCAAGACGGCGGCCGCTCCCACGTCCTTGCCGACCCGGGCCAGCGGATGATGCCGCGGGCTGGCCAAATCCACCACCGCTTCGAGGGCGGTGTTGATGAATTCCGCCGTCCAGACCAGGGCAATCGTCACCAACAGGACGGCCCAATCGCGGGCCGGCAAACGCAGCCAGGCAGTCAACAGGACGACCAGCGCCGTGGCCAGGGCGTGAATCCAGGCGTTGCGCTGGGTGCGAATGACATACCACCACCCGCGAAAGGCGTGACCGAAGGCGCGATAGCGCGAAACGAAGAAGTAGGCGAATTTATTCATGAAGAATGGCTGGCGAAATTCCAAGATGCTTCAGGACGTCGGCCTGGGCGGCCCACATTCGGCTTTTTTCCTCGCTGTCGGCATGGTCGTGACCGAGAAGATGCAAGACGCCATGCACGATCAGCAACTGCAACTCGGCCTCGAGGGAGTGACCGCCCGCCGCGGCCTGGGCGGCGGCGCGCGGCAAGGAGAGGATGACGTCGCCGAGGTAGAGGCGGCCCGTCTCCGGGTCGGCGTCGCCCGCCGGGAAGGCCAGCACATCGGTCGGGGCGTCCACCTGCCGGTAGCGGCGATTCAGGTCGCGGATTTGTTCGTCGCCGGTCAGGACGAGGGTCAGATCGGCGTCGAGGGCGGCCTGCAGGTCGAGGGTCGCCTGGGCGGCGCGCTCGAGCAGGTCGGGCGCAGGCAGAGGTTCGAGAGCGGGATCGAGGTCGAGGAAAATCATTTCCGGCTCCGGGTTTTGGAAAGCGGCGGCGAGGGGGTTTCCGGCAAATCTTTCGGGTACTCCAAACGAGGATGATACGTCACCCGCAGGGTCGAGACGAACGATTCGGCGATTTCCTGCAAGTCTTTTTGGGTCAAGGGCGCATCGTCGAGTTGACCGTCCTTTTGGATGTGGGCGATGACGCTGCGCACCATCGCGTACATTTGCTCGTCGTTCTGCGGGCGCTCGGCGCGGGCGCGCGCTTCAACGCCGTCGGCCAGCATCAGGATGGCCGTCTCGCGCGAACGCGGTTTGGGGCCCGGGTAGCGGAAACGTTCGATATCGACTTTCGAAGCATCGCCTCCGGCGGCTTCGACCGCCCGGTTGTACTGGTAGCGGGCGACCAGAGTGCCATGATGCTCGGAGATGAAATCGAGAAGGCGGCGCGGCAGACGGTACTTGCGCGCCAGTTTGAGGCCGTCCTCGACGTGCCGAATGATATGATCGGCGGCATCGAGCGGCTCCATATCATCATGGGCGTTGATCTGGTTGGACGGCTGGTTCTCGACGAAGAAGAGCGGGTTAGCCGCCTTGCCCACATCGTGGAACAGGGCGGCGACGCGCGTCAGCAGGCCATCGGCGCCGATGCGCTCGGCGGCCTGCTCGGCGAGGTTGGCCACCTGGAGACTGTGCTGGTAGGTGCCGGGGGCGCGCTGCAGGAAATATTTGAGCAAGGGCGAATCGGGGCGCGAAATTTCGAGGAGCTGCAACGCGGTCGTCAGTCCCAGAAACTGAGAAAGCAGGTACTGGAAAGGGATGGTCAAACTTGGGGAGGCCACGCCGTAGAAGACAGCCGCGCCCAGCAAGGTCAGCAAGCCGATCCAGTCGATGTCGGTAAAGGGAAAGCGATAGGCCATAATCAGCGCCATGCCCGAAGCGGTAATGGCTCCGCCCGCATAGAGGAACTGTCCCAAACGGCGGGCGCGGCCCAGGGCAAGCACGCCGCACAGGCTGGTCAACAGGTAATAAGGCAGAAGCCATTGACCATCGGGCATGCCGTAAGCGACCAGGATGCTCATCAGCAGGCTGAAGACCATCCCGCTTTCCATGCCGAAGAGGACGGAAACGAGCAATCCGAAGGCGGGCAGCGGATACAGATAGGGCAGGATGCTCCGGTTGGGCAGGATGACGCGCGCCCCCACCAGAAAGACGAGCAGAATGGCCGAGAAGACCAGCATGCCGCGTAAATCTTGCAGCGGCGGCGTCCGACGGCGAAGGAAGTAGAGAACGGTGAAAAGCGCCGAAACTACCACGATGGCCGCCGCGCCCGCATAACGATTGGCCGGATTGGTGGGAGCGATCAGGCCGTATTCGGTCAGGGCCTCGTAGTGCGCCGGGGTGATGATTTCGCCGCTCGCCACGATCATTTGTCCCTGCTTGTACGATTGAATGACCGGTTCCACGGCGTCGCGAGCCGCCTGGCGGGCCGCCTCGGTCAATTCGGGGCTGTAGAAACTGTTGGGGACGACCAGAGGGGCGACGAGTTCAACGACCAAATCGGTCTCGACCTGCGTCAGGCCGGCGCTGGGGCTGACGAACAGCGGCAGGCCGGCGCGGACAGCCGACAGGTCCTGGTTGCGAATGGGGGTCCGCATGGCCTGTTCCAGGACGCTGAGGGCGGCGGCGCGCACTTTTTCCCAGCGAGCGTTGGACAGGCGCAGCAAAATGTCCACCGACTCGGAGCGTAACTGCAGGGTGGAAATCGCCTCGACGGCGGCCTTCTTTTCATCGATGCTCAGGTTCTGGTCGGCGCGGATGGCGGCAATGTCCGAGAGAGCCGCGTCGAGGAGTTCGAACTGCTGACGCGCCACATTCGGGTCGGGCGGCGAATACACCGGCTGAACGGCGCGCTCGGCCTCGCGGCGCGCCTGTTCGGTGCGCACTTCGCTGATGTATTGGAAATCATAGGGGGCGCGTAAATCCTGCGCGGCGACCTCGTTTTCCACAATCGGCGCCTGATCCTGCCGCAACGCCCAAGGCTGAATCAGCGCCAGGTAGGACAGGATGCTGACGCAAACCAGAATCAGGATAGAAAACCAGGCCAAACGCCGCGGAGGACGGGAATCGCTCATCGCCGGTTCGAAGCCCGCTCTACCCCTGCAACAACTGGCGGACGAGCGCGCTGACCTGGTCGCCGGGCGCGCGGCCGGCCACGCGGGGCATGACCAGTTTCATCACCTTGCCCATGTCGGCGGGCGAGGAGGCGCCCGCCTCGGCGATGGCCGCCTGGATGAGCGCCCGCAGTTCCGCCTCGCTCAGGCTTTGGGGCAAGAACTCGCTGACCACGGCAATCTCGGCCTCGGCCGCCGCCGCCAAGTCGGCGCGGTTGGCCGTACGCGCTTCTTCCAGCGCTTCTTTGCGCAACTTGACTTCCTTCTGGAGCAATGAGATCACCGCCGCTTCGTCCAGGACGGTTTGGCGGTCCACTTCCGCCTGTTTGATGGCCGCCAGCGCCATGCGGATGGTGCGCTTGCGGACCTCGTCGCCGGCTTTCATGGCTTCTTTCAGGGCAGTTTCCAGTCTCTGTTTGGTGTCCATAGGGTCATTATACCTCGCAAGGGAATGGCATCTCGAATCGCGCGCTTCGCGCAATAGAATCCAGGGCTCGATGGCGGCTTGACCGCCTTAATCGTTTGAAGAATCCGGGGCGCTTCCGGACGATTGACCCAGTCCCTCGAAAAGACGCGCCTGCGCCGCCGACAGGCCGTCCAGCACGCGCTCATATTCCAGGACGGTGCGCTTGACCGCCGCCTCGACCGCGTAGGCGAATAGAGGGCCGCGCTCAGGAGAGTCCAGATTCATCCGGGCGTGCGAATCGGGCGGCAGGCGTCTGAGCGCCCAGGCGCGCGAGAGAGGCAAAAGACTTGCTATTTCGAGAAAATAATACACTCTGCCCGAACGCAGGGCCGGGCTGGTCAGGACGGCGTCATCGCACGGCTCGATCGTCTCCGCTGGCGGCAGGGCGTCGGCGGGAAAACGCGCCAGCCACAGGCTGACGTAATTGCTGTGAGCATAGAAGTCTTGAGCGGCATGAACGAGCCGCCCAAAAGCCTGCCAGGCCAAAGACGGTCGATTTTTCTGGAGCGCCCAACGCGCCTGCTCTCGCTGCGTTTCCATGTACGCCGCGCTGGCGGCAAAGGCGTTGTCGTCGAAATGGAACTCGGGGTGGCCGATTTGACCGGTCAAGAGATGGTCCTGGTGCAAATTGGCGGCAATCACGATTTTGAGCGGCCGCGGCCCCAGACGCGTCGATAACGCTCGCTCGGTGATGAGGCGGTGATACCCCTTGAGCATGATCGCAATCTCTTGGAAACCCGGCCGCCGTCAGGAGTTCATTTCAATCTCTGCAAGGCGTATACAGCCACCGGCTGAGTGCGTCCCCGGACTTGAACCGGTTCCATCGGCAGGGCAATTACATGTTCTCCGACCAAAGCGAAGGTCGTGTGGTCGATCAGAATCTGGCCCGGATGGGCAGTCGTCTCCAATCGCTGCGCCAGATTGACCACATCCCCGATCGCGGTGTAATTGAAGAGTTCGCGCGTTCCGACGTTGCCCACCATGGCCTCGCCGGTCGTGACGCCGATGCGAAACAGGAGATGATGGTCGGGGTCGCTGAGGCGCAGATGCGCCTGGCGGGCGCGCTCGATGATTTGCAGGGCGGCGCGCACGGCCCGCAGGGCATGGTCTTCCTGCGGGTCCGGGACGTTCCACAACGCCATGACCGCGTCGCCCATGAATTTGTCCAGCGTGCCTTCTTCTTCGAGGATGGCCTGCGCCGCCAAAGATAGATAGTCGTTCAGGACTCGGAAAATCAGTTCGGGGTCGTGAATTTCGCTGAAACTGGTGAACCCCTTGAGGTCGGCAAAGAGAATCGTCACCCGCTGGCGAGTGCCGTCCAGACGCAAATGGCTGGGATCGGAAAGCAGGCGGTCGCGGACGCGGGGGGCGACCACGCGCCCAAACGTCTGGCGGATGCGTTCTTGTTCGGCCTCCAGTCTTCGGCGCTCGGTCAGGTCTTCCAGCACGATGGTAGCGCCTTTGGTGCCCAGGTAGGCGTCCCGCAAGGGAGAGCAGGACAGGCGCAGGTAGAGGTCGCCGCGCGAGGGGATGGTAGCGGTCACGTCCTTGCCGAGGGTGACTTCGCCGCGCTCGACAGCGCCGCAAGCGGCGTCCTCCAGCACCCGGCAAATTTGCGGCAGCGCCTCGGGCAGCCGTTTCCCAACGACCTGCTCGACCGGCGTCCCCAAAATGCGCTCGGCGGCCTGGTTGAAAAGCGTAATCTGACGCTGGATATCGGTGGTAATGACGCCGGTGGCGATGGAGGCAAAGATGTCATCCATCAAATTCTTCATTTCGAGGGTCTGGTCCAGCGTGCGGCGCAGGTTGGCAAACAGACGCGCGTTCTCGAGCGCCAGGGTGGACTGACCGCCCACCGTGGAGAGGAAGTTCAAATCTTCCTGGTTATAAGGATCGCCCGAACGGCGCATCCCAAGCGCCATAAAGCCGATCAGACTGCCCTCATATCGCAGCGGCACGAAGGCCCGGCACCCTAACCGCTGAAAGTCTTCCGAAGCGGCCAGGTCGAGGGGCAAGGTTGCCTCTGGCGGGAACCAGAAAGCCGCTTTTGCGCCGCGCAACAAACGGATGAGAGGATGCTCCGTATCGAAGACGGGATAATCCCTTTTCTTCTGGGATCCAACCAGGTAGAGGGCTTGATCATCATCATAGAGATAAATGACAAACGACTCAGGCGCCAGCGCCATGCCGATCTGCTGGTCCAGCAATTCGACCGTCCGCTCGATGTCGGGCGTAATCACCAGTCCGGCAGCCAGGTTGTTCAGGACGCGTTGATAATCAGCAGGCGAACGGTAGAACAGACGGTCGATCAGCCGCTGCATCAGATTGCGCAGCGGCATCAAGCCGAACACCAACAGGAGCAGGTAAAGGGCAATCAACCAGGGATTATCGGCCGCGATCGTCCGCCGCAGCGCATAGGACAAAACGTTCAGCAAGCCGTAAAACGCCGCCAGCGCCGCGGCCGTCGTCAGAGCGTAGATGAGTGCCTTCCCCAGGACGCGATCCACATCGAGCAGACGATAACGCAAGATGGCATACGTGATGGAGAGAGGCAGCAAAATCAATAAAGGAAAATAGATGGCCGCTCGAAACTCTTGCGGGCTGGCGCTGAAAGCCGTCGGCAGCAGGTAGAAGATCATCATCGGCGCGAAGGCCAGCGCCGCGCCGAAAACAATGACGCGGCTCTGCTGGCGCACAATCGCCGACTCGCTGCGCAAAATGTGCCAGACCAACATGAAGAGGAAAATCGCGATCCCCAACGCCATATAGGCATAACTGGCCTGCCAGACCATAATATAGGCCAGCGCCGAAGACGGCCTTGTGACCTCAAGCCAGGCCGGCACGGCAATCCCCAGGCACAGGAACCAGGGGATGAAACGCGCCCACGGCCAGCGTTTGATGAGCGTCGCCTCGCGCGGAAACACCAGCGCCAAATAAATCAACGCCGTCGCCGCCACCGGCAGGCTCACCGACCACAGGGCCGTCACATGATGAGTGGTGTTCATATCGAAGAAGGTCGTCGTAGTGATGCTGACGGCCGAGGTAAACACCAGCAAGGCACGGCTGGAGCGCAAGTTGCGGCGCAGACTATAGGCCCATATGCCAATGACCTGAAAAACCAGCCCCACCAGGTAAGGGACCACGAACAGTTCGATGAAATTGCCGCGCGGCATCGGGATAGGCGTCACCACCAGATAGTAGCGCCCCATATTATGCCGCTCGAAGACCAATTCCACCGGCCGATAATCCCCTTCGGCCAGCCAGTGGTCGGGCCGGTCGTCATACGCGAGCAAATGACCGTTGATGCTGATCAGGCGGTCGGGCCACTCGACCCCGGCCGAGCGCGCCGGCCAACCATCCCCCGAAATCTTGCTGACCACGCCGTGCGGCTCGAGCAACATCCCCAAAAAGGGCGTCTGGTAATAGCGGACAGCCCAAACGGGCGTCAGCGCCAGCATGGCGATGGCAATCGAAGCCACCATCAGAGTAGGAAGATGAAACAGCCAGGAAAAGCGCTTTTTGGTGTTCATGTTGGCTCGAAGGAGAGAAAAGGTCTTCGAATATTATAAGCCAAAAGTCTCGATTCCCCCCTCATTTGGTTATAATTCATCCATGCCCACTTTCTTCACCCGTACAGGCGATGACGGCACGACCGGCCTGCTTGGCGAGGGCCGTCTGCCCAAACATCATCCGCGTTTCGAAGCGCTCGGAACGCTCGACGAGGCCAGCGCCGCTTTGGGGCTGGCGCGCGCCCTGGCCGCCGCGCCCCAGACCGCGCCCCTCCTCGTGGAGGTTCAGCGCGACCTCTATAAAATCATGGCCGAGGTGGCCGCTGCGCCGGCCCACGCCGAACGCTTCCGGTCCCTGGAACCGGCGCGCCTGCAATGGCTGGACGAGCAGGCCGAGGCGTTGTCTGCTGTTGCCCCCATCCCGCGCGAGTTCATTCTGCCCGGCGATTCGCTCGCCGGCGCAGCCCTGGCGCTGGCCCGCACCGTCGTCCGCCGCGCCGAGCGGCGCATCTCGGCGCTGATAGACCAGCAAGAACTGAACAATCGGCTGCCGTTGCAATATCTGAACCGGCTCTCCTCCCTGTGCTTTGCGCTCGAACTACTCGAAAATCAACACGCTGGCCGGTCAACGACTCTGGCAAAAGGACTGTAGAGGCCTTTAGGTCCGAATCTCCAGCAAGCGGTCGTGCCCCGACAAGTCTTGATACAGGTGAATCTCGGCCTGCACGAACAAATCGAACGCCAGCGCCATCGCCGCCGGCCCCTCGGAGGCCTCAATTTCTAGCAAAACCAGCCCACCAGGAGACAGCCAATCTGGAGCCGCCGCCAGCAGCCGGCGCACCAGGTCCAGACCGTCCTGGCCGCCGTCGAGGGCGAGGACGGGTTCGCGGCGATACACCGCCAGTTTGCGAAGAAGGCGGGTCGGAATATAGGGCAAATTCGCGGCAATCACATCGAAAGGCTCGACCCCGCCTGACGGTTGATCGGGCAGCAAATCCCACTGGACAAATTCGACCCGCCCCTCGACTCCCAGCCGAGCGGCGTTGCGGCGCGCCACCTCGAGGGCAGAAGAAGAAATGTCGGTGGCGAGAACGTTCAAATCCGGGACGTTGACCGCCAAGGCAACGGCGATACACCCCGAGCCGGTGCCCACGTCCAGCAGACGCCGCCGACCAGGGTGAGTCCGCAGCCATTCCAGGGCGCGCTCAACCAGAAGTTCGGTCTCGGGCCGGGGAATCAAGACCTCCGGGGTTACCAGGAAGGACAAGCCAAAGAACTCCCACTCCCCCAGCACATAAGGGAGGGGTTCGCCGCGTCTCAGACGCGTCAGCGCTTTCTCGAGGAGGTCTGCTTGCTCCTGGGTAAGGGCGACTTCCGGATGGGCCAGCAGCCAGGCGCGCGGCCGCCCCAGAATTTTGGCCAGCAGCACCTGGGCGTCCAACTCGGCCGTCTCGCTCTGCCTGCGCAAACGGGCAGCCGCTCTTTCGAGCCATTCGCCGATGGTCATCGCCAGGATCGTTTTAGGATATTGGCTACACGAAAATCATCGGTCACGCAGAATCAACAGTGCGCTTTTAGCCAATCCAGCATAAAGCGGAACACTTCCTGTTTTTCCGGCTCGTTGTGAGGCTCGTGATAGAGGCCCTCCCAGAGTTTCAGCGTGCAATCGCCCTTGACGCTGGCGGCAAATTCTTTACTGCCGCGGTCGAAAGCGATCTGGTCGGCCGTCCCGTGCATGAGCAGGAGCGGAATCGAGAACTCGCTGGCGTGTTCAAAAGCCCAGGCAATCGCGCCCATCAATTCCTTGGCCATGCCAAAGGTGATCTTGTCATGGACAAGAGGGTCTTCTTTGTAACGCTTAACCACCTCGGGGTCGCGGGAAATCATATTGGCGTCCAGCCCGCTGGGAAGGCCGCCGGTCGGCATCAGAGCGCCCAACAGTTTGGCAAGCGCCACCTTCGCCTTCTGGGCCTCGAGCGCCGTGCGCAGGCCCGGCGACGAGACCAGCGCCCCGGCCAGCGCCGGCTTGCGGCGCAAGACGTAGTTCAAGACCAAAATGCCGCCCAAACTATGGCCGTAGATAAATTGCGGCAGGCCCGGATAGCGGGCGGCCGCCTGGGCGAGCATTTCGTCAATGTCCCTCATAAAGGCTTCGATAGAGGGCGCGTGGCCCCGCTGTCCGCCGGACTTGCCGTGGCCGCGCAGGTCAAAGGCCAGCAAAGCATAACCGTTCCCGGCCAGCATTTGGCCCACATGATCGTAGCGCCCGCAATGTTCGCCCAGGCCATGAACCAGCACGATGACAGCCTTGGGCTTGCCTTCCGGGATCCAGCCGCGCCCGAACATGTCGAGGCCATCGAATGATTTCCAGGTCCATTCCATAAATCAACTACCTCCGACTTTGATTCTGAATTCGCAGGCCGTCTGTCCTGTAGCCCTGCAGGCGATTTCTTCGACGTCGAATTCGCGGCCGGTAGCCCAGCGCAGGGCGGCCTGAATCAGGCCCAGGGTCACGTAGCAAATGGGAGACTCGTCTGACTGGCCGAGCGTGCTCGGACTGGAATGGTCGGCCAGTAGCAAATCCAGGTCCAGGGTGTGAATCGAGATGCTGCCGCCGCCCTCGCGCAGACGGGCGGCCAGTACCTCCAGCGCCCGCCGCGGCCTGGCCGGAGCAGGCAAACTGCGCAACACATGGAGTTCGGCCTTCTCCACAAAAGAGGCGGAGGCGGCCAGCCGTTCCCACAACCCAAAACCGACGCGAATCAAAATGCCGCGCGCCCCGCGTCCATAGAAGAGACGCAATGCCTGCTGGGCGCGGGCATAGAGGTCTGCTGCGCCGGCGCCATCGAGGGCCTCCAGACTCTCTTTCTCGAACATGGCGGAGGAAAGATGAACCCCCGCCAGGATGAGAGGCCATTTCTCCGCGCCCACTTCCTGACGGAGCACATCCACAAAATGAATCAGCAAAGACGGGGAGAAGACGCGCGCCACACCCTCGGCGGTCATGTTCTCACCTCCCCCACCTCGAAGCGGCAATAGGGATCGCCCTTGGCAATGCAATGGGTTTCGATGATTTCATATTCCTGGCCGGTGGCCCAACGAACCGCCTCCCCAATCGAGCCGACGTACAAATGACAAATGGGCGCGTCGCTGGTCCGCCCTTTGCAAATCGCGCAGGTCGATTCGATATAGGCCAGTTTTCCATCCTTCTCTTCGACCCAGGCGTCGACTTGGGGGTTGGTCTTCTTGAGCGCATTGACCAGCGCATTCAGGATGAATTTGATGCGCCCATGCTGCGGGACCAGTTTGAGGGCCGCGCCAGCCAGACCGAGCAAAGCGCCCTGCTCGCGGACGCCGTACTGAAAAGACGCTTTCCCAATCCGGCGCAGCATGCCGCGCCCGCCGCGGCCGTAGAAGGCCTCGATGGCTTCGTTCAGACGGGCGTATTCGACGGTTTTGATTCCCGGCTCCAGGTTATCCGGCGGCAGGTTGTCAATGAACCGCTCCAACCCGCTGCTGCGCAAGACGGCATGTAAGCCGTTCTCCCCCATGACCTCCTGCGCCGCGACCAACGCCTGTCGGACCAAAGCGTTGACAATGACAGCCTCGTCTGTGCTGACCATCATGCACCTCCTTCCACTTGCATACAATACACCGGATACCGTTCATGGGTAAGGCGGAAACCCATTTGCTGGTACAACTTCAAAGAAGCCGCGTTGTCGCTCTGGGTGTTGACCGTCAGTCGGTAGATGCGGCGGCGCGCCAGCCGCTGGACAAGGTCGGCGATCAGGGCAAATCCCACGCCGTGTCCCTGCATGTCGGGACAGACCGCCAGACGGGCCAAATGAGCGCCGAGGGGATTGGGCGTGCTGATTTGATACCCGACCAGGCGGCCATCCTGTTCGGCCACCGTCGCAACGATCGCCTGCGGATAAGCCCACTCCAGGGCCGACAGGCTGTTCTGCCAAAGCGGCTCGAAGGCCGCGGCGTCGACCTCGGCCACTGCCGGCAAATCGTAAGGCATCATCAAACGCAAAGCGACATTGTCCGGCAGGGAATAACCGACCGCCGCCTGGGATTCTCGCTCGAGCATGACGATGTGCTGGCGCAATTCGAAACGGCTGGCTTCCAATACATCCACAAACCAGGGCTGCAAGGCAATCGCCGCGGCAACAAAACCGCCGCGGCTGGCCAGGTCGCGCCGGGCGGCCTCCCACAAAGGAAACCAGGCATCCCGGACAGGCAAGCGGCCAGTCGCAACGAACAGGCGCACCCAAGCAATCCCCTGCGGGTCGGGCGGGCAGGCCAGGGCGGCCAAAATTTGGTCGTATTCTTCTAAGACCAGGAAGGGCGGAGTCCCGATCCAATCGAGGGGCTTGCGCCAATCGAGGTGGCGGTGCAGGAGGACGTCGCCGTTGAAGAGGCTGGCAAGCCGCCGCTGGTCGGCAAAGACCGCCGAGCGGATGCGCGCCCCGGACTCTATCGCCATAGACGCAGGAAGAGCAGTTTTTTGAAGAGTTTTTGGCGCGGCGTCGGATTCTTGACGCCCGCCATGCCCGATTGAAGCGCCAGCACGGCGTCGAAGAACTTGCCCCGGCGCAGATAATCCATCGCCAGCAATTGCATGATTTCGACGCGCAAATCGCCTTCGCCGGCCTTTTCGAGCGCGTCGGCGGCGCGCTGATAATAGGTCATCGCTTCTTTCCTGCGCTTCAAGGCCTCCAGCGCGCTGGCCAGATTGGCCAGGGCCATTCCCTGGCGTTTCCAATCGCCGGCCTGCTCGAAGACGGCGTCCGTTCCCTGGACAGCGCTCAGAGCGGCCTCCGGCCGCCGGGCGCGCAGCAGACTAACCGCCTGATTGTTGCGCATCTCGGCCGCCATCAAAGCGTCCTGGGCTCCTGCGTAGGCTTCGGCGGCGCGGCCATAGGCCTCGGCCGCGGCTGCAAAATCGCCGGCCTGGTAAAGGCGCCGGGCTTCGTCCGCTAATTGTTCGGGAGAGAGAGACGTCATCATAGGAACTCAGAAAGTAATGTCGAGCAAACCCTCGGCCACCGAGCGCAGCCGTTCGGTAGAGAGGGTGCTGAGTTTGAGAGCCAGTTCCAGATACGGCCGGTTGACCGGCTTGCAGACAAAGGCTTGCAATTCGGGCGGCAAATCCAGAAAATCCTGAATGGCGCGCTGTTGAATCATCCACAGACCAATCGGCCCGGTCTGGTCGAACAGACTCTCGACCTGCCCGCCCAGGATGTTCATCATGACCTCCAGATCGGGCAGGGGAATCGGGCGTTCGCCCAGTTCATAGGATTTGATGCGGGCAGTGGACAGCCCCGTCTGCTCGGCAAGCGCCCGCAGGGAGAGACTGGCCTTCTCGCGCTCCTGGCGCAGCAAGGCCCCCACCTTCCGCTGCCGCACCCCTACCAACACCGGCAAATTGAGCGCCTCGGTCGGCGGCGGATTGTCCGAGATGGCCTCTTTGCCCCAAAAATGACGGATGGGCAAGCCGAGGAAATAAGCCAGCACTTCCAACTCGGGCAGAGAAGGGGCCCGGCGTCCTTCCTCCCAGGCGCGCAGCGTGCCAGGAGTCACGCCAATTGCCCGGGCGCATTCGCTGAGAGTTTTACGGGCGGCTAAACGGGCGTCTCGGATGAGGACGCCCAATTTGCGGGTTCGAATGTTGACCTGGTCTTTTACGCTCATAGACGCCTCGGACAATGGAGGTAGGATGAAATCATTATAGCAGAGAAACGGTCCCTTTAGCCGCCGCGCCGCAACCGTTGGGCCAGATCGGCAATCTGATCGGCCATCTGGTTGAGGGTCAGGGTAGCGGCGTCGAGAGGGAATTTGGTCGCCACCGGCTCGTGGCGGTTGTTGGCCAGAGAGAAATTGCCGCCCATATACGGCATGGCATACTGAATCGGCAAATTGAGCATTTGCTCGGCTTCGGCCTTGGTCAACCCCTCCAATCCCACCGCGCGGTTGAGAATGGCATAGACGCGCCGGGAATCGACTCCTTGCGCCTGCAAGTAAGACCAGACGGTTTGCGTCAGCGTGACCGAGGCCATCTCCGTACTCAGCACCAACGCCAGCACATCGGCGTGCAGGATGATCGGCAGGCTCAAACGCGAAAGAGAGCGGCCAAGGTCGATGAACACGTAATCGAATGCTTCCTGGAGCCCGGAGACGACGGGTCCCAGCCGGTCGCCGGGCAACTGGTTGGCGACATCCGGGTCGGGCGAACCGGCTAGCAAACGAAAGTACCATTCATTGATCTTCGGCAGATGTTCTTTGAAATAGCGAGCCGTGATCAGGTCGGGACTCTGCATCGCAACGCTGATGAGATTGAGGCGATCGTTGTAACCTACGATGCTGGCAATCGAACCAATCGGCAAGACCATGTCCGCGACCACCACCGAGGCGTCGGGTTTGTTCTTGCCCAGGCACATCGCCACGTTGGCGCACAAGGAGGAGGTGCCGGTGCCGCCTTTGGCGCTCAAGAAGACGACCAAATAGCCGCCCTTCTTGACATCCGTCTGCTGGCGCAACAGGCGCGGGATGAGTTGGAGCAGTTGAGGAACCGTCTGACCGGATTTGACCAGATAATCGTTGCAGCCGGCCGAAAGGAGCGCGTTCATCTCCTCAGCGTTTTCCCTGCTGCTCAGAGCCACCAGCGGCATGCGTTCTGTGCGCCGGTCCTGGCGCAGACGCCGCACCATCTCGACAGCGGGCATATCGGCAAGAGCGGGGTCGAAAATCGCCAGCGCGGGCAAATCCCGCCAAATCGAGATGAGACCCTCGCGGGCCGAGGGCGCCGTCAGAACCGTATAACCAGCCCGGCGCAGCATCACCGACAGATAATTGCGGCTGGCGGCATCCTGGTCAACGATCAGAACACTTAAAGACTCCTCGCCTTCCATAATCCTTCCTTCCTCACTCCTCCAGCGGCGGCATCAGATAGCCCAGCCCCGACCGGGTCACGATGTGACGCGGCGAGTGCGGGTCCTTTTCCACCTTCTGGCGCAGACGAGCAATGGTCACCCACAAAATTTCCTTGTCCTCGCGATATTCCGGCCCCCAAACGCTGGTGAGCAATTCTTCGGCCGTCAGGATTTTCCCGATGTTGTGAGAAAATTGCAGCAACAGCCGATACTCGGTGGCCGAAAGATAGACGGGCTGATCGCCCAACCAGACCTCGGCGCGGGCAAAGTCGATGCGCAAATCGCCGTGCGTAAAGAAACGCTCTTGCCCGGCCTCGCTGACTTGCGCCCGCCGCAGCACGGCCCGGACGCGCGCCAGCAACTCCATCACCGAAAACGGCTTGACCAGATAGTCATCCGCGCCCACATCCAGGCCCCGCACCCGGTCTTGTTCTTCGCCCTTGGCCGTCAGCATGATGATCGGGACGCTGGAAAATTGCCGAATGCGCTGACATACGGTAAACCCGTCCATGCCAGGCAGCAGAATGTCGAGCAGAATCAGGTCCACCGGCTGGGTCGAAAAGACCTCCAGCGCCTCAGGGCCATTGTCCACGGCGATGACCTCATAGCCCTCGGTAAGCAGATTGGCTTCCAAGAGGCGCAGGTAACGCGGTTCGTCATCGACCACCAGAATACGCGTCGTCATGGCTGCTTCCCTTTCCCCTCCTGTGAGACAGGAAGTTCGATGCGAAATGTCGTCCCTTTTCCAGGCGCCGTTTCCACCGCGATCTGCCCATGGTGAGCCTGGACGATTTGTTTGCAAATAAAAAGCCCCAGACCGGTGCCGCGCTGACTTGTCTGACCCGGGACGCGGTAAAAGCGTTCGAACACATAAGGCAGATGTTCGACCGGGATGCCCGGACCCCGGTCGGAAAACGTCAGCACGATGGCCTGATCGCGCGCCTCGGCACGAATCGTCACGGGCGAACCGGGGGCATATTTGACGGCGTTGTCGAGCAGATTTTCGAAAACCTGCCCCAGCCGGACGTTATCGGCCTGGATGGCCGGCAACTTGCCCATCTTGAGAGAAACGCTTAGGTCCGGGCAGCGACTGCTCATCCGCTGAACCACATCGCGAATCAGTTTATCGAGGACGACCGGCTGGAAATCCATCGCCAGCATGCCGGTCTGCAGCCGCGAAGAATCGAGCAGACGGTCGATCAGAGCAATCAGATGATCGGTCTCTTCGTCAATAATTGTCAAGAATTCGCGTTGCGTGGCAGCGTCCCAAACGGTGTCGGAACGGAGCAGCGAGGTCGCATACCCTTTGATGAATCCAAGCGGCGTATGCAAGTCGTGGGAAATCGTAGCAATGAAATCATCTTGCAACTGCGCCCGGTAGCGGGCCTGCTCGAACAAGGCAATCTGCTCCTGCAACTGACGGCGCTCCAGAATGCGCGCTCCCAGCGCCGCTCCCAAGACGGCCATTGGAAGATGTTCATCCAGGTAAGGCGGCCCGCCAAAACGGACGAACACCAAAGCCCCTTTCGCGACCGGAAAATCGAGCGGCAGACCGAGCAGATAGGGCATGGCAATCCGGTCTTCCGAAGGTTTTTCGGGGCTCAAAATCATCATCCGGCCGCTCGAAATCACCTGGTTGGCGATGTTCTCCCCCCACGAGGCGTCCGCCTCCCGGCTCTTTCCCCGGCCGACCGCCCGGGCGTAGATCACTTCGGGCAGGTTGCGCCCCGGCTCGTTGTCCACGCGGTAAATCGCCAGATTGTCGAAGACGAAACGCTTGCGCAAGGCGACAAACATGGCGTCCAACGCAGATTTCCATTCCCCTTTGGAAATGGTGTTGCTCAGAGCGGTGAAATACTCCAACTGTTCGTTGGCCATGCGCGCCCCATCGAGTTAGTCTGGAGGATGAACCACCAGGAGCGGAAATCGGAAGGTCGTCCCCTGACCTTCTACCGAATCGAATTCGATCAGCGAACCATGGGCGTCCAGGATTTCGCGCACCAGCGCCAGGCCCAGGCCGGTGCCGCCATAACGGCGGGTCGAGGAACCGTCCAATTGATGAAACGGTTCGAAGATTTCATCGCGGCGGTTCTCTGGGATGCCGATGCCCGTATCGGCCACGGAAACGATGACCAGTTCGCTGGTCTCGGGGTAAATCGAGAGCGTGACCTGGCCGCCCGCCGGCGTGAATTTGATCGCGTTGTCGAGCAACTGTAAGATGACCCAGGAAATTTTCTGTTCGTCCGCCTGAACCGGCGGCAAGTCGGCCGGAATGTCGACATTCAAAGCGACATTCCGGTCGGCGGCCTTGGAACGAGAGTAACTCAACACCTCGCTGGCGACCTTGTTCAGGTTGACCGGCCCCAGTTTGAGACTCATCTCGCCGCGCGCCGCCAGAGAGAACACGATCAGATTGTCGATCAAACTCTCCAGCCTCGCCGCCGCCCGCTGGCTGACCTGCAAAGCGTTCCTCTGTTCGGGCGTCAGAGGGCCAAGCGACTCGGTGACCAGCAATTCGATGTACCCTTTGATGTGAGTCAGGGGGGTGCGCAACTCATGCGAAACATTAGCGACAAAATTCGCCTTGATCTGGCTGAGTTCCGAGAGTTTTTGCAGCGCTTCCTGCAACTCGGCCGTCCGCTCCTGGACGCGTTTCTCCAGGAACCGATTGGCGTCTTCGAGCGCGGTCCGCAACTGGATGATTTGCTCGGTAATCGCCCGGTCGAGGGTCTCGCGGTCGATCAGTTTGAGTTCCAGCAGCGCCTGCCCCAGCAGGTACCGCCCCGACGATTTGCTCTTCCTCTGATACTCGAGCGCCCGCTGCAAATCCTCTTCCGTGATATGGCCCGCCTGAACCAAATACTCTCCCAGCCGGGGCACAAGGATTTCGGGAGTTAGAGGGGGTCGAGACGCCATGGTTTCCTCACGATTGCCAAACCCATTCTCCGCCAACCATCGTCGCCGTTGGCTGAATGAGATGAATTTCATCGGCCGGGCAGACAAACGGATCGACGTCGAGAACGATCGCATCGGCCAGCCGGCCAGCCGACAAACATCCCAGCCGGTCCTCCATGCCGGCCAGAAACGCCGGACCGCCGCTGAAAGCCTCCAGCGCCATCCGCAGCGAAAGGCACTCCTGCGGATACCAGCCCTGGATGCCGGGCGCGCCGTCCCGCCGCCGACGGGTGACGGCCGCGTGCAGGCCCCAGAACGGGTTCGGCGACTCGACCGGCGCATCCGAGCCAAAAGCCAGCCGCGCCCCATGCCGGACCTGAGTCTGCCAGCCGTAGGACCAGGCCGCTCTCTCGCCCAGGGCGCGTTCGGCCATGAACATGTCGGAGGTGGCGTGAATCGGCTGCATCGAGGCAGTCACGTTCAAGGCCGCCAGGCGGCCGGCATCCTGGGGATGAATCACCTGGACATGCTCGATGCGATGACGCAGGGCCGGCAGGCGGTTCTGTTGTTCATATTCCCGCAGGCGGGCAAACCCATCGAGTACTTCGCGGTTGGCGCGGTCGCCAATCGCGTGCACCGCCAGGCTGAGACCTCCGTCAACAGCCCGGCGCCCGATCTCATACAATTGCTCGCCCGTCAGATTTAGAATACCACAATTTTGCGGGTCGTCAACATACGGATCGAGCATGGCTGCGGTACGCGGGCCGAGCGCGCCGTCGGAAAAAATCTTGACCGAGCCGATTCGCAGCCAGTCGTCGCCGAAGCCCGTGCGCAGGCCGGTCTCGAGCGCCGCCGAAAGACTCTCCAGCGGGATACTTTTGACTACGCGCAACGCCAGTTCGCCGCGCTCCTGCAAGACTTGCAGCGCCTGGAAAGACAAAACCGGATCGAAATCGTGGACGCCGGTTAGCCCCATCTGCCACAAACGCGGCTGAGCCGCCCGCAGCGCGGCGACGACCTCCTCCAGCGGCGGCAGGGGGATGACCTGCTGCACCTGCAAATAGGCCTCCTCCAGCAAAATGCCGGTCGGTTGACCATGCTCGTCGCGCAGGAACTGACCGCGCGGCGGGTCGGGGGTGTGCGCGTCGATGCCCGCCAAGCGCAAAGCCGCCGAGTTGACCCAGGCGGCGTGCAAAGATTTGGCGGTCAGGAAGACCGGCGTCTCGGGCGCGATCCGGTCGAGGTCGGCGGCGGTCGGCCACTCGCCGCCCCACTCGTTCTGATTCCAGCCGTGACCGCACACCCAGGCGCCGGGCCGCGTCGTCGCGAGGCGCTCCGTCACCCGGCGCAGACATTCCTCCTTGGTGGGCGTCTCACAATCCACCTGTTGCAGCGTCAGCGCATACCGCATCAAATGGAGATGCGCGTCCGTCAGGCCGGGGAGAATCGTCCGACCGCCCATATCCTGCCGCTCCGCGCCGGGGAACTCATCCAGCAATTCCTCGCCCCCAACCGCGACGATCCATTCGCGCTCGATAGCCAGCGCCGAAGCAGTCGGCCGGAGCGGATCGAGAGTATGGATACGCGCATTATGCAGCAGTTTCATTTTCTGCCTCGGGGTCAATCCCGCAGCAAACGTTCCAACAGGGCGTTGAGTTCCTCGTCAGAGTAATAATGAATGGTGATGACGCCGCCTTTTCGTCCCGCCCGCAGGCTGACTTTCGTCCCCAGGCTGGAACGCAGGCGCTCCTCCAGTGCGGTCAGTTCGGGCGCGGGGGCCGGCTTGGGCCGGCTGGCGGGTTTTTCGCCGCTCAACTTTCGCACCAGGTCCTCGGTCTGACGGACATTGAGTTCCTGGCTCAAAATGGTGCGCAGAGCCGCCGTCTGGGCGGCCGCAGACGAGAGGGCCAGCAGGGCGCGGGCGTGCCCCTCGCTGATGCGCCGCTCGATGAGGGCATTCTTGACCGAATCCGGCAGTTTGAGCAGGCGCAAGGTGTTCGTGACCGCCACGCGGCTCTTTCCCACCCGGGCCGCGATCTCTTCGTGCGAGAGGTTGAAATCCACGGCCAACTGCCGATAGGCCTCCGCCTCTTCAAGCGGACTCAGGTCGGTGCGCTGGATGTTTTCGATGATCGCCAGTTCGAGGCGCTGCTGGTCGGAAGCGGGACGGACGACGACCGGCACCCTCGTCAGCCCGGCCAGGCGCGCCGCCTGCAGACGGCGTTCGCCCGCAATGAGCACGTACTTGCCATCCGCGTCGCTGGGGGTGACGATCAGCGGCTGCAAGACGCCGTGTTCGCGCACCGAGGCGGTCAACTCCTCCAATTCGGCCGGGTCCATGCTGCCGCGCGGCTGACGGGGATTGGGCAGAATCCGCTCCACCTCCACCATATTCACGCCCCCCTGTTCGACCGCCGCGCCGTCGTTGCCGGGAATCAGGGCGCTCAATCCGCGCCCAAGACCTGTTTTCTGCGGCATAGGCTACTCCTCCATCGCGGGAACCGGCACCCCGTCGCCCAGCAAAACCTCTCGAGCCAGGGCCGCGTAGGCGGCGGCCGCGCTCGAACCGGGCGCGTAGGCCGAAATGGGCAGGCCGTAAGACGGCGCTTCCGCCAGGCGGATGCTGCGCGGAATCACCGTCTGAAAAACCTGCTCGCCAAAGTACTTGCGCACCTCGTTGACCACATCGCCCGACAGGTGCGTGCGGCCGTCGAACATCGTCAGCACGACGCCGCGCACCTTGAGGCCGAGGAACAAAGAAGAACGCACGCGCTGGATGGTGCGGGTCAATTCGCCCAGGCCTTCGAGGGCCAGGTACTCGCATTGGACGGGGATGATGACCCCGTCGCGGGCGGCCACCAGCCCGTTGACGGTCAACAGGCCCAGGGACGGCGGACAGTCGACGAGAATGTAATCGTAGCGGTCAAGGAGCGGGGCCAGCGTCGTTTTGAGACGCGCCTCGCGGCCGTCCATTTCGACCAGTTCCACCTCCGCCCCGGCCAAAGAAGGAGAGGATGGGAGAAGAGACAACTTCAAACGAGCATTATACAAGACGCTGGCCGCCGCCGGGGCGCTGCCCACCAGACACTCGTACATGCCGGCGTGGACGGTGTGTTTGTCCACCCCCAGCGAGGAAGTGGCGTTGGCCTGGGGGTCGATATCCGCAATCAGCACTCGCTGGCCATACTGAGCCAGGTAAGCGCCGAGGTTAATGGCGGTCGTGGTCTTTCCAACGCCGCCCTTCTGGTTGACCAGGGTGTAAACGCGTCCCACTAAAAGACCTCCACCAAGCAGTTCTGAATCTCTTCTTGGGTAGGAATGCCCGACAAACCGCGCCGCGCGACCGAAAAGGCCGCCAGACGAGTGGCAAAGCGGGCCGCCTCCCAGGGATCGCGCGTGGCGTGCAGGCGGCAGAAGAACGCCGCCGCAAAGATGTCTCCGGCGCCGGTCGCGTCCACCTCCTCCATTTTGGGGGCGCGGAAACGCCGCAAATCGCCATGCCAGTAGAGGCGCGCCCCGCACGGCCCCTCGGTGACGGCCAGGATGCGGCTGGCCAGGGCCATCGATTCGATCGCTTCCTCGTCCCCTCCGACGTCCCCGACGCTGATGACGACCGCGTCGGCGAGCGGCAGGGTCGCGGCCGCCTCGGGCCAGACGCAGGGCGAGACTCGTCCGTTCTCGTCCCAGGCGCGCAGCCAGCCCTGGGGCGTCAGCCCCAGCAAGGCCGGAGATAGTTCGCCCGACACCACTTGCTTGGCCTCCTGAGCAATCGGGCCAATGTGAATGATCGCCGCCTCCCGCCAGGCAGGAGGAATCTGGTCGGGGAACAAATCTGGAGCGCGATGATGCAGGTGTTGGACGCGGCCCCGGGCGGTGTAGATGTTCTCGAAGGTGGTGCTGCGCTCGGCCGAAACATTCCAGACCCAAATCCCGTCCAGCGCCTCCAAGCCGATCTCGTTGCCCCAGGCGGTGACGATCCCCACCCGCAGCCCGAGGGCGCGCGCCGTCAGCGCCGCGTAGGCTGCTGTCCCTCCCAGGCGCGCCCCCTCCGGCGCTAAATCGTGGGAGAGATGTCCGACAACCAGATAATCAATTGCCTCTTGCGGGAACGGGGCGGACATAAGTACATTATACCTGAGGGCAAAAAAAGCGCGCAACGCCGCCAGCGTTGCGCAGAAAAGTTAAGCGAAATGCGCCTATTTCGGCACAATCGTGACCTTGCGGGCCGGTTCTTCGCCGATGCTTTGGGTCAGCACTTGGGGATGGTCGCGCAATTCCAGGTGGATGATGCGCCGCTCGTTCGCGGCCATCGGCTCCAAGACCTGACGGCGGCCGGTCCGCACCGCCTGCTCGGCCATGCGGCGGGCCATCTGACGCAACTGACGGTCGCGCCGCATGCGATAGCCCTCTACGTCGATCACAATCTGGACCCAAGACTCCGCCTTCTTGCCAACGATCAGATTGACGATGTATTGCAGCGCGTTCAAGATTTCCGCCCGGCGGCCGATCAGGACTCCCAGGTCGTCGCCGTGGATGTCCACCAGGACCGGCCGGCGGCCATCGTCGTCGGCCTCGCCGTAGCGCGTTTCCAGGCGCGCCCGAATCTTCATCCGGTCGAGCAATTCGGCCACCGTCTGTTCGGCCAGGCGCAACAACGCATCGTCCGCCTCGGCGGAGACCTCGCCCGCCTCGGAGACGACGCCCTCAGGCGCCGCCGGACTCTCGCCGGCGGACTCCGCCTCGCCGCCCTTGACCGTCAGCCGGACGCGCACCTGGCGGCCTCCCAGGCCAAACAGTCCGCGCGCCCCCGAATCGAGAACCTCGATCTCCACGGCATCGGGCGGAAGTCCCAATTCACTCAGCCCCTGATTGACCGCTTCCTCGACGGTCGGGGCAATGACTTCAAGTGTGGCACGCTTTTCCATACTTTCACTTCTCCGTCTTATTGCTGTCGGAACGGCGGCTCTTGGGCAACAGATTGCTCCAGTACACCTTGCCCAACGCCGCATACTGGACCAAACTGAGCAAGTTGCTCACAATGATGTACACCGCCAGTCCAGAAGCAAAACTGAGCGCAAAGTAGGCCATCATCAACGGCATCATCAGCGTCATGGATTGATTCATCTGCGCCGCCTGATCGTTCGGATTGGTCACCGGCGGGACGGTCACCTTCGACTGGATATAAGTGGTCACGGCAACGACAATCGCCAGAAAAGGAATGCCGATTCCGCCGATGTAGATGCGTTCCGGCTGGCCCAGATTCATCCACAGAAATTGACTGTTGATGGGGATTAACTCGGAAAGGCCAGGCAAGGGCCACAGGACGCGAGTCAGGACGAGCAATTGCATCGGCGAGGCGGCCAGGGCGCGAATCACGCTCTGGTAGAGGCCGAGCATGATGGGCAACTGGATGAAGGTCGGCAGGCAGGAGCCGAAGGGGCTGATTCCTTTTTCCTTATACAGGCGGATTTGTTCCTGGCCCAATTTTTCTTTATCGTCTTTGTATTTCTTCTGAATCGCCTGCCACTCTTTCGATTGCTGCAGTTCCTGCATGGCCTGGGTGGATTTGATCTGCTTGGCCGTCAGCGGGTGGGTGATCAGGCGAATCAGCACCGTAAAGACGATGATGGCCACGCCGAAATTCTGGCCCACCAGGTTATAGATCAAAAGCAGAACATTGGTAAATGGGTTGACGATCAACGTTTCCCACATGGCATTTCTCCCTTATTTCTCCGGCGTGAACGACCAGCGCCGCGCCCCTTGCAGGGTGACCGCGATCAGGGGCGAATCGGCCTGATAAGGAGCGACCAGGATGGTCTCGCCAGCCAGGGCCGGCGTGCCGTACAGACGGCCGTCCACCTCGAAGGTCTGAACTTCATCCGGGACGGTCAACATCAACAAAGAACCGCCCTCGGTGCCAAAGACGAGCGTCTGCTCGAAGGGACGCGGCGCGCTGAGAATGGCGCTGCCGGCGCGCACCTGCGCCCCGCTTTCTCGTCCCGCAGCCGGATCGAGGGTATAGATCACGCCGCCTACATCGGCCACATACAACTGGCCCTCGAAGAAGAAGGGGGCCGCCCATATCTGACCGTCCGCCTGGAAGGGCTGCGGCCAAAGAGAAGCGCCGTTCTCGCCGTCAAATGCGTAAACCAAACCGCTCATGGATGCGACGTACACCTGTCCTTCCGGCCCCAGCGCCGGCGAGCCGAGGATGGCGCTGTCCAGCGTCTGCTTCCAAATCAAGGTCCCGCGGCGGGCGTCGAGGGCGTAAATCGTGCGGTCGAGCGCCCCGAAGTAGACGCGGGAGCCGTCGCTGACCGGCGTGGACCAAATCGCCTGCGAGGCCGAAAACTGCCAGGCCAGGCGACCATCGAATGTGACTGCATACAGATTGTAATCGGCCGACGGCGCGTAAATCAGGTCGTTGGCGATCAGAGGAGCGGCGTAGTAACGGTCGCGCGAAACGTTGAATTCCCAATTGACGGCGCCGTCTCGCGGATCGAGGCTGTAGAGAATATGATTGAATCCGCCGACGATGAGTTGCGATCCGTCGGGGGTCAAAACAGGAGTAGCATAGAAGGGGTTGGCCGTCGAGGCCTTTTCGGGAAAGCGCCATACTTCTACCCCGGTCTGCAAGTCGACCGCGTAGACGAAGGAGCCAGCCGCCACGTAGGCCCGCGTCTCGTCCGCCGAAACGCCCGGCCAGGCGCCGGCCACCAGGTCACTGGCGCAGCCGCTGACCAGCAGGCCGAGCGCAGCCAGGAAGAACAACGTCACATATACTTTGGTTTTCATGGAGCGATTCATTCTCCTAAGGAACGGGGTCGTACCCGCCAGGGTTGAAAGGATTGCAACGCAAGACGCGCCAGACGGCCATCAGCCCGCCCTTCAAGACGCCGTGCTTGTAAATCGCCTGATAGCCATAATGCGAGCAGGACGGATAGAAGCGGCAGGTGTCGGGAGGCAGGGTCTGCGCAATGGTCATCTGATAGAGCCGGATGAGCGCCAGGAGGATCCAGCGCGGCCAGTAGATCACCGAGCGCGGCAGGTCGCGCAGGCGCGGTTCATGGGGATATTCGCGCGGCAAATACGAGAAATCAGCCATTCTCTGAGGGAGTGAGCAATCCGGCGCGGGCCAGGAGCGCGGCAAGAGCCTGTTTGGCCTGAAGGGCGTTCGAAGCCGCCAGCGGAGCACGGGCGATCAGCAACAAATCAAAACCCGGAAGGAGTTCGGGAAGCAACGCAGACATCGCCGCCCGCAGCAAACGCTTGGCGCGGTTACGCTTCACGGCGCTTCCTACCCCGCGGCTGGCTGCCACCCCAATCCGCACCCCCGGCCTGTCGGCAGGAACTACATACAACACAAGAAGCGGGTGCGTATAAGACTTGCCTGCCTGTCGCACCCGCTTGAAGTCTTGTGACCGGGTCAGGCGAAAGCGGCGCTTCACCTGGAACTCGACTGGCGCTGAGAGGAGCCGACATTGCCGCGGCCGCCGCAGCGGTCTCCCGCAATCGCTTCCGGGCCCCTACCAGCGCACCCGCTTGACATGTTGGTTGCTGCGCACGGTCAGCCGATAGCGGCCGCGCAGACGACGACGCTTGAGCACCTGACGGCCATCCGCCGTGGACATGCGCTGGCGAAAACCGTGCACGCGCACCCGCCTTCTGATTTTCGGTTGATAAGTACGTTTAGGCGACATCTATTCAAACCTCGACAAAAAAAGAAGTTCTCTCCCGGCGCCGCTAAGCCGCCGGGAATTTTTCGGACCAGGTTCAAACCGGCACGCTATTATACCGTACAGGGGCAAAAATGGTCAAATCTGTTTCGAGTCTCTTTTCTTTTCCCCGCCGCCCTTATAGGGGATGAACAAGAAGAACGTACTCCCCTCCCCCAGCCGGCTCTCCACCCAGACCCGCCCGCCATGGCGCTCGGCGATCGAGCGGACAATCGCCAGCCCTAGCCCGCTGCCGCGCTGCTGACGGGCTTCGCGGCTGGTGCCGCGGAAGAATTTCTCGAACAGCCGCGGCTGATCGGCTGGCGGAATGCCGATGCCGTTATCCTGGACCTCGAACTGGATTCCGTCCGGACGGCCGCGCAGCCTCACCACCACCCGCCCGCCGTTTGGCGTATATTTGACCGCGTTTTCGACCAGATTGTAGAGCGCCTGCTGAATCAACGCCCGGTCGGCCGCGATCAATTGCGGCAAATCGCGATCCACTTCCATCCCCAGGCTGATCTGCTTTTGATCCGCCTGCATCTGAAGCGTGCTGACCACGTTTTCCACCACATCCAGGACGGGCGTCTGCTCGACTTGTAGCCCCACTCCGGCGTCGATGCGCCCCAGGTCCAGCAAATTGTTCACCAGCCGAGACATGCTTTCCACGCCAGCGATGATCTTGGTGACGTAACTGTGCTGCTGTTCGTTCAGGTCGCCCACCATTTCGAGCATGGTGGCGTAGCCGCGCATCAGGGTCAGCGGCGAGCGCAAATCGTGGCTCACCGTAGCCACGAAGTCCGACTTGAGAGCGTCCAGTTCCTTGAAATGGGTGACGTCGCGCATCACGCACACCCGGCCCACCGGACGGCCGTCGGCGATGACGGAGGACGCCGTGGCAAAATAGACTTTCCCATCCGGCATAATCAACTCGGCGGATTGCTTGGTATCCTCCAGCACCTTGAGCAGATCGCGCAGTTCCTGCTGGCTGATGACCTTCTCGGTCGGCTGGCCCTCCGCCGCTCCCAGCGTCGCGCCCAGGGCTTGTTTGGCCGCCGGATTGGCCAGCAGGAGACGGTTCTCCTGGTCGGTCACCAGCACCGGGTCAGGGGTGGAAGCCAAAATGGCGGCCAGCCGCTGGCGGCCGACCTCGGCGGTGCGGAACAGACGAGCATTCGAGGCCGCGACCGCCGCCTGACCGGCCAGGGTGGTCAAGAAACGCACATCTTCCTCGGAGAACTGGCGCGGCTGGTTATAGGCTGCCCAAAGAGCGCCATAATAACGATTTTCGTGGTAGAGAGAAACGGCGATCAACGCCGCCGGCAAGGGTTGGCCCGGTTTCACATCCAACAGACGCGTCCGGCTGAGATTGCTCACAACCAGCCGCCCTTGTCGCTGCACCAGACTGAGAATCTGCTCATCCAGATAGGCGTACAATTCTTTGTCCGGACCAAGCGCAAAGTGCAGGCCGCTCTCATCGGGCAACTGGGAAGGAGCGGGCAGCAAGACCACTCGCACCGCGCTGGCCCCGCTCGCCAGGACCGCCTCCAGCACCGGCTGGACGGCGTCCTCCATTTCCAGGCTGGAGGCCACCCCCTGGCTGACCAGGAGCAACTGGTTCAGTTCTTCCAGCCGGGCGTGCAGACTGACGCGCATCTGCTCAAAGGCCCGCCCCAACTGACCGACCTCGTCCACGCCCTCCACCTGGAGAGGGTGGTCGAGTTGCCCCTGGGCGATGCGGGCGGCCTCGGTCGCCAGATTCTTCAGAGAGGAGGTCACCGTCTTCAGGCTGATGCGGAAGAAGATGAGAGTAATCAACGCCAGGATAATGATCATCAGCGAGAGCGGCGTAGCAATATCCAGCGAGAGTTGCTGAGCCTGTTCGGCCGGCACAATCAAGACCACCGCCCACGCCCGCCCCGGAACCGGCTGGTAATAGACCAGGTTGCGCGTCCCGCCGGGGGCCGGCAGCGTATAGAAGTCGGCTCGTTCGCGCCGCTCGATGGGATAGGACGTCATCAGGAGCGCAGAACTGGGGTGGAAAAGAACGCGCCCTTCCTCATCGAGCAGCAAACCGGTGCCGCCCAATGCTTCCATGCCGCGCAAACTGTTGAGCAGGGGCTGAGTGAGAGGATTGTTGTTCAGGTCGGTTCGTCCCAACAGCACTCGCCGAGTCTGACCGTTTTCATCGGCAATCGCGGCCAGGAAAGAGAGACGCGCCGCCGCGCCTCCTGGCGCAGGCGGAATCGAGTAAATCTGGATGGCCACACCTTGAAAAGCCATCTGGATGCCGATGGCCTCCTGGGGCGTCAGCGCCAGAGATTGGGCTTCGCCCACAGGATAACCGCCGATCACGATTCCCTGGGCATCCAGGACGGCCAGTTGATCGAAATAAGGCACCGAGCGAATCTGTTCGCTCAACACCAGAACCAGGCCCTCCCCCGACTCGCTCAACAGGCGCGGGTCGCCCGCCAGTTGCACGGCCAGGTTTTGTCCTGTCTCAAGAAAGAAGGGGACGCTCTCGGCCGCCGACTGAGCCGTGCTGGAGAGGCGCTCCCGCAACAGGCGCTGGGCGGCGTTGCCGGCGACGATCCAATCGCCGACGAGCAGCGAGAGCAACAAGAGAGCGATAAACGCTCCGCCGCCGAACAGGAAACGCGCTTCCAGGCTGCGCTCGCCCGGCGAGGGTTGAAGGGGCTCTTTTTGCCCCCAGGCGCGTCCGGCCGCCAGGGCGATAAATTGCACGAACAATCCCGCCAGGAGCAATTCGCCCGCGCAGGCTTGAGTGGCGGGCCACACATTCGTGAAGGCATAGTCGAGGCGGGCCGGCAAAGCGCCAGCCGCCGATGAAAAAGCGCCGACAATGAAAATCAACGCATAGACCGGGACAAGGAAGACGGCCATCAGCAGCGGCTGGCGCAGCAGACGATAAAAAAAGGTGCGATACCGCTGACGGACCGCCGCGCTGAACAGAACCGCCAGGATGGCCGGTTCGAGAACGGTGAACAGGCTGTGCGTATCCCACAAACTGCGGGTCAGGCCGGCCAACAGGCCGACGACGACCGCCTGCACCGGCCCCAAAAAGCCGCCCGCCAGCATCCACGGCAGAGCGGCAAAGAGAATCAACGATGGGCTATGGGGGGCTTCGGGGATCCCCGGCTGGGGCAACGCCACGCCGACAGGCAAACGCACCCCCACAAAGAGGCCCGTCAGCGGAATCATGGCGATGAAGATGAGCATCACCAGCCAGCGATGCCTGCCCCGCGCCTGATACACGCGCCAGCGCGCCGCCGCTCCTATCGTCAGCCCCAACAGAACAAACCACACCAGCCACCCCGACAGACTGGTCAGCGGGATGATGTAAGCGGGTTCCGTCAAGAGCGTCAGAAAAGGCATCATAGGCGCCCCGTTGCATCATTATAGCATGGCCGTTTAAAAAATAGGCGTTGTCAGTCGAGCCATTCGATGGTGTCTTCCGTTGCCTGCGACAGGTCGGCGAATGCGCCGCGCCGCTCGGGCGGCAGCAGCGCGCTGAGAATGTACATCGCCTCCCGCGTCATCTTGGCCAACATGGCCCGGTCGCGCGGATTTTGGAGCGGCTTGAAGCGGAAGAGGCGTCCGAACTTCAGGGTAGCCGGCGGCCCTTCCCGCCACCGCCGGCTGAACGGCAGCGCCGGGAAGCCGCGCGTCCCGTCCACGGCGACCGGCATCAGCGGCGCGCCGGTGCGCGCCGCCAGGTAGGCCATGCCGTCCTTGGCCTCCAGGAGCGCCGGCCGGCGGGTCCCCTCCGGGGCCATCCACAAAATCTCGCCCGCCCGCAACACCGCCAGGCAGGCCTGCAGGGCGCGCCGGTCGACCTCGCCGCGCTGGACAGTGATAACACGCCACAGACGCGGGAAAACGCCGATGATCGGATAATCATACGCCTCGATTTTCGCCAGCGGCACGAGGTTGCGCTTGACAGCATGAATGATGAGAATGGGGTCTATCATCGAAATGTGATTGCTGTAGAGCAGCAACGGCCCCTCGGCAGGGACGCGCTCGGCGCCCTCGAACGGCCCCATCTTGACCAACAGAGAGGCCGCCACCTTGATCCAGAACCGCAGAATGCGTCGGATACGCTCGTGTTCAGCATGGACATAAACGGGCGTCTCGGTCATTCTTTCTCCTCGACATAACTGTAAACGCCGCGGTATTCGGGCGGCAGCAAGCGAGCCAGCGCCTCCATGATGAGACGCGTGCCCTCCCGCACCGCCTCGCGGCCCTCGCCCGATAGCATGAACGGTTTGCCCACCGTCAGCGAGACGGGCGTGCGGCGCAATTTCTTGAGATTGCCGAAAATCCGCCAGGTTTCGGTGCCGGTGACGACCAGCGGCACGACCGGAACACCTGCTTTGAGCGCCAGGAAGGCGGCCCCCTCCGTCCCCGGTTCGAGGGCACCGGTCAGCGATTCGCGCCCCTCGGGGGCGATCAGGATGCGCCGTCCCTGGCGGAATCCTTCCAGGGCGGCGGCGATCGCCCGCCGGTCGGCCCGGCCGCGGTGCACCCAAATCACCCCCAGCGCCTCCATCACCGCCCCCAGCACGGGGATGTCGCGCAATTCGATCTTGCCCATCGACTCGGGCACTTCGGGCAGATAGCCCAAGATGAGGAAAGAATCGGGATCGCCCAGATGATTCATGGCAATCAGCGCCGGCCCCTGGCGGGGATAATTCTCCAGGCCGCACACACTGGGCCTGGTGCAAAGGACGGTCACCAGACGGCACAGGCCGCGCACGAAGAGCCGGAACAACCGCCGGGCGGGCGTCAGCCTGGGCAGACGCACCAGTTCGGGCCGCCAGACTTCACTGACCGGCTTGGGGGGAATCTCGGTAGACGCCACGATACTCCTCCGGAAGCAATTCGGCAATTTTTTGCATGATCAGATCGGCGTTGCGCTGGCGGGCCTCGCGCCGCGCCGCGCCGCGTTCCTCCACTGCGGGCAAATCCATCGGCTGGCCGATGTGCATCTCCAGGCGCGGACGCAGCCCCCGCCTGGCCTTGCGCCAGAAATCATCCGTCGTGCCGACGACGCCCACCGGCACCACCGGCGCGCCCGCCTGTTCCGCCAGGTAAGCCACTCCCGGCCGGGCGCGCTGCATCCCCGGCGCATGAGAGCGGCCTCCCTCCGGCGCAATCAACAGCGGATAGCCAGCCCTCAGCGCTGCCAGCACTTTCTCGAACATGGCCCGGTCGTACTCGCCGCGATGGACCTTGATCCCGCCCCACAGCCAGGCCAGCACATTCTGCCCCGGCCGCGACCAGATATCCACCGCGCCCATCGCCTCCAATTGCTCAGGCCAGAACACGCCGACAAAAGGCGGATCGAACAGCGAAACGTGATTGATGGCGACAATGTACGGACGGCGGCGCGGCACATTCTCGCGGCCGGTAATGGTCACCGGCGCCAGCAGATGGAACAGCGTCCGCAAGACCAGACGGATGAGCGGACGGGCGATCCAGCGCCGCCACCAGGCCACCCGATAGCCATCCGCCTTCAGCGGCATAGCGCCTCCACGCGGGCAAAGACCTCGTCGGCGTTCAGGCAATCGGAATCGAGGATGATGGCGTCCTCGGCTGGCCGCAGCGGCGCGACGGCGCGGGTCGAGTCGATCTCGTCCCGCCGGCGGACGCCCGCCAGAATCTCCTCGTAATTGGCCTGACCGCCGCGCCCGAGAATCTCGCGGTAGCGGCGGCGGGCGCGCTCCTCGGGCGAGGCGTCCAGGTAAATCTTCAAATCGGCCTCGGGCAGGACCACCGTCCCGATGTCGCGGCCGACCATCACCACCCGGCCGCGCAATCCGATTCGGCGCTGCTGGGCGGCCAGCGCCCGCCGCACGCCCGGATAGGCCGAGACGGGCGAGACGTTGGCGTCCACCTCGGGGCGGCGCGTCTCCCAGGTGCAATCCACCCCATCCACCAGCACGTCGCAGGCGCGGCCGTCGTCCCGCGAGGGCGGGCGGACGTCGATCTGGGCGGTCTCGGCCAGGCGCGTTACCTCTGCCTCGTCCTCGATGGGAATGCCGCGCTGCAGGGCGGCCCAGGTGACCGCCCGGTACATGACGCCGGTGTCGAAGAACAGATAGCCCAGGGCGTCAGCCAAACGCTTGCCCAGCGTGGATTTGCCCGAAGCCGCCGGGCCGTCAATGGCAATGATGTTCGGAACAGGCATGCTTCTCCTTCAGGGAGCGGCGGGCAGCGATTCGAAGAGCAGGTCGCTGCGCGCCCACAGGATGATGTTTTCCGACCGCAAAGAAATCTGCCGGAACAGATACCAGCGCAGCCAGTCGGCGGGGCGGGCGTTCGCCCAATCGGGCGTCTGCCGCCAGACGAAGTCCTGGCCGCGGTAAGCCGTCATCAGACTGGGCTGCATCTCGGCGGTGATCAACAGAGGCGGCGCCTGGTTCACCGGCGGCGCGGCCATAAACGCGAGCGAATGATCGCGCAAGAGCCAGCGCAAGGCCGGCGACTCGACTCCCGCCGCCGTCACCGGCAAGCCGCGGGGATCGCGGGCGTTCCAGGCCGAAAGTTCTTCGATCGTTTCGAGCAAAAGGTCGGCCTGGGCGATGCGCGGGGCGGGCGTCCACAACTCGGCTGTCCGCGGCTGACGCAGGCCGGCGGCGTCGGTCAGGGCGGCAATCGTCAACAGGAGCAGGAACACGCCTCCGCCCCACACCAGGCCCAGGCGCGAAAGCGCCAGCGACCAGCCGTAGGCCACCAGCACCAGCGCCAGGGCCAACACCAGCAGAAGGACCAGCAAAATCAGCAGGCGCGCCTGGCCGAGTTCGCCCGGCAGGTTGACGCTGACGGCATTGGTCAGATAGAACCAGGTGGAGGTCAGCAAAGCAAAGGTCAGCGTCACCGTCCCGGCTGCGCCCCAGCGGTTATGCAAGCCGAAATCGAAATGACGACTCAGTTCCGCCGCCGCCAGCGCCCAAAGCGGCGCAAGCATCCACATCAGGTCGGCTGTTTGACGGCCGGGATAGACGAGGGCCAGCAGCAAGACGGCCAGCGCCCACAATCCCAGCCCAATCCTGTCGCGATCCCTTTCGAGAACGGCGCGCCCGATTCCCGCCAGCCCAAAGATCAGCGCCAGCGGCGCATAGGCCGGCAGGGCGATCAACAGATAATGAGGCAACACCTGCGGCGTCGTCCCCCAGCCGCGCAGAAAATCGAGCAGCGCGCCGAAGACGCCGCTCACGCCGAGCGGCGAGAGCAATCCCAGCGTTCCGAGCAGCAGAATCGTCCCCAGGCCCCACAAGGCGGCGGCGCGCGCCGCGCCCCAATCGAAACGGCCCGGACCCCGAGCCTGCTCCGCTTCCCCCGCGCCCGGACGAGGCCCGGCCCATCCCAGCCCGGCAGCCAGGGCCAGGCTGGAGATTCCGAACCAGGCCGCCGGTCCGGAGAGCAGCGCCGCCCCGGCGCAGATTCCCGCCGCGGCCGGACGGCGATGCCGCCAGAACGTCCCGGCCCACAACAGGGCGGCCAGCGCCAGCATCGGCCCGCCCGCCAGACGCGCCAGCGCTGTCAGGCCGGGGTCGAGCGCCAGGCCGAAGGCCAGCAGGAGCGCCGGAAGACGCCCCAGGCGGTCGCGCCAGAAGAACGGCAGAAGAATCAAACTTGTCCCGGCCAGCGCCGGCCAGAGACGCGCCAGGAAATTGGAGGCCGGCAGCAAATAAAAGAGAATAGCCGTCAGATGCACATAGGCGGGATTGGCCCCGACCTGACGCCCCGTTCCTTGCGCCAGGTCGAGCGCCTGCAACGCCCAACCGGCCTCGAAGTCGGAGAGCGGCAGCCGCCCCAACTGCAAGAGACGGATTCCCAGGCCGAGCGCCAGCGCCAGGCCATAGAGAGCGTGTTCGATGGTGAAATCGCGCGAAGAGGACATGATGCCCAATTTTACCCGCAAGTTACGGGACAACGTAAATGGTGACTTCGTCGTTTTGGTAAGCGACGATCAGATACTGCCGAAACTTACCTTCCTCGACCGGATAGGTGGCGCGTTCGAGCGGCCCGACCACCACGTAACGGATGTCATACCGATTCAGGACCATCTGCGCCTCAACCCAGTTGGGGGTAGTGTACAAGCGCTGCAAGTCCGCCTGGCGGCTGCCCTGCACTTCGTAGCCGCCGCGCCACTGGCCCTCATGGCCCGGCCAGCCCAAGACGGTCGGCAGGCCGGTGTAGGTGGAGATGCGGCTGTAGTAGGTATAACTTCCACCCGGGGAACCGGCCTCGGCCACGACCCCAAACGGGGCCGACTGCAGCCAGCGGATGGCGTCGGCGTCGCCGCGGCTTCCGTACTCGAGATGGGCAGCGCCGTCTAGCGTCCAGCCGTAGAAAGGCCGGAAATTGTTCGTGCGAGTCAGCAGGCCGAGCAGAGGATACGTGAGACTCACCATCAGCAGAAGGGCCAGGCCGATCTGGAAGGCCGTCCCTGCCGCGCCGCGCAGACGCCGCAACAGGACGGCCGCGCCGAAAGCCGCCGCCAGGCTCCAGACCATCCAGGCCTGATAGTAGAACTTGAAGACCGTGTTCATGCGCGTCCCGAACAGGTCGCGCAGATAGAGGTACTCCGGCCCCAAGACGAGCAGCGCGCCGATGAGAACCAGAAAAAGGACGAAAACCGCCGCGTCAGAGAAGGATTTCCTTGCGGTCTCCCCGGCCGCCTCGTCTCGCCGGCCAGCCGCGCCCATCAAGTAAGCCAGCGTCATCCCCAACAAGAGCAAAAGGGTCATCCAGCCGCCTGCCGCAGCAAGGCGAGCGCCCAGCGCCGCCGTGAACAAATCGCCCAGGCTGGCGACGCCGTTCTGATTGAGAAACGCAGAGACGACTTCGGGATGCAGCGCCTGGATGGGCAGAGTCAGCAGCCAGGACAGCCCCCAGAGCAGGGCGGCAACGACGGCCGCCAGCCCCAAGCCGCGTCCCCAGGCCGCAGGCCAACCCTCGCCGCGGCGCAAGTAGGCCAGATAGGCAAAGATGGGCAGCAAGAGCGGCGCGAACATCACCCACAAATGCGCGCCGCGCGTCGGTGCGACCAGATTGGGCAAGATTCCGCCCGCCTGAGAAGAAAAACCAACGAAGAACGGCAGATAGAACAGCCCGGCCAGGGCGATCACCGGCAGGGCAAAGAAAACCGTTTCGGCCAGCCGCGCCCAGTCCCAGCCGCGCTGCAAGAGGCGCGCCAGAAAATAAGCGCCGCAGAACAACGCCAGCCCGAAGAGGATGTCCCAGACATTCAAAAACGCCATCCCGCCGGTCAACGCGCCCAGCAAGATCAGCCCGGCGGGAGAAACCTCCAAAGGATAGCGCACAGAGTATTCGCCCAGGTCGCGGCGCGCGAAGACCGACCACCCCAAGAGCGGCAACTGGACGATCTCATCCAAGATGAGCGTAGCGGCCCACAGACAGAACAAGACGACCAAAAACGGCAGCGCCAGGCCAAAGAGCGGAGCCTGTACAGGAACAACGCCCTGCCGGACCTCTCCAATGGTTTCCACCACCCGGCCGATTCCCATCCCCAGGGCGATTGCGCCGAGCAGAGCCGCCGCCGCGCCGATCCACGCCCAGGCGCGCAGATCGAGGCGGACGCGCCAATCCTCGGCCCGCGCCCGCCACCCGCCCCGGAAAAGATTCAGCGCCGCGGCGATCGCCAGCAGCCCAAATGGAATGGCGAGGACGTGCGGGTGCAGGTCGCTGAGCAAGAACGAAAAGAAGGGGAACTCGTCGATCACCTCGCCCAGCGGCCGGCCCTGCAGGTCGAAATCCTGGAGGACGCGCGAGGCGCGCCACCACCACATGTAGCGGTCGGGCATCCAGCCTGGCGAGCCGGAGGGCGGCAGGTTCAACTCTTTGATATCGAGCCAGGTCCAGAAGAACGAAGTCGCCGAACCATCGGCGTTCCAGCGCCAGAAAAGCCCCCGCCGGTGAAGCACCTCCAGGAAACCCTCTACATTGCTGACCAAGAGGAGGAAGAGCGGCCCCAGCAGGGGCAAACCGAGCGGAAAGGCCTCATCCGCCTCGCCGCGCTCCTCGCGCCAGACGGCGAGCAGGTCATAGAGCAGGCCGTACGCCCCGCTGGCCGCCAGCCCAAAGACCAGGGCCAGCATCAAATTGAAGGCCACGCTGCCGAGCACGCCGGTCAATTTGGCCAGCATGGCGGTCAAGACGTAACCGAAGTAGTAATAAGAGATGGCGTATCCAGAAAGCCAGGGGTCGTGAGGGGGAAAGGTCTCCGAGCGCAGGATCGCGTTGATAAAGGCCAGTTCCATCGGTTTTTCGGTGCCGAGGATTTCCGGATTGGCCGCCCGCACCACCGTCCAGCCGGCAAAAGCCAGCAGGAAGATGGCCTCGACGACGAGCGCCAGCCGCCGGTTGGCTTTCAGCCAGGCCCACAACGAGGCCCATCCCCCCTCCCCGCCGTTTGCAGGCCGAGACAACGACCAGACGCTCGCCGCCGCCAGCAAAGAGCCGGTCAGCAACAACCCTTCGACGTTATTACGAATGAAGCCCAGTGAAGTCAACAGCCAGAAGGACGCCCCCCACAGCAACAGGCCGAGCGTACGCGCCAGAGCATAGCCGCGGTCGGCCAGCGCCGGAAAGAGGCGATAGGCCAGCGGAAAGGTCAGCCAGCCGAGACAAGAAATGGCGAGATACCAGGCAAGAAAAGCAAGCATAGGTTCAGGCTCGGTCGTCCAATTCGGGCGGCAGGACAAAGTCGCCGGCGGCGTCGCGGCCAAAGGGCAGGACGCCGACAACCGCGTCCAGGTTGAGCGGGCCGTAGATGTGCGGAAAAGTCTCGGTCGCCAGGTCGGCGGCCGGCTCCCATTTCCAGGGAGCGGTCAGACGAGCGGGGTCAATGACCAGCAGGACGAGGTCATCCTGCCCGCGAAAGAGATTATTGGCTACACGCAAGACCTGCGAGGGATGGGAACAGTGGATGAACCCCTGCCCCGCGAGCGAATCGGCGGCGTAGAAACCAGCCGCCTGCGCCGCCTGCCAGGCCCAACGCGTGGTGATATGGAGAATGAAGCCGCTCACCGATTCACCGCGCTCCTTCGATCACCTCATAAATCACCGTCTGGCCGTCGCGATAAACTTCCCGCCAGAAACGGCCCTCGAACCACTCGAATTTCCGGAGGCCGTAACCGCTGGCATAAACGGCGCGCTCCAGTTGACCGACAATGATGTAACGTACATTGTACCTGACCAGAAAGTCTCGCACAACGGTCGAATCGGTGGTCGTGTAGAAGCGGTTGATCTCTGCCACCCGGTTCGTGACCCATTCGGGGGTCAGGGCGCGCTGCTGACGCTGATGCCAGTTCCAGCCGACCACGCCGGGCAGGCCGGTGTAGATCGTATAGCGCGAACCCCAGCGGTATTCGGGGATATTGGCCTCGACAATGACCGGCGACCCCTGCACATTGTCCTGCAACCATTGGATGGCGCGGTAATCTTCGCTCAGGTCCATCATCACGCCATAGTCGTAATACTGCGAGGTGGCCATGTACGTCATACTGTCCAGCGTATGAGGCGCGCTGGGAGTCGTGCGATCCTGGATTTTGTCCATGCCGCCGATCAACAAGAACAGGGCGGAGAAAGTCAAAAGCACCGTCGCAGACAACTGCCAGAAGGCGCGCCAGCGGAATGTCCATTTCGGCAATTCCGGCAGCAGCCAGGTAAACGCCGCCGCGGCGCTCAGGCCGAGCAAAATCCAGGCCTGGAGGTAGAACTTGAAGACGGTGTTCATGCGCCCGATGTCGCCGCTGACGACGACGACCTCGACCATCAGGGTCAGCATCAGCGCCGTGCCGATGAGAAACAGAACCGCCCGCCGCGAATCCGGCAGACCGGGGCGCAAAATCAGAACGCCCGCCCAGGCCGCCAGCGGCAAAACAAGCCAGATGACGCTGATTCCCTTCCAGGGCGCGTAGTTGGAGGGCAGAAGCACCGAAACTTGCTGGACGACCATCAGCAGGAGGAGCAAAAAGAGGGCGGTCAGAATCAGGTTGAGGTACGGTTTGAGACGGCGCAGGGCCGAGAGAGGCGTGGCCGCCATCCACTCGCGCGTCTCCCAGACCATCCACGAAACAATCACGAACAAAAACACGCCCCAGTGGGCCAGGTACGAGGAGATGGGCGTGCGCGTCCCTTTCCACAAGGTCACCCGCCCATAGGCCTGGACATACCAGTGGCGGTAGGGCTGGTACATCAGATAAGCCAGCAGCGTCAGGGTCAGGACGCCGACAGCCGCCAGCAACAGACGAGCCAGCCAGGGCGGCAGACGATTCAGCCCGGGGATGGCGGTCACGTCCACATAACGCCAGATGGTGTAGGCAAGGGCGACGAAACCCAGCGGCAGGTAGGTGTAAATATCCGACAGATTGATGGGATACAGCGCGCCGATGACCAGGCCGCCGAAGAGAAAACACAGCGCCAGGTCGAGCGGCGAGCGGCGCCGGAACTGGCCGCGCAGAACCGAGAGCGCCCAGGCAACGGACAGCACCTCGACCGGCATGGACAGGTTGTGAGCGTGCATGTCCGAGTACAGGAAAGTGAAGACCGGGAACTCGGTGATCGGTTCCACGTCGCCCGGGGCGGGGATGATGCGGCTGGGGAACCAGTACCAGTCGCCGCGGCCGATGGGGAGACGCACCCCCGCCAGCACCTGGAAGAATCCCTTCACCGCCCAGGCCAGACGCTGGAAGAGATCGCCGTCGGCGATGAGGCCGCCCGGCGCGCCGACGCGCTGGAATCCCTGATAGAACAGGCGCACAATCCCCAGATTGCCCAGCAGGACCATGGCCGCCGCGGCCGCCAGGCCCGCGAGAAAGGCCGGCTGGCGCAGGAAAGACCCGATTTTCGCCTCCGCCTCCTTGCCGCTGCCGACCAGGTTCCAGCCAACCGAGAAGGCGCTCAGCGCCAGCACCGCGTACAGGGTCGGCAGAAGCAAATTCCAGGCGATCGAAGGCAGGATGCCGAGCAATTTGACCGGCGTGCCAAAGATGACGTAACCGAAGTAGTAGTAGTTAATGTAACCACCGGCGAACCACGGATCATAGGGCGGGAAAGTCGTGCTGCGCAGGATGGCGTTGAAGTAGGAGAAATTCATCGGCCGCTCGCCGCCCTTGGAGGGATGCCACATATCCGGGTTGCCGAGGCGGATGCCCAAATCGAGCAGGAAGAAGAGCAGGAAGAGCAATTCGACCGTCAGGAAATATTTCTTCTTCGTGCGCCATTCTTCCCGCAGTTCATCGCGCTGACGATAGGCCAGCAGCGCGCTAATCAGCGCCATCAGCCCCAGACAGACGGCGATGGTCGTCTTGCTGTAGGGGATGCCCGCCGAACCCGCCAGCCAGGAGAACCAGGCCCACAGCAGCAAACCGGCCATGCGCGCCAGGGGATAGCCCCGGTCGGGCAACCCCGGCAACGCCGCCCGCACCACCGGATAGGCCAGCAGGCCAACGCCGAAGACGACCAGATACCAGAGCGCCGCGCCCAGGCCGGGGAAGCGGTTGTACCAGGCCTGGCGGTCGAACAACTCGGACCAGGTCCCGCCTGCCTGCTGGGCCGCCAGACGATCGGGCGGGAGCAGGGTGCTGCGATAGTCATCGGCCTGAAGGGGCGTCAGGTTGACCACCTGGCTGAGGTCCACCGACTGCAGGCTGGCCGCTGCCTGCTCACGATCGAAATCCGGACGCCGTTGGAAGATCAGGACCTTGGGATGATCGTAGAAAGTAAAGGCTTCCTCCGCGGCCTGGTCGTTGATCGTCCACGGGCCGAGGGTCGGGTAGGAAGTGAAGACCGCCACCAGATCGTACCCCAGCCGGCCCTCGAACATGCCCGGCTCGGCGACGCGGTAGCACCAGGCAATCTCGCGGTCGGGCGGACAGCCGATCAATTCGCGGTAGTAATGCGTGGTGAGCGGATACCGCTCCGGCAGGCGCGTAATCTGCCCGTACTGGTGGTTGGTGGGGATAAGAATGTAATCGCCCTGCTCGAGGCAGGTCAGCAGGCGGGTCACCTTGTCGGCGTTGTCGGGCCAATAGACCTGCAAATTGAGATCGCCGCGGTAGATGCCGCCAAAGCCGTCGAATCCGCCCACCCGGAAGGGCAAGCCATAGTCGTAATCGGTCTCGTTGACCAGGGCCGCGCCGGAGAAGGTCAGCGCGCCGCGGTCGGTCTCGAAGCGCAGAATGTACATCCCGCCGCTCTGCACAGAGACGGGAGAATCGAAGGTCAGGGTGTAGGACTCGCCGCGCGGGTCGGTCCGAGAGACGAAATCGGCCGTCAGAGAAGTCGAGGCCAGGGACTGACCATCCGAGGCCAGCCCCACAACCGTGAGGCGCAGCGTCGCCGGACCCTCGGCCTGGGTATCCAGCACGTGGCCGAGAGTCACCTCCTGGAGACTGCCGTCCGTGCGCGGGACGATGACCGCTTCGAAAGGCTGCCCGGCCCGAATCACGAATCCGGTCGGGAACGGAATCGGCTGCTGGACCACCCGCCCGTCGGCCTGCCGGATGCGCAAGTTGATCGGGCCGGGGACGTTTTCATAAATCCAGTACGAGGCGGCGATGCGCGGTTCGGGGCGCAGGTAGATGCTGTGGAAAGCCACCGCCCAGGCGGCGGTCAGGCCCAGGACGACAAAAGCGATCGTCAGCGCGGCGGCCTTTCGCAGCCTGGCCAGGAGGCGCAGCCAACGGGCGTCCCGTCCGGGAAGCGGCCCGCCGAGGAGGGCGAAGACGCCCCAGGCCGCCATCATCGCCAGGAGCGGGTAAACCGGCAACTGATACCGCATTGTCGCGTTGAACTGCAGCGACTGCCAGGTAAAGTAGGCCAGAGTCCAGCCCCACAACAGGACGTGCTGACTCCACTCGCGGCGCAGGATGCGCCAGCCCATGGCGAGGAAGCCGGCCCAAGCCAGCACCCCCAGCGGCAGGCCGAGACCCCAGACGGTCAAATTCTGGAAGGAAAACAGGCGCGAGCGCCGCACCCATTGCAAATTCCAGGGCAGATCGGCCCCGACCTGCGACCGCTGAGCGCGGATGCTGGCAATCCACTCGCTGTTGGGGAGAAGACCATCGAAGGCGTACGGCTGGAAAATGCGGAAAAAGAGCAGCGTCGCCAGGCCGCCCAGAATCAGATAGACCCAGACATAGCGCAGGAACGCTTCCTGCCGCGCCGGGTCGGGAGAGACGGCCGCGGCGCCCTCCTTGCGGAAATAAGCGACGACCAGCGCCGCTGGCAAAAGGAGAGCCCCAAAGGCGGCGTTGATCTTACAGGCCACGGCCATGCCAAGCGCCGCCCCAAAAGCCAGGCTGTACCAGGTGAGGCGATCGCGCAGGAAAGCGCGCGTCAAAGCGCCCAGCCGCTCCCGCCCTTGGGCCTCGGCGTCGGTTTCGGCCGACCGGACGGGCAGTTCGACTTGCACACCCGGCCAGCGCCGCTCGGCGATCAGGACGGCAAACCAGAGCGCCAGGAAGAGGAAAAAATTGACGAAATGATCAGCAGTATAGAAATGCGCCTGCTGAATCTGCATCACCGCCAGCGACGAGAAGGCAGCCGCCAGCAGCGCCACGCCGCGGTGATAGACGCGGGCGACGATGAAATAGAGCAGGATGATCGTCCCCAGGTCGGCCAGGGCGGAGAGTTGGCGGCCGATGAGTTTGATGTTCGTCGCCCCGCTCCATTCGGCTACGTAGCGGGTCAGGAAGACCGGCAGTGTGCCATAGACGAAGAAACCGTGACCGCGGTTTTGGGGGTTCAGGCTGGAATGGGCGGTGTCGAAGTATTCGCGCAGACTGCCGACCGGCTGGATGTCGGCGGTCACCGAGGTCAGGAACAATTCGTCCGGGTGCTGATGGGCGAACTCGCCCCAGTCCAGGCCGGTGGCGCGCAGCAGCGTAGCCATCAGCAAAACGAGCAGGAAGAGCAAATCACAGGCCAGATTCAGGGCGCGGGCGCGACGTTCCGAAACAGACATACCTTAATCCTCAAACCTCACGGCTGAGCCGGGACGAAGTAGATCAGGAAATCATGAGACGGCAGACGCGAGGAGTATCGTTGCACCTCGCCTTGCGGATACAGGCGCTGGAGCGTCTCGAGGCCGTTGACGTCATCGGGGCGCAGGAGGAACATCTTGGGGCCGGCCAGCGGCAGAGTTGACTCGATCTGCTCCGGCCAGATGGCAAAATCCCGGTTGGGGATGCCCGCCCAGACTCCCGGCAGGCGCGTGTCCACCCAGTGGGGATAGGCGACGATCCAGACGGTATCGGTCGTCTCGTACTTCTGGCGGAAGTCGGCGATCACCGACCCCATCTCCGAGGAATTCCAGGCACCCTCGCGGAAACGTTGATCATACTGAATGAATACCAGATTGAAGTTCTGGAAGGAAGACCAGAGCAAGAGCAGGAAGACCAGGCCGTTGGCCAGCAGCGGTCCCAGACGACGGCTGGTACGCGCCTGGAGGCTGCTGGCCAGCCCGTCGAGCGCCAGAGCAGCCAGCAGAAAAACCGGCAGATAAGCGCCGCCCGCCCGGTTGAGCGCCGGATTCTCGGCCGGGAACGCCAGCGAAAGGGTAGAGGGGAGTTGCAAAATAGGAATGGACAGCAAGAGGAAGAGGTCCAGCCAGCGGCGCTGACGCAGGTAACGGGTCAGGACCAGCGCCGCGCCGAGTACGAACAGGGCCGCCGAAATCAGGTCCAGGGCCGGGCGGTGGGGGATAGAATGCACCCAAATTTCGCCGTTGTCCCAGTTGAACATCAGCAGCCCCTTCCAGACATTCGAGAGAAAGATTTGCCAGGCGGGGCCGGGCAGGGGCTGATCCACCGTCCCAAGCCGCGACATGGCCCGGTAAGAAAACATCCCGGGATTGTCGACCGCGTAGCGCAAGAGCGGCAGGAAAACCATCAGCGCGACCGTCGCCATGATGCCCACCCAGATCACCGCCCGCGTCCACGACTGGCGGGGACGGTTGTGCAACGCATAGAGGCCGACGCCGACCACAACCAGCAGCGGCACGATGCGGAAGGGACTGTAGCCGTGCAGTCCCAAGCCGAGGAAAAAGCCGGCCATCACGAAGTCGCTGCGATTTTGGTTGCGCAGGCCGCGCAGCAAATGGTAAAGGACGGGCGCGACAAAGAGCGGATAGAACGGGAAACGCAGCCCGGCGCGGCTGATGACGTTCGGCCAATAGGCGACGCCGACCAGGAAGAGCGCCAGCAGCGCCACGCGGCGGTTGCCGACCTCCCTGCCCAGCAGGTAAACGTAAGGCAGGGTCAAGAGGCCGCACAGCACCGTGCCAATCTTCAGGCTGAGGAAAGAGAGGCCGGTTTTGAACAGGCGCGCCACGGCCAGGGTGAGATACATTTGCAAACCCTCCCGGCCGGTGTTGCGTTCGAAGAAAATCTTGTACTGTCCCTGGCTGAGGTCATATACGTCCAGGATTTTCTCGGCGTGATCGCTGAACGGCTCGGCGGGGACTTCATTCAGGCGGTACACACGGAAGAAGATGACCACGACCGCCGCCGCCAACACGAGCGCGGCCCACAGCCAGGCCTGACGGCGCTCCGCGGCAGTCCGCGGCGGCCGCCGACGCTGGCGCGCCTGGGATGACGACTGCCAGAAGACCAACATCCAGAAACCGGTGGCCAGCAGCCACCAGATGAGATTGTGCCAGGTGAAGCGATTGCCGCCAAAATCGAGGAAGGCCGCCACGGCACAAACCGTTCCCCCCAGGCTGCCGATCAGGAACGGCAGCAGACGGACGGTCAACGCCTCGGCGCGGCGCTGGGTCGCGGCAGGCGGGGAGGCCAGAATCCACTCGCCGCGCCGCGCGCTCCAGACCGCCAGAGCAACCGCCAGCGCGTAGAAAAGAATCCCGGCCGCAGCATTGCGGACGCCCGCTTCCAGAAACCATTGTCCCACCAGGGCCAGGAAGAGCGCCAGGGCAGCGCGCCAGGGAAAGACCGCCTGGCCCTCCGCCGGCAAAACCGGCGGCTCGGGCGGGAGCGGTTCGGGCGGCATCGCCTCGACGAAATGGCGGTTGAACTCCTCCCACCGGGCCGCGTCGAAGAGGGCGCGGAGGAAGCCGACGAACGATTTCCAGTCTTTGAAAATGGACTTGACGTAATCGAGTACGCTTGGCTCCTGCATGCTACATCAGTCCGTTGGTTGCTCTTGAAGGTGGTTTGATTTCCGCGCAATCACGATCATCGTCTCGCCCCAGCGCAGGGGGAGGAAGACGATTCCTGTCACCGCCTGGAAACCGCCCGGCGCGCCAAAGATCAACTTTTGGAGCGCCTTCGGCGCGAGGGGGATATAGGGCGCGTCCCACAACCCATCGGAGAAGACGCGCCGGACCTCGAACCCGGCCGCGCCCAGAAGGGCCAGCCACTCCGCCGGTTCTTTGAGCGAGATGTGCGTTGGATCCTGATAGCCGATCCATTTTTCTTTTTTCCAGCGACGCGCCACCGAGGACAGATTGGGCGCCGAAAGAATCAAGCCTCCGCCCGGGGCCAGAACACGAGCCGCCTCGGCGAGCGCCCGCTCCGGGCGCGGCAGATGCTCAACCACATGCTTGAGCACAACGACGTCGAAGACGCCGTCCGTAAAAGGCAACTCCTCGGCCGAGGCCAGGGACAGCGGCGTGCGCCTTGCAACGGTCTTCGATTGTACCAGCGCCCAGGGATTGACGTCCACCGCGAAGGTCTCGAAATGACCCTCCAGCCGCCCGACCAGATGTCCCAGCCCGGAACCGACCTCGAGCAGGCGACCGCCGCGACGTCCGGCGCGGCGCGCCAGGATGGCGTAAAAGCGGTTCGACCACCAATACTGGCTGAAGCGGGCAAAGGAGACGTTCCGGTAAGCGTGAGAGGAAAAATAGGTTTCGTCGAAGGGCATTGCAAATCAGATAGTCGGCAGTCAGAGGGTCAAATCGTTGAATGTCTTCGGGCAACGTAGAAGGTGAACACGCCGTCCTCGACCGGCTCGGCGGAGGCGTACCGGCGGACGAACCGTTCCGTCAGCAACAAATTGGCCCGCGAGGGGACGAGAATCCAGCGGCCGGTCAGTTTGCGGGCAAGCAGCGAAGGCAGGCCCAGGTAATGTCCCCATTCTAACACGCGCATGGCCGCCGGGGAGAAATAGGACCACCACCTCTCCAGCCGGAAACCGGCCCGCTCCAGCCGCGCCTCCCAGACCGGCGGCTCGTCGGCGTGAACGACGCGCGAGACGCGGCCGAACCACCGCCGGTAGCCGGGCCCAAGCAGGCGCGCCAGCGAAAGGGCGCTGAAATAACGCGGATTGGGGACGCAAAAGACGAACGGCGCGCCGGGTTGCAGCACCCGGGCGACTTCGGCCAGGACGGCTTCGACGTGCGGAATATGTTCCAGCACCGAGTTGCTGAGGGCGCTGCCAAAATAACCGGCCGGGAACGGCATCGCCGCGCCATCGGCCTGGACGAGCCAGCGGTGCGCCCGGCGGCGCTGCGCTTCGCGCAGGGAATCCCGCCAGGGGTCCAGGCCCGCTTCGAGGGGACGGTCGAAGGCCAGGGAGGCGAAATGTCCGTCGCCGCAGCCCAGGTCGAGGGTCGGGGCGGGCAGGTCGAGGGCCGGGTAGAACTGCGCCTCCACCGACCGCAGCAGGGCGCGGAAGTAGGGCAGGTCGCGCAGGTGAAGGAAAAGCAGGTCTTTAGCAGGCATGTATAATTGAGGTATGAGAATAGATCGTCAAAATCTCGTCTTTTTCCTGCTCGGCGCGGCGCTGACCGGCCTGGTGTGCGCCGTCGGCGCGGCGGGGTTCGCCGCCGGGTGGCTGCTCAAGCCAGCGCCCTCCGCCCCGACCGGCGCCATCGTCGAGGTGCGGGCCGATCGAGGCTGGCAGCACGCCGGCCTGTGGGTGCAAGCAGGCGATCTTTTGGTCATCACGCAGGTCGGCGGTTCGTGGTCCGAATGCCCGGATTACGGCTGCCCGTTTCGGGACGGGGACGGCAATCTGGAATCCGGCCTCAATCAGGACAACAATGTCCTGACGGGCTGTCACCACGCGGCCCTGATCGGCCGGCTCTCCGCTTACGAGATGTTCTGCATCGGCAAGGAGTACGCCGCTCCCGCGCTCCGAAGCGGCTGGCTGGAACTGCGCATCAACGACAACGCCCTGGACGACAACGCCGGCATCCTGTACGTGCGCGTCGAGCGCCGATGAATTAACCATTCTTCGAAAGCAATTCCTCGAACAAGTCTTCGTAGCGCGCCGCCAGCGTATCCGGCGAGGTGCGCCGCTGGAAGTCGGCTGGGTCGCGGCGGAATCGCTCTGGCGCTGAAAGGATCTCGATTACCGCCCGGGCGATGGCTTCCGAATCGCCGACCGGGACGACGCGGCCCATCCCCGTCTCGGTCACCGGGACGCGCACCCCGGGCAGGTCGGAGGCGACCACCGGCGTCCCGCAAGTGATGGCTTCGGCCTGCACCAGGCCATAGGCCTCGGTGCTGTTCAGGCTCGGCAGGACAAGCACTTCGCACGTCTTGAAAAAAGCGGTCATTTCCACATCGGGGACGATTCCCAGAAAAGTCCAGTGGTCTTCCAGGCCGCGGAGGAGAGGAAGGATGCGGCGGGCGTATTTCTCCTCGCCGACGACATTCTGATACGGCCCCACGAACAAGACGCGGGCGGTGGGAAAAGCCTTGAGAATTTCGGGCAAGGCCTGGACGAGGAACTCGACGCCCTTTTCGGTCGCCAGGCGGGCCGCCATGCCGATGATGCGCTGTTCCGGCCGGACGGCGTATTTTTGCCGAAAAGCCTGCACGTCGGCGTCGGAAGCGTGAGCCAGTTGGATGGGCGGATCGAAGGCGCGCACTTTGTTCAAGTAACGCCTCAGGTAAGGGGAATGCTCGGCGTAGTCGCGGGTGATGCTGACGATGGCCTGACTGCCCCAGGCGGCAATGTGATTGGCAACGTGCGAGACCTGGTTGGCGATCGCGTGAATCAGGCCGCGCGGCAGGCGCAAGTCGCACTGATAGGTCAGGACGACCGGTTTGCGCAGCAGCCTGCCAATCCAGGCGATGTAAGCGGCGTCGAGTTGCGGCATGTGCAGGTTGATGACATCGGCCCAGCGGGCGAGACGCCAGGCCGCGAAGGGCATGCCGGGCATGATGAGGCCTTTGCTGACGCGCATCAGCGGCGGCATGCGCACCACCGTCACCCGGTCCAGGCGCTCGAGACGCGGCAGGCGCGGCGAGAATTGCGAGGTCAGCACCGCCACGTGGTGGCCGCGGCGGGCCAGCGCCATCGCCAACCGTTCAGCGTAGATGGTCAGGCCGGAATAATGGGGACGGTAATAGGTGAGCGTAATCAAGATGTTCATAAAACGACCAGACACCCAAACCGGGGAGGTTTCACTCGAGGTGATTCAAACTTTCGTCGCGGCCAGCGCGTTGCTGCTTTTCAGCATCGAATGACGCGAGTTCTACGAAAAAGGTTTGGAAAATTCGCTAATTCGATGCTTTTACCTTCCAGACAATCTTTGCAGCAAAAAGGTTGAATTAGCGCCTCGCGAAACGGGCTGATTATAACGCAGGAAAAAACGAGCAGAGCGTCAGACCCGCTCCTGTTGTCTGCGCAGTTGCCGATAGACCCCCATCAGCGTCTCTCCCTCGGTGGAGAAGGCATAGACGCCCAGAACGCCGTTGATGAGATACCCCGCCAGGTGACTGGTCAGGGCCGCGGCCAGAGCGACGGCCTCTTTGCCGGTCAGCAGGGTCAGCGCGCCGGCGAAAGCGCCCTCGAATGTCCCGGCGGCGCCGGGCAGAGAGGGGATGGCGTTGCCGAATGCCGTTGCGCCCAGACCGAAGACCGCCCAGGTCCAGAGGGCGTCGGGGAAGAAAGCCCGGATAAAGAGAAAGAACTGCAAGACGGCAATGCTCCAGTTGAGGGTCATCAGCCCGAGAACGCCCAAAAAACGGCGGCTGTCGGTCAGGACCTCCAGGCCGGCAAAGAACGAAGACAGGAATTGCCCGCCGAGGCGCTGGAGGGCAGGCCAGCGCTGACTCAACCGCTCGAAGCGGGCCGCCGCCCAGGCGCGGTTGCGGGCCAGCAGGTAAAGAACCGCCAGGCCGAAGAGCATCACTCCGCCGATGAGATAGGCTACCGTCTCTGCACCGGCCGCCTGGACGAGGAAACTCACGCCGAGGAGCAGAACCGCCGCCGAATAGGCCAGATCGAGGACGCGCTCGATGACGATGGTCGAGAGGGCTTCCATGAAACCGACCTCGCTCTTGCGGCTGATCAGGAAAGCCCGCCCCACCTCCCCCAAGCGAAAGGGAAAGAAATTGTTGAGCAGATACCCCTCGCAGACGGTCAGGAAGACGCGCCAGTACGAGGCCCGGTTCTGCAGCAGGGCGCGCCAGACTGCGCCGCGCACAAAAATCCAGACGGTAGAGACGCACACAGCCGCCGCCAGAAAACGCCAGTCTGCTTTCTGCAGCGCGGAGGCGAGTTCCTTCAAATCCACGAAGTAGAGAATCGCGGCGACGGCCGCCAGGCTGACGAGGACCCCGGGCAGCCAGCGCCGGGCCGATTTCCAGAAATTCGACATAGGAATCCTTCGACGCGAAGTTGCAGTCTGGTCTATGCGAGCAAGAACACGCGCAGTCCGAAGTCTCCAGAATTCGGAACCAAATCCTTGCACCGTTGCTTCGCGGCCAGAATCACTCCTCTTCCAATTTCAGCACCGCCATGAAGGCATCCTGGGGGATTTCCACGTTTCCCACCATCTTCATGCGCTTCTTGCCTCTCTTTTGCTTTTCGAGCAATTTCTTCTTGCGGGTGATGTCGCCGCCGTAGCACTTGGCCAGCACGTCCTTGCGCAGCGGCTTGACGTTGGCGCGGCTGATGACCCGTCCGCCCGAAGAGGCCTGAATGGCGACCTCGAACAACTGGCGCGGGATGAGTTCCTTCAGTTTGGTGATCATCCGCTGGCCTTTGTGATAGGCATCCTTGGTGTGGACGATGGCCGCCAAGGCGTCCACCGGCTCGCCGTTGACCAAAATCTCCAGTTTTTGCAGTTTATCGGGGCGGTATTCGAGGAACTGATAATCGAGCGAGGCGTAGCCGCGCGTGCGGCTCTTCAACTCATCGAAAAAGTCCACGATGATCTCGGAGAGCGGAATCTCGAAGTTCAACTGGACGCGGTGCGGAGCGGGATATTGCGGCCCCTTGAAGATGCCGCGCCGTTTGGTGGCCAGTTCCATGATCGGGCCGTAGAACTCGGTCGGGGTGATGATTTCGATGGTCATCCACGGCTCGCGGATTTCCTCGATCTCGCCCTCGTCGGGCAGGTCGGCGGGGGTGTCCACGATGCGGGTCGTGCCGTCGCGCAGCAGGACCTCGTAGGCCACGGTCGGAGCGGTGAAGACCACGTCCAGGTCGTACTCGCGCTCGATGCGCTCCTGGATGATTTCCATGTGGAACAGACCCAGGAATCCGGCGCGGAAGCCGTAGCCGAGCGCCTGCGAGGTCTCCGGCTCGAAGTAGAGCGAGGCGTCGTTGAGTTGCAGTTTTTCCAGCGCCTCGCGCAAATCCTGATAGTCGTCGGCCTCGGCCGGGTAGATGCCGGCGAAGACCATCGGCTTGGGGTGGCGGTAGCCAGGCAGCGGCGCGGCGGCGGGACGGGCGGCGCTGGTGATGGTATCGCCGACGCGGGCGTCGCGCACGCTCTTCAGGCCGGTGGCGATGTAACCCACCTCGCCCGCCGAAAGCGCGGCGACCGGCTTCATCATCGGGGCGAAAATCCCCACCTCGATGGGCTTGACCGCCGCGCCGGTGGACATCATGCGGATGTCGTCGGCGGCGGCCAAACGGCCCTCGACGACGCGCACGTAGGCGACCACGCCTTTGTACGAGTCGTAGTGCGAGTCGAAGACCAGGGCGCGCAGCGGCGCCTCGGCGTCCCCTTTCGGCGGCGGGACGCGGGCGACGACCGCCTCCAGCACCGCGGCGACGTTCTCGCCGGTCTTGGCCGAGACGCGCAAAATCGACTCGGGCGGGACCCCCAGCAGGCTGGCGATGTCCTCGGCGACCTCATCCGGCCGGGCGGTGACGAGGTCGATCTTGTTGATGACCGGCACGATGGTCAGGTCGGCTTCGAGGGCCTGGTAGAGGTTGGCTAGGGTCTGGGCCTCGATGCCCTGGGTCGCGTCCACGACGAGGATGGCCCCCTCGCAGGCCGCCAGGGCGCGGCTGACCTCGTAGCCGAAGTCCACGTGGCCGGGGGTGTCGATGAGATTCAGTTCGTAGGTCTGGCCGTCGGCGGCGGTGTAGTTCATGCGCACCGCCGAAGCCTTGATGGTGACACCTTTCTCGCGCTCCAAATCCATCGAGTCGAGAATCTGCTCGGTGGTGTCGCGCTCAGGCACCGTTCCGGTCAGATGCAGCAGCCGGTCGGCCAGGGTGGACTTGCCGTGATCCACATGAGCGATGATGCAGAAGTTGCGGATGTTGTTCATGGCGCGCCGGAAGTATACCCGATTTTCACCCCAGACCCCTAGAGGCCAAGAGTCTCCAGGGTGGTCTCCAGGTCTCTGGAATCCCCCGCCTCGCCCAGGCGCAGCCAGGCCAGGAACTCGACGTTTCCTTTCGGCCCCAGGATGGGCGAGCGAATCAGGCCGCGCACGCCAAAACCGATTTCCCGGGCAAAGGACAGCACCTCGTTCAGCACGGCGCGATGGACTTCGGGGTCGCGAATCACGCCCTTGTGGCGGGCCGACTCCCTGCGCCCGGCCTCGAACTGGGGCTTGATGAGGGCGATGACCTCGTCCCCCCACCCCTTGACCACCGGCAGCAAAATCTTGAGCGAAATGAACGAGGCGTCGATCGTCGTCAGGCCGACCGGCTCCGGCAGGCGCTCGACGAAACGGGCGTTCGTCTCCTCCATGACGATCACGCGCGGGTCGGAGCGCAGTTTCCAGTGCAGCAGCCCCTTGCCCACGTCGATGGCGTACACTTTGGCCGCCCCGCGCTGGAGCAGACAGTCGGTGAACCCGCCGGTGGACGCGCCCACGTCGGCGCAGACGCGGCCGCCGACCTCGACGCCGAAGGCCGTCAGCGCGGCTTCCAGTTTCTCGCCGCCGCGCGAGACGAAGCGCGGGCCTTCGTCAACAACTATATTCGCCTCATTCGAAACATTCGATGCAGGTCTATCCACCACCTGCCCGTCCACGCGCACCTGGCCGGCCATGATCAACGCCTGGGCTTTGGCGCGGCTCTCGGCCAGGCCGCGTTCGACGAGCAGGAGGTCGAGGCGGTTTTTTTCCATATCCGTATTGTACCGCTATCGTGTAAAATACACCCATGCTCAAAGCCTTGCTCAAAGCCCTGCGTCCGCGCCAGTGGACGAAAAACGCCTTCATTTTTGCCGCTCTGGTCTTCGACGGCAAACTTTTCCACCCGACCGACTTCCTGCGCACGCTGGCTGGCTTCGGCCTGTTCTGCCTCATCTCCAGCGCCGTCTATCTCATCAACGACATCCTGGACGTGGAAGCCGACCGCCAGCACCCGGCCAAGAAGAAACGTCCCATCGCCTCGGGGGCGCTGCCCATCCGCCTCGCCGCCGCCGTCGCCGCCATCCTGGCGCTGGGTTCGATGATTGCGGGCTATTTCCTGGCCTGGCAGTTCGCCCTCACCCTGCTGGTCTATTTTGCCCTGATGCTGGCCTATTCCAAGTGGCTCAAGCACGCCCTCATCCTGGATGTGCTGGTCATCGCCGCCGGCTTCGTCCTGCGCGTCCACGCCGGCACGACCTTGATCGTCGTGGAGCGCTTCTCGCCCTGGCTGTATGTCCTGATGACGCTGCTGGCCCTCTATCTGGGCTTCGGCAAGCGCCGCGCCGAGTTGTATCTGCTCGAAGCAGCCTCCGGCGGTCACCGCAAGGTGCTGGACGGCTACACCCTCCCCCTGCTCGACCAGTTCATCACCATCGTCTCCGGCACCACCCTGGTGACCTACTCGCTCTACACTTTCTTCCGGCCCGAAGCCCCCGCCAACCACGCCCTGATGCTGACCATCCCCTTCGTGGCCTATGCCATCTTCCGCTATCTGTACCTGGTCCAGGTCAAGAACAGCGGCAGTGAACCGGAGGAGATTCTGCTTTCCGACCGGCCGTTCCAAATATCTCTCATCCTGTGGGGATTGACCGTCCTGGCTGTGTTCTATTTCGTCTAATCCATGGCAACTGCTTCCGCGCCCGGCAAGATCATCCTGTTCGGCGAACACGCCGTCGTTTACGGACGCCCGGCCCTGGCCGCGCCGGTGACTCAGGTGCAGGCGACAGCGACGGTCGGCGCGGACGCCCGCGGCGGGGTCTGGGTGAAAGCGCCGGACGTCGGTCTCTCGGCCCCGCTGGCCGATCTCGCCCCCGACCAGCCGCTGGCGGCCGTCATCCGGAGCGTGTTCTCCGCCCTGGGCGTCTCCCGCCCGCCCGACTGCACGGTTCACGTTCGGTCCACCATTCCGGTCGCCTCCGGCCTGGGTTCCGGCGCGGCGGTGAGCGTGGCCGTCATCCGGGCGCTTTCGGCCTTTCTGGGCCAGCCGCTGACCGATGAACAGGTCAACGCCCTGGCCTTCGAGGCCGAGAAATTGCACCACGGCACGCCTTCGGGCATCGACAACACGGTCATCACCTACGGCCAGGCGGTGTACTTTGTTCGGGGACAGCCCATCGAGCGGCTAAAGGTAGGAATGCCGTTTACGCTGGTCATCGGCGACACGGGCGTTGCAGCGCCGACAAAAGAATCGGTCGCGGACGTCCGCAGGCTTTGGGAGGCCGATCCGCAGCGCTGGGAGCGGGTCTTCGACCAGATCGGGGAAATTGTCCGGGCGGCGCGCAGCGCCCTCGAGCGGGGCGACTGGCGTCTGCTGGGCGCGCTGATGGACGATAATCACACGCTCCTGCAAGAGTTGACCGTCTCCAGCGCCGAACTGGACCGGTTGGTGGACGCCGCCCGCGGGTCCGGGGCGCTGGGGGCGAAGATGAGCGGCGGAGGGCGCGGGGGGAACATGGTCGCGCTGGTCGAGCCGCAAAACGCCGGGGCGGTCGCCGCCGCCCTGCAGTCCGCCGGGGCCCGTCAGACCATCATCACCACACTCTCATGAGAGGCCATCGATGAACCCTGTTGCCCGTTGGGGAAGCATTCCCCGCGAGTTGAAACTGTTCGCCGCCGCGTCGTTGATGATGGGGATGGCGTACAGCATCTACGATTCCACCTTCAACAACTTTCTCGACTTCCGCTTCGACTTGACCGGCTTCCAGCGTTCGTTCCTGGAATTTCCGCGCGAGTTGCCCGGCTTTCTAGTGGTGTTCGTCTCGGCGGCGTTGTGGTTTCTGTGCAGCCGCCGACTGAGCGCCGCCTCTCTGCTGATGAGCGCCGCGGGGGCGCTCTTGATCGGTTTTGCCTCGGCGAGTTACGGAATTATGGTGTTGTTCCTATTCATCTACAGCATGGGACAGCACCTGATGATGCCGCTGGCCTCGACGATCGGCATGGAACTGGCGCGCGAGGGCCAGACCGGGCGGCGGCTGGGTCAGTTGAACGCCATCCGCAATTTCGCCGCCATCCTGGGCAGTTTCCTGGTCGTTTTGGGCTTCCGCTTTCTGGGCTTCCGCTTCGAGCATTCGTTCGCTTTGGCGGCGCTCGGACTGGGCGCGGCCGCGGCGCTGATGCTGGCAATGAAGCGGGACGAGGTCAGGCCGCCCCGCACGTTCCTGCGGCTGCACCGCGAATACTGCCTGTTCTATCTCCTGAATGTCCTTTCCGGTTCGCGCAAGCAGATTTTCATCACCTTCGCCCCCTGGGTCATCGTCACCATTTTCAACCAGCCGACCGAGACGCTGGCGACGCTGTTCACCATCGGCGGCGTCATCGGCATCCTGTTCCAGCCCTTTCTGGGGCGGGCCATCGACCGCTTCGGCGAGAAGAAGATTCTGCAGGCAGAGGCGGTCCTTTTGGTGTTCGTCTGCCTCGGTTATGGATTTGCCAAATCCATTCTGGCCGAACAGACGGCGCTGGTCCTTATCTTCGCCTGTTTTCTGCTCGACCAAATGTTATTTTCGGTCGGGATGGCGCGCTCGATGTACATGAAAAAGATCGCCAAAGAGGACGCCGACGTCCAACCGGCGCTGACCGCCGGGGTGACCATCGACCACATTTTTTCGATCAGCATCGCCCTGATTGGCGGCGTCATCTGGAATCGGTTCGGTTTCCAGTATGTTTTCCTGGCGGGCGTTGTGATCGCCGTCCTGAATTTCCTCGCCGCCAGCCGAATCCGCATCCCGGCCAAAAAAGACCCAAGCGAGAAAGAACCGCTCCCCTGAAAGGAGCGGGTTCTTATTTACGGCTGGATGATGATGCTCTGCGCCAGGGCGTCGAGGAGCGTCAGCGAGGGGAGAAAACTCTCCGGCGGCTGGGCGTTCAACTGATTGACCATGTCGGTGATATAAGGTTCATAATTGTTGCCGAACTGCTCCCAGGTCTGGCCGCCGGGCGGGTTATCGGCGTTGGGCGGCAGCATGGCGTGATTGACCGGCAGAATCGCCGAGACCCAGTATTGACCATCGGCGGTGAGGGCCTGATAGGTGTAGAACACGTCTTGGTTGTTGACCGGGGCAAAATACTGGGCGTAGAGGGTCAGGAAGCGGATGCCGCTGCCATTTTGAAAAGGAACCACCCGGTACTGGGCATGGAAGGTCTGGGCGGCGTTGAAAAGCGGCAGGAAGGGCAAGGCGTCTGTCCCGGGCGCGCCTCCGGCCGTCAGGGCTTGCAATTCCACCAGCCGGCCGGGGACATAATCGGGGCGCAAGGCGTTGTAGGCGGCGACGGGAAAGACAGAAATGTGGGGCGTGAAAGTCGTACCCGACAGAGGGTACCCTTGCAAGACAACGTTGGTGTACTGAGGATAAATCTCGAATTCCACATTCGAGGCCGGGACGGTCTCGCAAGTGTACGAAGCAGCCAGAGCAGGGTCGAGGTAGAAAGATAACTCGTTGCAGGTCGCATTGACCTGGACGGTCTCTTCGGTAGGTGGTGCGGGGGACGGCGGTTCGGTCGTCACCGGCGGAGGGGTGACCGTCTGGGGAATGCTGCAGGCCAGCATGGTCAGAAAAAGCCCGAGCAGGGGCAAAATCTTCTTCATGTTCGTCTCCTTTTAGAACGACTGGTGCTCGGTGCGGGCGATGATTTCGTTTTGCAAGGCCTCGCTCAGGTCGCAGAAGTAGTCCGAGTAACCGGCGACGCGCACGATCAGGTCGCGGTATTCTTCGGGGTGCTGCTGCGCCCGGCGCAGCGTCTCGGCGTCCACCACGTTGAACTGGATGTGATGCCCGCCCAACTTGAAATAGGCGCGGACGAGGCCGACCAGCGCGTCCAGGCCGGTCTCGTCGGCGAGCAGAGAGGGCGTGAATTTTTGGTTGAGCAGCGTGCCGCCGGTGCGGACGTGATCCATCTTGGCCGCCGAACGGAGCACAGCGGTCGGGCCGCGCCGGTCCGCGCCCTGGACGGGGGAGATGCCCTCCGATAACGGCGACCAGGCGCGGCGTCCGTCCGGCGTCGCCCCGGTCACCGAACCGAAGTAGATGTGGCAGGTGGTCGGCAGCAGATCGATGTGATACTCGCCGCCGCGCGTGTTCCGGCGGCCCTCGATGGCGTTGTAATAGGCCTCGAAGACGCGCTTCAGCAGGTCGTCGGCATAGTCGTCGTCGTTTCCGTAGCGGGGAGTCTTGTTGAGCAGAATCTGGCGCTCGCGCTCATACCCTGCAAAGTCCGCTTCCAGCATGCGCAGGAAGGCGTCCATCGTCCAGGTCCGATGGTCGAAGACGTGATATTTGAGCGCCGCCAGGCAATCGGTGATCGTCCCCATGCCGACGCCCTGGATGTAGGAGGTGTTGTAGCGCGGCCCGCCGTCGTGATAGTCCCTGCCCTTCTGAATGCAGTCGTCGATCAGGAGGGACAGGAAGGGCGCCGGCAGGTAGGCGGCGTAGAGGCGCTCGATGACGTTATTGCCCCGGACTTTGATGTCGATGAAATGCAGCATCTGCTTCTCGAAAGCCGCGAAGAGGTCGTCGAAGGAGGCGAAGGTGCGCGGGTCGCCGGTGTGGGGGCCGAGTTGCTTCTTCGTGCGCGGGTCGAAGCCGTCGTGCAGGGTCAGTTCGAGAATCTTGGGAATGTTGAAGTAACCGGTCAGGATGTAGGCTTCCTTGCCGAACGCGCCGGTCTCCACACAGCCGCTCGTGCCGCCGTTGCGGGCGTCCTCGAGCGACTTGCCCACCCGCACCATCTCCTGCACCACCAGGTCGGCATTGAAGACCGACGGCTGGCCGAAGCCGGTGCGAATGATTCTGGCGGCGCGCTTGATGAATTCGTCCGGGTTCTGTTCGCTGACCTGGATGGAGGAGGACGGCTGCAAGAGGCGCATTTCCTCGATCACATCGAGCAGCAGGTAGGTGACCTCGTTGACGCCGTCCGAGCCGTCGGTCAGGAGGCCGCCGAGGTTGATCTGGGCGAAGTCGGTGTAGGTGCCGCTCTCGGCCGCCGTCACTCCGACCTTGGGCGGGGCGGGCTGATTGTTGAACTTGATCCAGAAGCACTGGAGCAATTCCTCGTAATACTCGCGCGGGTGAGCAGCCAGGTCATAGAACGGCAGCAGGTGGCGGTCGAGGTGGCCGGGGCAGAACGAGTCCCAGGTGTTGAGTTCGGTGGTCACGCCCAGGTGGACGAACCAGTAGTATTGCAGCGCCTCCCAGAAATCGCGCGGCGCGTGGGCCGGGACGCGGGTGCAGACCTCGGCGATTCTCTCCAGTTCGGCGCGGCGCTGCGGATCGGACTCCGCTCGCGCCTGCCGCCGCGCCTCCTCGGCGTATCGCTCCCCGAAGCGAATCAGCGCCCGGGCGCAGATGCGCATGGCCTTCAGTTCTTCCTGCTTGGCGTAGGCTTCGGGGTCATGCAAGTAATCGAGCGACGCCAGACGGGCGTCGATGTCGGCGATGAAGTCGAGCATGCCCTTGCGGTAGATTTTGTCGTCCAGGACGGTGTGGCCGGGGGCGCGCTGCTCCATGAATTCGGTGAAGATTCCGGCCTCGTAGGCCGCCTTCCACTCCGGCGTCATCTCGGCGAAGATGAGATCGCGCATGGATTTGCCCTGCCAGAAGGGGATGACCTGTTCCTCGTAGGCGCGGCGCGTCTCCGGGCCGACCTTGAACGAGGTCTTCGGGCGCGAGTTCAGGATGTCGAGGTCCTCGAGGGTGTGGCAGCACAGTTCCGGGTAGGTGGGGGCGTGTTTGGGGGCAGGTCCCTTCTCGCCGACGATCAGTTCGCCCTCGTTGATGACGACCGTCTTGTGTTCCATCAGATAGGCAAAGGCCATCGCCCGCCGCACGGGAACGGACAGAAGGCCCAAGTCCTGCCGATAGAATTCGGTCAACAGGAGGGCGCGCTCGGCGGAGAGGGTCTCCTCGGCATCGAGGGATTGCTGGCGCAATTTGCGGACGCGATCGGTCATGGGCATAGGCGTCTCCAAACGTCGTTCTTTCTTGCGGATATTGTACCTCTCATCGGTTGGCATTCACCACCCGAATTCCATATTCGTCCAGCATGGCGGCGCACCGTCTCATGTGTTCCGCGTCCGGCGGACGGATGTTCAATCCATATTCCCGTCCCAGGCCGGCATATTTCGCCTCGGCAATGTGGTGATAGGCGAGCAGTTCGACCGCGGGGACGGTCGGCAACGAGGCCAGGAACGCGCCGGTTTGCCGGAGATTCTCCTCGCCGTCATTGACGCCGGGAACGAGCGGGAGGCGGACAAAAACCTCCTGCCCGGCCTCCGAGAGCCGCCGCAGGTTGGCGAGAACCTCCGCGTTCGAGACGCCGGTCCACTCCTGGTGGCAGGCGTCGTCCATCAGTTTCAGGTCGTAGAGGAAGAGGTCCACGAGCGGGCGGATTTCGTCTAGGACGGCCCAGGGGGCGTAGCCGCAGGTGTCCAGGGCGGTGTGCAGGCCGCGGGTCCGGCAGGCTTGCAGCAGGGCGCGCAGAAAGTCCGGCTGGGCGAGCGGCTCGCCGCCGGTGAAGGTCACGCCGCCGCCGGATTGTTCGTAGAAGGGCCGGTCGCGTTCGATGTCTTCCAGGACTTGGGCGACGGTCATCTCGCGGCCGACGATTTCCAGCGCCTGGGTCGGGCAGACGGCCGCGCAGGCCCCGCTGACCCGGCAGCGATCGCGGGCGATGCGGATTTCGTCGCCGCTGCGGCTGATGGCCGCATTCGGACAAACGCTCAGACAGTCGTCGCACAGGATGCAGCGCCCCGGCCGGAAGAGGAGTTCCGGCCCATAGGCGCGGCCCTCCGGGTTGTGACACCAGCGGCAGGCCAGCGGACAGCCCTTGAGGAAGACTGCCGTGCGGATGCCGGGGCCGTCATGGATGGAATAACGGCGGAGGTCGAAAACGATACCGGTAATGTCTGTCATGCTCGGACCAATATTGGAATAGATACAACAGCCTATTGTGCTAATCCTATTGTACTAGTAAAATGATAGAGAAAATCTTCACTTTTACCTTCTCGCCAACAAGATCAACCTAGTGAGCATCCGCTTTCGAGTCATTCTACCCTATCTGTTGTTGACCGCCTTGGTCGCCATTCTGGGGGTATATGTCGTCACGCGTCTGGTGTCGAACACGCTGAGCGAGCGCCTGAACAATCAACTGATCGAAGCCGGCCGGGTTGCCTCCGATGCCATGGTCCGTCAGGAATTGCGCCACGTCAATGTGGGGCGGCTGATTGCCTACACGAATGGCGTGGCCGAAGCCATCCTGGCCGAAGACCGGGAGGCGCTGGAGGGCGTCGTCCGCCCGCTGGCCTTCGAACTGGCCGCCGAAAACGTGCTCATCGTGGACAGCGCCGGACGCGAATTATTCCAAATGCTGACGCAAAGCGATGGCAGCAGCCAGGTCTTCCAAACGCCCAGCGGTCTGAGTCGTCTCGATTTCGTCCAAAGCATCCTGTCCAATCCAGACCCTCAACAGCCGCCCGGCCGCGGCATCGCCCTGCAGCCCTTCGACGGCCGATACTACTATTACACCGCCGTGCCAATCATCTGGCAGGAACGGGTGATCGGGGTGGTGATCGTCGGCACCTCGCTGGACACCCTCCTGCCCTACCTCAAAAGCACCTCGCTGGCCGACGTCATCTTCTACGACGAAAGCGGTCGGGCCATCGCGACCAGCATGGCAGCCCAAGCGCAGAATCCCGAATTCCTGCAATCGTTGAACTTGACGCCCGAAGAATACAGGCGGGCCGCCCAGGCCACCCGTCTGGTCGAGGGGGAAAACTTCCAGGCCGGAGGGCGCTGGTACAGCCTGGCGCGCGGTCCGTTGCGGGTGGGCGGAGGCGAGGTGGCCGTCTATGCCGTCGTCCTGCCGGCCGAGTACGTCCTCCAGCCGGGCGCGGCCAGCCGCAACCTGTACGTCGTCATCTTCACCGTCGCCATGATTGCGGTGATCATCATCGGTTATCTCGTCTCGCGCCGCATCACCAACCCACTGTTCTCGCTGGTGCGCACTTCCCAGGCCATCAGCAAAGGCGACCTGAGTCAGCGCAGCGGTATCCGCGGCAAGGACGAAATCGGCACCCTGGCCTCCACCTTCGATGAGATGACCGCTCGCCTCCAGGAACGCACCGCCGAACTGGAACGCACCTACCACATCCTCGAACAGATGGACCGCACCAAGGCCAGTTTCATCGACGTCTCGGCCCACGAATTGCGCTCGCCGCTGACCTCCGTCAAGGGGTACGCCCAGTTGATCGAAATGAAAACCCGCGACGACCCCGAAATGCAAACCCTGACGGCGAATCTGCTCGACGGCGTCGATCGGATGACCGAAATCGTCAACAACATGCTCGACGTCACCCGCATCGACAGCAACGTGCTGGAACTGGTCCCCGACCGCGTCCAAATCAAATCCATCCTGATGCGGGTCGAAAAAACCTTCCAAAAGGGCCTCCAGGAACGCAACATCACCCTGGACACCGAGGGACTGGGCGACCTGCCGCCCATCTACGTGGACCCCGACCTGATGTACAAGGTCTTCTACCACCTCGTGATGAACGCGATCAAGTACACCCCCGATGGAGGCCACATCTACGTGCGCGGGCGGGTAGTGCGCGGCAACGCCCAGACGCCGGAGATGGAAATCGTCGTCGAGGACACCGGCATCGGGGTCGCCAAGGAACACCAGGAAGCCATCTTCGAAAAGTTCTTCCAGACCGGCGAAGTGCTGTTTCACTCGTCGGGGAAGACAAAATTCAAAGGCGGCGGCCCCGGCCTCGGCTTGGCCATCGCCCGCGGCATCGTCAACGCCCACCAGGGCCGCATCTGGGTCGAGAGTCCCGGCTACGATGAGGTCGCCTGTCCGGGCAGCAAATTCTTCGTCCGCCTGCCGCTGGATGGAGTGCGCAAACGATGATCAGCAACCGGGATGTGTATGAATGGGGCCTGCTCGGCATCTTATTGTTGCTGGGCATCCTGTTCACGCTCATCGCCGGACAAATGGCGATTCGCCTGGTTCCGTCCTGGCAGGCAGAAGCCGACATGGGGTCGAATATCGACCCGGACGCCACGTACGCCAGCCAGCCGGTCGGCGCAGAAATTTATTCTTCCGTGCGCCAGGAAATCCTGACGCCGCCCGCCTGGCAAAGCATTTATTGGACCCCGACCCCTTACGGTCAAGAGCCGGTCATCTTGCCCTCGCCCACGGCTCCTCTCCCTACCCCAACGGCAACGACAACGGCGACGGTCACCTCCACGCCTGCCAACACGCCGACCAGCACGGGTACTCCAACCGCCACGCCGACCGCCACGGCGACCCCCTACATTCCTCCGCCGCCCACAGTCACCCCCTACACCCCGCCCCCGTCGACCGCGACGCCGACTGCGACGCCAACCGCCACTTCCACCGCCACCAACACGCCAACCCCCACGCCGCCGCCCGGTTCGATCACCATCGTCAAAGACAGCCTGCCCGACCATCCCCAGGACTTCGCCTTCGGCGGCAGTCTGGGCGCGTTTACGCTGGACGACGACGCCGACCCGACCCTGCCCAACAGCGCGCTCTTCACGAATCTGGTTGCGGGCAACTACACCGTCACCGAGGCGGCCCTCGCCGGCTGGGACCTGACCGGCCTGGTCTGTCTCGACCCGGATAACGGCTCCTCGGTGAACCTCGGCACGCGCACCGCCGTCATCGACCTCGATCCCGGCGAGGCCATCACCTGCACCTTCACCAACACCCAGCGCGGGACAATCGTGATCGTCAAGAACACCAGCGGCGACGACGCCACCTTCGGATTCAGCGGCAGCCTGGGCAATTTCAACCTGACCACCGTCGGGGCCACCGCCTCCCAGACGTTCGCCAACCAGACGCCGGGCGCGTACACCGTCACCGAGGCGGCCGCCTCCGGTTGGACTCTGACCGGCCTGGTCTGCGCCGACCCGGACGGCGGCTCCTCCGTCAACCTCGCGACGCGCACCGCCGCCATCGACCTTGACCCCGGCGAGACGGTCACCTGCACCTTCACCAACGCCAACCGCGGCGCGATTGTCATCATCAAGAACACCGTCGGCGGCAACAGCACCTTCTCCTTTACCGGCGGCCTGGGGTCGTTCAACCTGGCCACCGTCGGCGGGACGGCTTCCACCACTTTCGCCAATCAACTGGCCGGGACCTACGCGGTGACCGAAAGCGCCCTCGCCAACTGGACTCTGACCGGCCTGGCCTGCACCGACCCCGACGGCGGCACCTCGGTCAACCTGAGCAGCCGCACCGCCACCATCGACCTGGATGGCGGCGAAACGGTCGCCTGCACCTTCCTCAACAGCGCCAACCCTTACCCCAACGTCGAAATCGGCCCCGGCGACTATGACTGGTCCACCATCCCCGACGGCGGGTCGCTGGTCCTCGGCCTGACGACGCCGATCCGCCCGCACGGCAACAGCGGCTGGGATCTGGTCTATTACGAGCGCGCCGCCGGCTCGGGCATCCTGATGGACTTCGTCACCATCGAAATCAGCGTGGACGGCAGCCCCGGTTCCTGGATCACCATCTTCGCCTACGGCGGCGGCTTGTACTGGAACTCGCTCATCGCCCCCTGCCCGCAGGCCGACAACACCGACATCCCCGCCGCCTGCCCTTCGGTGACGCTCATCGGCGGGACCGGCGTCGGCATCGACGTGGACGCCATCGTCGCCTCCGGCTCTTATTACTACATCCGCATCACCTCCCCCGTCGGCGGCGCCGGCGACGGCTGCGACGTGGACGCCATCGAGGTCTATCCTTGACGACACCCCTCTGAATCGAAAACGGCCCTGGCGGCGCGCCGTCAGGGCCGTTGCGTTTGCCCCGCTCAACTGGCCGCCACGACCGGATTGCTGAGTTTCCCCAGCCCCTCGATCTCCACCTCGACCACGTCCCCGGCCTTGAGCGGCGAAACCCCGGCCGGCGTGCCGGTAAAGATCAGGTCGCCCGGCTCCAGAGTCATGACCGAGGAGATGAAAACAACCAGGTTGGCGACGCTGAATACCATGTCATGGGTCGAGGCCATCTGACGCGGCTGACCGTTGACGCGGCAGGTGATGACCGCATCGGAGGGATCGAAGTCGGTGTCGATCCAGGGGCCAAAGGGACAGAACGTATCGAAGCCCTTGGCGCGCGTCCATTGGCCGTCCGAACGCTGCAAGTCGCGGGCGGTGACGTCGTTGCCGCATGTGTACCCAAAGATATATTGCTGGGCCTCCTCGGCCAGAATGTTGCGGCCGCGGCGGCCGATGACGGCCACCAGTTCGGCCTCATGCTCCACCTGCTGCGATTGCGGCGGCAGGACGATGCTTCCTCCCGGATCGAGCACCGCCGAGGGCGGCTTGAGAAAAATGAGCGGCACCTTTGGCACCTCGGCGTTGTGTTCTCTCGCATGTTCCGCATAATTGCGCCCCAGACAGATGATCTTGCTCGGTTTCACCGGGGCCAGCAAGCGCACCGAGTCGAGGGGCAAATTTGCCTCCAGCCGGCGGTATTCGCCGAATGGATCGCCCTCGATGGGGCCGACTCTGTTTTCCAGCACCCAGCCATAACGCGGCGGCTCGCCGCCGACCTGATAACGAACGACGCGCATAGGACCTCCTGCAATAAAAATCGCGACGCAAGTGTAATCCTCTCTAACCAGAATGGCAATAGAAATTTCCGCAGAGAGAAAACGCCTTGCATTTACAGTATAATAGCAACCGCGGGCGGATAGCTCAGTTGGTCAGAGCGTCTCTCTTACACAGAGAAGGCCGCAGGTTCGAGTCCTGTTCCGCCCATCTCCTGGTCCGGTATTTTCATATAAGGAGAAGAAAATGTCCAAAGCGCAAACCGCCCTCGACCTTATCAATCTGTTCCAGGCCGTGACCCAAACCCTGGACAGCAACCGCCAGAGCCTGAACCAAGCCGACACGTACAACCACGATCACGGCGACAACATGGTGCAGGCCTTCCAGACCATCACTCAGGCCTTGCAGCAGAAGAAAGGCGCGGCCCCGGCCGCGCAACTCTCGCATGCCAGCAAAGTCCTCGCCCAGCAGAAGAGCGGCTCGGCGAAACTATACGCCCAGGGACTGGCCAAAGCCGCCGACAAGTTCAAGGGCCAATCCCAGGTGACGCCTGACAACGCCATGATGCTGGTCCAGGCGCTGCTAGGCGCGGACCAACCGCCCGCGCAAACGCAACAGGGCGGCGCAGGCGACCTCCTCTCCGCTCTGCTGGGAGCCGCCGGACAACCTCAGCCTGCCCAGCAACAGAGCGGGGCGGGCGATCTGCTCGGCGCGCTGCTCGGCGCGGCGACCCAGACCCAGGCCCCGGCCGGTCAGCCCCAGGGATCGGACGGCATCGGAATGGACGACCTGCTCAACGCCGGCGCGGCCTTCCTCAGCACCAAAGCGCGCGGCGGCAGCAACCTCGAGGCCGCCATCAACGCCCTCGTCCAGAGCAGCGTCATAGGCGGCTCGGCCGCCCATCGCTCGCAGTCCGGCGCGCTGGTGGTCAACGCCCTGCTCCAGGCAATCAGCGCCATGTCGAGAAAATAAGCGCATCCTGACAAACCGCTCTCTTTTCCCCGGCCCGAGGCCGGGGAATTCAATCCTGCGTTGGAGAGCAAAGAAGAGTTGTTCCCCTTCTCTGCCTCCCATAATGAACGCCCTGCTGTCAGACATGTATTTTTTCACTTGACCCCTTCCCCGCCAGAGAATACAATGATGACCGGCCTGTTGCTTACCACCAAGACCAACGACTAACGACTACCGACTAAAGGAGATGCCCATGTCCGATTACCTCTTTCGCGGCAGCCTGGCCGACCTCGACCCCGAAGTCTATGAACTCTGCCAGATCGAGGCCGAGCGTCAAGCGCGCAAACTCATCCTCATCCCCTCCGAAAGCCAGGCGCCCCTGGCGGTGCGGGAGGCCATGGGATCGGCCTTCCAGAACATCTACGCCGAAGGCTACCCCGACGAGGAAACCCGCTTCATGACCGAGGCCGAAATCCTCGACTACCCGCGCCGGCTGGCTCACTTTCGCCGCTACTCGGATCCGCGCTACTACAAAGGCACCGAATACGCCGACATCATCGAAGCCCTGGCCCGCCGCCGCTGCGCCGAGGCCTTTGCCGCCAACAACGTCAAGCCCGAACAAATTTACGTCAACGTCCAGGCCCTTTCGGGCGGCCCGGCCAACAACGCCGTCTATCACGCCCTGGTCGAACCCGGCTCGGTGGTGATGGGCATGAACCTGCTCCACGGCGGCCATCTCTCGCACGGCTCCTCCGTCAACCGCTCGGGCAAATTCTACAAAATCGTCCACTACGGCATCGACCCGCACAACGAACAAATCAACTACGATGACCTCATGGCGCTGGCCAAAGAACACAAACCCAAGATGATCATCGCCGGGGCCTCCTCCTATCCCTGGATTCCTGACTGGAAGAAATTCCGCCAGATCGCCGACGCCGTCGAAGCCATCCTGCTGGCCGATATCTCCCACATCGGCGGGTTGGTCGCCGCCGGCGTCGTCCCCTCGCCGATCGGCTACGCCCACGTCATCACCTCCACCACCCACAAATCGCTCGACGGACCGCGCGGCGCCATCATCCTGACCACCGACCCGGCCCTGGCCAAGAAGATCGACCGGGCCGTCTTCCCCGGCGAACAGGGCGGGCCGCACGTCCACATCTTCGCCGCCCTGGCCCTGACCTTCAAACTGGCCCGCACCAAGCAATTCGAAAAACTCCAGCGCCAGACGCTCAAGAACGCCCTGGCCATGTCAGAGCGCTTCAAGGAGCGCGGTCTGCGCGTCCCCTTCGGCGGGACCAACTCGCACCTCCTGAACGTGGACTGCACCAGCGTCAAGGGTCCGGACGGGACCGCCCTGAGCGGCGACCAGGCCGCCCGCATCCTCGACATCGCCGGCATCGTCGTCAACCGCAACACCATCCCTGGCGACAAGGACGCCCGCGACCCCTCCGGCATCCGCCTCGGCACGCCCTGGATCACCCAGCGCGGCTTCGACGAGGAGAAATCCCGCCAACTGGCCGACATCATCGCCGACCTCCTGCTGGCCTGCGCGCCCCACTCGGTGGACACCCCGCGCCAGGGCCGCATCCGCCGCGCCAAAGTGGACTTCAACCTTCTGGAGGAGGCCAAGTGCAAGGTCCGCGCTCTGGCCGAATCGGCGGGCATCGACTTCGAGCCGACCCGGCATGGCTATCCGCATTTCTACTACATTGACGACCACTACACCAGCGGCGTCTTCGACCTGACCGGCGAGCGCGTCCGCCAGATGCTCGATTACACCGTCTGCGCCGACCTCTCGGCCCTGAAAACCGGCGAGAGCGCCCCCTTCTGCATGCACACCCCCAAGGGCGCCATCAAGGGGACGTTGACCTGTCTGGCCTGGGATCACTACCAGATCGCCGTGCCGGTGGAACAGGCCGGCCTGGCCGCCGCCTGGCTGCGCGACCTCTCGGACGGCTACGTGTCCCTCAACCTGGACGGCCAGCCCGACCCGACCCCGCGGCGCATCCCCGGCCCCTTCATCGTCATGGCCGCCGACTCCAAAGCCGCGCAGGTCGAGGTCAAAGAATGCGGCGAATGCTGCTCCGAGAAGCCCTGGTTCATCGGCGCGGAGAAGGGCGGCGGTCAAGCGATGCCCGACTTCCGCTGGGAAGAAAAGGAAGGCGCGCTGCGCCGCACCCCGCTCTTCGAGACGCACAAAGCGATGGGGGCCAAGATCATCCCCTTCGCCGGCTGGGAGATGCCCGTCTGGTACACCTCGGTGCTGGAAGAACACCTGGCCACCCGCCAGGCCGCCGGTCTGTTCGACGTCTCGCACATGGGCGTCTATCAAATCGAGGGCGAGGACGCGGCCGCCTTCCTGGACAGCGTCTGCGCCAACGACTGCGGCAACCTGCGCCCGGGCGAGGCGCTCTACTCGCACTTCCTGACCCCCGACGCCGACGTCATCGACGACAACTTCGTCTATCGCCTCGCCTGGGACAAATTCATGGTCGTGGTCAACGCCTCCAACGACGACAAGGACCGCGCCTGGCTGACCGCCGTGCGGGACGGCAAGGTCAAGGTCGACAACGCCCGTCCCTGGGCGCGCTGCTACGGCTACAACGCCGAGATTCGCAACCTGCGCGACCCGAAATCGGGCGAGGACATGCGCGTCGACATCGCCCTGCAGGGGCCCAAGAGCCGCGACATCCTGCTGGCGATGGGCGTCAGCGCTGAGGACCGACGCCGCATCATGGCCCTCAAGCGCACCGAACTGTGCCGGGCCAAAGTCGGCGGCCTGGATTTGATCGTGGCCCGCACCGGCTACACCGGCGAGAAGATGGCCTTCGAACTGTTCGTCCACCCGGAGAAAGCCGTGGACTTGTGGACGGCGGTGCTCAAGGCAGGCGAGAAATTCGGCGTCAAGCCGGTCGGCCTGGGGGCGCGCGACTCGCTCCGCACCGAGGCTGGCCTGCCGCTCTACGGCCACGAGATGGGCGTCGGCTCGGGCAAGGGCGGAGAACGCGACCTGGGCGTGGGCGAATCCGGCTTCGGCTCCTACGTCAAGGTCTACAAGCCCTGGTTCATCGGCCGCGAGGCCTACATCGCCCGAGAAGCCGCCCGCAAGGGCGTGGTCGCCCGCTTCCGCTTCCCCGAGAAGGGCGTGCGCATGGCCCACAACGGCGACCCGGTCCTCGACAAGCGCGGGCGCGTCATCGGCTGGGTCACCTCCTGCGCCGCCGACATGGACGGCACGCTGACCGGCCAGGCCTACCTCGAACTCAAATACGCCGTCGAAGGGACGCCGATTTACATCTATCAGTCCGCCCCGGCGGAGACCGGCAAAGCCCCGGCCGAGATGAAACTCGGCGACAAGACCATCCTGCCGACCGAGGCGGTGGTGGTGAGCAGGTTCCCGAAGTTATAGGGAATAGAGAGCAGAGAAAAGTGGGCGGCGGGCTTCCGGCTTGCCGCCCTTTTTGTGCTTGTCACATAGATTCATTTGGTGCATAATTGAGACATCAAAAGATGGGTCCATGACCCAAAAATTTAACGTCACTCGCGGCGGTCGAATTGTGCTTGGAAGTAGAACGGGAATGGCTTCATGCGAATCGTGGAGTTCCGACGTCTGCCCGATGGCGAAAATGCCTTGCGCATACGCTCCAATCTGGAACATGGTAAAGTGGACTTCTTTGCCGTCCAGTTAGAATGCAAGTTTGCTGGCGACGACTGGACGCCCGTTGTTCGATAAGATTACGTGGAAGGGAGGACTGTAAACGCAATTTTCACAGAAACAATCATACTTTTACATAAGTATTCCTATTTCCTACCCAGTCAGATCCGCGTCCGGGGCCTGCCGCCCTGGCCTTGATCGAGGAAACTATGAAGAGAATCGTTTTGTTCTTGTTCATCCTGATTTTGCTGGCTTCCTGCCAGCAGGTTCCTGCGACGCCCCAACCGACCACGGCGCTCGCATCCACCCCTACCGGTTTGGCAAGGGGGACTCCCACCCTGACGCCCACCTCCACCGTCACGCTGACGCCGACTCCCACGCCGATGGGGGGCGGCACGCTCCTGGTAGCTTTCGTCGCAACCAGCGGCTGCTCGACTGGCACCCCCACCTGCCTGGTCATTGGCGATTTCTTCCGCGCCCAGATCATCTCGCAGACGCCGCTCCAGTCAGAGGAACACACATCCTTCTACTGGTCTCCCGACGGCTCGTCGATCCTCTACTCGGAGGCGGCAAACGGCTACCTGCAGCTCCGCCGCCTGGATGTTAACTCTGGAGAAACGACCCTGCTGAGCATCCATGCACTCTCCTCAATCCAGGGGCAGACCCACCTACAGGCATTCACCGAGGTCAGCCCGTATGCGGGCATTATTATCCACACCGACTATCGCGCCTCGGGCCTGGTCGATAATTTCCTCACCGAAGTCCGCTGGTCGGACGATGGTCAGTACGTCTACTATCAGACCTTCTACAGCAGCTTGGACCAGGAGGCCTACGTCGTCAAGATGGTCGACAGGACGGAAACAACCGTCGCGGGAGTCGAAGGCCCGACCACCTGGATCCCCGGAACGCATACGCTGGTCAACTTCGGCCGGCGGGCGGCGATCGACCTCGACACGGGCAGCGAAACACCCTTGGACGTCTATCTGCTCTACAAGGCTTGGATCGACGATGGGATGCTGTTCTTCCTGACCGGCCAGGACATCTACTACCCCAAGCAACTGAACATGGCTCCCCTGCCAGCCCATCCGACGGACCTGGAGACATGGGATCTGCAAGCCTTGCTCGCCAACCGGGTGGTCCTAGCGCAGTTGGACCCGCAACTGAACACAGCTGCCTTCGGCCAGCGGGATACCAGGGTAATCTTCCTCGACGACCGGGTACTGCTGTCCGGATTCGTCTCTTACAACAATCAAACCGAACAAAGCGCCTACACCATCCTGGCAGATGTCACATCGCTTCCGGTCACGATCGGCCGGTCCAACCTCAACAACGAACGGCTGCTGACGGTCTCCCCGGACCAAGCCTGGTACATGACCATTGTCACCCTGGAGGTCGGCTCGATCCGCACCCCAACCCCCACCCTGGCTGGGACGATTCGCCCGACCCTGACTCTGGCTCCCAGTGCCACGTTCCCGCCAATCGAAGGGAACACGCCGACGCCCCAGGGCACCCGGCAGTCGACCCCTACCCCGACCTACCAGCCGCCCATCATGCGCCTACGCATCCGTTCCCTGCAAAGCGGGCAGGAAATCATCGCCGAATACGACCTTTCCCAATTCCCGGGGATGGAAACCGCATCCTGGCACGCGCTTGATCGGCTGGAATTCCACTGGCAGCCCTGACAACCTTCCCAAGCCATTCCAATGAACCCAGGTCTATGACGACCGTCGGGCGGCGGATCGTTTTACGCCGCTGCATCTGTGGTGGGCTGATTTCAAAAACTGTAGTATAACAGCAAACGAACCGGCCGGTTCGCGCGCTTTTTTCGGGCGGCGCTTGTCTGAGAATCAAGAACCGGACTCGGCGGCGATCGCCGCAAGCGCCCGGAGCCCCAACTCGTATGACCGCCATCCGAAGCCGGCGACCTTGCCCCGGCAGACGGGCGCCAGAAGCGAAACGCGTCGGAATTCCTCGCGCCCCTCGATATTCGAAAGATGCACCTCCACGACCGGGAGGCCAATAGCAGCCACTGCATCCCGCAAGGCTACGGACGTGTGGGTGTACCCGCCCGGATTGAACACGACGCCCGCCGCCCAGGCGCGGGCGTCGTGCAACGCCTCGATCAGAACGCCCTCATGATTCGATTGCGCGCACCGCACCTCGACCCCCAGTTCCTGACCCAACGCCGTCAGCCGTGCATTGATTTCTTCCAACGTCAGCCTCCCATAGACCTCTGGCTCCCGCTCGCCGAGCAAATCGAGATTGGGCCCGTGCAAAACCAAGATCGCAGTCACCTCACACCTCCTCGAAGAATGTCGCCAGATTCTCCACCGTTACGCCGGGCTGCACCTCGCCCAGCCGGATGGGCAGCGCGAAACGCAGCACGCCGCCCGATTTCTTCTTGTCGAATTCCATGGCCTGCAAAAGACGCGAGCGCGGAAGACCGTCTGGAATCTTGACCGGCAGCCCCAGCCCCAGAAGAATCGCCGCGATTTGCTCCGCCAGCCCCTTCTCCGCCAGTCCCAGCCGCTCCGCCAGCCTGGCCTCGACGACCAACCCGATGGCCACAGCCTGGCCGTGCCTCAGGCGGTAGCCGCTCGCCGCCTCCAGCGCATGCCCGACGGTATGCCCTACATTCAGCGCCTCGCGCCCTCCCCGCTCGAAGAAATCGGCGGCGACGATCCTCACTTTGACGGCCGCCGCCCGCCGCACGACCTCCCCCAGCCTGCTCTTCACTTCCTCGTAGCCCGCGCCGCAAAGGGCCAACAGGCCAGGGTCGGCAATCACGCCCGCCTTCACCACCTCGGCCAGGCCGCAGCGGATTTCCTCCTCCGGCAAGGTGGCCAGGACCTCCGGATCGGCCAAAACCAGCCTCGGCAAATGGAAGGCTCCCACCAGATTCTTTCCCTGAGGCAAGTCGCAGGCCGTCTTCCCGCCTATGGCGGCGTCGGCCATGGCCAGCAGCGAGGTGGGGAGAACGACCCAGGCGCAGCCGCGCAGGTACGTCGCGGCGGCAAAACCGGCCAGGTCGCTGGTCACGCCGCCCCCCAGGGCGACGACCACGCTGCGCCGGTCGAGGCCGGCAGCCAGAAAACCGTTCCACAAATCCAGCAGCGCAGCGACGGTCTTGTTCTCCTCGCCCGGCGGAAAGGTCAACAAGCAAGTGGAATAGCCGGATTCCTCCAGAGAGGCCGCCGCCCTCCCGGCGTACAAGGCCGCAACACGGGCGTCGCTGACCAGGGCAACCGGCCCCCGCAGCCCCCTTTCGGCCAGCAGTCTCCCGGCGTCGGCAAGTCCGCCCGGCTGGACGAGCAAGTCGCATCGAGCGCCGGCGGCGCGCAGGCAAAAGCGCCCCAATTGCCTCTGAATGTCCCAGGCGACGGTTTCGGGGTCGTCTCGACTGGCGACGCGCAGAGCGAAAGAGGCGTAATGCTCACGGCGGCGCTCCAGCAGAGAGGCCATCTGGCGCGCGGCATCCCCAGCCAGGAGCGGGCGCTCCTCCGGCGCAGCGCGCAGCCGCGCCACCAGTTCCGTCTCCTCGGCCTGCAAAAAGACCACCTGTCCGCTCGTCTCCGCCAGCCGCCGATTGGCCTCCCGCAACAAAGCGCCGCCCCCCAAGGCCACGACGCTCGCCGGCCCGGCAGCGGCCCTCGCGAGCGCGGCCGATTCCAGGTCGCGGAAGGCTGCCTCTCCCTCCGCGGCCATGACGGCGGCTATCGTCCGCCCGGCGGCCTGCTCGATTTCGGCGTCCAAATCGACGAAGGGCAAGTCCAACGCCGCCGCCAGCCTGCGCCCGACCGTGGATTTGCCTGCCCCCGGCGGCCCATAGAGAAAAATGTGCATCATCCCGCCTCCCACCAGATGTGCGGCGTGTTGTCCATCGGAAGGTCGTCCCGCCGCGGCCTGCGCAGAGCGGCGAAGCGCGCTTTCATTTCCTCCAGCGAGTCGCCGCCCAGTTTTTCGATCAACGCCTCGGCCAGCACATAGGCCGCCATTGCCTCCACGACCGGCACGGCGCGCGGCAGCGGGCAGTCGTCCGAGCGTTCGTAGCGGCTCGACGTCTCCTCCCCTGCCGCCAGGTCCACCGTCGGCTGGGGCTGACGGGTGCTGGCGATCGGCTTCATCGCCGCCCGGACGACCAGCGGCTGTCCGTTCGTGATCCCGCCCTCCAGGCCGCCGGCCCGATTGGTCGGCCGGACGATGGTCTGCCCCTCGAAGCGGATGGCGTCCTGCGCCTGCGTCCCCGACAGGCGAGCGTTTTCCCACGCCTGGCCCAGTTCCACGCCCTTGACCGCCGGCACGCTCAAGACCGCCGCTCCCAGGCGGGCGTCCAGGCGGCGATCCCATTGAGCGTAAGCGCCCAGGCCGGCTGGCGCGCCCAAAACCACAACCTCGATCACGCCGCCCAGCGTGTCGCCCTGTTCGATGGCCGCCGCGATTCTGGCCTTCATGCGCCGTCCGGCCTGCTCATCGGGGCAGCGCACCTCGCTGGCCTCGGCGCGTTCGAATCGCTCAAAATAAGGCATGCCCGTCAGATCTGCTTCTTCGCCGCCGATGGCACAGACGTACCCGCCCACGCGCAGGCCAAATTGAGCCAGGAACTGCTTGCAGATCGCGCCGACCGCCACCCGCATGGCCGTTTCGCGCGCCGAGGCGCGCTCCAGGGCCGGACGCAGATCGCGGTAGCCGTATTTCAGCGCGCCGGTCAGGTCGGCGTGGCCGGGGCGGGGAACGGTCAGCGGCGCGACGGCGCGGCCTTTCCAGTTGGCGTGATCGGCGTTGGTCGCCAGCAAGGCAATCGGCGCGCCGGTCGTCTGGCCGCCCATCACCCCGCCCAGGATGCGCACGCGATCGTCCTCGATCCCCATGCGCGCCCCCGCGCCGTACCCCCGCCGGCGGCGGGCCAGGTCGCGCTCGATCACGGCGGGGTCCAGCGGCAGGCCGGCGGGCATTCCGTCCAGGATGGCCGTCAGCGCCTCGCCGTGCGATTCGCCAGCGGTCAGGTAACGCAACATATTTCCTCCACCGAAGCAAACATCGCGGCGCGCGGCGCGCTCGTTCCCGTCCAGCATTCGAAAGCCAGGGCGGCCTGTTCCACCAGCATGCCCAGCCCCGTGAGGGCTTTCAAACCGGCCCGGCGGGCGGCGCGCGCCAAACGCGTCTCGCGGGGATGATAGACCAAGTCGTAAACCGCCGCGCCCGGCGGGAACGGCGCTTCCTCCGGCCAGGGCATGGCCTGGTGATGAGGCGTCATGCCCACCGGCGAGGCGTTGACGATCAACGCCAGGGAGGAGGCGGCCGCCCGAATCGCCCCGGTCTCCGCCGGGATGACCCGCACGGACCCGCCGCCTGCCGCCCGGCCCAACGACTCGGCCAACGCCTCGGCCTGATCGAGCAACAGAGCCGCCACCGTCACCTCCCAGCCGTCTCGAAGCAGGACATACACCACCGCCCGCGCCCCGCCCCCCGAACCGATGACGAGCGCCCGCTTTTCGGGCGGCGGGCAGACGAACAGACGCCCCATATCCGCCCGAAAGCCTGCCGCGTCGGTATTGTGTCCGATCAAGCGTCCCTTCCGAAGATACAGGGTATTGACCGCCCCGATCGCCCGCGCTTCGGGGGTCAACTCATCCAAAAAGGGCAGCACGTTCTGCTTGTGAGGCAGGGTGACGTTCAGCCCGGTCAACTCGCCGGAACGCAGGCGGGCGGTCAGCGCCTGCAATGCCTGCTTGTCGTCCGGCGCAACCGGATAGAGCCGGTATTCGCCTTCCAAGCCGCAGGCCGTCAGGGCGGCCATGTGCAGGCGGGGAGAAAGGCTGTGCGCCAGCGGATAGCCGGTCAATCCCAAACGAATCATCGTAAAGCCTCCAGGACGGCAAAATAATCTGGAAACGTCTTCGAAACGCAGCCGGGGTTTTCGATGCGGATTCCGCCCACGCGCAAGCCGAGCAGGGCAAAAGCCATCGCCATGCGATGGTCGTTGTACGTCTGCACACAAGCCGGCCGGAACGAAGCGCACGGCCAGATGGTCATGCCGTCCTCGCGCGGCTCTGCCCGGACGCCCAAGCGCGTCAACTCAGCGCAAACGGCTGCAATGCGGTCGCACTCTTTCAGGCGCGCCGAAGCGATGCCGCGGATGCGCGTCGGGGTCGAGGCAAAGGGAGCGAGGACGGCCAGGGTCGGGGCCGTATCGGGCAGATGACGCAGATCGACGTCCACGCCGCGCAAAAATGGGCCGCGGCGCGTCTCGATGAAATCCGGCCCGGCGATCACCCTCCCGCCCATCTCCTGGAGAATGTCCAGGAAAGCGATGTCGCCCTGGATCGAAGAGCGGTTGATTCCCTCCACCCGCAGCGAACCGCCCAAGAGCAAGGGCGCGGCGAAGAAATACGAGGCGGCGGAGGCGTCTGCCTCGATGAGGTATTCCGACAGGGAGCGGTAACGTCCCGGTTCGACCCGGAAGCGCCGCTCGTCCTGCTGGTCCACGTTCACCCCAAAGTCGGCCATCATCTTCAGAGTCATCGTTACATAGGGCCTGGAACTCAACGGCGTGGTCAGGAGAATCTCGACCGGGGCGCGCGCATACGGCGCGGTCATCAACAAAGCCGAAAGAAACTGGCTGGACACATCTCCCGACACCAACGCCCGGCCGCCGGCCAGGCCGGACGCAGCGATCCGCACAGGCAGGCGAGACGGCCGCGTCCCCTCCGCCGCAGAATCCGCCGCCGAGATCGTCGCCCCCCATTGGCTCAGGGCGGCGATCAAATCGCCTATCGGCCGCTCGCGCAGGCGGGCGTCGCCGTCCAGGACAAACTCCCCCTGGCCCAGGGTCAGGAAGGCGGTCAGAAAGCGGGCAGCGGTGCCGGCGTTGCCGACGAAGAGGGCGGCGCGCCGGGCCGGGATGTCCCCTCCCTGCCCATAGACGGCAATCTTCCGGGAGGCCTTGTCCAAATGAACGCAAAACCCCAGCCGCTGGAGAGAATCGGCGAAATAGAGGGTGTCGTCCGAGAACAAGGCATTCGTCAGACAGGTCGTCCCCTCGGCCAGGGCGGCCATCAACAGGGCGCGGTTGGTGAGAGACTTCGACCCCGGCACGCGCACGACCGCGCGCAAAGGATGAGAAATAGGCTGAATCTCGAGAGAAGCGGACGTTTCCATGACCGGTTAAAGTCCATGCGTGGATAAGGGGTTGAACAAAATTTCGCGCTGCTCCTTGGCCGGCTTCAGGGCGGCGCGCAGGCCGGCCTCGTCTTCGGCCCGGAGCAGCGAAAGGAGGCCGTCCAGTTCGAGGGCGTATTGTTCGAGCGCCGCGATCACGGGCCAGCGGTTGGTCAACAACACATCGATCATCATCGTCAAATCGCTGGCGGCCAGGCGGGAGGCGTCCCGAAAGCCAGAAGCCGCCACCTGCCAGGCGTCTCGAGGTTCTCTGGCCAGGACGGCGCGCATCAGAGCGCAGGCCAACAGATAGGGAAGATGGCTCGTGAGAGCAACCAGGGCGTCGTGCCGCTCGGCGGCCAGGACGAGAGGACGCGCCCCAAGGACGGCGATCAACTCGCGCCCCAGGCGCAAAGCCCGGGGAGATGTGCGCGCCAGCGGCGTGAGAACGAAAACCCGGCCGCGATACAGGCCAGCCTCGGCGTTTCGAATGCCGGACTTCTCCTTGCCGCACATCGGATGCCCGCCGAGAGGGTCGAACCGGGCTGGCAGAGTCTCCATGAGGCGCGTGATTTCCACTTTGGTCGAACCCAGGTCGAGGACGACCGTCGAGCGGCGGCGGATCGCTTTGCGACGTTGCATTTGCCGCAACTGAGACAGGATGGCGCGCACCGGCGCGGCCAGAATCAGGAGATCGCTGTCCAGGGCGGTCTCGAAGGACGCGGCGCGGTCAATCCAACCGCGCTGCCGGGCGTAACGCAGCGTGGCGGGACTGCGGCTGACGCCCACAATCTCCCGGCAATGGCCGCGTAAGTCGCAGGCCAGCGATCCGCCCATCAAGCCCAATCCTACGATGGCCACCGTCGCCTCCTGCAGGGAAAAGCCATCTTCGTCAAACATGCAGCGCCTCGCTCCATTGCGCCGCCGGCGCGAGACTGGAAACCAGACAGCGCCCCACCGCCCCGGCCACCGCCCGCACCTGATGGACGAGCGCGGCGAACTCTTCGGGCGTGAGCGACTGGGGGCCGTCGGAAAGCGCCCGCTCTGGCTGCGGGTGGACCTCGATGAGAAGGCCGTCGGCCCCGGCCGCGACCGCCGCCCTGGCCACCGCGGCCACGTACGCCCGATGTCCGGTCGCGTGCGACGGGTCCAGGAAAACTGGCAGGTGGGTGAGCGACTTCAAAACCGGAATCGCGTTGATGTCCGTGGTGTTGCGTGTGGCGGTCTCGAAGGTGCGGATTCCCCGCTCGCACAAGATCACCCGCGAGTTGCCGCTCGCCAGAATGTACTCGGCCGCCATGAGAAGTTCCTCGATGGAGGCCGACAGGCCGCGTTTGAGCAGCACTGGCGTGCGAGTCTCGCCTGCGGCGCGCAACAAGGGAAAGTTTTGCATGTTGCGAGCGCCAATCTGCAAGACATCCACATAACGCAGCGCGATCTCCATCTGCTCGATGGACAGGACCTCGGTCACGATGGGCATGCCGGTCAGGGCGCGCGCCTCGGCCAGATATTCCAGCCCCTCCTCCCCCAGCCCTTGAAAAGCATACGGCGAGGTCCTCGGCTTGAAGACCCCGCCGCGCAAAGCATTGGCCCCGGCCTGGCGGACAGCGCGCGCCGTATCGAGCAGTTGCTGACGCGATTCGACCGAGCAGGGGCCGGCGATGATGGCGATCTCCCGCCCGCCTACCGTGAAGCCGTCGAGGGGAAAAATCGAATCGGCCGGGTGGAAGTGGCGGGAGGCCAGGGGATAGGGATGAGCAATACATTTCACGGCCTCCACCCCCTCCAATGGCTCGAAGAGACCAGCAGAGGCCGCGGAAGAGTCTCCCACCGCGCCGATCACCATCCGGCCATCTTCTACGGCCAGGTGGGGAGTCAGCCCGGCCGCCCGCGCATAGCCGAGGACGCGTTCCACTTCGAGAGGGGTCGCTCCGGGTTTCATGAGAATGATCATCTCTCTTGCCTCCTGTCGCTCGTCGATTCGTCCGCCGCCCAATCGGGGCGCAGACGCGCCGCCTGGCGCAAATAGACATGCCGAACTTGATCCTGGGGAAGTTCTGTATTCCAAAGGAGCAAAACGCGAATGCACAACGGCAACCCTCCGACGACGGGAATCTCCCGCGCGCACAACAGGGGGACATCCTCCCACCCCATCTGCCGCGCCGCCTGCGCCGGGTAGGCCGAAACGATGTCGTCCGTCGTTGTAAACAACACACAAGCCAACGCCGCCGCCGAAAGGGTCGGGTTGGCCGCCTGAATAGCCTGCAAGAGTTCCAGCGTAGCCGCCGTCACATGTTCGGGCCGATCGGCCTCGATGGTGATTGCGCCGCGAATCCCTCGAATGTTCACAGGACCTCCAAAAAGTCAGGAGCGAGCCCGTTGGGCTCGCTCCTGAGGTACAGACTGGTGAGGGGGTTCGTCTGCTTAAGCGCCGCCAACGGCAACCGGGATTCGGAAGCCGTAATAAAAATAAAAACCAAACCGCATTGTGTAGACGTTTTGACCGGCGCTCATATTGGGCGCATTCTACTCGCGCCCAGGCAGAATGTCAATATTTTTCGCGCCCCTTTTTCACTTCAAAGCCGCCCGCCGGTACGAACCGAATACCCGCAGCATGAGCGCGTATTCCTTCAAATGTTCCAAGGCGCGCTGGACGGGTTCGTCCCTCGTCGAGCCGGCCAGGTCCACATAGAACAGGTATTCCCACGGCCTGCCGGGGATGGGACGCGACTCGATCTTGGTCAAGTCTATGGTGCGCAGTGCAAAGACGCTCAAAGCCTCGAACAACGCCCCGGGACGGTTGTTGAGAGTAAACACGATCGAGGTCTTAGCCTTCCCGCGCGGGCTGGCCGCTTCGGGACGGATGGCCAGGAAGCGGGTGTAGTTCTGGTCGTCGTCTTCGATTCCCTCCGCCAAAACCTGCATGGCATGGATTTCAGCCGCCCGGCGGGAAGCAATCGCCGCCAGCGTGCGCTCTCCCCTTTCGCGGAGCAACTTCACACTGCCCGCCGTATCATAGACCGGTTCGGTCTTCACCCCCAATCGCTGCAAGTAACCGGCCGATTGTCCCAGCGCCTGCGGATGGCTGATCACTTTCTGAATCTGCTCGATTTTCACGCCGGGAAAAGCGATCAAACACAACCGCACCCGCAGGAAGTATTCTCCCACAATGAACAGGTTATATTTCAACAGCAAATCGTAATTCTGGTGAATGCTGCCAGCCAGCGAATTCTCGATGGGAATCAGCCCGGCCTCGGCCTGCCGCGCGGCGACGGCCGCAAACACCGCCTCGAACGTCTCGCACGGGAGCGTCTGCACCTGGCCGAAGTATTCGCAGATCGCCTGTTCCGAAAATGCTCCCGGTTCCCCTTGAAATGCAACCCTCATTTTTCCTCCGACTCGCCCGGCGGCGACTGAATCCTGCCCATTATAATGCACGCCCATTTTGCGGCGCGAAAGGCGCGAGAACGCGCCGGTCGGCAGCCCATCCAACTTGCAGCCCTGGGACATTCCGGGCAATATCCGGCGACTTCTATTTCTGCTATAATAAAAATGTCTGACAACAAAACCGCGACAGAAAGTGTGGGAGCGTCTATGATTAGAGCCTACCATCGCCCTCGAACGCTCGAAGAGGCCCTCGAGTTGCTGGCCCGCCCGGACGCCCGTCCCCTCGGCGGCGGGACCATCCTCAACCAGCAGCGCCAGGCCGACTTCGAGGTCGTTGACCTGCAGGCCCTCGGCCTGAACAAAATCCACAAAGCCGGCGAGAAACTCGAAATCGGCGCGACCGTCACGCTCCAGGCGCTGCTCGAATCGCCGCACGCGCCCGAGGCGCTCCGGGCCGCGCTGAAACTCGAAGCGCCGCTCAATCTGCGCAACACCGGCACGGTCGCCGGGGCGCTGGTGTCCTGCGACGGGCGCTCGCCCTTCGCGGCGGTCATGCTGGCGCTGGACGCGAAAATGACAGTGATCAGTAAACAGTCATTAGTGATCAGTTTGGGCGACCTGCTGCCGCTGCGCGACGAGCAGTTGCGCGGCAAACTCATCACCCAAATCGAAATCCCGTTGAACGCGAAACTGGCCTTCGAGTACGTCGCCCGCACGCCCGCCGACCGGCCCATTCTCTGCGCGGCGTTGGCGCAGTGGACCTCCGGCCGGACGCGGCTGGTCGTCGGCGGCTGGGGCAGTTCGCCCGCTGTGGCGATGGACGGCCGCGACGCGACCGGCCTCGAACCCGCCGCCCGCAACGCTGCCCACGACGCCGCCGATGAATTCGCCTCCGCCGAATACCGCCGCGAGGTGGCGGTGGTGTTGGCAAAGAGATGCCTGGAGGCTTTGATGATGTGACAGTCATCTCCAAGATGACTGTCACATCACATCAAGGATAAAAAATGCGACGCTCCCGCCGTCCCGTCAACTGGTTCCTGCTCGGCCTGCTCCTCCTGCCGCTGACCGCCGTCGGCGCGTACTTTTGGGCGACCGGCGTCCTGGCCTCGGTCGAGAACTACCGCTCGCCGCTCGCCGGGAATCCGCCCACGCCCGGCCAGCCGCTCGGCGCGCCGCTCACCCGCCGCGTCGTCCTGGTGCTGATGGACGCCCTGCGCTACGACACCTCCACCGACGCCGCCGTCATGCCGGCCCTGAACGAACTGCGCGCCCGCGGCGCTTCGGCAGTGATGCATTCCCGCCCGCCGTCCTTCTCCGCCCCCGGCTGGACGACGCTCCTGACCGGCGCCTGGCCCGACCTGAACGACAGCCAGCCGATGAACCCGCCGGACGAGACGCACGTCCGCCCCTTCACCCAGGACAACCTCTTCGCCGCCGCCGACCGCGCCGGACTGCGGACGGCCGTCTCCGGCTACACGTGGTTCGAGGGAATGCTCGCGACCAGCGGCGTGGACGCCGGCTTCTACACCTCCGGCGAGGAGGGCGTGGACGATACAGCCGTGGTCGCCGCCGCCCTGCCCTGGCTGGAGGGCGACTACCAACTCGTTCTCATTCACCTCGACCAGATTGATTACGCCGGGCATCACGAGGGCGGGCCACAGAGTCCGAACTGGGCCGCGGCCGCCTCCCGCGCCGACGCGCTCCTGGCTCAAATCGCCGCCGCCCTCGACCCGGAGCGGGACACGCTCATCGTCGTCTCCGACCACGGGCAGATTGACCAGGGCGGACACGGCGGCGCGGAGCCGGTCACGCTGGTCGAGCCGTTTGTGATGGTTGGCGCGGGCGTCCGTCCCGGTGAGTACGGCGACATCCAGATGGCAGACGTGGCCCCCACCCTGGCCGCCCTGCTGGGGACGAACCTCCCCGCCTCGGCCCAGGGCCGCCCGCTGACCGAACTGCTCGTCCTGCCGCCCGAGCGCGAGGCCGCCCTCCGGCAGGCCGTCAGCGAGCAGCAGCGGACTCTCGTCCGGGCCTACGGGGAGGCCATCGGCGCGCCGGTCGTCTTGCCCGAAGGCCCGCTGACGGTTGAGCAGGGACAGGCGGCGCTGGCGCGGGCGCGCCTGACCCGCCTGGGGCAGGAACGCGTCTGGCGCAACGTGCTGGCCGTCTTTTTGGCTGTCCTGCCCGGCTACCTGCTCATCCTGCGCCGCGAAAAAAAGGCGCTGTGGATGCTGGCCGGGGCGGCGGTTTATTTTGCCGTCTTCTTTGGGCGCTATCTGCTCCTCGACCACAACACCTTCGGCCTCAGTTGGATCACCGGGGTGACAGACTTTGCCCTCTACATCGCCGTCACTTCGACCCTCGCCCTGCTCGCCGGCTGGCTGACGGCGATGTCCGGGCTGCGCGCCTGGCGCGGGACGCGGCGGCAGGCCGCCGGGTCCGCGCTGGGGTTCGTCTGGTTCGTCCTCTACCTGCTGGCGCTGCCCATCCTGCTCAGTTTCGCCGTCAACGGCGCGACCGTCACGTGGACGCTGCCGGAGTTTACCGTGTTGTATCTGGGCTTCTTGAGCATCGCCCAATGGCTGTTCGTGGCCGTCCTGGGGCTGGCGCTGGTGGGCGTGAGCGCGCTGACCGCGAAAATCGTTAAAACACAAAGGACACAAAGAGACGCGAAGTAACACAAAGTCCTCCTTTGTGTGTCCTTTGTGACCTTTGTGTTGAAGGAGTCCTTTATGAACCTGACTCTTCAAATCAACGGCATTTCCTGCGAACTCGAAACCACTCCCTCCGAGACCCTGCTCTCCGCCGTGCGGCGGCTGGGATTCCACTCGGTCAAGTTCGGCGACGAACACGGGCTGACCGGCGCGGATACCGTCCTGCTCGACGGGCGGCCGGTCAACGCGGCGGTGATGCTGGCCGCCCAGGCCGAAGGCCACCAGATTGCCACGCTGGAGGCCATCGGCGAACACCCGGAACAGGGCTGGAAGCAGACCGCCGGGCTTCATCCCTTGCAACAAGCCTTCATCGAGATCGGGGCCATTCAGTGCGGCTACTGCACCCCGGCGCAGATTCTCGCCGCCAAAGCCCTGCTCGACCGCAACCCGAACCCGACCGAGGCCGAGGTGCGCGAGGCCATTTCCGGCGTGCTGTGCCGCTGCACGGGCTATGTGAAGCCGGTGCAGGCAGTGTTGAAAGCGGCGGCGGTGATGCGCGGGGAAACAGTGTTCAGTGGTCAGTCGTCAGTGTTCAGTGAGCAGGCAGCAGGGCGGAGCGAGACAGAAGAATTGCCGGAGACGCCTGTGGACGAGGGCGGGACGTTGACGCAGACGCGGACGATGCCGAAGATGGTCGTCGCCCCGCAAACGGACGGCTGGCAGGTGGTCGGCAAGCCGGAGGCCAAGGTGGACGCGGTCAAACTGGCGCAGGGAAAGCCGGCCTTCGCCGCCGACTTCGTCCCCTACGGGGATAATAAAAAGCGCGGCCTGCTCTACGCCAAAGTCCTGCGCTCGCCCCACGCCCACGCCCGCATCAAGCGCATCGACGCCAGCAAGGCCAAGGCCCTGCCAGGCGTGGCGGCGGTGCTCACCTGGCAGGACATCCCGCGCGTCGTCTATTCGACCGCCGGGCAATCTGACCCCATCCCCGGCCCGCTGGATACGTTCTCGCTCGACAACAAAGTCCGCTTCGTGGGCGACCGGGTAGCCTTCGTCGCCGCCGAGACGCCGGAAATCGCCGAGGCCGCGCTGCGCCTCATCGAGGTCGAGTACGAACCGCTGCCCGCCGTGCTGGACAAGGAAGAGGCGATGAAGCCCGGCGCGCCGGTCATCCACGATGAGCCGGAATACGTCCCCTTCGCCGTCTGCGACCCGCAGCGGAATCTCGCCGCCGAAATCCGCATCGACATCGGCGATGTCGAAAAGGGATTCGCCGAGGCGGACGAAATCTTCGAGGGCGTGTACGAGGTGCCGAAAGTCCAGCAGGCGCACATCGAGCCGCACGTCGCCCTGACCTACTGGGACGAGGACGACCGCCTGGTCATCCGCACCAGCACGCAGGTCCCGTTCCACGTGCGGCGGCAACTCGCCCCAGTGCTGGGACTGCCCGTCAAACGGATTCGGGTCATCAAGCCGCGCATCGGCGGCGGATTCGGCGGCAAACAGGAAGTGCTGATGGAGGACGTCCCCGCCCACCTGACGATTGCCACCGGGCGGCCCGTCCTGTACGAGTACACCCGCGAGGAGGAGTTCACCGCCGCCCGCTCGCGCCACCCGATGAAAATCTGGCTGAAGACCGGCGTCAAGCGCGACGGGACGATGACCGCCAACGAGATGCGCGTCCTTTCGGACACGGGCGCGTACGGCTGTCACGCTCTGACCGTGACCGGCAACACCGGCCACAAGGCCATGGCGCTCTACGTCGGCGACGGCGAGTACCGCAAATCGCCCAACATCCGCTTCTACGCGGACATCGTGTACACCAACACGCCGCCGGCCGGAGCGTACCGCGGCTACGGCGTGCCGCAGGGCTTCTGGGCCGTCGAGCGTCACATGGAGAAGATCGCCCGCGCCCTCGGCCTCGACCCGCTCGAATTCCGCCTGAAGAACGCCCTGCGCCCGGGCGAATTCCACCCCTTCAGCACCGCCTGGAACGAGGGCCGCGAGCCGCGCCCGGAGATCATCCACACCGTCGGGCTGGAGGAGTGCGTGCGCCAGGGCAAGGCGGCGATTGGGTGGGATGAGAAGTTTGGGAATGAGGCGTGGCATGCTTCCGTGTCACGTGTTCCAGTGTCAAGTGTTCCAGTGTCAAGTGCTCCAGTGTCACGTGACACCGGGCAACGTGACACTGGAAAACGCAAGGGAATCGGCGTCGCCCTCGTCATGCAAGGCACAGCCATCCCGTACCTGGACATGGGCGGGGCGTGGATCAAGATGAACGACGACGGCTCCTTCAACCTGCAAGTCGGCGCGACCGACCTCGGCACCGGCTCGGATACGGTCCTGGCGCAGATGGCCGCCGAGGTGCTAGGCGTGCCGGTCGAGGACATCCTGGTCTATTCGTCCGACACCGACTTCACGCCGTTCGACAAGGGCGCGTACGCGTCTTCGACGACGTACATCTCCGGCGCGGCGGTCGTCAAGGCAGCCCAGCAATGCGCCGAGAGAATCAAGATTCGGGCGGCAAAGATGTTGAATAGCCAGGCAGACAAGTCCACAGGTACACAGGGAACAGGTACACAGGTAAAGGCGGAGGAGATACGGCTGGCAAATAGAATGGCAATTGCGCCCGATGGCAGGTCGGTTTCGCTGACCGAAATTGCGCTGGACGCGCTCCATCGCAACGAGCAGGAGCAAATCATGGGCGCGGCGTCTCACGTCTCCCCGTCCTCGCCGCCGCCGTTTGCGGCGCAGTTCGCCGAGGTGACCGTGGACACCGAAACCGGCCAGGTCACGGTGGACAAACTGGTCATGGCAGTGGATGGCGGCGTCATCGTCAACCCGCTGACGGCCTCCGGCCAAATCGAGGGCGGCATGACGCAGGCGCTCGGCTACGCCGTCTGCGAGGAGATGACCTGGGACGAGACCGGCCGCATCCGTCAGCGCGACTTCGACCGCTACCACATCTTCCGCGCCGATGAAATGCCCGAACTGGGGGTCATCTTCGTCGAGACCTACGAGCCGACCCATCCCTTCGGGGTTAAGGCGGTGGCCGAAATCCCGATGGACGGGGTCGCCCCGGCGGTGGGCAACGCCGTGCTGGACGCGGTGGGCGTGAACGTGGACGACAATCCGGTCACGCCGGAGAAGGTGTGGAGGGGGCTGCGCGCGAGTCGGTAGTCGAATTCAAGGTTCGCGAGCAGTTGAACAGCCGTTCAGCAGTACAACTGCTGAAGGAACACGAGGTTGTCGTTTAAAGGCAAGAGAGCAAAGGTGCAGCGGTGTTCCGTATTTAGTCATCGGTGCACAGGGCGGGCGGTGAGTCTGCCCTGCGTGCTATAGATCAAGGTTCGCGAGCAGTTGAACTGCGAGCCGTTCAGCAGTACAACTGCTGAAGGAACCCGAGGTTGTCGGTCTCCGACCTGCTCGGACAGGCTAAAAGCCTGTCCCACGTGGCGCAGGTCTCTGACCTGCACAGACAGACTTGTCCTCCTCCCTCCCCTCGGCTAAAATAGAGCCATGAGCAACCCCATCTACGTCATCGGACACGTCAACCCGGATACCGACACGATCGCCGCGGCGGTGGGCTACGCCTGGCTGCTGCACGAGCGCGACCTGGCCGACACCGTCCCCGCCCGCGCCGGCGCGGTCAACCCGCAGACGGCCTGGGTGCTGAAGAAACTCGGCCTGGAAGCGCCGCTCCTCCTCAACGACGCCTCGCCGCGCTTCGAGGCCGTCTCCATCCGGCTGGACACCGCCCGCCCCGACGACCCGCTGCGGGAGGCCTGGGCGATCGCCTCGCGCACTTGGGGGACAGCCCCGATCGTCAGCGAGGACGGCGCGCCCTTCGGCCTGGTGACCGGCAAGAGCCTCTTCGGGCTGGTCAGCAGCCTGGTCGGTCCGAACCCACAGCGGCGCGACATCCGCCTGACCGAAATCCTCGACACCCCCTGTCGCGAAGCCTGCGACACCTCCATCCCCAAATTCCCCGCCAACGGGCGCATCCGCGACTCGCTCAACCGCATCCTGCGCGAGGAGAGCGACGACTTCTTCGTGGTGGACGACAAGGGCTGCTACGCCGGGGTCTGCCGCCAGCGCGACCTGCTCAACCCGCCGCGCCTGCGCGTGATTCTGGTGGACCACAACGAGCCGCGCCAGGCCATCGCCAACCTCGAAGAGGCCGAACTGCTCGAAATCCTCGACCATCACCGCCTGGGCAACCCGTCCACCCACGTCCCCATCAAGTTCACGGTGGACATCGTCGGCAGCACCAGCACGCTCGTCTCGGAGCAAATCGAGGACGCCGGGCTGGCCGCCCCGCCGCCCATCGCCGGCCTCCTGCTGGCGGGGCTTCTGTCGGATACGCTCATCCTGACCTCGCCCACCACCACCGAGCGCGACAAGAAGGCCGCCGAGCGGCTGGCGCGCTGGGCCTTTGTCCGCACCGGGCCGCTGGCCGGCGAGACGATTCAGTCCTACGGCCAGCAGGTGCTGGCCGCCTCGGCCGGTCTCTCGGCGCGTGAGCCGGAGGAAATCGTCAGCACCGACTTGAAGCAGTACGAGGCCGGCGGCTACCGCTTCGCCATCGCCCAGGCCGAGGTCACCGACCTGGTGCAGTTGACCGAAACGCGCGAGAAACTTCAGGCCGCCCTGACCGCCCTGCGCGACCAGCGCGCCCTCGACTTCGCCATGCTGATGGTGACCGACGTGGTGCGCGGCGCCAGCCGCCTGATTCTCACCAATGAGCCGCCCGAACTGAGCGACCTGCCCTACCCGCCCCAGCCCGATGGCACGCGCCTGGCCGAGGGCGTGGTCAGCCGCAAGAAGCAGTTGCTGCCGGTGGTGCTGGGTCTGCTGGAAAGATAGCCGCTCAAGTATAATTGCCTCATGTCCGCCAATCTTCCTTACGTTTGGGATTACGACCTCGACGAAGCCCAATTCCGCGCCATCCTGGAGGGCCGCCAGGCCATCGGGCGGCTCAACCGGGACTGGGCGGCGCGCCGTCTGCTCGAATACGCGCCCTATGAAGACATCGTGCGGCTGATTGGCTTTCCTGCCCTCGTGGCCAATTGGCCGCGCTGGCGCAAGGGTATCCGCTCTTTGAGCCGCAAGCGCGGCCTCGACTTTCTCACCCAATGGCTGACCGAAAAGCACCCGGAACTATGCCGTGAACCGTGAGGCGGAGTTCATTCCGCCATTGTGAATTTGCCATCATGATGACTTTTTCCAAGCAATCCTGCGACTCCGCTTTCTACTTCGATAAGTTATACCCCTATCAGGATCGGATTCTGCAAATCGTCCGCGCTGTTGATACAGGCTTCTATCTCACCGGCGGCACGGCCGCTTCGCGTGGCTACTTAAACCACCGCTTCTCCGATGACCTTGACCTGTTCGTCAACGACAAAAGCGAATTTTCTCTCTGGGCGGAACGGGTCATCTATGCCTTGGAACAGGCGAGAGCAGGAAAGATAACCGTAAACTTGAAAGAAGAACGCTTTGTTCGGCTAAGCCTTCAGGAAGGGGAACTTTCGCTCAAAATCGAAATGGTCAACGATGTACCGGCTCATACAGGGGTAATCCGCGACCATCCTCTGCTTGGGAGACTGGACAGCGCCGAGAACATCCTGAGCAACAAAATCACCGCTCTGCTCGACCGCGAAGAACCCAAAGACCTGGCAGATATATGGGGCTTTTGCTGTATCATGAACTTGTCCATTCGGGAAGCCATCACAGGCGCGCAGAGCAAAGCCGCCGGCGTTTTTCCGGCCGATTTGGCGCGCATTCTTTGCTCGGCCAGCCGCGCCGACTGGGAAGCCGTACGCTGGATTGACGCCCCGCCGGTCGAAACTTATCTGAGTCAATTGACTCGACTCGGAGAAAGTCTTTTGCTCCTTAAGACCTGACATGAAAACTATTTACCAGGCCCTTGCCGAACTCGAAAGCACCCATCAGGCCGCCGCCCTCTGCACGGTGGTCAAGACGAGCGGCTCGACGCCCCGCCACGCGACCAGCAAAATGCTCGTCTATCCCGACGGCCGCATCCTCGGCACGGTCGGCGGCGGGGAACTGGAGAACCGCGTCCGCCAGGAGGCGCTCGCCTCGCTCCAGGACGGGCGGCCGCGCCTGCTTTCGTACAACATGACCGACCCCTCCCGCGGCGACGTGGGCGTGTGCGGCGGTCAGGTGGAGGTCTTTGTGGAACCGATTTTGCCGCCCCCCATGATCGTAGTCGTCGGCGGCGGACACGTGGGCAAGGCCGTGGCGCACCTGGCCAAATGGCTCGGCTTCCGCGTCGCCGTCTCGGACGACCGGCCCGAATTCTGCACCCCCGAAGCCAACCCCGACGCCGACGAATTCTACCCCTGCCCGCTGGCCGAACTGCCCCTGCATCTGACCATCACCCCGCAGACTTACCTGGTCCTGACGACGCGCGGCTCGCAGGTGGACGTCGCCGGCCTGCCGGCCCTGCTGGAGACGCCCGCCGCCTACATCGGCATCATCGGCTCGCGGCGACGCTGGGCCGAGACCTGCAAGCAGCTCAATCAGCAGGGCGTCAGCGACGAGGCCCTCCGGCGCGTCCACTCGCCGATGGGCCTAGGCATCGGAGCCGAGACGCCCGAAGAAATCGCCGTCAGCATCCTGGCCGAGATTCTCATGTTGCGCGGTGGCGGGTCGGGGCGGCCGATGAAAGAACCCAAGTAAGCGGAGAAAGCCAGCCTATGGAAAACGTCCTCCAAGAACTCAATCAACTCGCCACGCTCGCTGGCCTGTTGGGCGGCTTTGGGTTCACCGCCGTCATTCAACTGCTCTCGATGGAGCGCCGGGGGAAGGTGGTCACCGCTACCATCCTGGTCTTCTCCCTTGCCACCCTGATGTTTCTGTTGGCCCTGCTGATGTTCATCCTGACCTTCTCGGCGGTTCTGGAATTGAACGCCATCCCGGAGACGCTGAGCAATTTGGGCACCTACGGATTGTTGATCGCACTGCTCGCTGTTTTCGTGCTGGAAGCCGGCATCGGCTTGGCCGGTTGGATTCGCTCGAAAGCGGCCGGCCTGGCGACTACCATCCTGGCCGCGATCACCATGTGTCTGACCGCCTCAGTGATGGTCTCGGTCATCGGCCATTTTGCCTGAGCGGCCGGCAAAACTTTTCGCCGCAATCGGCGTATATTAACCTGAAATATGCCTTGTGACAAACATTCGCCTGGACTATAATCCATTCAACTTTCAGGCGCCACCCTCAAAAGGAGAGAATTATGGCCCGTATTTTTGATGTCATCGAATATCCAAACGAGATGGAAAACGAACTCGTCCATCGTTTTCCGGACGACACAACGGCTGGAGAATACCGCCTGGGCTCGAACATCATCGTGCGCAGCAAACAGGCTGCCGTCTTCTTCCGCGACGGCCTGGCGCTGGACACCTTCGGCCCTGGGCGTCACATCATCGCCACCGCCAACATCCCGCTGCTGACCGAGAAAATCCAGGATTTGCTGACCGCCGGCAAGACGATCTTCCCGGCCGAAGTGTACTTCGTCTCGATGAAGGAATTTGCCGACCGCAAGTGGGGCACGCCCAACCCGATTCTGGTGCGCAACCCGGGCATGGGCCTCGGCGTCGCCCTGCTGGTAGGATACGGCACCTACGCCTTCGAGGTCAAGGACCCGCAGCAACTGGTGCTGCAAATCGTCGGCAAAAAAGCCTCGTTCAAAATCGAGGCCATCGAAGACCGCTTGCGCAACACCTTGCTGTCGAAACTCCAGGACACGCTGAACGAATGGGCTGCCAAGATGGCCATCCCCGAACTGTTGGCCAACACCATCGAACTGGGTAGTTATGTCCAGTCGCTGGCCGAAGAAGAGTTCAACGCCATCGGCCTGACCCTCAAGCGCTTCATCATCGCCAACCTGCGCCCGTCCGAAAAGTCCGCCGAGGAACTGCGGGCGATGGGCATGCTCGACATGGCGACCTACACGCAACTGCAAGCCGCCGACGCCATGCGCGACGCCGCCCAGAACCCCAGCGGCGGCGCGGGCCTGACGGCCGGAATCGGCGCCGGGATGGGAATCGGCAACCTGATGGGACAGGCGCTCCAGGGCGGCATGCAGGCCGGTCAGCAGCAGCCCCAGCAGCCCAGCGGCGGCGCGCCCGCAGGCGGCGCCATGCCCGACGTAATGACCCCCGCCGAGGCGGCTTCCTTCCTCAAGGTCTCAGAGGAAGATGTGATAGCCGCCATCAACGACGGCAGTCTGAAAGCCAAGAAACTCGGCAACGCCTGGCGCATCAGCAAAGCCGCGTTGGAAGAATTTCTGAAGGGGTGAAATGAAATCCAGGGACCCGGCCTCTTCGAGAGACCGGGTCCCTTCTCATCGGCCATGGCAGGGGGCTGCCCAAAGAGCCGCAATCTTTTCTTCGAGGGCTTCTGTTTCGGGGGCTCCTTCCTGTTTCTTCGGGGACTCTTTCCTGTTTCTTCGGGGGCTAAGCCTCCGAAGAAACTGATGTTTGAAACTGATGTTTGAGAAACAGATTTTAGAGGGCTGCCCCATCTTCGGGACAGCCCTCTGCGGTCAAGTAATCTCATTCAAGGCGTCTGGGACCGCCTCCAACACATCCCCGGCCAGCACCGAGGCCGGGTTGCCCAGCAGATCGAGGGCGAGCAGGCCGGCGCGGGCGTGGATCCACGCCCCGGCCACAGCCGCTTCGTAGGCTCCCATCCCCTGCGCCCGCAAGCCGACAATCAAACCTGCCAGCACGTCGCCGGTGCCGGCGCGCGCCAGCGCCGGAGACGCAATCGGAATGGTGGTCGTCCGCCCATCGGGCGCGGCGATGACGGTGAACGCGCCCTTCAAGACGACCACCTGTCCCCAGGTCTGGGCAAAGCGGCGGGCCGTCTCCAGTCGCGAGCGCTGAATTTCGTCCACGGTCAGGCCGGTCAGGACGGCCATCTCGCCCGGATGAGGCGTCAGGACAGCCGGAGCGGGCAGCAGCGCCGCCCAGTTGTCGATCTGCGCCAGCAGTTTCAGCCCGTCGGCGTCGATGACCAGCGGCGGCAGGCGCAGCGCCTCGGAGTCCGGGCTGCCAGCGGGCTGGACGAAACCGATCCGCCCGGCCGCCGGTTTCCTGGTCGCCCCCCTCAGCAGAGCGGAGAGGAAGTTGCGGGTAGTTTCCTCCAGTCCAAAGCCGGGTCCGAGCAAGAGCGCCGTGGCGCGTCCCAGATGACGGCCGAGGACCTCGGCCGCGTCCGAGGCGATCACGCCCGCCTCGTGCGGCAGGAGCAGCCAGGTGGCTTCGGGGAATTGCCCGGCCAGGGCGGCATGGAGTGGCGCCGGGACGGCCAGCGTCACCAGCCCCGCGCCGGAGCGATAGGCCGCCTTTCCGGCCAGCAGCGCCGCGCCGGTGTAATTGACCGAACCGGCCGCAATCAGGGCCGTCCCAAACGTGCCTTTGTGAGCATCGCTCGGCCGGGGAGGCAGCAGACCGGCAACCATCCGGGCATCGGCCGCCTCGTCCCGAACCGCCTGCCAGGAAGCCAAATCGTCGAGCGGGCCAATGCCGACGACCCGCAGATCGCCCGCCAGGTCGCAGGCCGGCCTCTTCAGCAAACCCTGCTTGACGGCCGCCATCGTCACGGTCACATCGGCCGGGATGACCTCGGCCGCCGCCTGACCGGAATCGCAATCCACGCCAGAGGGACAATCCACCGCCACCACCAGCGGCGGCCATTCGGCCTCGGCGAGAATCCTTTTTGCAGCCGCCAATACCTCCCCAATGTCCTCTTTGAGCGGCAGTTTGAAACCGGTCCCCAAGACGCCGTCGAGCAGGACATCGGCAGCCTCGACGAAGGATTGTAATTGCTGAAAGCCGGCGTCCTTCTCGGCCAGATGGATCTCGCCGCCAGCCTTCTCCAGCGCCGCGACGAGGGCATCTTTCTCGGCTTTGCGCTTGACCAGATAGGCACGCGCCTTCCAGCCCTTTTCCGCCAGCCAGGCCAGCGCCACGAGCGTATCCCCGCCGTTGTTGCCGGGGCCGACCAGTCCCAGCGCCTGAAGGTCTTCCTCCGCTTCGGCGGCGCGCAGCAGATCCATCACCGCCTCCGCCAGATTGCGTCCGGCGTTCTGCATCATCAGGTCATAGGTCAGGCCGCTGGCGTCGGCTTCCTGTTCGACAGCGCGCATTTGGGCAACGGTCACAAGTTTCATGGCAGGCATCCTACTTTCGGTCGATGGTTTTGAGCAATTCCCAGGCAAAGGCTGCGGTGCGCTCCAGCATTTCCGGCTCGATGTTTTCCATCGTATCGCTGAGGCGATGCCAGTTGGGAAGATAGCCCTGTTCATTGTACCCCATCAGGCAAAGCGCCTCATAACCGTAATTGCGCAAGGTAGAGACTTCTTCGAGAATCAGCATCGGCCGCCCGGTCACATTCAAATCGGGATGCGCCTCGGCGGTTTCCTGGGCCAATTGCAGAATCTCTTTGCCGGGTTCGTACTCGGTCAAATAACTGATGCCGTGTTTGACGGCAAAGCACAACCGCCCCGCGCCGACCAACTCCAGGTCGATCCAATAGGTGTTCTCCCTGGGCGGCCGATATTCATCGAGATACGCCTGCAAGCCCTGATGACCGGTTTCTTCGCAGCCGGTAAACAAAAGCGTCACCTCGGATTGCTCCAGGGGTTCGCGCTGCAGCCGTTCGGCCAGGGCCAGGGCGACGACGATGGCCGAGGCGTTGTCGTTTGCGCCTTCGACGGTCGGCTGGAACTCGTCGGCCAGCAGGCCGATCAACACAATCAGCAGCACCGCCAGACTGGCCGCCTGGAACCAAAACAACGGCCAGCCAAAAAGTCGTTCGAGCCAAAAGGAGAGACCGGCCAGCGCCAGGAACACCACCGAGGCGGTTTCCATCGGTTTCATGAGCGCCTGATTGGAAGGCGGAAAAGTGAAGCGCTGTTTGTTGGCGTCCAGATGCGCCAGGAGAAAAATCCGCTTGCGGGCCGGCTGGCGGGCCGGCAAAACGGCGATCACATTTCGCCCGTCGCGGCGCGCAATCAGCCCCTGAAAGAACGGCGGGACGGTGCGAAGCAAATTGCGAATCGTGTAGGCCGAAAGGAGGAGCAGCGCGCCGCCCAGCCACATGCCGATTCCGCCGCCGAGCCAGCCGACCAGGAAACCGAAGACGCCGATGAGGGCGGCTATCGTCGCCGGCAGGCCGAGCGTGGCAATACCCTTGTACGGGTGCAGGGTCACATCCTTGACGCCCAGGCGGCGCAGCGCGTCGGCGACATATTCCGCCGCCCGACGCTCCCCCAGCCCGGACGGGACGCGGCGAGGCAATTCCTTGCACAGGACGCGCATGTGCTCCAGCATCGGAGCAGCCTGGAAACCGATCTCCATTTTTCTTCCTTTCACGAATAGTGATGTGCCCTGCTCTCGAACCGCCCCGCGACGATGGAGATTCGTCATCATGCGATTCGACAATCCAGTGTATAATTTTACCATTCACGGGCGCATCTCATCGTTTCCTCTGCCGCCCCCTGGCTGGGCACCCCTTTTTGAACGCGGAACGTCTCTCATCGTCTCTTATCTTGGCTCGTCCAAACCGGACAACTCCGGCCGCTTAGAAACGGCGACCTTTAAACCACTTTTTAAGGAGAGAGAAGATGAAGAAACTGTTCTTATTGGTCAGCCTGCTGATTGTGGCCAGCCTGGGGCTGGCCGCCTGCGGGCAACAGCAACAGGCTGAGGCGCGGTGCGGCGGCGGCCACATGGAAGGATTGCCCGACCTGGGCGGCCGCACCATCACCGTGGCCGTGGAGAACGCCTATCCCCCGTTCAACAACATCGACGAGGCCACCGGCGAGGGCGTGGGCTGGGACTATGACACCGTCTGCGAAATCTGCAACCGCATCAACTGCATCCCCGATTTCCGCCAGGCGGCCTGGGACGGCCTCTTCCCCGCCATGCAGGCCGGCGAATATGACATGGCCGCCGACGGCATCACCTACACCGCCGAGCGCGACGAAATCGTGGACTTCTCTATCCCTTACGTGACCATCGGCCAGGTGCTGCTGGTGCGGGCCGATGAGACGGCCACCCTGCAGGACTTCATCAACAACCCCGACCTGATCGTCGGCACCCAGATCGGCACGACCAACGAAATCGTCGCCCGCGACACCTTCCCGGACAAGGACATCCAATCGTTCGAGGACTTCGGGGCGGCTGTGCTGGCCCTGATTGCCGGCGACATTGACGGCGTGGTGGTGGACAACGTCACCGCCTCCGGCTTCATGGGAGAAAACCCCGGCGAAATGAAGATCGGGGCGCAGATCACCTCCGACGAGCAACTGGCCTTTGTCTTCCCGCCCGGCAGCGACCTGGTCGCGCCGGTCAACGCGGCCCTGCAGTCGATGATCGATGATGGCACGCTGGATGCCCTCAATACCAAATGGGGCTTGAAATAACCCTCGAAACTCGCCGTTTCTAACGACCAGGCGGGATGGGGGCCGCGGCCTCCATCCCGCCCCTCCCAACCCTTCACAAGGAGGCAGAGATGCAGGCATCTGGAACGCTCCCTCCCCGCCAGCCGGGCATATTCGGCAACTGGCAGGTCAAACGCTGGCCGTGGTGGGCTTTCTTCCTCATTCTTACCGGAATCACGCTGGTCATCATCATCTTCACCTCGGATAATTACCGCGAAACCTTCATCTACCTGACCGGCGGCGTTTACACCACCCTGAGAATCACGCTCTTTTCCTACATTCTTGCAACTGTCCTGGGATTGTTCGCCGGTCTGGCGCGGGTGTCTAAGAACGTTTTCCTCTACAATATTTCAACTTTATACGTGGAAACCGTGCGCGGCATCCCGCTGGTCGTCATCCTGCTGTACATCGCCTTTGCCCTGGTGCCGGTGCTGGTCGAACTAACCAACCGCCTGGGCGCATGGGGAGCGACCATCCTGCCCGGGGCGTTCTTCCAATCGCTGGCCAATTTCAGCATCCGCTCGATTCCGATGGAGGGACGCGCCATCATCGCCCTGGGCATCGGCTACGGGGCGTACGAGGCCGAGGTGTTCCGGGCCGGCATCCAGTCCATCAGCAAAGGCCAGACCGAGGCCGCCCGCTCGCTGGGCATGACCTACTTCCAGGCCATGCGCTTCATCATCCTGCCGCAGGCCATCCGCCGCATCCTGCCGCCGCTCGGCAATGACTTCATCGCCTGCCTCAAAGACTCCTCGCTGGCGACCGTTCTGGCGGTGGACGAACTCACCCAGTTGGGCCGCCTGCGCCGCGCCAGCACCTTCCGCGTTCTGGAGACCTTCAACGTGGTGGCCTTCCTGTATCTCTCGATGACCCTGCTCCTCTCGGCCGGCGTCCGCTGGCTGGAGAGAAAGATGAAAATCGAGGAGTAATCCGCCGCCCCGGTCTTTCCCCCGAAAACGAACGCCCCCGCTCTCGAAACGATTGCGGGGGCGAGTGCGCTGGGGGGGACTTGAACCCCCACGCCTTGCGGCACATGGCCCTCAACCATGCCTGTCTGCCAATTCCAGCACCAGCGCGGGCAGGACGTATTATAATCAGGTTCATTAACCTGTCAAGCAGTGGTTTGCCACCCTTTTTTGTAGGAGACTCCTATGACCAAAATCGTCGTTGATGCCATGGGGAGCGACAACTATCCCGTCCCCGATGTGATCGGCGCAGTCATGGCCGCCCGAGAATACAATGTCGGCGTCATCCTGGTCGGCGACGAGGCCAAAATCCAACCCGTCCTCGCCGCCCAGAAGACCGACGGCCTGTCCATCGAGGTCGTCCACGCCCCCGAAATGCTGACCATGGAAGACAAAGGCATGGCCCTGGTGCTCAAGGCCCGCCGCCCCAACTCAAAGAATTCGATGGCGGTCGGCATTGACCTGGTCAAGAACGGCCAGGCCGACGCCTTTGTCACCGCCGGCAATACCGGCGCGGCCGCCGTGACGGCCTACTTCCGGCTGGGGACCATCGCCGGGGTCGATCGGCCCGGCCTGGCGCCCGTCTTCCCGACCGCAACCGGCTCCTGCGTCGTCATCGACATCGGCGCCAACCCCGACTGCAAGCCCGAAAACCTGCTCCAGTTCGGCATCATGGGCGCCATCTACGCCGAAAAAGTGCGCGGCGTCCGCAACCCCAAGGTCGGGCTGATTTCGAACGGCGAGGAACCGGGCAAGGGCAACGAATTGGTCAAACACGCCTATCCGCTGCTGGAAAAATCGGGGCTGAATTTCTACGGCAACGTCGAGGGCAAAGAGGTCATCGGCGGCGCGGTGGATGTGGCCGTCTGCGACGGCTTTACCGGCAACGTTCTGTTGAAATCGTCCGAGGCGGTGGCCAAACTCCTGGTGGACAAAATCAAAGAGGCCATCAAACAGGGCGGCCCGCTGGCCCTGCTGGGCGGTCTGCTCATCAAACCGGCGATGGGGTCGGTCAAGAAACTGATGGACCCGTCCGAGGAAGGCGCTGCGCCGCTGCTGGGCGTCAACGGCCTGGTTTTCATCGGCCACGGACGTTCGGACGCCGTCGCCATCAAGAACGCCGTGCGGGTGGCTAAGAACGCCGTCGAGGCCAATGTGTTGAGCGCTATCCGCAGCGCCATCGAAGAATCTCTGAAATAGGTGCGGCATGCAAATCGTCACCAATCACCGCTTGATTAAGCGCAACGCCCGCCTGGGCAACATCTTCAACCTGGTCGGCCTGGCGCTGATGGGCGTCAGCATCTACTTTTCCTTCCGCGGCCTCTCCGGGACGATCACCGTCTCCCAGTTCAACCTGTTCCTGCTGGCCGTGCTGATCGGCTTCATCATCCTGCAAATCGGCACTTACTACGGCAACCGCTGGGGACGCAGCCCGCGGCCCGACGAGTTGATCGACCGGGCGCTCAAGGGGCTGGGGCGCGAGTACACCATCTACCACTACACCACGCCCGCCTACCATCTGATCGTCGGCCCGGCCGGACTGTGGGTGCTGCTTCCCTACCATCAGGCCGGACAGGTCTCCTACGAGAAAAAGCGCTGGCGTCTGCGCGGCGGCGGCTTCCTGCAGACCTATCTGCGCATCTTTGGCCAGGAAGGCCTCGGACGCCCCGACCTGGAAGCCCAGGCCGAGGCCAGTTCGGTGCGGCGCTTCCTGGCTCGCAACCTGCCCGAAGAGACCTCCCTCCCCGACGTCAACGCCTTGATGGTCTTCCTGAACCCCAAAATCGAACTCCACCTCGACGACGCCCCGCTGCCCGCCGTCCAGGCCAGCCGCCTGAAGGACTTTCTGCGCGAACAGGCCAAAGGGAAACCCATCGCGCCGGACGCCCTGGAGAGAATTCGCGCCGTCCTGCCCCGGCCCGAGGCGGAACGGCATCCGGCAAAATAAACGGCCCGCATGACTTCGATCGTCGCCCTGGATATCGAAACCACCGGCCTGGACCCGCAGGCGGACGCCGTCATCGAAATCGGCGCTGTCCGCTTCGAAGGCAATCGCATCGAGGACGAGTGGACCACCCTCATCAACCCCGGCCGTCACATCCCCGAATTCATCACCAGCCTGACCGGCATCCGCGACGAGATGGTGCGCAACGCCCCGCGCCTGCGCGATGTCCTTGATGATCTGGCCGCCTTCATCGGCGACTCGCCCATCCTGGGCCACAACATCCCCTTCGACCTCTCCTTCTTCCGCAAATATCAATTATTCGGGCGCAACGAACGCATTGACACCTACGAAATGGCCGCCGTCCTGCTGCCCTCGGCCAGCCGGTACAACCTGGGGGCGCTCGGCCAGCAACTGGGCATTCCCCTGCCCGCCACCCACCGCGCCCTCGACGACGCCCGCCTGACCCAGGCCGTCTTTCGGCGCCTGGCGCGCATGGCTGCCGAACTGCCGCTCGACCTGCTGGCAGAAATCGTCCGCCACAGCGAACCGATCGAGTGGGACGGCGCCTGGGCGTTTCGCCAGGCCCTGCGGGCGCGCTCGCGCGAAGGGGTCGCGGCCAAGCGGACCGGCGGGAAACAGGCTGCGGGTCCGCTCTTCGAGGCGGAGGAGAAACCGGCGCGGGGTCCGGCGCTGAAAATCCCCGACCAGCCGCAGCCCATCGACCCCGACGAAGCCGCCGCCCTGCTCGAATACGGCGGGCCGTTCGCGCGTTACTTCGAGAACTACGAATACCGCCCCGAACAGGTGGATATGCTGCGCGCCGTGGCCGCCGCCCTTTCCAACAGCCAGCACCTGCTGGTCGAGGCCGGGACGGGAGTCGGCAAGTCGTTCGCCTACCTCGTCCCGGCGGCGCTGTTCGCCCTGCAGAACAACACGCGGGTGGTCGTCTCGACCAACACCATCAACCTTCAAGACCAACTGATCAAGAAAGACATTCCCGACCTGTGCGCCGCCCTCGGCCTCGACCTGCGGGCCGCGGTGCTCAAGGGGCGGGCCAATTACTTCTGCCCGCGGCGCTTCGACTTGCTGCGCCGGCGCGGCCCCTCCAACGCCGACGAGATGCGCGTCCTGGCCAAACTGCTGGTCTGGCTGCAGACCAACGTCAGCGGCGACCGCGCCGAAATCAACCTCACCGGCCCGGCCGAGCGGGACGTCTGGCTGCACATCTCGGCCGAAGACGACGCCTGCACCACCGAGATGTGCCTGGAGCGGACCGGCGGAGCCTGCCCCTTCTTCCGCGCCCGCCAGGCGGCCCAGAACGCCCACATTCTGATCGTCAACCACGCCCTGCTGCTGACCGACGTGGCCCTCGGCCAGCGCATCCTGCCGGAGTATCAACATCTCATCATCGACGAGGGCCACCACCTGGAGGCCGCTGCCACCGACGCCCTGTCCTTCCGCCTGACCCAGGCCGACCTGGAGCGGCTGATCAAAGAAATCGGCGGCTCGTCTTCGGGGATTTTAGGGCGGCTGTTGAGCGCCGCCCACAATCAGGTGCGTCCGTCCGATTACGCCTTGCTCGAACAAAAGATCGCCCGCGCCACCGACCTGGCCTGGCGGCTGGAAAATCAGGCCCGCAGTTTCTACGACGCCCTGGCCGAATTCGTCGCCTTCATCCGCGAAGGTCAGGCGAACGGCCCTTACGCCTGGCAGGAGCGCATCCTGCCGTCCACCCGCACCCTGCCCGGCTGGGACAGCGTCGAAATCACCTGGGACGCCGCCAATGAGACCCTCCACCTGCTGATCAGCCTGTTGGGCGAGATTCACAAGGCGGCCGCCGAATTGTACGCCGACGGGCTGGAGGAAATGGAAGACGTCATCTCCAACCTGGGCAACTCGCTGCGCCGCCTGATGGAAGCCGAAAGCATGGTCTATGCCATGATTTTCGAGCCGAGCCCCCAATCGGTCTATTGGGTGGAGGTCAATCCGGGCAATGGGAAACTGGCGCTCAACGCCGCGCCGGTGCGCGTTGGGCCGCTGATCGAAAAATACTTGTGGCACGAGAAGTCCAGCATCATCCTGACCTCCGCCACCCTGACCACGCACGGCGAGTTCGATTACCTGCGCAACGTCCTGGCCGCCGACGAGGCCGACGAACTCGCCCTCGGTTCGCCCTTCGACTATGAAAACGCCGCCCTGTTGTACATCGCCAACGACATCGCCGAGCCGCACACCGCCGACTATCAGCGCCAGGTCGAAGAAACGCTGATCGCGCTCTGCAAAGCCAGCGGCGGACGCGCCCTGATTCTATTCACCTCCTACGCCCAGTTGAAACGCACCGCCCGCGCCATCGGCGGCCCCCTGGCGCAGGCGCAAATCACCGTCTATGAGCAGGGCGAAGGCGCATCCCCGAACGCCCTGCTGGAATCCTTCAGGAGCGCCGAGCGCGCCGTCCTGCTGGGAACGCGTTCCTTCTGGGAGGGGGTGGACGTCCCCGGCGAGGCGCTCTCGGTGCTGGTGATCGTCAAACTGCCCTTCGACGTCCCCAGCGACCCGCTCGTCGCCGCCCGCGCCGAAACCTTCGAGGACCCCTTCAACGAGTACCACCTCCCCGAGGCGATTCTGCGCTTCCGGCAGGGATTCGGACGGCTGATTCGCACCCAGTATGACCGCGGCGTGGTCGTCATCCTCGACCGGCGGGTGCTGACCAAGGCCTACGGCCGGGCGTTCATCGAGTCCCTGCCGCCCTGCACCGTCAAGGTCGGGCCGCTGGCCGACCTGCCGCGCAGCACAGCCAAATGGCTGGAAAGTTGAGACAACCAATGGACGAACTGAAATGGGAACTCTTGACCGAAATCTACGGCCGGCTGGAGGCCGACCTGCTCGAAAGTTACCTCGAGGCGCACGGCATCGACGTCGAACTCATCCAGGAGGCGGTCGGCCGGACGATCTACCCGGTCACCGTGAACGGGCTGGGGCTGGTGCAGGTCTTTGTCCCCAAAGAAAAAGCCGCCGAGGCGCGGGAATTGCTCAAAGACTTTCAGCAAAAGTGACCCGCCGGGGAGCGAGTCACTTCTTCGAGAAAAAGCGGCGGTAGATGAGAAAGGCGGCGGCGCACAACCCGCCGCTCAGGAGAAAGACGGGCCAGCCAAACGAAAAGACTAGCCACACCCTCTGCAGGGCCGAATCGGCCAGCGGCCCGACGAGAAGCCAAAGCAAAGCCATCGTGACCGAGAACACGGTCGCGAAGACCGTAATCGTCCACACCGCCATCCGCTGAATCCGCCTCTTTGAGTCGTCCATCGTTTCCTCCTGCGCAGCAGAGTCAGAGAACGCCGTCATTCTCTCGTCTTCTCGATGACCACCCAGGCCGAGGAGGCCTCGTAAGCAATGACCGCTCGAACGTTCGGGCGGTCGAACAGGGCGGCAATTTGTTCGGCCGAGAGGAAATGACTGCGCATCAGCAGCAATTTCTCGAACAAGGCGACCACCTTGACCGCCAGACGGCGAATATCCGGCTCGATGACGACGATCCGGCCGCCGGGGGCCAGCAGGCGCAACATTTCTGCTGCCGTCTGGCGCTGATCGAACACATGGTGGAAGGCGTCCATCATGATAATCCGCTCGAAAGAGCCGCTTTCGAACGGCAGCCGCTCGACCGCCGCCCAGACCGCCGCCAGGCCTTTCCGGCGCGCATGACGCAGCATCCCTCCCGACAGGTCGGCGACGACCACCTGACCAGCCTGGCCGCGCAGGGCGCGCGCCACCCGCCCCGTCCCCCCGCCGGCGTCGAGCAGGCGGCCCGCCACGGGCAGCGCCGCCAGGCGCATCATCATTGGGCCGGGGACGTAATCTTCCAGGCGATTATAAAGTCCGGCGATGAAATCGAAATGGTCGAACGGCATACTCAAGGCCCCACTGTGACGTAATCTTTGATGCGGTCGAAGGTGGCCGGGCCGATGCCGGGTACATTTTGCAAATCCCAAATCGTCTGAAATGGGCCGTTGACCAGCCGATACTCGATGATGCTCTGGGCGGCTGTCGGCCCAATGCCGGGCAAATCATCCAGTTCGTCGGCGGTCGCGGTGTTGATATTGACCCGTTGCGTGATGACGCGGCTGGTCGTCGCCGCGCCTGGCACGTTGATCTGCGCGCCGTCCTGAACCGGCGCGGCCAGATTGATGCGCTCCTGTTCCGCGCCCTCGGTGAAGCCGCCAGCCGCCTCGACCGCGTCGACCACCCGGCTGCCGGCCGGCAGGATGTACACCCCCGGAGTTGCCACCGCTCCGGTCACATAGACCACCAGCGGCTTGGCCGTCTGCGTCGGCAGCAGAGTCACGGGCTGGCCTTCGGGAGCGCGCACCGTCAGGTACAACAGGCCCGCAGCCAGCAGGCCGATGAGAATGCCGAGAACGATATAAAGAAGGGGTTTCCAATTCATTTCCTGCGCTTCTCCAAAGAGAGCATCATCCCAACCGCCCAAGCAAGAAACGCCCAGACCGAATGCGCTCTAGCATGATTATAGCATTCCTGGGTTTCCCTGTGCGCCTCCCGATTACAAAAAGTTTCGCGCCAATTGAATCAGTCCAGCATCTTTCTCGCCCCAAAACAATCACCACGGCATGCTATAATCCCGTCGCGTCTCTATTTGATAGGAATTGAGAACTTGAGCCAGATAAGATTTTCTGGCAGACGTTTCCGCCTCCACACACGGATTGCCTACACGAAAGATGCAGAACGAATCTCCCCTTTCCCCCTCTCCGGATGAAACGCAACCTGCCCCAATCAAACGGCCCCCGACCGTAACTACACTGACCGGGTTCGTGTTATTCTTCTCAGCGTGGAATGGAATCCGCCTGGGACAGGCCATCGCCTTCCGAGACCTCTTGCAAGCCTACGCGGCCCGCGGCGGATATCTCTACTCGGCCCTCAGCGGGGGACTCTGGCTTGTGGTCAGCCTGGTCGTCGCCTGGGGATTGTGGCGGGGAACCGCCTGGGCCCAGAAAATCGCCGCTCCGGCAGCCGCCCTCTACGCGCTCTGGTACGGGTTCGACCGCCTGGTGATACAACATCCGCATCCCGGCTGGCCGTTTGCGATCGGAATCGTCATCGTGCTGCTGGCCGTCTTCTACATTGACCTGTTCGATCCAGACGTCTCAGCATATATCCAAAGCAAGTCTCAGAGGTGACCATGAGTCAGACAAAACTCGAACAACTGCGCGCCCGCAAGGCCCAAACCCGCCTCGGCGGGGGTGCCGAGCGCATCGAGGCGCAGCACAAAAAGGGCAAATTGACCGCCCGCGAGCGCATCGGCTTGCTGCTCGATAAGAACTCTTTCCACGAGACGGACGCGTTCGTCGTCCACCGCACTACCGACTTCGGCCTGGACAAACAGAAATATCCCTGCGACAGCGTGGTCACCGGCTGGGGGACCATCGACGGGCGGCTGGTGTACGTCTTCTCGCAGGATTTCACCGTCCTGGGCGGCAGCCTGGGCGAGGTCCACGCCGAGAAAGTCTGCAAAATCATGGACATGGCGCTCAAGAACGGCGCGCCGCTGATCGGCCTGAACGATTCGGGCGGGGCGCGCATCCAGGAGGGAGTGGTCTCCCTGGGCGGCTACGCCAACATCTTCCTGCGCAACACCCTGGCCTCGGGCGTCATCCCGCAAATTTCGGCCATCCTGGGACCTTGCGCCGGCGGCGCGGTCTACTCCCCCGCCCTGACCGATTTCGTCTTCATGGTCGGCGGCATCTCCTACATGTTCGTCACCGGCCCGGATGTGGTCAAAGCCGTGACCCGCGAGGACGTCTCCTTCGAAACGCTGGGCGGCGCCGAAGTCCACGCCGAAAAATCGGGCGTCTGCCACGTGTCCGCCGAGAGCGAGGAGGACGCCTTCTTTCTCATCCGCAAACTGCTCAGTTACCTGCCGCAGAACAACATGGAAGACCCGCCCTACACGCCGACCAACGACGACCCCCTGCGGGCCAGCGAAATCCTGGACGAGATCATCCCCGACGACCCAAGCAAGCCCTACGATGTCAAAGAAGTCATCCACGCCATCGTGGACAACGGCCAGTTCTTCGAAATCCACGAAGCCTATGCCCAGAACATCGTCGTCGGTTTTGCGCGCCTGGGCGGGCACTCGATCGGCATCGTCGCCAACCAGCCGGCCGTCCTGGCGGGCGTGCTGGACATCCACGCCAGCGAGAAGGCCGCCCGCTTCGTCCGCTTCTGCGACGCGTTCAACATCCCCCTCGTCACGCTGGTGGACGTGCCCGGCTTCATGCCCGGCACCGACCAGGAACACAACGGCATCATCCGCTCGGGCGCTAAACTGCTCTACGCCTACTGCGAGGCCACCGTCCCGAAGTTGACCGTCATCCTGCGCAAAGCCTACGGCGGCGCGTACATCGTCATGTCGAGCAAGCACATCCGCGGCGACGTCAACCTGGCCTGGCCGAGCGCTGAAATCGCCGTCATGGGGCCAGAAGGGGCGGTCAGCATCGTCATGCGCAAGGAGGTGGAACAGGCCAGCGACCCGGCGCAGCGCAAGGCAGAACTGGTCGCCGAGTACCGCGAAAAGTTCGCCAACCCCTACGTGGCCGCCGAGCGCGGCTACCTGGACGACGTCATCGAGCCGCGCGAGACCCGCGCCCGGCTGTTCAACGCGCTCGAAATGCTGAGCAACAAACGCGACAGCAACCCGCCGCGCAAACACGGCAACATTCCTCTCTAGGCAGCGGAGGCGTGATGTTTACGAAAATCCTGATCGCCAACCGCGGCGAGATCGCCGTCCGCATCCTGCGCGCCTGCCGCGAACTGGGACTGGAAACGGTCGCCGTCTATTCCGAGGCCGACCGCCAGTCGCTGCACGTCCGCTACGCCGATGAGGCCTACCTGCTCGGCCCGGCCCCGGCGCGCGACTCGTACCTGCGCGGCGACAAAATCATCGACATCGCCCGCAAATGCGGCGCGACCGCCATCCATCCGGGTTACGGCTTCCTGGCCGAGCGGGCCGATTTCGCCGCCGCCTGCGCCGATGCCGGTCTGGTCTTCGTCGGGCCGCGGCCGGAGTCGATCGCCGCCATGGGCGACAAAGCCCGGGCGCGCGAAACCGTCGCCCGCGCCGGCGTGCCGGTCGTCCCCGGCACAGAGGGGGCCGCCGGCCTGCGCGACGAAGAACTGCTCGCCCTGGCCCCGCAAATCGGCTTCCCGCTGCTCATCAAAGCCGCGGCCGGCGGCGGGGGCAAGGGCATGCGCGAAGTCAACAGCCTGGAGGAAATGCCCGCCCTGCTCCAGGCGGCCCGCCGCGAGGCCGAATCCTCCTTCGGCGACGGCAATGTCTATTTGGAGAAACTGGTGGAGGGGGCGCGGCACATTGAATTCCAAATCCTGGCCGACCACCACGGCAACGTCATTCACCTGGGCGAGCGCGAATGCTCCCTGCAGCGCCGTCACCAGAAATTGCTCGAAGAGGCCCCCTCCCCCTTCGTGGGAGACAACGAGGACCTGCGCGCCCGGATGGGCAAGATGGCCGTCGAGGCGGCGCGCGCCGTGGATTATCGCAACGCCGGCACGGTCGAATTTCTGGTGGACAAAGACGGCAACTTCTTTTTCCTCGAAATGAACACCCGCCTGCAAGTCGAGCATCCGGTCACCGAGATGGTCACCGGCATCGACATCGTCGCCGAGCAGGTGCGCATCGCCCGCGGCCGTCAACTCTCCTACCGTCAGGAAGAGGTCCGGCGCATCGGCGCGGCCATCGAGTGCCGCATCAACGCCGAGAACCCCTACGAGAACTTCATGCCCTCGACAGGCGTGATCACCCACATCCTCTCGCCCACCGGCCCGGGGGTGCGCATCGACACCGGCGTCTATCCGGGCTTCGAAATCACCCCTTACTACGACCCGATGATCGCCAAACTCATCGTCTGGGGCGAGACGCGCGGCCAGGCCATCCTGCGGACCCGGCGCGCCCTGGAAGAATACAAAATCGTCGGCGTGCACACCAACATCCCCTTCCATCAAACCATGATGGACTCGCACCGCTTCATGGGCGGGCAGTACGACACCCGCTTCGTCGAGGAACGCTATTCCATCCACGAGGCCGCGGAAAATCGGGAAACCTTCCCCCATATCGCCGCCATCATGGCCACGCTGGTCGCTCATCAGCAAATGGAAAAACGCGCCCAGGTGGTCCGGCGCAACGAGCGCGACACCAGCAACTGGAAGTGGTTCGGGCGCTGGGAGCGGATGCGGGGCTGAGGAGGTCGGGATGAAATATATCGCCACCATCAACGGAAACGAGTATCCCATCGAGGTCATCGACGAGCGTCACATCCGCCTGAACGGCGCGGTGCAGGAAGTGGATTTTGTCGCCATCGGCAACCAGCCGGTCTATTCGCTCATCATCGACGGGAAATCCTACGAGGCCTACATTTGTCCCGAAGGAGACGCCTGGCAGGTCTTGTTGATCGGCCAGCAGTACGAGGTCAAGGTCGAAGAGGAGCGCGAAAAGCGTCTGAGCAGACCGGTCGGCGCGGCGGCGGTCGAGACGGGCGAGTTTCACCTGAAAGCGCCCATGCCGGGGCTGATTGTCTCGGTAGCCGTCCAGGAGGGCGAGGAGGTCAAAAAAGGCCAAGTGCTGGCGATTCTCGAGTCGATGAAAATGCAGAACGAACTGCGCTCGCCGCGCGCCGGCAAGGTGACGCGGATTCGCGTCCGGGCAGGCGAGAGCGTCGAACAAAAACAAACTTTGCTCAGCGTGGCTTGAGATGGCTTTCGAGGAAATCGAGGTCAAGTTCTACGTGCGCGCCCTGCCGCCGATTGCCGAGCGCCTGCAGCGGCTGGGCGCTGTCCTGGCGCGCCCACGCGCCCACGAGGTCAATTTGCGCTTCGACCTGCCCGACGGTAGTCTCAGCCGGGCCGACCGCGTCCTGCGCCTGCGGACGACGACAGGCGAGCCGCCCCGGCTGACCTACAAAGGCCCGGGCGAAACGCGCCGCGGCGTGCGCGTCCGGCAGGAAATCGAGTTCGGGGTCGAAAACGAGGCCGCCGCCCGCGCCCTGCTCGAGGCGCTGGGCTTTCAAGTGATCGTCCTCTACGAAAAATACCGGGCCATCTACGAATTCGGCGGCAGAGAGGTCATGCTCGACGAACTGCCCTTCGGCGCGTTCGTCGAAATCGAAGGCCCGGACGCCGATTCGATCCGGCAGACGGCGGAAGCCCTGGGGCTGGCCTGGGACAAACGTATCCCCTCCAGTTACCTGTCGCTGTTCCAGAAAGCGCGCCAAAACCGCGGCTTAAAGTTCCGCGACCTGACCTTTGCCAATTTCGACCATCTTGTAATCGAGCCGGCCGACCTGGAAGTCTCGCCCGCCGACTAACCCCTGCCGCGGCGATCAGGCCTCGGCCAGTTCGATTTCCCCCGCTCTGTTCCAGAAGACGCGGCGAATCTCCCCCGTCTCCCCCAACAGACGCGGCAGCAACGAGGCAAAAGCCTCGACCTCGCCGCTGGTGTAGAAACGCATCTCCCCCGCCCCCTGACGATCGGCCTGCCGGCCGGTCGCCTCGAGCAGACGCGCCGCCTGACGCGCCACCGCCGGCGCCGGGTCGATGACCCGCACCGAATCGCCGACAATCTGCTCGATGAGGGGAATGACGAAGGGGTAATGCGTACACCCCAGCACCACCGTGTCAATCCCCTGAGCCAGCATCGGCAGAAGGGCGTCTTCCAGGATGGCGCGCGTTTTCGGGGAATCCAATTCGCCGCGTTCGATCTGCCCCACCAAACCGGGACAGGTGTGCGGCAGAAGCGTCACGCCGTTGGCGAAGCGCTCGACGACCGAGGCGTACAGCGCGCCCTGAAAAGTCGCCGGGGTCGCCAGGACGCCGACCACGCCGGTATGGGTCGTCTCGGCGGCCGGTTTGACCGCCGGCTCCATGCCCACGAAGGGGACATCCGGAAAGGTCTGGCGCAGAGAATGCAGCGCCGCCGCCGAGGCCGTATTGCAGGCCACGACGATCATTTTCGCGCCCTGACGGAGCAGGAAACGGGTAATGGCATCGGAAAAGAGACGCACCTCTTCCAGCGGACGCGGCCCATAGGGAACATGGCCTTGATCGGCAAAGTACAGCACCGACTCGGCAGGCAATCGAGCGCGAAGGGCGCGCAGCACCGACAAGCCGCCGACGCCCGAATCGAACACCCCAATGGGAGCATCCGAACTCATGGTTCCTCCCCGCCGGCCGCCAGGACGAACGCCCGAAACAGCCGCCGGGCGGCTGGCTGGTCCGTCAGCCATTCGGGATGCCACTGGACGGCCACTCCGAAAGGATGCCCGTCCATTTCGAGCGCCTCCACCAGGCCATCGGGCGCAAAGCCGACCGGACGCAATCGGGCGGGAATCTCTTTGGCCCCCTGGTGGTGCAAACTGTTGACCTGCAGCCGCGTCTCGCCGAGCAGGGCGGCCAGGCGCGAGGCCGGTTCGAGGCGGACTTCGTGAGCCAGGAGAGTACGTTCACTGCCCGAGTCGTAGGCGTGTTTGATCGCCCCCGGCATTTGATCGGCGATATCCACGTAGAGCGCGCCGCCAAAAGCAACATTGATGACCTGAAAGCCGCGGCAAATCCCCAAGAAAGGCTTGCCCGCCTGAGCCGCCGCCTGCGCCAGTTCGAATTCGAGAACGTCCCGCTCGGCGTCGACGTCCATCAGGCGGGGATGGTTTTGTCCGCCATAGCGACTGACCTCGATGTCGCCACCGCCGGTGAAGAGAAAACCGTCCAGCCGATCCACCAGCGCCTCGACGCCGGAGCGGTCGAGCCCGGTCGGAATCAAGACCGGCGCGCCGCCCGCCTGAGCAACCGCTCGAATATATTGATGCATCAAGGCGGCGATGGGGTAACCGTATCGGTTTTGCTGGTTATAGGTGGTCAGACCAATCAGGGGAAGGGGCACGGGCGTCGCTCCAAAAAGAGAAAAGGGCGCAGAATTCTGCACCCTTTTATTGTACAGCGAAAACGAAACTCAATCGAACTTTTGCTTGAGGGTGGCCCGTTTCCCGGTCCGGCCGCGCAGGAAGTACAACTGCGCCCGGCGGACGCGGGCATGGCGTTCGACCACCACCTTGTCGATGCGCGGCGAATGCATCAGGAAGGTGCGCTCGACGCCGATGCCGTTGCTGGCCGTGCGGCGAACGGTAAAATTGGCGTTGTTGCCGCCCTTGCGCAAACGAATCACCATGCCCTTGAATTCCTGAATGCGCTCGCGCCCACCTTCTTTAATGCGCACATGGACGCTGACCGTATCCCCCGGCCTCAGTTCGGGGATATTCGGATTGATTTCGGTGCCAAAATTCTTATTCAGATCGATCATTTCTCATCATCCTTACATAGAAAACTCCGCCGACTGGCGCGGAGCGGGATTATAACATGCGTTCCAGAATGAAGCAAGGCCAGGCTGCGCGCCATTTTTCGGGTATAATTCCGCCGCCAGCCCCCGTAGCTCAGTCGGATAGAGTAATGGACTTCGAATCCAGTGGTCGCGAGTTCGAGCCTCGCCGGGGGCGCTGCTCCACCCGCTCGCTCCATCCATGCCGGAGCGAGTTTTTTGTGGTCACCCCTGCGCAGCCAACGGCAAGGAAACGGTGAAACGGGCGCCGCGCCCGTCCTCCCCCGCGCCGACCTCGATGCGTCCGCGATGCATTTCGACCACCTGCTTGACGATGGCCAGCCCCAGCCCTGTCCCCGGCGCGCCGGATTTGTGGCCGGCCTTGCCGCGGTAGAAACGTTCGAACAAATGGGGCAAATCCTCTTCGCTGATTCCCAAACCGTTATCTTCGACGCAAAAGGAGACCCACATCCCATCTTCCCGCGTCTCGGCCGCGGTGCGGACAAACACCCGCCCGCCTCTCAACGTGTAATTAAGCGCATTGGTCAGCAGATTGGATACCGCCTGCACCATCATCGCTTCATCCAACCAGACCGGGGGCAGATTGGGCTGCAGACTCATTTCGATGGTCAGACCACGCTCCTCGGCCAGAGAGCGGCGATCCTCCACCAGGGTGCGAATCAGCGCATTCAAGTCTTGCGGCTTGAAGACCGGCTTCACCTGACCCAAATCCAGCCGCGACAGGTTGAGCAAGTCTTCGATCAAGGTGCGCAGGCGGCTCAACTCGCGTCCGATGACATCCAGGCGCTCCTCGGTCTTCACATTGGGCTGGGAGCGAAGCATCTGGTAATAGAGCAGCAGGTTGGTCAGAGGAGTGCGCAACTCATGGTTGACATTCGCAATGAACTCGGACTTGAGCCGGTCGGCTTCCTGCGCCTTGTGAAGCGCCGCGATCAAATCGGTGGTCCGCTCGGCGACCCGTTCTTCCAGTTCGATGGCGTGACGTTCGGTCTGCTCGTAGAGGCGCATGCGCCGGATCGTGTTGCCGGCGATTTCAGCCACAGTCACCAGTAAGCGCGCATTTTGCGACTCAAACTCCCGTCCCTGCGCCGAAACCAGGAAGGCCCCGATGGTCTCTTGTTCGGCCCGAATAGGAACGCAAACGGCGCCCCACTGCGATGACAGCGCGCCGCGCAAAGGAAATGGGGTCAGCGAATCGGCGGCCACATTGCTGGAGAAGTAAATGTCGCCCGTCTGGAAGACTGAGCCGGGAATGCTTTCCCCTCGCCGGAGTTCGAGATGGGCGATTTGCGTACACCAACCGCGCCCGATGACCTGCTTGAGAAGATCCGACTGAGAATCGTACAGCCAAATGCCTCCGGCTTCGGCCTCCAAAGCCTTCAAGGTTTCATCCAGCAATTGAGGCATCATCTCATCGAGCGACTTGGCCAGACGCAAAGCCGTAGAAATGCGATTGATCGCCTCCAATTCGGCCAGGCGCGAGCGCGTCTCCTCGAACAGACGCGAACGCTCGGTGCTGGCGCAAATCTCCTGGGCGACCGCCTGAACGAAGGCGACCTCGTCGGTCGTCCAGGCGCGCGGCGTCGCTGAATTGACCATCAAGCCTCCCAGGCAAGCCTCGCCGGTCTGGAGGGGGAGCAAAATCGAGGCGCGCACGCCGATGGCAGAGAACAATTGAGCCAGGTGGTCGCGTTCCTTGGACCAATCAGACACGACCATCGTATGGTTCAGATCCAGAAGTCCCTCGGCGGCGGCGCTTTCCAGACTCAAGTGGATATCCGGCGGGACGCCGCGCGCCGCCAGGCGCTGAATCGTAAACGGCGACCAGCCCAGCCACACCGCGCCGCTGTCCAGGCCCAGGGCTTGGAGCAACTGGTCGAGGGCCATCTCCAGCAAAGAGTCCGGACTGGCGCCCGGACGCGCCGAAGTCGTGATGATGGCGTTCAGGGCAGCCTGCCGAATCGCCCGCCGACGGGTCTCGCCAAACAAACGGGCGTTCTCGATCGCCACGGCCGCCTGGTTGGCAATCGTAATCAACAAGCGTTCATCGTGTTCGCTGAACGCATTCGGCTCAGGACTCTCGACGTTAATACAGCCGATATTCTTCCCCCCCACCTTCAACGGCACGCATAGTTCGGAACGGGTCGCGGGATTCGACTCGGCGTAATAAGGAACGGTGCGCACATCGCCGGTTCGAATCGCCTGCCCGTGTTTGCACACCCAGCCGACGATGCCGTCTTCATAAGATTGAATCAGATTGCCGATGCGGGCGAACTCTTTCCGCCAGGCCTCGCCCGTCAAGCCCAGGTTGCAATAGGCCAGAACCACCGGCCGTTGATTTTCATAGTCGTTGACCCAGATCGAACCCGACCAGCGCAACAGTTGTCCCAGCGCGTCCACAATGCGCTGGGCGACGGCCTTGAGGCTGTGAATCTGCGCGGCCGCCAAACTGGCCTGGTAGAGAACCTCCAATTCGATCAACCGCTGGCGGGTCTCGTCGAACAAACGGGCGTTATGGACCGCGCCAGCCGCCGCGCCGGCGAAGAAATTCAACAAATCGAGATCGGCCTGCCCATAGACGCGATTCGTGCTGCCACCCTCGCGCTCGACTTCATAAACCACGAGCGCCCCGATTAACTCGTTGCTGTAGAGCATAGGGACGGCCATGGCGGCGGTGATGGGAATTTCGGCGGCTTTCGGGCTGTAATACCCGCTGGCGCGGAGATCGTCCACGATCACCGGTTTACAGGTCTGCATGACATGGCCCGCCAATCCCTCCCCGGCTCTCAGGCGTTGTCCGACCCAGCCCTGATAGCCGTGCGCCACCCTCAACTCCATCTGATTGCTCTCATGATCATACAGATAAATGCAACAACCGGCGGCCCCCAACAGCGAGGCGGCCCGGTCAACGATGGTGCGCATCAGGCTTTCGATATCGCGTTGGGTGGTGGTAATTTCGCGGGTGGTCTCATACAAAGCGGCCAGTTCGTCAGCCCGGCGGCGGACGCTCGCTTCGTTTTCCCGCAGGGCGTCTTCGGCGCGTTTACGCTGGATCGCCATCGCGACCTGCGAGGAGACGAATTCGAGAATGCGCTGTTCTCGTTCCCCAAAGGCGCGAGGATCATGATAGTCCTGCACCACCATCGCGCCGATGACTTGATCATTAACGATAAGCGGCACTCCCAGCCAGATGGGCGAGGGCGTACCGACCAGTTCGATCTCCCCGCTCGCTTCGAGCGCCTGGTGCACTGCCAGGTCGCACAAAAGCGATTTGCCCGTCCGCAGGAGGTATTCGGTCAGCCCCCTCCCGGCCTTGGCGCGCAAAGCGGGGCGGTCATATTCATCAACATAATATGGGAAGGAAAGCATCCCTTCCTGAGCATCATACAGGGCGATATAGAAATTCTTCGCCGGCATCACCTCGGCGATGATTTGATGCAGGGCGGCGTACAAATCATTCAGATTCCGCGTCTGGTCGGCTGCCTGCGCAATCCGATAGACCGCGTCCTGGAGCACTTCGGCGCGCTTTTGCTCGGTGACATCGAGGGCCGTGCCGTATCCGACCGCTTTGCCCTCCAGCATCATCCGCCCCATCGACATGTCCAGCCATCGTTCTTCCCCCTGCCGGGTCGTAATTTTGATGACCCCGCGAGTGGGTACCTGTTCGCCGCGCTGCAAACCCAGCGCCCACGTCCGAAGCGACTTTCGAGCGCCCGCCGGAGCCAAATCGTAGAAATTCATCTTCAGTAACTCTTCACGAGAGTAACCGGTCACGCGTTCGGCCGCCGGATTGACATAAATCAAACGGGCGCCATGAAACGCAAAAACCGCTGCGCTGGTCATCTCCACCAGCGTGCGGAAAGCATCATCTTTCAGAATCAAACTGGAGTGAGATGATGATTTTTCAGACATGGATTGACTGCCGCCGAGAAACAGATGCGCTTCAAGTATAACAGGGGGACGAATATTTGTTTATTGCCAGCCCATAACAAACTTGCAGGCGCGCAAAACTGGCCGCCAGCGCAAAAACAGCCGCTGCGCGGAGATCTAGGCGGCCGCCAGCGGCAAAGTGAAGGTGAAACGACTCCCCCGGCCCTCCCCCTCGCTCTCGGCCCAGATTCGCCCCCCGTGCGCCTCGACCAGATGGCGGGCAATCGTCAGACCGATTCCCGCCCCGCCGCCGGCCCGCCGCGAACGAGACTTGTCCACCCGATAGAAACGATCGAAGATGCGCGCCAGATGCTCGGCCGGGATGCCAATTCCCGTATCCGTCACCGAGAGACGCGCCTCCCCCGCCCCCGCTTCCAGGCGCACGGTCACCCGTCCGCCGGCCGGGGTATATTGCAAGGCGTTGCCCAGCAGATTCGCCAGCACCTGCCCGATGCGGTCGGCGTCGGCCAGGACGACCAGCGGCTCGGACGGAAGTTCGACAGTCAGCGCCACGCCCTTGGCCTCGAACGAACGCGCCAGACGCCGCCGGGCCGTCTCGACCAAATCCTGCATCTTCACCGCCGCCCGCTCGAGGCGATAGGCCCCCGCCTCGACCCGCGACAGTTCCTGCAAATCGTCCACCAGCCGGCTCAGGCGGTCGGCCTCCTCGCCCAATTGCGTAAACGTCTCGGCCGTGGCGGGCAGGACGCCGTCGGCCAGCCCCTCCAGCGACCCCTTGATGGCCGTCAGCGGGGTGCGCAATTCATGGGCTACGTCGCCGATCAACTGGCGGCGCAGCGCCTCGGTCTGGGCCAGTTTGCCCGCCATGCGGTTGAAACTCTCGGCCAACAAGCCGATTTCGTCCGCCCCCGCCGCCGGGACGCGTTCATCATAATTCCCCTCGCTGATTCGCTGACTGGCGACCGTCATCGCCTGGATGGGCGCCGAAAGGCGGCGGCTAATGAGCCAACTGACCAGCAGGGCGACCAGCAGGGCGGCCAGTCCGGCCCAGGTGAGCGCCTCGCTGAAACTAGCGCGGAAATTCTGATACAACATCGTCCCGCCGCCGCGCCCCATCCCCATCCCCATCCCTGGCGCGTTGCCCTCCACCGCCCCCATGTGACGGCCGTACACGCCCGGCAGCGAGACCTGCACCACCAGCGTCAGCGCCAGCAACGTGACGGCAATCACCGCCAGATACGACAGAAACAACCGCAGACTCAAATGGCGGATTTTCATAGCGGCTCATCCTCGAAGCGGTAGCCGACCCCGCGCACGGTGGCGATCAGGTCGCTCCGCCCCAATTTCTGGCGGACGTGTCCCAGATGCACATCCACCACGCGCGTGTCGCCGTAATAATCGTAGCCCCAGACCTTTTCGAGCAACTGTTCGCGGCTCAACACCCGGCCGCGGTTCTCGGCCAGCGCCAGCAGCAAATCGAACTCGATGGCCGTCAGCGTCACCGGCTGCTCGTCCACGCTGACCAGGCGGGCGCCGGTGTCTATGCGCACATGACGAAACGACAGGACCGCCGGCGCGGCCCCGCTCCCCGTCCCCGCCCGCAGACGGCGCAGGGCGGCCTTGATGCGCGCCACCAGTTCGCGCGGGCTGAACGGCTTGGTGACGTAATCGTCTGCCCCGACCGACAGGCCGACGATCTTGTCCGTTTCCTCGGTGCGGGCCGTCAACAGGATGACGTACACGTCCGACTCGCGCCGCAAGCGCGACAGCACTTCCAGACCGTCCAGCCCCGGCAGCATCACGTCCAGGACGATGATGTCCGGCTTGTAGGCGCGGGCGGCCTTGAGCGCCGCCTCGCCGTCGGAGGCCGTGTACACCTCGTAATTCTCAGCCTTCAGGTACGAAACGACCAGGTTGAGAATGGCGGGTTCGTCATCTACGACCAGAATCTTTGCGTTGGGCATCTTCTCTCCAAGACGGTTGGAACTCGGTTTTCAATCATATTGTAACAAATCGCCCGCCGGTTCTGTGAAGATTTTGTAAAGCGAAGAGACGAGCAGAGAAACGCGCCTCCTCCCATTGACGCCCCCCTTGGCCGCGAGTATAGTTGCACAAAAACATCGAGGTCGCATCGTGAACACCATACAACGCAAATGGTGGGTCCTGCTCGCCGTCGGCAGCGGCTCGTTCATGGCCGCTCTGGACGGCAGCGTGGTCAACACCGTCCTGCCCGTCATCCGCGACGCCCTCCGCAGCGACGTCGCCGTCATTGAATGGGTGGTCACCGCCTATCTTCTCGTCCTGAGCGGACTCCTGTTGACCTTTGGCCGCCTGGGCGACCTGCGCGGCCACCGCGCCGTGTATTTGTGGGGATTCGGAATCTTCGTCCTGGGTTCGGCGCTGTGCGGCGCGGCTCCCTCGCCCGGCCTTTTGATCGCCTTCCGCAGTCTGCAGGCGGTCGGAGCGGCCATGCTGGCCTCCAACTCGCCCGCCATCCTGACCGGCAACTTTCCGGCCAGCGAGCGCGGCCGGGCGCTGGGGACGGCCGCCACCATGACCTATCTCGGCCTGACGGTCGGCCCCTCCCTGGGCGGCTGGCTGACCGCCGCCCTCGGCTGGCGCAGCGTGTTCTACATCAACGTCCCCATCGGCGTCCTCGCCCTGACCCTCAGCCTGCTCTTCATCCCCGACGACCCGCCCGCCGAGGCCGAACGCCGCTTCGACCTGCCCGGCGCGGCCGCCTTCCTGACCGGTCTGACGGCGCTCCTGCTGGGCCTGAACAAAGGCGCTGAGTGGGGCTGGACCTCCGCCCCCATTCTCCTCCTGCTGGCCGGCGCGGCGCTCTTGCTGACCGTGTTCGTCTGGCTGGAGGCCCGCTCTCCCGCCCCCATGCTGGACCTGAGTCTCTTCCGCAGCCGTCTCTTCACCGCCTCGACCGTCAACGCCATCCTGAATTACATCTGCGTCTACACCCTCACTTTCCTGCTGCCCTTCTACTTGATTCAACAACGCGGCCTCGGCCCGGCCCAGACCGGCCTCCTGCTGACCGCCCAGCCGATTCTCATGGCGATTGCCGCTCCCATCAGCGGCGCCCTCTCCGACCGCATCGGCTCGCGGACGCCCGGCATCGTCGGCATGACTCTGCTGGCGGCCGGCCTCTTCGGCCTCTCCCGCCTGACCGACGAGACGCCCTTCGGCCTGGTCGCCGCCGCCATGGCCGTCTGCGGACTGGGGACGGGCATCTTCATCGCGCCCAACAACAGCGCCCTGATGGGGTCCGCGCCCCGCCACCGCCAAGGCATCGCGGCCGGAATCCTGGCCTCGGCCCGCAACATCGGCATGGTGCTGGGAGTCGGCCTGGCGGGGGCCATCCTGCTCTCGCATCTGGCCGCCGATCCATCCGGCGGACTCCTCGCCGGCGTGCGCAGCGGATTCCTGGCTGCCGTCGGAATAGCCGCGCTGGGCATCCTCGCCGCGGCGGTCAAGGAGAGATGACGGGCGGGCAAAGACGCCTCTCCCTCTCTGCAGGAAGCAACTGGCGCCGTTTGTTGACGGAAAATCGTTTCTCGCATAAACTTTGACTATCTCACCCCTGCAAGGAGACTTCCCATGAGCGACAAAAAAGCGGGCGCTCAGATCAGCGCCAAAGCCTTCCTGCAAGCCGTTCTTATTCTCTTTGCCTTGATGATCATTGCAGGCATTCTCACGCGCATCGTCCCGGCCGGGCAGTACGCCCGCGTCGAGATGGACGGGCGCGAGGTCATCGATCCCGACTCGTTTGTCCTCACCGAGCGGCCGGATTATCCCGTCTGGCGCTGGTTCACGGCCCCCTTCGAGGTCCTGGCCGCGCCGGGCAACCTGACCGTCATCGCCATCATCCTGTTCATCCTGCTGGTCGGCGTGGCCTTCGCCGTGATGGACAAGAGCGGCATTCTGAAATCGGTCATCTCGCGCATCATCCGCGCCTTCGGTCAGCGCAAGTACACCTTGCTGCTGGTCATCACCTTCTTCTTCATGGCGCTGGGCGCTTTCTTCGGCATCTTCGAGGAGGTCATTCCCCTCGTGCCGATCATCATCGCCCTGGCCTTCTCGCTCGGCTGGGACTCGCTGACCGGGCTGGGCATGTCCATCCTGGCGACGAACGTCGGCTTTTCGCTGGCGGTCTTCAACCCCTTCACCATCGGCGTCTCGCAGAAACTGGCCGGCCTGCCGATGTTCTCCGGGGCGCTGCCGCGCGTCGTCCTCTTCGTCGTGGGCTACGTCATCCTGGCCGTCTTCCTGCGCGCCTACGCCCGCAAAATCGACAAACACCCCGAAGCCTCGCCCGTCTTCCAGGAAGATCAGAAAGAGCGCCAGCGCCTCGGCGCTTTCGAGGTCGAACAGAATGACGATCCGCGCATGCGGGCCGCCATCGTCTTCCTGGCCGTCTTCTTTGCCCTGATTCTGGCCGTGCTGGTCGCCTCGCCCTTCATCGAATTCCTCTCCGAATACGCCCTGCCGATCACCGGCCTCTTGTTCGTCGTCGGCGGAATCGGGGCCGGACTGATTGCCGGCGTCGGCCGCGCCGTCTGGAAAGCCGCCTGGGACGGTTTCCTGGGCATCGCGCCCGCCGTGCCGCTGCTGATGATGGCCGCCAGCGTGCGCTACATCGTCCAGATGGGCGGCATCCTCGACACGATCCTGCACTCCGCCTCCGCCCTGGCCGCCGGTCTCAGCCCGCTGGGGGCCGCCCTGGCCATCTACGGCCTGACCCTGGTGATGGAACTCTTCATCACCTCCGGCTCGGCCAAAGCCCTGCTGCTCATCCCCATCCTGATGCCGCTGGCCGACCTAGTGGGCGTCAACCGCCAGATTGCCGTCTCGGCCTACTGCTTCGGCGACGGCTTCTCCAACCTGGTCTATCCGACCAACGCCGCCCTGCTCATCACCCTCAGCCTGACCGTCGTCCCCTATCACAAATGGGTCAAGTGGCTGCTCAAACTGTGGTTCTGGATTTTCCTGGCCACGCTGGCCTTCCTGGCGGTGGCAGTCGCCATCAATTACGGCCCGTTCTGATCCCCGCCTCCGAGACGCCCTCCTTATGGCTCAATATTTCGCCTACGATTACCACGGCGCGCCGTTCGTGCTGTTCGGGACCTGGCACCTGGTCTCGCTCAGTTTCTTCGTCCTGCTCAACTTCGCCATGCTCGGCTTTCGCAAAGCCTCCGAGCAGACCCGCCGCAAGGTGCGCTGGACGATGGCGATCATCCTGTGGGTCAACGAATCGGCCTGGCATCTCTGGAATCTGTACTGGGGTCAATGGACGGTCCAGAAAATGCTGCCGCTGCATGTGTGCAGCATCATGATCTGGCTGGCCGGTTTCATGCTCATCTTCAAGAACTACCGCATCTATGAATTCGCCTACTTCCTGGGCATTGCCGGCGCCCTGCAGGCCCTGCTGACCCCCGACGTGACCATTTACGGCTTCCCGCACTTCCGCATCATCCAGACCCAACTCGCCCACGGCCTGCTCATCACCGCCTCGATTTACATGACCACCGTCGAGGGCTTTCGGCCTACCTGGAAGTCGCTCCTGCGGGTGGCCATCGGCGCGAATATTGCCATGGCGCTCATCTACGGCGTCAACGTTCTGCTGGGCAGCAACTACATGATGCTGAACCACCGCCTGGACACCCCCAGCCTGCTCGACCTGCTGCCCGCCCCGCCCTGGCACATCCCCTTCCTCGAACTCATCGGCCTGACGATGTGCCTGCTCCTTTATCTGCCCTTCATCATAAAAGACGCCCGCGCCAAGCGAAAAGCCTACCCGACATCGGAAAGAGCCTTGCCCCAACAGCCCGCTTGAATCTGGCAAAATCGTTTGTGACATTCGCGCAATTCGATGCTGCTATTCATCGTTCGCGAAATTCGTGCAATTCGATGCAACCATTCATCGTTCGTGACATTCGCGTAATTCGATGCCGCCATTCATCGTTCGTGACATTCGCGCAATTCGATGCCGCCATTCATCGTTCGTGACATTCGCGCAATTCGATGCAACCATTCATCGTTCGTGACATTCGCGCAATTCGATGCAACCATTCATCGTTCGTGACATTCGCGCAATTCGATGCAACCATTCATCATTCGTGAAATCCGATGCCGCCATCCTCGGATAGCCTACTGCATATGAAAATCCGTTATAATGACCCTCAGAGAGGACACATGCCGATCCACAGCCGCCTGCTCCTGGCGGCGTTTTTTCTGTTCGCGCTAGCCAGCGCCTGCTCCGGCGCGCCGACAAATGGCGGGGAGACTTTCGACGCGACCGCTACCGCCGCCCCCACCCCGGCCCTGACCGCCGGCGACAAATGGTCTCTCTGGACCGGCGGAACTCAACTGCGCGGCGCCAACATCTACCAGCGGCGCGTCTTCCCCGAACTGGACGGCCGCGAGTTCCTCGGTCCGGGGCCGTTTGGGCCGCCCTACAGCCAGGAAGACTTCGACCGCCTCGCCGCCCTGGGCGCCAATTACGTCAATCTCTCCGTCCCCGGCCTGTTCACCGTCGAACCGCCCTATGCGCTCGACCAGGAAGCCCAGGCCAACCTCGACCGTCTGCTCGCCCTGGCCGCCAACGCCGACCTGTTCGCCGTCATCACCTTCCGCACCGGGCCGGGACGCAGCGAATTCGCCATCATCGGCGACCTCGACGACAAAGACGACTGGCTGCCCGACGAATACATCGTCCACGCCGTCTGGCAAGAGCCGGAGGCCCAAGACGCCTGGGTCGAGATGTGGCGCTACACGGCGGCGCGATACGCCGACAACCCCATCGTCGTCGGCTACGATCTGATGTGTGAACCCAACTCGAACGCCCTCTTCGACGTCTGGGATCCGGGCGAGTTCGCCGCCCGCTACGGCGGGACGACCTACGACTGGAATCAACTCTACCCGCGCCTCGTCGCCGCCATCCGCGCCGTGGACCCCCTCACCCCCATCCTGATCGGCGGCAACGGCTACAGCGCCCCCGCCTGGCTGGCGGCGATGGACCCGCTCGACGAAGACCGGATCGTTTACACCTTTCACCAGTACGAACCCCATCGCTACACGCATCAGCAAGCCTCCTTCACGTACTACTACCCCTACCCCGGCGAATTCGACGCCGACTACGACGGCGAACTCGAGCGCGTCGACCGCGCCTGGCTGGCCGACCTGCTCGATCCCGCCCGCCTGACTCCAAGCGGACGCCCCGGGGCAACGCTGGCCGTCAACGAATACGGCCTGGTGCGCTACGCCCCCTTCGCCGCCGATTTCCTGCGCGACGAGATGCAACTCTTCGAACAACACGGCTGGAACTACGCCGTCTGGCAGTGGTATCCGGCCTGGGAGCCGCTCGCCGAGGGCGACAACGCCTTCAACCTGCGCTTCGGCCCCGATCCCCAGCGCCTCTACGAGGTCGCCCTCGAAGACAACGACCTGCTCCAAACGCTGACCGCATTCTGGTCCCAAAACCGCCTGCGGCCCTCCAACTTCGGAAGCCCTTGAGTCTTCCCGTTCCCCCCAAAAGGAGAAATCATGTCATCCAAAAGCGCCGTCGAAGATTTCGTCTCTCAGAACGTCCTGGCCGTGGTCGGCGTCTCGCGCTCCGGCAGGAAATTCGGCAACCTGGCCTACCGCGAACTGCGCCAGCACGGTTACAAACTCTACCCCATCCACCCCGAGGCCGAGACTCTGGAAGGCGAGCGCGCCTACAAGGACTTTGCCTCCCTGCCCGAACCGGTCGGCGGCGTCCTTATCATCGTCCCGCCGGAGCAGACCGAGGGGGTGGTGCGGGCCGCCGCCGCGGCCGGCATCCGCCGGGTCTGGATGCAACAGGGATCCGAGTCCGAGGCGGCCATCCGCTTCTGCCAGGAGAACGGCATCCAGGAAGTCCACGGCGAGTGCATCAACATGTTCGCCCGCGACACCGCTTTCTTCCACCGCATCCACCGCTGGGTCTGGGGTCTGCTCGGAAAACTACCCCGCTGACCGGCGCGCTCATCCAGAACGATCGAGAAGGGAGAGGAACCATGAAACAATCCTTCGTCATCCTCGTCATTCTGACGATCCTGCTGGGCCTGCCGGCCGGCCAGGGCTCGGCTGCGCCCGCCTTGCAGGAACTGAACCCCAACCCGCCCGAACAGCCGGTCAAACTCATCTTCATCCACCACTCCACCGGCGAAAACTGGCTGACCGACGGCTACGGGAACCTCGGACGCGCCCTCGACGCCAACAACTACTTCGTCAGCGACACCAACTACGGCTGGGGGCCGAATAACATCGGTGACCGCACCGACATTCCCGACTGGCTGGAGTGGTTTCGCAGCCCCGACACCCCCCGCTACCTGAACGCCCTGCTCAACGAAAGCGGCCAGCATTCGAACTACACCCGCACCCTGCGCGACCCCGGCGGCCAGAACACCATCGTCATGTTCAAGTCCTGCTTCCCCAACTCGAACCTGGACGGCCGCCCCAACGACCCGCCCGGCGACTACGCCGACTACACCGTCAGCGGCGCGAAATACGTCTACAACGAACTCCTGCGCTTCTTCGCCACCCGCCCCGACATCCTCTTCGTCGTCATCACCGCCCCGCCCGTCTCGGACCCGACCTTCGCCGCCAACGCCCGCGCCTTCAATCTCTGGCTGATGTACGACTGGCTGGCCGAGAACGACTACCCCTACAACAACGTGGTCGTCTTCGATTTCTACAACGTCCTGACCGGCCCCGACCACCATCACCGCTACTGGAACGGCGACATCCAGCACACCTTCACCCCCGGCCAAGATACCCTCTACTACCCCTCCGACGACGACCACCCCTCGCCAGAGGGCAGCCGCAAGGCGACCGAGGAATTCGTCCCGCTCCTGAACATCTTCTATCACCGCTGGCAGGCGGGCAGCGCCCAATTGCCGCCCGCCCAACCGCCCGCCCCGGCCGGAGAGGAGACGGAAGAGAACGCGCCCTCCGCTTCTCCCAGCCTGATTGCCGATTTCGAAACAAGCGGGACCTCGGGCTGGGTCGCCTACCGCGACGAGACGACCGCCAGCCGCATCGTCTGCGGCCCGCAGTCGGAGGCCGCCCACGCCGGAAACAGCGCCCTGCAAATCGAATTCGACATCCCCGCCCAAACCTGGGGAACCTGCGAACTGCCCTTCGACTCGCCGCAGGACTGGCGCGCCGGCCAGGGCATTGGCTTCTATCTGAGGAGCAGCCGCCAGGGCCTGCCCTACAACCTCCTGCTCTTCTCCGGCGCGGACGAGGAATGGGCCACCTACCTCCTCTACACCGAGACGCCCGCCGGCAGCCAGGACGACTGGACCTACGTCGAGTTCGCCTGGAGCGACTTCGCCCGCGCCGACTGGGAAGCCAACGGCGGCGCGCCCTTCACCACGCCGGAGCGGATCTACGCCCTCGCCTTCGGCTTCGACGGACTGGAAGACGGCAGCAACGCCGGCGTCCTCTGGGTAGATGACATCCGCCTGGTCGGCGCGGACCAGCAACCCGCCGAGGAAAACGAGCCCCAAGACGGCGAAGACTCGGGACGCGGCCTGCCCTGCCTGGGCAGCCTGTTCCTGCCGCTGTGCCTGGCCGCCCTCCTGTGGGCCGGACGCAGAAAGTGAACCAGCATGAAACAGCCCATTCTCCTGACCGTTTGCCTGCTGCTTGTCCTCCTGACCGCCTGCAACCTGCCCGCCCAAACGCCCGCCTTGCCCTCCTTGCCCGCCGCGGGAACAGCCGAAAGCCGTGATACCTCTTCCCCGCCCGCGCCCCTGCCCGGCAATGTCATCGATCCTCAAAGCCTCGAATATCTGGGCGCTTTCCGCCTGCCTGAAGGCCGCGAGCGTCCCTACACCTTCGAATACGGCGGCAACGCCATGACCTTCAACCCCGACGGCGACCCGGACGGCGCAGCCGATGGCTTCCCCGGCTCGCTCTTCATCACTGGCCACGACCGCCTGCCCTACGGCGAACTCCCCAACGGCAGCCAGGTGGCCGAAGTAAACATCCCCTCCCCGCTCAACGCTCGCGAGATCGAATCCCTCCCCCGCGCCGAGTTCCTGCAAGAGTTTCACGACGTGGCCGCCAGCCGCTTCACCGAGATGGAAGAAATCGTCCGCATCGGCATGCTCTACCTGAATCGACCCGAAACCGGCCCCGTCATCCACATCACCTGGGGACAGCACATCGAACCCGATCCGACCGTCCCCACCCAGGGCTGGTTCTCCGCCGACCTGGCGCGCCCGGACTTCCAAGGCCCCTGGTACCTCGAAGGCCCGTCCTGGTACAGCGTCAACGACTATATGCTCGAAATCCCCGCCGATTGGGCTGACGCCTACCTCAGCGGCGCGTACGTCGGCACGGGCCGTTTCAAGGACGGCGGCTGGTCGGGCATGGGGCCGGTCCTGATCGCCTACCGACCATGGGACGAGAACGGCAATCCCTTCCCTCCCAACTCGCGCCTGTCCTCCGTGACCCTGCTGCGCTACGCCGCCTCGACCGAAACGGACGCCATCGAACGCGCCCTGAACGGCTACCAGCACCCCGACGAATGGTCCGGCGGCGCCTGGCTGACGACCGCGGGCGGCCAGGCGGCGCTTCTGTTTGCCGGCGCCAAATCCAACGGCGAACGCTACTGGTACGGCTACCTCAACCCCGCCGGCCCCGACCTCCCCTGCGTGGACGAAGCGGTGACCGATTTCGTCACCTGCCGCCTGGCCGACGGCAATTCCTGCCCGCCGGAAGACTTCCGCGAATGCGCCGGCCACAACGACTATCGCGGCTGGTGGTCGACGCGCTGGGATGCCCAGTTCCTGTTCTACGACCCCGCCGACCTGGCGCGCGTAGCCCTCGGCGAGATCGAGTCCTGGGAGCCGCAGCCCTACGCCGTCCTGGATATTGACGAACACCTGTACTTCAACCCCGCCGGCGTCGAGACCGACTTGATTGGCGCCGGTCCCCAGCGCCGCTACCGCCTCGGCGACGTGGCCTACGACCGCCAGAGCGGCCTGTTGTACGTTCTGGAATTGTACGCCGACGGCGCTGCCCCGGTCGTCCACGTCTGGCGCGTTCGCTGAGAAATTGCCCCCGTCAGCGTAACTTTTCGTCCCCGAAAACGTAGTATGTACTGTAAAATATCATCGCGCAAGGAGAGAAAAATATGAACCGTCGCAACCGAACACAATTGGGGCTGGGCATCGTCCTGATTCTCGCCGCCGCCTGGATGATCGCCTCCCGCCTCGTCCCCGACCTGAACAACATGTTCGCCCAAACCTTCACCTGGCCGATGTGGATCATCCTGGCCGGGGCGCTGATTCTGCTCATCGGCCTGCTGGTCGGCTCGCCGGGCATGGCCGTCCCGGCCTGCATCGTGGCAGGAGTCGGCGGTATTCTGTACTACTACGACCTAACCGGCAACTGGGAAGAGTGGTACTTCTGGCTGCTCATCCCCGGCTTCGTCGGCGTCGGCTCGCTGCTTTCCGGTCTGTTGGGCGGCACTCTCCGCCAGGAAGCGCGCGGCAGTTTGAATACGATCTTCGTCAGCCTGGTGCTGTTCGCCATTTTCGCCGCCCTGGTTGGAAAGGCCGAATGGCTTGGCCCCTATGCCGACTACCTGCCGATTGGCCTGCTCTTCATCCTTGGCCTGTGGCTCATCCTCAGCAGCCTGTTCCGCCGTCCGCGGTCCGAATCCTAAACGAAGGAGGTTCTCATGTATCGACGCGGTGGTCTCTTTTGGGGCAGCCTTCTGCTGGCCCTGGCCTGCCTGCTCCTCTTCCAGAAACTGGGCTGGATCGAGGGCAATGTCTGGGGCTATTTCTGGGCGCTGGCGCTGATGGCGCTCGGCGTCTGGCTGATCAGCGCCTATTTCAACCGCAACCGCCCCATCGAGGGCGAATCGGTCTCCATCCCTCTCGAAGGGGCTGCTCAGGGCCGGATTGCCATTGATCACGGCGCGGGGAAACTCGTCCTCCGCTCCGGCGCGCCGGCCGATCTCCTGTTGAGCGGGACGTTTTCCAACGGCCTGGATGTCCGTTCTCGCCGCGAAGGCGACCGGCTCTCGGTCAAACTGCGCAATCCGCCCGGCTTTTGGACATGGAATCCGGGTTCTTCTCTCGATTGGGACATTCAACTCAACCCGAACATCCCCCTGCAACTGGAAATCAACAGCGGCGCCAGCGCCTCGACCCTGGACCTGACCGACCTCCAGGTGACCGACCTGGAACTGGAAACCGGGGCCAGCAGCACGGAGGTGACTCTGCCCGCCCATGCCGGCCAGACCAGGGTCAAGATCGAGTCGGGCGTCTCGGCGGTCAAGATTTACGTTCCGCAGGGAGCGGCCGCCCGTATCCACGCCCAGGCGGGACTCTCGGCCATCCACGTTGACGAGAGCCGTTTCCCGTCCCAGGGCGGTAACATCTACCAATCCCCCGATTACGCCACTGCCGCCAACCGCATTGACCTGGACATCGAGGCAGGCGTCGGCGCGGTGGATATTCTCTAATCAATCAGGAGACACCATGAAACGAATTGATTTGCGACTTCTGCTAGGCGTCTTGCTGCTCATCGGCGGCGTTCTGATGCTGCTCGACACCACCGGAATCCTGCGCGGCGCCGGGGGATACTTTTGGGCCGGCCTGGTCGCCCTTGCAGCAGGCGTCTTCCTGTATTACTACTTTGCCGACCGCTCGAAGTGGTGGGCGGCGATTCCCGGTTTTACCCTGGCCGGTCTGGCCGCCTCGGCCGTGCTGCCAGATCGGCTGGGACTGGACGGCTTGGCTTTCCTGGGCGGCATCGGCCTGGGCTTCCTGGCAGTCTATGCTTCCGGCCGCCATCAGTGGTGGGCGCTCATCCCGGGCGGCGTCCTGCTGACGCTGGCAGCCGTCTCGGCCATGACCGAGCACTACGAAGTGCAGGAAACTGGCGGCGTTTTCTTCGTCGGCCTGGGATTGACCTTCGTGCTGGTCGCCGTGCTGGCCAATATGCGCTGGGCTTACATCCCGGCCGGCGTCTTGCTGATCATAGGGATTCTCTTAGGCACCCCCTTTGTCGGCATTCTCGAATACGTCTGGATCGGCCTTCTGCTGTTGGGCGGCCTGGCCCTGGTCATCAGCGCGGTGGTGCAAAAATCGTAAACCAACGCCCGAGGGGCGTTCCCAAAGTTTTCAAGAATCTCATGGCCGCCGAATCTGGCGGTCATGAAATTTAAACAGCAGGGGCAGGTCAAGATAATCCCTTGGCCTGCCCTCTAGAACTCAGAATGTCTTTGACCTTACTCGACCGCCACCACGTCGGCGACGTCCGGGAAGAACTGGCGCACCGTCCCCGCGACCCAGCCATGCAGGGTGCTGGGGGAAAGCGGGCAACCCAGACAGGCGCCTCCCAGACGCACTTTGAGCACCTTGCCGTCGAAATCCACGTACTCGACCGAGCCGCCGTGGAAAGTCTCGATATAAGCGTTCAATTGCTCGACCAGGGCTTTCATTTGCAGTTCGGTTTGCGGATCGATGGTCATCTCGACCTCCAGGACGCTTTCTCTTGAGAACCATTCGGCGCAGACTGCTGGCGGATGCCATCGGCCAGAAAAGAAGTCAATTTCTGATGGCTCTGCTTTCGTTCGGCGACGACATCGGCCAGCCGGTTGAGGATAATTTTACCAGCATGTGGGTGCTGTTCGCAAATCAAACGCAGATCGCTGCCCCGGATTCGCAGAACGGCGCTCCGGGCGGTGCAAATCGCGCCCGACGTATACGTGCCGTTGCCGACCGCCGCCGACCAGCCAAAGATGCCGCCCGGCCGAATGTGTGAAACAATCATCGGGTCGCCATCCTCCGGTTTGTACCGGATGATGACCTCGCCATGCACAACCAGATAAAGGTAGTCCGCCTGTTCGCCCTGCTCGAAAACGACCGTCCCGGCCGCGTACCGCCGGGATTCAAAATACTTCTCCAGCATCTTGAGGTCGGCTGCATCGAGGCCGTCGAAGAAGGCCAAATGGCGAAGGGTCTGCAACTTCACGCTCATAATATTAGTTCTGATATTAGTCAAAGGCGCGTCAGATTTCTAGTGGCAAATATCATAAAGGGCCTGACATTCGTCCATTCCATTTGTCATATTCGGCCGTCCATCGGGTATACTTGTCAGTGTCACTTTTGAGCAAGGCTGGCATCCAAATGAGTGAAGCAAACGATCCTTCCATCTCCATCGAAGCCCTGCGCCGAGGCGATCGCCAGGAATTCGCCCGCCTGGTAGATCACTACTCGCCGCTCATCTACCGCCTGGCGCTCAAAATGCTGGGCGACGAACAGGACGCCGAAGACGTCCTGCAGAACACCTTCCTGCAGGCATTCCGGCATCTGAACGAATTCGAAGGCCGCTCGACCCTCTCGACCTGGCTCTACCGCATCGCCGCCAACGAAGCCCTCATGCTGCTGCGCAAGCGCCGCCCCGAAACCGCCCTGACCGACAGCCTGCCCGAGGAAGAGCCGCTCGAAGAACCGACCCAGTTCATCGACTGGTGTTGTTTGCCCGAGGAGGAGTTGTTATCCGCCGAAGGACGCGCCCGCCTGGAAGCGGCCATCCGCCTGCTCCCCGAAACGCTGCGAGTGGTCTTTCTACTGCGGGATATCGAAGGCCTATCCATCCAGGAAACCAGCCAGGCGCTCGGCCTGAGCGAAACTGCCGTCAAAACCCGCCTCCTGCGCGCCCGCCTCCGGCTGCGGGAAATGTTGAGCGCCTATTATGCCGAACGTTTGAATGCCGGAAGGAAAGCCTATGACTGACCATGAACATGCCAAATGCCGGGAATTGCTCGGCTCGCTCTCCGACTACGTGGATGGCACGCTCGGCGAGCAGCTTTGCCAGGAAATCGAGCGCCACATGCGCGAGTGTCAAAACTGCCGCGTTGTCGTAGACACGCTGCGCAAGACCATTCACCTCTACCACCAGACCGCCGAACCGGCCGACCTGCCCAACAGCGTCCGCCAGCGCCTCTACCGCACCCTGAACCTGGACGAATTCAGCCGCTGATTTGCCTGCCACTTTTTGGCGGTGCTTGCATCCAATCATCAGTACCGATGGAACAGCCTTCCCTCTCTGACCTGTCGAGCGGACTGCCGGCCCCGGACGAAATCTGCCCGATTCGGCCGCCCCGCTCCGGAGACCCCTGTCCGCGCTGCGGGCAGGGAAAACTGGACTACAACGGTCTGCTCGAACTGGAATGCACTGTCTGCGGCTATCGCTACAACAACGGAGCCTGCACCTGATAATTTATCCTTGCGCCCCGTGCGGGCGCTCTCGAAAAAGATTGGAGAAAGCACATGCCAGAACTGCTCAACGAAAACATCAAACAGCAAGTCCGCGAGGTCTTCGCGCAACTACAAGAACCCGTCCAGATTCTTTTCTTCGGCTCGCGCCTCCCCTGCGAATACTGCGCCGAAACCCGTCAATTGGCCGAAGAAGTGGCCGCCCTCTCCGACAAAATCGGCCTGGACGTGTACGATCTGCAAGAACATGCGGACATCGCCCGCCAGTACGGCGTGGACAAAGCCCCGGCGCTCGTCATCGCCGCCCGCGACGGCGAGACCCTGACCGACACGGGCATTTCCTTCAGTGGCATCCCCGCCGGACACGAATTCACCTCCCTCATCCAGAGCCTGATCATGGTCTCGCAGCGCGATTCCGGCCTGAGCGAGGCCAGCCGCGCCTTCCTGAAAACGCTGGACAAGCCGCTGCGCCTGCAAGTCTTCGTCACCCCTACCTGCCCGTACTGCCCGCGCGCCGTCGTCCTGGCCCACAGCATGGCGCTGGAAAATCCCCTCGTGCGGGCCGAGATGATCGAGGCGACCGAATTCCCCGAACTGGCCGATCGCTACGGCGTCCACGGCGTGCCGCACACCACCATCAACGACGGGCGGGCGCATATCATCGGCGCTGTGCCAGAGGCGAACCTGCTGGCCGAAATCCAAAAAGCCCTGGCTTGAAAGATGGCAAAGCGCTCCTCCCCCTGGGATGACAGACGCTTTGCGGTGATGATCACCCTGGGCGTCTTTCTAATTGGGGCGGCAATCCTCATTCCTCTCGCTGCCGGAACCGGCCGCGCCTCGTCCTCCCCGCCGGCTGACGTCTTGCCCGGCGCGGCCCGCGTCCCCGCCCCGGACCTGCGTCTGACCAGTCTGACCGGCGAACCGGCCGCGCTGACCGACTATCTCGGGCGCGTCGTCCTGGTCAACAACTGGGCGACGTGGTGCCCGCCCTGCCGCGCCGAAATGCCCGAACTGCTGGCCTATTACCAGGCCCATGCCGAGCAGGGATTCGTGCTCATCGCCATCAACGCCGGCGAATCGGAGGCCGAAGTCCGGGCCTTCGCCGACGCCTTCGGCCTGACCTTCCCCGTCTGGCTCGACCCGGAGATGCGCGCCCTGACCGCCTTCCAGAACCCCAACCTGCCCAATTCTTACGTCATCGACCGTGACGGAATCGTGCGGCTGGCCTGGACAGGACCCGTTACCCGCGCCACGCTCGAGCAATACGTGACCCCTCTTCTGGAGCGATAAAAATGCACGCAACCGTGACCTGGAAACAAGGTTTGTCCTTCGATGGACGCGCCGAAAGCGGCTTCGTCGTCCCCCTCGGCGCGGACCCCGCCGTAGGCGGCGCAAACGACGGCTTCCGACCGATGGAGTTGATGGCCGTCAGCCTGGCCGGCTGCACCGCCATGGATGTGATTTCGATTCTGCAAAAGAAACGCCAGCCGGTGACCGGTTTCGAGGTCCGGGTGGACGCCCTCCGGGCCGAGGAACATCCGCGCGTCTTCACCCAGGCGGTCATCACATACGAGGTGACCGGCCGCGGCCTCGACGAGGCCGCCCTGCTGCGCGCCATCGAACTTTCGGCCACCCGTTACTGCCCGGCCCAGGCGATGCTCGGCAAAATTTTCCCCATCGAACTGCGTTACGTCATATACGAAGAAGAAAACGGGCAAAAGCGGCTGGTCAAAGAAGCCGCCTATTCCCCGCCCCCCACGCCTTGATTCCGAAGAGATTCGTGCTGTTCGTGTAATTCGATGCTTTTACTAACAGGAGAAGATTTACGGCCAGGGCTCGCCCGCCCGCACCTGGCTGGCCGCGTCCGAACAATCGCAGGCTATCACGACCCGGTTGCCGCGCGTCAACGTCCCCTGGTAGGGAGCGTTGCCGTTGTGCGCCACCCAGCCCTCGAGGTTGAAGGCCAGCGGCCCATCGGCTGGAATCCATTCGCCGTTGTACTTGCGGGCAATGTGAATGTGCGTTCCGGTCGCCGAGCCGCGCTCGCAGGAGGGATAACCGACCGGGTCGCCGGCCCGCAGGAAAACGCCCTCCGGGGCGCGTCCCCCGGTGGCCACATGCAAATAGAAAATCACCCAGCCGGTGCGCTCGTCGCCGTCGCCGTCCAGGTCGAGGACGACGATGCCGGACTCCGAGCGGGCCACCACCCCGTCGGCGACAGCCAGCGCCGGACGTTCGCTGGCCGAACAGCCGCCGATCACGGCGGGAGGCGCGAAGTCGATGGCCGCATACGGCTCCCCGCTGCCCCAGCCGGTATGCGGGCCGCCGGTATAAGCCCAGACCTCGCCCGGGGCGAAAGGCAGGAGCAGCGGCGGTTGCTGCAAACTGACGGGAATGTGAGGGTCTTCCATTGCCCACGGATCGCCGAACAGCGAACGATATACGCGCGCCAGACCATCCGGGCCGATCGCGGTCTGATATTCCACGCCTGAATACAAGCGCGAATAATAATATTGAATGCCCACCGTACCGGCGTTCTGCCAGGGATCGGGACGTTCGAGCCGCCCGTCGGGCAGTTCGAAGGAGGTTTGCAGGCCGGTCCGCCAGCCGTAGTAACCGTTGTTCAAGGTGTTGGCCGCCCAAATCAATTGAAGATACAGGCCGCTGCGGTTGTAATCGCGATAGCCAAGCATGTAGGGCGAATCGGGCCGCTCGGGGCGCGAGAGCGCGCCGGTTTGATATTCCAGAATGGCAAGCAGCAGGCGCGGATCGATGCTGTAGTTGAGCGCCACGTATTCCACCAACCCGCCGCCGGAACGCACCGCGCCAGCGGCGTAAGCGCTGAAATCCTTGAGCCAGCCGGGCTGAGAGGCTACGAAGGCCTCTGTGTCGAACGAGACCGCTGACGGCCCGTTGACGAACAAATTATCCGGCAAAATCTTGAACGGCGTGCCCCAGAAAGGCAGGTAATAGATGGGGATTTGCATCGGCATGCCGGGCGGCATGGTGGTGGCGTCCAGCGGAATCTGGGGGTTGGCGGCGCGGATTTCGGCCTCGGTGGTGTTGAAACGGCGCGCCAGCGCCGGCAGGGTGTCTCCCGTCTGGGCGATATACTCGACCAACTCGCCCGGGTTGTACTGCGGCCGCGTCGGCAGCGGCGTCGCCGTCGGCCCTCCGTCCTGGGCCGCGGCGGTCGCTTCGAGGGACAGACTCTCCACATCGGCAGGCGGGAGACAGGACGACAGCGCCAGCAACGCCGCCATCAGGAAGGTCCAGCGAAGCGCAAGAGACAATCTACTCACCCGGCTGGCGGACAATGCGTGTATCATACATCCCATTCGTTCGAGCGATCACGACTTCATCGCCGCGCGTCAGCGTGCCTTGATAGGGGGCCTCGCCGTTGTGCGCCACCCAGCCGCTCAAGGTAAACGGCAACGGGCCATCGGCCAGCACCCACTCGCCGTTGTACTTGCGGGCAAAATGGACATGCGTCCCGGTCGCCATGCCGCCCTCGCAGGACGGATGGCCGATGCGGCCGTCGGCCTCCACCCAGGCCCCTACCTGGACGCGGTCGAGGGTGGCCACATGCATATAGAGCAGATTCCAGCCCGTCTGCTCGTAGCCGTCACCGTCCAGGTCAAGGACGACCACCCCGTTGCCGGCCCGCACCACCCGCCCGGGCGCAGAAGCCACAATCCAGGCGTCCGAGGGCTGACAGCCGGGTTCGGTCGAGGGCGGCGCGAAGTCGAGAGCGGCCAGCGCGCCCTGCCGGTTCCAGGCCGGGTGCGGCCCGCCGCTGAAACTCCAGGCCTGCCCCGGCTCAAACGGCAGAGAAAGGGCCGGTTGGGTCAAGCCGGGCGGGAAGAGCGGTTCGATCGCCGCAGCACGCAGCCAGGGATCGCCGAACATCTCGGTGTACAGCGCCGCAAAACCGACCCGCGGATCCATAATCAACAGCCATTGTTCGTAGTTGTAGTTCTGACTGAAATAATACATCAAGGCTACCGTCCCGGCGTTGAGGTCGGGCGCCAGCCGCAAGGTCGAGCCATCCGGGAAGCGCAATTCGGTCAACGTCCCTCCGCGCCAGCCGTAATAGCCGACCATCAACTGCTCCGAGGCCCATCTCAATTGCTGAAACAGGCCGCGGTCTATGAGACTGGAATAGCCGAGGGGATAATCCGTCTGCAAAAGATTGGCCGGCTGGCCGCGCACCCAGCCCGCCTGGTATTCGAGGAGCGCCAGCAGCAAGCGCGGGTTGATCGAGTTTTCGATCGCCGCCTTCTCCACGGCCTGCGCCCCATCCACCCAGCCCACACTGGCCAAATACTCTCGATAAGCGCTCAGATAACCGCCCTGGGCAGCCACATACGCCCGGGAATCGAAGCCGATAGCGGTGGGCGAATACACCACCTCGCTGTCGGGCAAGATGTGCGCGGCAGGGGTCAGAGCGACGCCGGCCAGCCGGTTGGGAATGACCAGGGGTGTCGAGGGGTCGAGCAGACCGGTCGCGGAGAGCGGCATAGACGAGGAGATCTCGGCCGGGGTCACGCCGAAGCGCGCCGCGACGACGGGCAGGCTGTCGCCCGATTGCGTATAGTATAGCAGGGGCGGCGCAGGCGTGGACGTCGGCCCGGAGGGAGTGGCGGTGTCGGCCAGAAAGGGGGTCGGCGTAGAAGTCCCCTCGGGAGTCGTCGCGGACAGCGTAGGGGCCACCGTCCAGAACGCTTCGGGGGTAGCAATCAGCCAGGGATCGTCCTCGCCCCACAAGGATTCATTGCAGCCGCTCAACGATAAAAAGACCGCCAGCGCGACCAGGGCGCGCCCGACACGAGACAAGAGGCGATTCATGCGCTGGATTATACGCTACTTGAATGAGAATTCAGGGAGAAATTTGATTGAAGGGCGCCGCGCCGTCATAGGCTTCGACGACCTGATCGCCGCGCCGCAAGTAGCCATCGTAAGCCACGCCCGTCCCGGAGGAAATCCAGCCATCCATGTTGAACGGCACATTCCCATCGGCGGCAATCCACTCGCCGTTGAAGCGCCGGGCAACGTGAACATGCGTGCCGTTGGACAATCCGCCCTCGCAGGACGGATGGCCGATTCGCTCGCCGGCCCGCAGAAACGTCCCCGGCTGAACGCGGTCGCGGCTCTCGATGTGCATGTACAGAATCACCCAGCCGGTCTGTTCGAAGCCGTCGCCGTCGAGGTCCTGGATGACCGCGCCGTCGAAGGCGCGCGTGATGAGGCCATCGGCCATGGCGGTCACCCAGAAATCGCTCTGGACGCAGCCGGCCTCCTCGCCGGGCGGGGCAAAGTCGAGGGCTGCCCAGGCCGAGCCGACATCCCAGCCCGGATGCGGCCCGCTGGTGAAGAACCAGGTCTCGCCGGCCGAGAAGGGCAGGCGCAGCGGCGGCTGGACCAGGTTCGACGGCACCAGCGGCTCGATGGCCAGATCGAACGGATACCCGAACAGGCGGTTGTAAGTGTAGAAGAAGCCGTCGGGCGAAACATCGCCGACCCAGGCGGAGTAATAATCCAGGCGGGCAAACAGGCCCTGGACAGCCGCCGTGCCGGCGTTGATGGTCGGGGCAATCGGCACCACGCTGCCGTCGGCCAGCACCCAGGCGTCGATGCTGCCCGCCCGCCAGGAGTAATAGCCGCGGTTGAGTTCATTGGCCGCCCAGGTCAACTGCAGGTACAGGCCCGGGCTGCTCGCGCCGATGCCAAGCGGATCGGCCCAGGTGGCCGGGTCGGGGTTGGGCTTGGTCACCCAGCCGGAGCGGTGTTCGAGGATCGCCAGCAGCAGGCGCGGGTTGACGGAGTAATTCTCGGCCACGCGGCGGATGATCTGCGCGCCGGTCAGGGTCTCGCCATAGATGTCTTGCGTATAGGCGGCGAGATAGCCTCCCCGGTCGGCGATGAAATCCTCCAGATCGAGCGTGATGCTCATCGGCCCGTACACCAGTTCCGAATCGGGGATGATCTTGAAACTGGGCCCCACCGGCCGCGGGTCGGGAAGCGGGATGGTCAGCGTCTGGCCGACCTCCAGCCGGTTCGGGTCGCTCATCCCGTTGGCCTGCAAAATCGCCTCCACGCTGACGCGGTAACGCTGGGCGATCGCCCCCAGCGTGTCGCCGGCGCGGACGGTGTAGGTCAGCGGGCCGCTGCGGGTGGCGACGGCATAATGGGCAAAATCCGGCGTGGGCGTCAGAATGGTCGAGCCGGGGATGCGGGTCGGCGGGAAACGGAACGAGGCCGTCGGCGTCCCGGCCCCATACTCGGACGATGCGGCGCTTCCTCCCGCTGGCGCATAGACGGGCGACTCGGGCGCCGGGCGCACGCAGCCAGCCGCCAGAATCACGACCAGAATCGAAAGCAAGAACAACCGGAATACTCGTAAAAACATGGGGTGATTTTAGCATAATCCGCCCGCCAAAGGTATAATCGCCGCCATGAACAAACTCAAATGGTGGCAAACCGCCGTCTTCTACCAGATTTATCCGCGCTCCTTCGCCGATGGCAACGGCGACGGCATCGGCGACTTTGCCGGTATGACCGCCCGCCTGGACTACCTGCGCTCCCTCGGCGTGGACGCCCTGTGGCTCTCGCCGCACTATCCCTCCCCCCTCTGGGACTGCGGCTACGACATCTCCGACTACGAGGCCGTCGCCCCCGAATACGGAACGCTCGAAGACTTCGACCGTTTCCTCGAAGCCGCCCACGCCCGCGGGATGCGCGTCATCCTCGACCTGGTGCTCAACCACACCTCAGACGAGCACCCCTGGTTTCTGGAGTCGAAATCCAGCCGCGACAACCCCAAGGCCGACTGGTACATCTGGCGCGACCCCGACCCCGTCAGCGGCGGGCCGCCCAACAACTGGCAGTCCTGCTTCGACGGCCCGGCCTGGACCTACGTCCCCGAACGCGGCCAGTACTACTACCACTACTTCATGAAGCAGCAGCCCGACCTGAACTGGCGCAACCCGCAGGTCAAGGCCGCCATGTGGAAGGCGGTCCGCTTCTGGCTGGAACGCGGCGTGGACGGTTTCCGCCTGGACGCCATCGGCACCATCTACGAGGACCCGGCCATGACGCCGCACCGCGTCCCGCTCGACCTGGCCGGCCTGCGCCATCTGGCCGACACCGCCCAAACGCCCGCCGAGAAGAAGCGCCTGGCGCGCTACTGGCGCGAGATGTTCCAATATCAGTGGGGCGGCCCCGGCCTGCATGACCTGATGAAAGAACTGCGCGCCCTGGTGGACGAATATCCCGGCGACCGCCTCCTCGTCGGCGAGGACGACGACATCGCCTACCTCGGGGACGGCGACGACGAACTGCACCTGGTCTTCAACTTCCCGCTCATGCGCGTCGAGCGGATCACGCCCGCCCACGTCCGCCGCAACCAGCGCCAGCGCCTGGCCCGCCTGGACGCCCTCCCAACCCGCGGCTGGGGCTGCAACACCCTCGGCAACCACGACTCATCGCGCCTCTTCACCCGCTACGGGGACGGAATCCACGACGCCGCCCTGGCGCGCCTCAACCTGACCCTCGTCCTGGCCCTGCGCGGCACGCCCTTCCTCTACAACGGCGAGGAAATCGGCATGACCGACCTGATCATCACCGATCCCTCCCGCCTGCGCGACACGATGGCCACCTGGTACTACCGCGCCCTGATCGAAGAACTGGGCGTCCCGCCTGCCGAGGCGGCCCTGCGCGCCGGGCGGATGAGCCGCGACAAGAACCGCACCCCCATGCAATGGAGCAACGCCCCCAACGGCGGCTTCTGCCCGCCCCACGCGACCCCCTGGCTGCCGGTCAACCCCAACTACGCCCAGGGCGTCAACGTCGCCGACCAGGAGGCCGACCCGGCCTCGCTGCTGAACTTCTACCGCCGCCTGCTGGCCGTCCGCAAAGCGACGCCGGCGCTGATCGAGGGCGAATATCGCCCCGTCCACGAGCGCGCCCGCGCCTACCTGGCCTTCCTGCGCCAGACCGCCTCGCAGACCGTGCTGGTCGTCCTGAATTATTCCGACAAGGCGCGGCGGCTGGACTTTTCCTCGCTCAGCAAGCGGCCCGGGCGGGTGATTTTCTCTAGCCAGCAGGGCGCGCCGGCGACCTGCGACCTGAGCCGCCTGGAGGTCGCCGATTTCGAAGCCTGCCTGATCGAACTCTTCTGACCTTTTTCATCGAACATTACTTCAGACGACTTCAGGAGTTCCGTATATGGCTACACGCAATCTGCTCGGCGGCATGGAAGGCGGCGGCACCAAATTCGTCTGCGCCGTCGGCCATGGACCCGAAGACCTCCTCGACGAAATCCGCTTCCCCACCACCTCCCCAGATGAGACCCTCGGCCGGGCGCTGGACTTCTTCGAGAAGCACCGCCCCCGCCTGGCGGCCATCGGCCTGGCCCCCTTCGGCCCGCTCGACCTGAACCCGGCCTCCCCCTCCTTCGGCGCGATCACCGCCACCCCCAAGCCCGGCTGGGCCGGGACGAACGTCCTGGCCGCCTTCCGCGCCCGCTTCGACCTGCCGCTGGCCTTCGACCTGGACGTCAACGCCGCCGCGTTCGGCGAATACACCTGGGTCCCCGAAAACCGCGGCCTGGATTCGCTGGTCTATTACACCATCGGCACCGGCATCGGGGCGGGAATCATCCTCGGCGGGCAAATCGTCCACGGGCTGACTCACCCGGAGGCCGGTCACATCTCCCTGCCCCATGACCGCGCCCGCGACCCCTTCCCCGGCTCCTGTCCGTTCCACGGCGACTGCTTCGAGGGCCTGGCCAACGGCCCGGCGATCGGCGCCCGCTGGGGTCAACCCGCTGACCGCCTCCCCGACGAGCATCCGGCCTGGGAACTGGAGGCGGAATACATCGCCCACGCCGTCGCCAACACCATCCTGATGCTCTCGCCGCAGCGCATCGTCCTGGGCGGCGGGGTGATGAAACGCCTGCACCTGTTCCCGCTCATCCGCCGGCGGGTGCGGGAAATCCTGAACGGTTATGTCGCCTCGCCGGTGATTGCCGGCGACATGGAGGAATACATCGTCCCGCCGGCGCTCGGCGGGCGCGCCGGCGTGTTGGGCGCTCTGGCGCTGGGACGCCGCGCCCTGGAGGAGGCAAGATGAAGATCCTCTTGACCGGTTTCGAACCGTTTGGCGGCAGCGAGGTCAACCCTTCCGAGCAGGTCGTGCGGGCCATTGCCCGCCGTCCGCCGCGCCGCGTCCGGCTGGCGACCGCCATCCTGCCCGTTGACCAGCAAAAAGGTCCGGCCGCGTTGTGGTCCGCCGTCGAGCAACATTGGCCGGAGGCCGTCCTGTGTCTGGGTGAAGCCGCCGGCCGGACGGCGATTTCCATCGAACGGGTGGCCGTCAACCTGCTCGACTACCGCATCGCCGACAACGCCGGCAACCAGGTCAGCGACCAGCCCATCGTCGCGGAGGGGCCGGCGGCCTACTTCGTCACCCTGCCGGTGCGCGCCCTCCTGACGGCTCTCCAGGAGGCGGGCATCCCGGCCGAACTTTCCCTGAGCGCCGGGACTTTCCTGTGCAACCAGGTCACCTATGTCTTGCTGCACCGCCTGCACGAGAGCGGGCGCGCCCTTCCGGCCGGATTCATCCACCTCCCCGCCCTGCCCGAACAGGCCGCCCGCCGCTCCCCGCCGATCGCTTCCATGAGTCTGGAAACGATGGAGAGGGCCGTCCGCATCGCTTTGGAGACGATGGTCCGAGAGTGCAGCCGAAAAGGCTGAATCGAGCAGGAAAATCACTTGTATGTATGAGAAAAGGCTGTATACTACTATTGGAAAACCTTGAGGGAGGGATCTCGCCCTCTTCAAGACGCACAGGGACGTTCACGATTTATCGGTGTCGAGGATTCGCATTCAGATTGAGAGGCTGTCATGGCCCAGCCGCCTCGTTTCAGACGAAAAAAATACAGAAGGTCGCCTTCTCCGCTCTTCACCTGGTGGGCGAACGAAGAGCGCTTTCGCATTATCGCCGAAAAGACCGACCTGCTCATCTACGACTACGACCTCACCAGCGGGAGAATCTCCTGGGCGGGGGCGATCCAGAAAGTGACCGGTTTCAGCGAAGACGAATTCAACGCCGTGGACATCGAGCGCTGGGGGGAAATGATTCACCCCGACGATCGCGCCCGCGCCCTGGCAGAACTGGAAGCCGCCCAAAAATCTCTGCGAACCTACGACACCGAATACCGTTTCCTGCGTAAAGACGGTAATTACATCTTTGTCGAAGATCATGGCGGTTTCCTGGCCGACGAATCTGGCCGGGCCTATCGCATGCTCGGCACCATGCAAGATATTTCGATTCGCAAAGCCGCCGAGCAAAAATACCTCGAAATCTTCGAAAACGCCGCCGAAGGCATCTTTCAATCCACGCCGGAGGGCCGATTCCTGCGCGTCAACCCGGCGATGGCGCGCATCTACGGTTACGCCTCGCCCCAGGAAATGGTCGAGACGGTTACCGACATCGCCCATCAACTCTACCTCGACCCGCGCCAGCGGCAGGAATTCATCGAACGGCTGAATCGAGAAGAAAGGGTGGAAAACTTCCTCAGCCAGGAGCGCCGCAAGGACGGTTCGATCATCTGGATTTCCAGCAACGGGCGCGCCGTGCGAGACGCCAAAGGACAAGTCCTCTACTACGAGGGATTTTGTCAGGATGTGACCGAGCGCGTCCAGTTCGAGGAAGCCCTGCGCGCCAGCGAAGCCGCCTATCGCGGGCTGTTCAACAGCATCACCCTGGGCATCTACATCCAGGCCAAGGACGGTCATTTCCTGGACGTCAACGCCGGCGCGTGCGCCATGTACGGCTACCGGCGCGAGGAACTGATCGGCAAAACCCCGCTCGACGTCAGCGCGCCGGGGCGAAACGACCTGAAAGCCGTCGAAAAAGCCGTCGCCCGCGCCTTCGCCGGCGAGCCTCAGCAGTTCGAATTCTGGGGGCGGCGCAAAAACGGCGAGGAGTTCCCCAAGGACGTGCGCCTCTTCCCCGGCACCTACTTCGGCCAGCGCGTCGTCATCGCCGTCGCCCAAGACATCACCGAACGCAAGCGCGCCGAACAGGCCCTGCGCGACAGCGAGGAGCGTTACCGCCTGCTGGTCGAACACTCTCCGGACGGAATCGCCGTCCACCGGCACGGACGCGTCATCTTCGCCAATCAGGCCACCCTGAAACTCCTCGGCGCCGAGCGTCCCGAACAAGTCGTCGGCCAGCCGCTGCTGAAATTCGTCCATCCCGACTATGTCGAGATAGTCAAACAACGCGTCGCCGAAGTCGTCGCCAGCAACAAGCCTCTGCCCATCCTCGAAGAAAAATTCTTGCGCCTGGACGGCGCTCCCCTAGATGTCGAAGTCGTCGCCCTGCCCATCACCTTCGACGACACCCCCGCGGTGCTGGTCATCGCCCGCGACATCACCGAGCGCAAACAAGCCGAAGCCGCCCTGCGGGCGCGCAGCGCCGAACTGGAAGCCCTCTTCAACGTTTCCACCGCCTTGCGCGCCGCCCAGAACGCCGCCGAGATGCTGCCCATCACCCTCAACGAGATGAAACGCGCCCTGAGGACCGAAACCGGCGCGGTCATTCTGTTCGATCCCCTGCAGAACGAGTTTTCGATCGCCCTTGCCAGCGGTCTGCTGGCAGCCTACACGGGCCGCCGCTTCCCGCCGGAGGACAACCTCTGCGGCGAAATCCTGCGGCGGCGTCAGCCCATCGTCACCAGCGGTCTGCCCAACAGGCCGGGATGCCTGGCGCGCCTGCTGAGTCGTCCCGAAGACCAAATCGGCCCCGAAGCGCTCGTCCCCCTCCTTTCCGAAAACGAATTCCTCGGCGTACTGGCTGCCGAACGCCGGCGCGGAGAGCCGCCCTTCTCGACCGAGGAAGTGCGCCTGCTCTCCGCCATGGGCGAGATCGCCGGCAACGCCTTGCGCCGGGCGCGGCTCTACGAACAGGCCCTCGAACGCCTGGCCTACGTCCAGGCTTTGCGAAACATTGACCTGGCCATCACCGCCAGCGTTGACCCGCGCGTCACCCTCGACATCCTGCTGGGCGAAGTCATCACCCAACTGCGGGTCGACGCCGCCGACGTCCTGCTCTTCAACCCGCGCACCCTCATCCTCGAATTCACCGCCGGCCGCGGCTTCAAAATGGACGCCTACAAACAAGTCCGCTTGGGAGACGGCCTGGCCGGGCGCATTGCCGCCGAACGCCGCACGCGCAGCCTGCCCGATCTCAGCCGCGCCGGCGATCCGTTCACGCCCGACGAGGCCGCCATTCTCCGCGATTTCGCCGCCTACCACGGCGCTCCCATGATCGCCAAAGGCCAGATCATCGGTGTCCTGGAAACCTTCCATCGTCAACCGGCCGCCGTCAAACCCGAATGGCTGGATTTCCTGAACGCCGTCGCCACCCAGGCCGCCATCGCCATCGACAACGCCAACCTGTTCGAAAACCTGCAGCGCGTCAACCTGGACCTGTCCCTGGCCTACGACGCCACCATCAGCGGCTGGTCGCGCGCCCTCGACCTGCGCGAGCACGAGACCGAACGCCACTCCGAACGCGTCACCGCCCTGACCCTGCGCCTGGCGCGCGCCATGCGCGTCCCCGACGAAGACCTGATTCACATCCGCCGCGGCGCGCTCCTGCACGACATCGGCAAGATGGGCATCCCCGACTCGATCCTGCTCAAGCGCGGCCGCCTGACCGCCGAAGAATGGCAGATCATGCGTCAGCATCCCGTCTTTGCCTACGAACTGCTCTCCTCCATCGCCTACCTGCGCCCTGCCCTGGACATCCCCTACTGCCATCACGAACGCTGGGACGGCAAAGGCTACCCGCGCGGCCTGGCCGGCGACCAGATTCCGCTGGCGGCCCGCATCTTTGCCGTCGCCGATGTCTACGACGCCCTGACCAGCGCCCGCCCCTATCGTCCGGCCTGGACGCCCCAGCGGGCGGTCGCCTACATCCGCAAAGAAAGCGGCAAGCAATTCGACCCGGCCGTGGTCGAAGCCTTCCTCAACATCACCCTGACGCTCTGACCGGCCTCGCCCGCCTCTACGGTATAATAAGGCCCGTTGCCTATTCCACCCCGTTGGGAGCCTATGTCCACACCGATTGTCGAATGCATCCCCAATTTTTCGGAAGCCCGCCGCCCCGAGGTGATCGAGGCCATCGTCGCGGCCATCACCAGCGTGCCAGGCGTGACCCTGCTCAATCAGAGTTCGGATAATGACCACAACCGCACCGTCGTCACCTTTGCCGGCGCGCCAGCCGCCGTCGAGGAAGCCGCCTTCCGCGGCATCCAGAAAGCCGCCGAACTGATCGACCTGAATCAGCACACCGGCTCGCACCCGCGCATCGGCGCCACCGACGTCGTGCCCTTCGTCCCCATCCAGGCCGTCAGCATGGACGAGTGCGTCGCCATGGCCCGCCGCCTTGGCGAGCGCGTCGGCCGCGAACTGGAGATCCCCGTTTATTTATACGAAGAGGCCGCGACCAGCCCCGAGCGCGTCAACCTGGAGAACATCCGCCGCGGCCAGTACGAAGCCCTCAAGGAAGAAATCGGCGTCAAACCGGAGCGCAAACCGGACTACGGTCCGGAGCGCGTCGGCCCGGCCGGCGCGACCGTCATCGGGGCGCGTCATCCCCTCATCGCCTACAACGTCTATCTGAACACCGACGACGTCGCCGTCGCCAAAGCCATTGCCAAGGCCATGCGCCACTCCTCGGGCGGATTCCGCTTCGTCAAGGGGCTGGGAATGCTCGTGGAAGGCAAAGCCCAGGTCTCGATGAACCTGACCAACTACCGCCAGACGCCCGTCTTCCGCGTCGTCGAGGCCATCCGCCGCGAGGCCGCCCGCTACGGCGTCGCCATCCATCACAGCGAACTGGTCGGCCTCATCCCTCAGGAGGCGCTGATCGACTCGGCCGTCTGGTATCTGCAACTGGACGGCTTCACGCCCGACCAGATTCTCGAAACCCGCCTGCAGGCCGCTCAGGCCGCCGCCTCGGCCCAGACCTCCTTCCTGGACGACCTCGCCGCCGGAACCCCCGCCCCCGGAGGCGGCTCGGCGGCCGCGTACAGCGGGGCGATGGCCGCCGCCCTGGTCGCCATGGTCGCCCGCCTGACGGTCGGCAAGAAGAAATACGCCGAGGTCGAGGCCCAGATGAACGAAATCCTGCTCCAGGCCGAGCGTCTGCGCGCCGAATTGACCAAAGCAGTCGAGGAGGACGCCGCCGCCTTCGAGAAGGTCATGGCCGCCTTCAAACTGCCCAAGGATTCGCCCGCCCAGGAGGCCGCCCGCCTGCAAGCCATCGAGGCCGCCACGCTGGAGGCCGCCCGCGTCCCCTTGGCCACCGCCCAGAAGGCCGTCAGCGTGATGGCCCTGGCCGAGCGCGCCGTCGCTTTGGGCAACCTCAACGCCGTCACCGACGCCGCCTCGGCCGTCGCCCTCGGCCGCGCCGCCCTGACCGCCGCCGGTTACAACGTGCGCATCAACCTCAACAACCTGCAAGACCGCGCCGCCGGCGACGAAATCCTGGCCCAACTGACCGCCCTGGAGGAGCGCGCCGCCCGCCTGGAGGCCGCCGCCCGCCAATCGCTGCAAGAGCGCGGAGGCATCGCCGCGGCGTGAAACGCGCACTTCTGGCGCTCGCCTGTTTGGCGGTCACTCTGACAGCCTGCGGCCGGGTCACCCCGCTCCCTCCGGACGGCCAACCGTCCGCCGTTTCCCGTCCGTCTCCTTCCCCCACGCCGCCTGCCCCGACCGCGACGCCGACGGCAACCCCCACCCCCCTGCCCTGCGATCCCCGCGCGGCCGACTTCTGCATCGTGGACGGCCATTTCGTCCTGCAACGGCCCATCCCCGCCGGCGCCAACGATTGGGTGGACGCCTCTTACAGATATGGCTACACGCAAAACGAAACGCGCGAACCCCATCACGGCGTCGAATTCGTCAACCCGCAGGGCACCCCCGTCCTGGCCGCCGCCGACGGGACGGTGATCTTCGCCGGAGACGACTCGGCCGTCCTCCTCGGCCCCCTGACCGGCTACTACGGCAACGTCATCGTCATCGAACACCACCTGCCGCAGGTCGAGGAAACCATCTTCACCCTCTACGCCCACCTCTCCCGCCTCGACGTCTCCCCCGGCCAGACCGTCGCCGCCGGCGAGACGATCGGCGCGGTCGGCATGACCGGCATCGCCATCGGCAGCCACCTCCACTTCGAGGTCCGCCTCGGCGCGAACGACTACCGCAGCACGCGCAACCCCGAACTGTGGCTGGCCCCCCGTCTGGACGAGACCGGGCAGCCCTACGGCGCGCTCGCCCTGCGGGTCGCAGACGGATACGGCCAGCCCCTGCCCGTCTTCCCCGTCCTCCAATACTTTCCCGAACGCGACGGGCCGCCCACCTGGGAACTGCAACTGGAACCCTACCCGCGCGAAACGCTCAACGCCGACGACCTATGGGGCGAAAACTTCGCCCTCGGCAGTCTGACGCCGGGTTGGTATCGCATCGCCTTCGTCCAAATGGGCGGCCTGTACGAACGCTGGATCGAGGTCCAGCCGGGAAAGTTGACGGTGGCGGTGTTCGAAGTTCCTTGACAGTTCTAGACAGGCATGATATAAACCGGCCTAATTAACAACCGAATACCCAGGTACTCTTATCCAGAGAGGCGGAGGGACCGGCCCTGTGAAGCCTCGGCAACCATCCTGCAAAGGAACGGTGCCAATTCCGGCAGTAAGGGATGACCCTGGTGGTCGTCCGAATTCTGGAAGATGAGAGGCGACCGATCGACTCGATAACCTCTTCATGTTCCAGAAGAGGTTTTTCGTTTCTTCCTGTCAACACCATCACCCAATCACCAAATCACCCAATCACCAAATCACCCAATCACCAAATCACCCAAGGAGACCCCATGCCCCCATCCAATCGTTCGTTCGGTTTCACCACCCGTCAGGTGCACGCCGGCCTGCAGGCGGACCCCGTCACTGGCGCGGCCGCCCCGCCGCTCTACCAGACCGCCGCCTACCGCTTCCGCGACACCGACCACGCCGCCCGCCTCTTCAACCTCGAGGAAAAGGGCCACATCTACTCGCGCATCAGCAATCCGACCAACGAGGCCCTCGAACTGCGCCTGGCCGACCTGGAAGGCGGCTCCGGCGCCATCGCCGCCGCCTCCGGTCACGCCGCCCAGACGATTGCCATCCTGACCCTCTGCCAGGCCGGCGACCACATCGTCGCCTCCGCCGCCCTCTACGGCGGGACGGTCAGCCAGTTCGTCTACACCTTCCCCCGCCTGGGCATTCAGGTCACCATGGTAGACCCCAGCGATCCGGAAAACTTCCGCAAAGCCATCCGCCCCAACACAAAGATGATCTACGGCGAGACGATCGGCAACCCGGCCGTGGACGTCTTCCCCTTCGAGGAGGTGGCCGCCATCGCCCGCGAAGCCCGCCTCCCGCTGGTGATCGACAACACCTTTGCCACGCCCTACCTGTGCCGCCCGTTCGAGTGGGGCGCGAACATCGTCACCCACTCGACCACCAAATACATCGGCGGACACGGCACATCCATCGGCGGCGCGGTCGTGGACGGCGGCAACTTCGACTGGGCCGCCAGCAGCCGCTTCCCCAACTTCACCACGCCAGACCCCTCCTACCACGGCGTCGTCTACGCCGACCTGGGGCCGCTGGCCTTCATCACCAAAGCGCGCGCCCAAATCCTGCGCGACCTGGGCGGCTGCGCCGCGCCGTTCAACTCCTGGCTCTTCCTGCAGGGACTGCAAACCCTCAGCCTGCGCATGGACCGCCACGTCCGCAACGCTCAGACGGTCGCCGAATTTCTGGAGCGCCACCCGCGCGTCGCCTGGGTCAAATATCCCGGCCTGCCCAGCCATCCCAGCCACGCCCGCGCCAAGAAGTACCTGCCGCGGGGCGCGGGAGCCATGCTCGGCTTCGGCGTCAAGGGCGGCAAGGAGGCCGGCGCCCGCTTCATCAACCATCTGCAACTCTTCACCCACCTGGCCAATTTGGGCGACGTCAAATCCCTGGCCATCCATCCCGCCAGCACCACCCACTCCCAACTCAGCGAGGAGGAACAGCGCCGCGCCGGCGTGACCCCCGATTTCATCCGCCTCTCCATCGGCATCGAGGACGTAGACGACCTCCTCTGGGACCTCGACCAGGCCCTCCGTCTCTCCGCCTGACGCCGTGGCGCAAATCTCCGACTTGCGCAGTTCGTTTCACTCCGTGGCACAAATCTCCGATTTGCGCAGTTCATTTCTCGCAATTCGTGCAATTCGATGCAAAGATTTCGCGCAATTCGATTCCACCAGATTTTGCTTCTTCGGGGGCTCAGCCCCCGAAGGAACGGCAGGACTCTGAGCATCATCACCTATGGTCACAACAACACGAATTGTTTCGCGCAATTCACACCATTCAATGCAAAGAAAGGAAACCCTATGCCCGTAAAAATCCCCGAAACCCTCCCCGCCCGTCAGATTCTCCTGTCCGAAAACATCTTCGTCATGGGCGAAGAACGCGCCCAACACCAGGACATCCGTCCGCTGCGCATTCTCATTCTCAACCTGATGCCGACCAAGATCGCCACCGAAACCCAACTCCTGCGTCTGCTGGGCAACACCCCCCTGCAGGTGGAAATCACCCTGATGCACATGGCCTCGCACGAGTCGAAGAACACCCCCGCCGAACACCTGATTGCCCACTACGTCACCTTCGACCAGGTCCGCCATCAGAAATTCGACGGCATGGTCATCACCGGCGCGCCGGTCGAGACCCTGCCGTTCGAGGAAGTGGATTACTGGCCTGAGTTGACCGAGATCCTCGACTGGCAGGAGACGCACGTCTTCTCCACCTTCCACATCTGCTGGGCGGCGCAGGCCGGCCTCTATCACCGCTACGGCGTGCCGAAGTATCCCCTGCCCGAAAAGATGTTCGGCGTCTTCCTGCACCGCATCTGCTCGCCCAACGAGAAACTGCTGCGCGGCTTCGACGACCTCTTCTACGCCCCACACTCGCGCCACACCGAAATCCGCCGCGCCGACCTGGAAAAAGTGCCCGACGTGGACATCCTGGCCGAGTCCGACGAGGCTGGCGTCTATATCGTCGCCTCGCGCGACCGGCGGCGCTTCTACGTCACCGGCCACTCGGAATACGACCCGCTCACCCTGCAGGCCGAATACGAGCGCGACCGCAGCAAGGGCCTGCCCATCGCCGTCCCGCGCCACTACTACCCCGATGACGATCCCTCCCGCCCGCCGCTCGTCCGCTGGCGCGGCCACGCCAACCTGCTGTTTGCCAACTGGTTGAATTACTACGTCTATCAGATCACGCCCTACGACATCAACGCCATCCCCGGCCAGGGAACGTACTATAATTTCGCCAACGGAGCCGCCCCATGACCTACGCCCAACGAGTCGCCCATCTGGAAGTCGAGGGGGCCTACGCCACCCTCGCCCGCGCCCAGGCCCTCGAGGCCCAGGGCCGCCGCATCGTCCACATGGAAATCGGCCAGCCCGATTTCCCCACCCCCGAGAACGTCAGCGCCGCCGGAATCCAGGCCATCGTCGAGGGCAAGACGCGCTACAACCCCCCGGCCGGCATCCGCGAACTGCGCGCCGCCATCGCCGAACACGCCGGCCGCCAGCGCGGCCTGACCCTCGACCCGGCCTGGGTCGTCGTCGGGCCGGGGTCCAAGCCCGGGCTGTTCTTCCCCACCCTGGCGCTGGTCGAGCCGGGCGACGAGGTCATCTACCCCGACCCCGGTTTCCCCACCTACGAGGCGATGATTCGCGTCGCCGGCGGGATTCCCGTCCCCATCCCGCTCGTCGAGGAGAATCACTTTTCCTTCGACCTGAACGTCTTCGACGACCGCATCTCGGACAAGACCCGCCTCATCATCCTGAATTCGCCCGCCAACCCCACTGGCGGCGTGATCCCGCTCGATGACCTGCGCCACATCGCCGAACAGGCGCACAAGCACGACTGCTGGGTGCTGTCCGACGAAATCTACTCCCGCCTGGTCTACGACGGCGTCCGGGCGCACTCGATCGCCGAGGTGGACGGCATGCTGGAGCGCACGATCATCGCGGATGGATTCTCCAAAACCTACTCGATGACCGGTTGGCGGCTGGGATACACCATCGCCCCGCCCGCCCTGGCCGAGCGCATCGAACTGCTCATCACCCACGCCGCCGGCTGCACCGCCACCTTCACCCAATACGCCGGACTGGAAGCCCTGACCGGCCCGCAGGATTTCGTCGAACGGATGCGCGCCGAGTGCCAGCGGCGGCGCGACCGCCTGGTCGCCCTCATCAACGCCATCCCCGGCGTCCACGCGCAAACGCCGCAAGGCGCGTTCTACCTCTTCCCCAACGTCAAAGCCTGCGGCCTGCCCTCCAAAGTGATTGCCGAGCGGCTGCTGGACGAGGCCGGCGTCGCCGTCCTGGCCGGCACGGACTTCGGCCCCGGCGGCGAGGGCTATTTGCGGCTGGTCTACGCCGTCTCGATGGAGGCCATCGAGGAGGGGGCGGAAAAGATGGCGCGCTGGTTCGAATCTCTCTAAAAACGAGCGTCGCGCCTCGAGGGGCGCGACGCATTTCATTCATACAGCCGCTTCGACAAACTGGCGGTCTTCCTCCTCCGCCACGCGGATGCCCTCCTTTTCGTCCACGCGCGTCAACAGATAAGCGCCCGCCGCGAAGAAGACGATCAGCGAGACGATGGCCAACCGGCTGCCGCCCACCGCCGCGCTGACGGCCCCAAAGAGCAGCGGGCCGACCGTCCCGGCGATCTTCTCGGAGATCGAGAAGAACGAGTAGAACTCGGCCGACTTGCTCTTGGGCATCATGCGTCCCATCAGCGAGCGGCTGAGGGCCTGGCTGCCGCCCTGGACGGTGGCCACGGCAAAACCGAGCGCCCAGAATTGCCATTCCTGATAGAGAAAATAGCCGCCGATGGCAATCAGGGTGTAGATGGCCAGGCTGAGCAGGATGGCGGGTTTGGTGCCCATCTTCTTCGCCAGCCAGCCGAACAGGAGGGCGAACGGCATGGCCACGAACTGCACCATCAGCAGCGTCCCGATCGTCGTCGTGGACGAGAAGCCCAATTCGGTGCCGTAGATGGTTGCCATAAAGATGATGGTGCCGATGCCGTTATTGTAGAGCCAGAAGGCGATGATGAAGAGCAGCAATTGCTTGTACTTGCGAATTTCGCGGAAGGTGTGACCCAGGCGGCCGAAACTGGCCTGGAGCGGACTGAAGTCGCGTTCCTCGGTCTGGACGCGGCGGACCGGCTCCGGCACGTGCCGCCAGAGCGGAATGGTGAACACGAACCACCAGACCGCCACGGTCAGGAAACAGATGCGCGTCATCAGCGTGGTCAAGTCGCCCTCCGACCACGAAGCCAGCGCCGGGATGAAACGCGGCAGGACGGATGGCAGGAACATGATCATCGCCAGATTGACGGCCAGCAAAATACCGCCGCCCAGATATCCCATCGCATAGCCGCGCGAGGAGACCTGGTCAATCTCGTCTTCGCGGGCCACATGCGGCAGAAGCGAATCGTAGAACACATTCGCTCCCGCAAACCCCACGCTGCCGACGATGAAAAAGACCGAGGCGATGAACCAATCCCCCTCGCCTACCAGATAGAGCAGGGCCGTCCCCGTCACGCCCAGGAAGACGAAGATGCTCATCATGCGCTTCTTGGCGCCGAGGAAGTCGGCCATCGCTCCCAGGATAGGCCCCAGCAAAGCCACAATCAACAGGGCAATCGAGGTCGTGAAAGACCAATAAACGGTGGCTGTGTTGGCTTGCTCGCTCTGCACGGCCACATTGGCGTAATAAACCGGTAGGATGGCCGCCATGATGCTGGTCGCAAAGACCGAATTGGCCCAGTCATACATCGTCCAGGCCCGAATGGCGCGTTTGTGCTGTTTTTCTTCCATGACTTTCGCTCCACGGTTAAGATGTCTTACAATAGGCCTATTATACAGCCATTGACAAAATCTCGAGGCATGCTATCATAACCCCCATCTCCTAAATTAGAGGTAGATATGTGCCTGGGAATCCCCGCAAAAGTCATCGAACTCTACGAAAAAAACGGCATGAAGATGGCCCGCGTCGATTTTGGAGGGGTCGTCAAAGAGGCCTGCATGGAGTACCTGCCCGAAGTCAAGGTGGGCGATTACACCATCATCCATGTCGGCTTTGGGCTGTCCATCCTCGACGAACAGGAAGCCCGTGAGACCATGGACCTGCTCAAGCAGATGGACGCCCTGGGCGACGAACTGCCGACCGGCAACGAAAAATGAAATTCCTCGACGAGTACCGCGACGCCGATCTGACCCGCAAACTGCTGGCCGACCTGGAGCGAGCCATTACCCGTGAGTGGACGCTCATGGAAGTCTGCGGCGGGCAGACGCATTCGATCATGAAATCCGGGCTGGACGAAATGCTGCCGGCCCGCATCCGTCTGATTCACGGCCCCGGCTGCCCGGTGTGCGTCACCCCCCTCGAACTGGTGGACAAGGCCATCGCCCTGGCCTCCCGTCCCGAGGTCATCTTCGCCTCCTACGGCGACATGCTGCGCGTCCCCGGCTCGGAGCGCGATCTCTTTGCCGTCAAGGCCGCCGGCGGCGACGTGCGCATCGTCTATTCGCCCCTCGACGCCCTCGAGATCGCCCGCGCCAACCCCCACAAGACCGTCATCTTCTTCGCCATCGGCTTCGAGACCACCGCCCCGGCCAACGCCATGGCCGTCCTGCAAGCCCAAGCCCAGGGATTGAAAAATTTCGCCGTCCTGGTCTCGCATGTCACCGTCCCGGCCGCCATCCGCGCCCTGATGGAATCCCCCGACGTCCAGGTGGACGGCTTTTTGGCCGCCGGCCACGTCTGCACGGTGATGGGGTACTGGGAGTACGAACCGCTGGCCGAGCAGTACAAAATCCCCATCGTGGTGACCGGCTTCGAGCCGGTGGACCTCCTGCACGGCATCCTGGAATGCGTCCGCCTGCTCGAGGCGGGCCGGCCCGAGGTCCGAAACGCCTACGCCCGCTCGGTCACGCGGGAGGGCAACCGGGCCGCCCAGGCGGTCATCGCCCGCGTCTTCGAGATGACCGACCGCGCCTGGCGCGGCATCGGCGTCATCCCCCAGTCCGGCTACCGCCTGCGCGACGAGTTTGCCGCCTTCGATGCCGAGCGCCGCTTCCCCGACGTGCAGGCGATTGCCACCCGCGAGTCGCCGCTGTGCATCAGCGGACTGGTCCTGCAGGGAATCAAAAAACCAACCGACTGCCCCGCGTTCGCAAAAGAGTGCACGCCGCAGACTCCCCTCGGCGCGACGATGGTCTCCTCGGAGGGCGCTTGCGCGGCGTATTTCCGTTACCGTCCACAGATGAAGGCAGATGAACGCAGATAAAGAGAAACCCAATCTGATGGGCTGGACCTGTCCCCGCCCGCTGCAAAACTACCCGACCATCGTCCTGGGTCACGGCGCGGGCGGCAAGATGATGGCCGACCTGATCGAACATCTCTTCGCCCCAGCCTTCGACAACGAGTGGCTCGGACAGATGGGCGATTCCACCGTCTTCGACTTCCTGCAAGGCGCAGGCCCGAAGTCCCGGGTGGCCTTTACCACCGATTCATTCGTCGTCAGCCCGTTGTTCTTCCCCGGCGGGAACATTGGCGAACTGGCTGTGTACGGCACGGTCAACGACCTCGCCATGCGGGGGGCGAGGCCGCTTTTCCTTTCGGCGGGTTTCATCCTCGAAGAGGGTCTGCCGATGGAAACGCTCGGGGCGATTGTCACTGCCATGGCCGAGGCGTGCAAAAAGGCAAATGTGAAAATCGTGACCGGCGATACCAAAGTCGTCCAGCGGGGTCACGGCGATGGCGTTTACATCAACACAAGCGGCCTCGGCCTCATCCCGGCGGGCCTGGACATTGCGCCGCAGAACGCCCGCCCCGGAGATGTGGTGCTGGTCAGCGGCACAATGGGCGATCACGGGATCGCGGTGCTGTCGGTGCGCGAGGGGCTGCAGTTCGAAACCGAGATTCGCTCAGACACCGCCCCGCTCTACAGCCTGGTCGAGACGATGACGGCCGTCCACGCGGCCTCTGCCGCGTCTCCAATCCACTGCCTGCGCGATGCCACCCGCGGCGGACTGGCGGCCGTGCTGAACGAACTGGCGGCGGCGTCGAAGGTGGGAATCGAATTCGACGAGCGGGCGGTGCCGGTCAGGCCGCAAGTCCACGCGGCCTGTGAAATGTTCGGCCTCGATCCGCTCCATATCGCCAACGAGGGCAAACTGGTCGCAATCGTAGACGCAGAGGCCGCCGAAGCGATATTAATGGCTATGCGCAGTCATGAACTTGGTCAGGACGCCGCCATCATCGGGCGAGTCACCGCCGAGCACCCAGGCCGCGTCCTGGCCCATACAGCCATCGGCGGAAAGCGAATTGTGGACGTCCCGGCGGGGGAACTGCTGCCGAGGATCTGCTAAACCAGCAGAGAATCAAGTTGAGGTGATACAACCTTTTGCCGCGGCTGGCGCGTTGCGGCTTTTCAGCATCGAATGACACGAATTTTACAAAAAAAGATTTGGAGAATTCGCGAAATTCGATGCTTTTACCTAATCAGTTCGTTGTCAACTCTGCCAGCGCCAGCCATTCGCCGGGCAGCCGGGGATGGGCAAGACCGTCCACCAACAAGCCGGAGGCGACCAGGCGGGCAGTCGTCCGCCGGACGAGTTCAGGCGTCCAGCCGAAGAGTCTGACCAGGTCGCGGCTCTGGGCGGCGCCCACCGAACGAAAGTAGAGTTCCACAAGTTTGGCGCGGGCTTCGGCCTCGCCGATCGGCCGCGCCTGTTCGGGCAGGTCGGGGAAATGACGGGCGGTGATGTCGTAACGATAGGCGTAGCGCCACGCTCCCGCCTCGGCAATGCCGACCGGCAGAATTTTGAAATCGGCCTGCAAGTCCTCCAGAGCGCGGTTGAAGACGGATTCCTTGGCGTTTTGCAACCGCGCTTCCTTGCGCAGCGAAATCGTGTCCAGCGGACCTTTGTCGAGCAACGCTTCGTAGACCTGCTTCGCCGCCTGGGTCAGTCGGCCTTCCTCATAGGCGACGAGGTAATCCTCTTCGGGAGAGCCAAAATTCTCCGAAAGGGCATAGAAGTACGGAGCAATTTCCAGGGAAATGAAGGTCGCCTTGCGGCGCAGGATTTTGGCATAATACCACCAGCGCTTGTCAAGCGACTCATCCTTCCAGCCCCAGGTGATGTGGCCGGGGTCATCGTGTTCGTCGGCCACCGGCCGGTCGCCGGCGACGGCCGTCCACAAGGAGGGCAATTCTATCCCCTTGACCGGCCAGAAGTAAACGAAGCCGCGTTCGTTGACGTAATCCACCGCCGCCTCGCTGTTGGCAATCGGCCGGTGAGGCGGCAAACGGTATGTCCAGGCGCGGTAGACTTTGAGTTTGTCGAGGTCGATCATCAACGGACTTGGTCGCGGACTCGCGGATAGAAACGGATTGCGGTCAACGGACTTGGTCGCGGACTCGCGGATAGAAACGGATTGCGGTCAACGGACTTGGTCGCGGACTCACGGATGGGAACGGATTGCGGGCAACGGACTTGGTCACGGACTCACGGATGGGAACGGATTGCGAGCAACGGACTTGGTCACGGACTCGCGGATGGAAACGGACTGCGGGCAACGGACTTGGTCACGGACTCACGGATGGGAACGGATTGCGAGCAACGGACTTGGTCACGGACTCGCGGATGGAAACGGATTGCGGTCAACGGACTTGATCACGGACTCATGGATGGAAACGGATTTCGTCAACGGACTTGGTCACGGACTCACGGATGGGAACGGATTTCGTCAACGGACTCGGTCACGGACTCACAGATGGGAACGGATTTCGTCAACGGACTCGGTCACGGACTCACGGATGGAAACGGATTGCGGGCAACGGACTCGGTCGCGGACTCACGGATGGAAACGGATTTTTTCCTACAGGGAGATAGGCAGCAGATAAGTGAAGATGAGCCAGGCCGCGGCCAGCGCCAAGAGGGTGTTGAACAGAGTCGCCAGCAGGAAAACCGCCACCGGTTTCCAGCCCATGCGCTTGATCTCGCCGAAAGCAAATTCCAGCCCCATCGAGACGAAAGCCAGCGTAAAGGCCCAATTCCGCAAGGCGTTGATGACATCCTTTCCGGCGTCGAGCCAACCGAGGGTGTATAAAATAGAGGCCACGACAAAGCCAAGCACGAACTTGGGAAAGCGGTCCCAAATCAGCCGGGCGCTGGGACGCTGGCCGCTCTCCGCCTTGCCGGCGTAATACACCGCCAGCAGGAAGGCCACCACGCCAATCAGAGCATTCTGGGTGTTCTTGACAATCGAGGCGACTTGCTGAGCGCCCTCGCTATAGATGGTCCCGGCGCCGATGACGGCCGCGGTTGTGTCAATGTTGCCGCCGAACCAGGCCCCGGCAATCACGTCCGACAATCCGAGCGCGCCTGCCGCGAGCGGCATGAGCACCATCATCGGCAGCGCCACCACAATGACCAGCGCCACCACATAGGTGACCTGCTCCTTTTTGGCCATCACCGACCCAGCCGCCGCAATCGCGGCCGAGACGCCGCACACCGCCAAAGCGGTGGACATGACAGCCCGCAGTTTGTCATCCAGGCCAAAGCGTCCGGCCAACCAGTACGTAAAGAGAAAGACGCACGTGATGAGAATCAACGCCTGGACGATAGCGCCGCCCGCCGCCGTGACCAGCAGTTTCAAGTTGATGCTCGCCCCCAACAAGACCAGGCCGATTTTCAAGAAGAGTTCGGTCTTGATGCCGGGGCGAATGAATTCCTGCCCGCCAAACGGCCGCAGAAACAGATTGACCAGGATGCCCAGCAACACCGCCCAGATCGGGTATTCCAGCACCTTGCCCGGAATGCCGCCGGGGAGCGTCAATGCATAGATGCGCTTCGTCACCCACCAGGCCAGAATGGAAAGAAGCAACACGAGCAACAGGGCGCTCGAAATTCGCAGCCACTTCCTCGAAGATCGAGAGGCTTCCTCTGTCATATTTTCCTCCTAAAACGAGATGGGCAAGCCCTTTTCGCCCAACACCCCCAACACCGCCAGAAGTATCAGGACAAAGGCAATGATCACTGCCCAGCCGTCTTCGCTGAGCAAGATTCGGATTGGTTTCTTCTCCATTTATCCACCTCCGGTTTTGATTCTATTCCACATTTCGCGCAACGCTCATATTCGGATCATGTTAAACTATTCAGAAACCCTACACAAACGCCGCGCAAAGCGTCGATTGGGAGACGCCATGAACGAATTCGAGTCCGAGATTCGCTCGCTCAGCGACAGCCTCATCTACGAGATTCTCAACGCCCTCGGCCTGCCAAAAACCCCAAAATTGCACCGGCTCTTCCGGCCCCTGTTTGCCCGGGCGGTGGACCGCCTTTCGGCCATCTGCGTGACCGCCGACCACATGATCGCCACGCACGGCTTTCCGGCAGCCGCGGCCTGGACGGTCAGCCACTGGGTGCGGGCGGTCGAAACGCGCGGCGAAGAAACGATCCCGGCCGAGGGGCCGCTGTTGATGGTAGCCAATCATCCCGGCGCGTACGACATCCTCGTCCTGCCCTCCCGCCTGGGCCGCCGCGACGTTCACATCATCTCCAGCGACATCCCCTTCTTGAGAAGCCTGCCCAACGCCAGCCGACACCTCATCTTCCTGAGCCAGAGACTTCAGGACCGCATGGCGGCAGCGCGGGAGGCCATCCGGCGGCTGCAATCGGGGGCGGCGCTGCTCCTCTTCGGCAGCGGATTGATCGACCCCGATCCGGCCGTTTATCCGCACGCCGAGCGGCGCATCGAGGCCTGGTCGCCCTCGATCGACCTGTTCCTGCGCCAGGTCCCGCAAGCGCAAGTGTTGCTGGCCGTCATCAGCGGGGTGATCGCGCCGGAATGGGCGCGTCACCCGCTCACCTGTCTGCGCCGCATCGACTGGCACCGCCAGCGGCTGGCCGAATTCGGACAAATTCTCCAACAACTGTTTCAGCCCGGTAAACTCTATCTCCAGCCGCGTCTGAGTTTTGCCCCGCCCGTCAGCGTCGAAACCCTGCGGAAAGAGAGCGCCGGAGAACGGCTGCTGCCAGCGGTGATCGCACGCGGCAAGGCTTTGCTGGCCGAACACATCAAAACCTTCGGCGGCTATACTCCCTGAAGGAGAAGGTAGAATGCCCGATTCAGAGGCGCTGTTCCTGGCGCGCACGTTAATCAACGAGATGGTGGGGGCAGTCGGCCTGCCCAAAACAGCCGCTTTCCAGAAATTCTTCTGGTTTCTCTTTCGCGGCCTGATGACCCGCTTCGCCGAACTGGGGCTGACCTTCGACCGGCTGGTCGCCAAAGACGGACTGCCCAAAGCCGGCGAGTGGGCGCTCTCTTATTTTTGCAACCCGGCCCCGGCGCGCGGCCTGGAACACATCCCGCCCGACGGCCCGCTGCTGATCGCGTCCAACCATCCCGGCGCGTACGACGCCCTGGTCATTTTCTCGCGGCTGGGCCGCGCCGATATTCGCTGGATTTCGAGCGAAATCCCTTTCCTCGATAACCTGCCTCATACCCGGCGGCACATCATCTTCGCTTCGCGGGACAGCGCCGCGCAGCGCATGACCGCCATGCGCGCCGCCATTCGTCACCTGCGCGGCGGCGGCGCGCTGCTGTATTTCGGCGCCGGTCACCGCGACCCGGATCCGGCCGTCTACGCTGGCGCGGCCGAGGCGGTGGAGACCTGGCTGCCCGGCATCGACTTCTTCTTCCGCCACGCCCCGGGCCTGCGTCTGCTGCCGACGGTGGTCAGCGGCGTCGTATCGCCCCAATGGGCGCGCCATCCCCTCACCTGGCTGCGCCGCAAACAAATCGACAAACAACGCCTCTCCGAATTCGGACAGGTCATCAGTCAACTGCTGTTTCCCGGCAGGCTCATGCTGACGCCGCGCCTCAGTTTCGGCCCCAGCGCCGACCTCGAGGCGCTCCGGGCCGAGAGTTCGGCCGACGATCTCCTGCCCGCCGTCATCCGGCGCGAACAAGCCCTGCTGGCCGAACACATGGAATGGGCAAAAGTCGTCCATCCGACGGCCGCCCAATAGCGTATAATTCGGCCAATGCCTGCAAGACCGTCGGTCATCCAGAAAGCACCCGGGCAGTGAGTCTCTCGCCGCGACAATTTACCGTTGGAGTTTCTCATGCGCATTCGCCAAATCGATACGACTAACAAGCGCGAGGTTGACCGTTTCCTTCGTTTTCCCCTGCAACTCTACAAAGGAAATCCCCATTTCTGCCCGGCGCTCGAAACCGAAATGCGCGCCGCCATGGACCGCGCCCGGCATCCGTTCTACCGCCATTCGGCGGCCGACTTCTTCCTGGCCGAAGCAGACGGCGACGTGCTGGGGCGCATTGCCGCCGTTCACAACACCCAGCACAATCACTATCGCCAAGTCAAAACAGCCTTCTTCTGGGCCTTCGACGTGGTGGACGATTTTCAAGTCGCCGAGGCGCTCTTCGAGGCCGTCTTTGCCTGGGCGCGGGCGCGAGGGCGAGACTCGATCCTCGGTCCGCGCGGCCTGGTCGGGTCCGACGCCGCCGGCGTTCTGGTCGAGGGGTTCGACCAGCGCGCCGTGATGGGCGTCCCCTACAACTTCCCCTATTACAATGATTTCCTCGTCCGCCTGGGCTTCGAAAAATTGACCGACCACCTCTCCGGCTATCTCCCGGCCAGCGCCGAATTGCCGCCTCGTCTGCGCGCCCTAGCAGAAAAAGTCAGCCAGCGGCGCGGTTATCGCCTGGTTCATTTTTCCAACAAAGACGAAATGCGCCGCTGGGCTCCGGCGGTGATGGCCGTCCACGAACAGGCCTTCGCCGGCTCGCACGAATGGCATCCCGTCAGCAAGGAAGAAATGCAAATGGTGGCCGAGTCGCTGATCGCCGTTGCAGACCCGCGCCTGGTCAAACTGGTGGCAAAAGGAGAACAGGTCGTCGGTTTCGGCCTGCTCTACCCGGACCTCTCGGACGCCCTCCGCCGCCATGACGGCCGCGTCCATCCCCTCGCCCTGCTCGACCTGCAACGCGAGTCCCGGCGCACGAAGTGGCTGATTGCCAACGGCGTGGGGATGCTGCCTGCCCATCAAAACCTGGGCGGCAACGCCGTCCTGTATGCCGGCCTGTACGAAGCCATCCGGCAAGCCGCTCAATACGAACACATTGACATCGTCATGGTCAACGAAATCAACTTCAAGAGCCGTTCCGATATGGAAAATCTGGGGGCGAAGTGGGTAAAACGGCACCGTTCGTACAAACGACATCTCTGAGCCTGACAAGGAGCCTTCGATGCACATATCTTCCTCCGATCGTCTGCCCTGGTACACCAAACTGGCCTACGGCTCGGCCGATTTCGGCTTCGCTTTCGTCGATTCGTGCGTGGCCGTCCTGTTTGCCATTTTCATGACCGACATCGTCGGCCTGCCGGCGCGCCTGGCCGCGCTGGCGATTTTCGTCGGCAAATCCTGGGATTACATCAACGACCCCATCATCGGCTACCTGTGCGACCGGACGCGCACCCGCTGGGGCCGCCGCCGCCCCTACCTGCTCTTCGGATTCATCCCCTTTGGCCTGTCCTTCCTGATGATGTGGTGGATCCCGCCCTTCGAGAATCAGTGGCTGTTGACCGGTTACTACGCCCTGGCCTTCTTCTTTTTCGACACGATGGTCACCGTGGTGACCATGCCCTACTTCGCCCTGACCCCCGAACTGACTCAGGACTACGACGAGCGCACCTCACTGACCAGTTACCGCATGGCCTTCTCGCTGATCGGCGGACTGGTGGCCTTCGTCGTCCCCCTGGCCATCATCGGCGAGACCATCCCCGAAAACGCCGACCGGACGCTGATGATGGGCGCCATCTTCGCCGCGGCGGCCTCGCTCCCGCTCCTGCTGACCTTTTTCGGGACGCGCGAAAAGCCCGAATACATCGCCCAGACCCCGCCCACCCTGCGGGAATCGCTGCGGGCGGCGCGCAAAAACCGGCCCTTTATCTTTGCCATGGGCATCTTTCTCTTCACCTGGACGGCGATGTCGGTCATCGAAAATCAGTTGTTCTATTTCCTGGAATACCGCATGGGCATGGAACAAGAAGCGCCCATTGTGGCCGGGGTGGTGTTCATCACTGCTATCTTCGTCCTGCCCTTTTGGGTCTGGGCGGCCAAGAAAACCGACAAGCGCAAGGCCTACATCTTTGGAATGCTCTTCCTCTCGGCAGTCATGGTCACCCTCATCTTCATCCCGCCGACGCTGGGGCTGGTCATCGTGTTGATTTTGGCCGCGCTGGCGGGGATAGGCGTCTCGGCCGTCCACGTGCTGACCTGGGCGATGATTCCCGACGCGGTCGAAGTGGACGAACTGGAATCGGGGGCGCGGCACGAGGGCATGTTCTACGCCCTGGTGACGCTCTTCCGCAAGGTGGCCGTCTCGATCGCCCTGCCGCTGGTCTTGTTGCTGCTAGACGCCAGCGGCTTCCTCCCCAACAGCGCGTCGCAGCCCGAATCGGCGGTCAACGCCATCCGATTCTTGATGGGGCCGCTGCCTTCGATCTTTTTGATTGGCGGGATTGCCTTTGCCCTGTTCTACCCCCTCAGCCGGCAAGCGCATCACGAGACGCGCGAACAAATCCGCGCCCGCCGCAGCATAGACCTGACGCCCGCCGATTAATCCACGCAACGGACTTATCACGGACCCGGCCTCTCGAAGAGACCGGGTCCGTCGATTCGCCGACTTGTCAGCGGGCAAGAGCCTAATAGGAGGTGTTGGAATGCGAGATTTCCAGCCCCTCGACGCACATAAAGCGCGGCACGACGATCGCCCGCGGATTGCGCGGCCCGTAACTCATCGAGGTGTTGCAGACCTCTGTCTGCTTCGAAAGCCAGGCCACTTTGTCGCCGAAAATATCCAGCAAACTCTGAGTCAGGCGGACGTTATACGGCACCGCGGTCGAACCGTCTTTCTTCAAGAACAGCGCCCCGAAGCGTGAACTGCCCGTGACGACCCCGCGCGAAGGATTGACCAGGTTCATGTAATGCAGATAAGGAATGTAAAGCAGGTCTTTCTGGCGCGGCATGCGAACCAGGTCTTCTAGAGTGGCCAGGTCTCGGTCGCCGCCCTGCATGACCAGGCTGGTGTGCATCACAGTGTGACCGGTCGGCTGGGCGCCGAACTCGTCGGCGTCGTCCTGATACCAGATGAACCCCTTGAAGACGCCGCGCTCGAAGAGCGGGAAAGGCCGGCGCGGGATGCCGGTAAAATCGCGCTTGAAGGGGAACGTCTCGGGCCGCTCCGGGTCGTCCACCAGCGTCACCTTCTCGGACAAGACTTTCTGTCCGACCTTGTCCTCGCCGAGCATCGAGAAACCGCGCTTCATCGAACCGCCGTTGAAGCCGATCCAATTCATGAAATTGAGCAAGTCGGCAATGGCCTCGGCCCCGAAGACGATGTCGTAAGCGCCAAGCGGCAATTGCAAGGGCGGGTCCTGCTGATAACGCTCGAGCAGGAAGGCCAGATCGCGGTGCAGGGGAGCAGGATCGAGGTCCGCTTTGCGCCAGGCCGATTGACCGGTCAACACTTCCCACTTGAGCCGCGCGTGGGCCAGGACGGCCGTCACCTGGGCGTCCGAGAACTTGAAGTATTGGGCATGGTCGGCGTGGGTGTTGATTTGGGCAATCGTCGTCGCGCCGTTCGAGAAGATGCCCGAAAGCCTGATTTCGTCCGTCTCCAGGTCGGCGGCGACGCGGTTGAAATACGCCAGTTTTTCGGCGTTGTCCAATTCGGCCAGCGCGGCGTCGTAGCCGCTCTCATCAACAAACGACTCAGCAAAGACGGTCGGCGTCGGTTCGTAAGCCAGGGGCTGAGCCACCTGCGCCATCTCGGCGGCAATGTCCACGGCCTGTTTCATCTCGTCGAATTTATCCAGGTCGGTAATTAACTCGTAACTGGCGCGCTTGCGAGAACCATCATAGGCCGTAATGTTGAGACGAATCAGGTGTTCATTGGTGTTCAGAGAAATGGCCGAATTGGCGAAGCGCATCAGGCTGCTCGTCTCTTCGTGGTAGTCAATTTCGACGGTGCGTCCCTTCGCCAGGGCATAGGCGCGCAAGTCGCGCAGGGTTTGCAAGATTCGGTCCTTCACGGCTATTCTCCTATTCTGACGTTGTCGAAGCGGCAGACCGGGATTCCGTGCCCCAGTTGCATGATTTGGTTGGGCTGTCCTTTTCCGCAGTTGTCCACGTACCGCAGTTCCCAGGTGGAGGCATCGCCCACCGCAGAAAGGGAATTCCAGAACGGCAGAGTGAAGCCCTTGTACGTGGCGTTCTTGACCACCCTGGTCTTGCGGCCGTCTTCGACCAGCCAGCCAATCTCAGTGGCAAAATGGAACTGCTCGCGGTTCGATCCGATAGACCAGGAGCGGTCGCCGTCGAGGACGATGCCGCGCTCGGTCTTGGCGATGATGTCGTCCAGCGTGCCGTCCGTCCCGGGGTCAATGTTGATGTTGGTCATGCGTTCGATGGGCACGCGGTAGAAGGAGGTGGCGCGATTGGCGCCGCTGCTTCCGGCGAAAATCTGTCGGCGGGCGCGGGCGTTGGCCTCCTCGACCATCTGGCGGCCGGTGATCGCCCCGACCAGGATGCCCTTATCGATCAGGAGATTGTTCTGCGCCGGGACGCCGTCGTCGTCGTACCCAAAACTGCCGGGAGAATTGGGGACAGTCGCGTCGGCGCGGACGGTCAATTTTTCAGAGCCGTAGCGCAGTTTGCCGAAATCGTCCAGGGTGACGAAGGAGCCGCCCGCGAACGACAATTCGTAGCCCAGGATGCGGTCCAGTTCGAGGGCGTGGCCGATGGTCTCATGAGTTTGCAAATACATAATGCCGGGCAACAGGATGACCGAGCGGTCTTCCTTGGGACAATCTTCGGCGACCAGCAATTCCTGCAACTCGCGCACAATGCGCTCAGCGTGCTGACTGAACAGTTCGCGGTCAATCGACTCCCAGCCGCGCGTGGGGCGACCCTGCTGGCCCAGCCGGAACTTGCGCTCGTGGGTCACTCCTTGCGCATCCCGTCCATTCACTTCCATGCTGGCAAAGACTTCGGTGATCTGTTTCTCGATTTGACTGCCCTCCGAATCGAGGAAGACAATCTGCTTGCGGACGAAGTGGAGTTGCGCCATGCGCAGGAAAACGCCTTCCTGATCGAGTTTGGAATCCATCTCTTTCAGAAAAGCGACTTTCTCGGCCAGCGGCACCTCGAAGGGGTTGATCTCACACGGACTGGCAAACTGGGCCTGGATGGCATCCTTTTCTGCCAGACGAACCGGAAAAGTCACCCGTTCGGCCGCAACCCGGGCGTTGTCGAAGGCCTTGTCGAACAGGGCCCGGAGGTCGCTCAAGTCCGACGAAGCGGAAAAGCCCCACGCGCCCTTGTAGAGCACGCGCACGCCCACACCGCTCTCGCGCGAATACGAAGCGTCCTTCAAATTGCCGTTCAGCATGAACAGCCGATTGGCCTCTTCGAAAGGATACCAGCGGGCGTCCACATAGGTAGCGCCCTGCGCTTTGAGCCGTTCAATCTGTTGTTTGATGGTTTCAATCATGCACAGTTCTCCTTGTAATGAACTGGATTGCTCGGACCGCCCTCGCCGACACATTGTACCAAAACCCGCCAGAATTACCACCTACTGGCGAGGGATTGCGAGCAAAAAAGAAACCGCCGACCTTCTCGGTCAGCGGTACGACCTGTCGGGGCGGGCGGAATTGAACCGCCGACCTCTGCGTCCCGAACGCAGCGCTCTAACCGGGCTGAGCCACGCCCCGAACCAAAGCAAGTCGGGATTATACCCGCCGCTCCCCGATTTGACAAGCGTCAGAGCGACTCGGCAACTTGCTTTTCGCTCAGCGCGCTGCGCCTTCCCTTTCGGATAAGACCTCAAAACAGTTCCTCGGGATTGCCGCCGGACGGGCTATCAAGTAAAATCCTGCCAGCCTTAATTCATCACCATTCGCCGGGAGGAAATTGCCATGTCAAAAGTCGCCGTAGTCACCGACAGCACTGCCTACTTACCCCAGGAACTCATTGAGAAATATCATATCACCGTCCTTCCCTTGGCAGTTGTATGGGGAGAAGAAGTCCTGCGCGATGGCGTAGACATCACCCCGCAAGCATTCTACGACCGCCTGCCCAAAGCAAAAACGATGCCCACCACCTCGCAGTTGACGGTCGAGCAGGTCAAAGGAGCCTTCCAATCGCTCCTCGAACAAGGTTGTGACATCTTCGCCATGTTCATCTCGTCGAAATTTTCCGGCTCCTACCAATCGGCTCTTCAGGCGCGCAAAGAAATTCCGGGCGCGGCCGAAAAGATCGCCGTGGTCGATTCGCTCTTCACCACCATGGCAATGGGCTGGCCGGTGCTGACGGCGGCGCGCGCCGCCCAGGCCGGCGAATCCCTCGCCAGCGTCCGCAAGATCGCCGAACACGCCCGCGACAACAGCGGGGTCATCTTCGTCGTCGAGACGCTCGAATTCCTGCGCCGCGGCGGGCGCATCGGCGGAGCGCAAGCCCTGCTCGGCACGATGCTGAACATCAAGCCCCTTCTCGAAATACGCGATGGACAAATCGAACCGGTCGAGAAAGTGCGCACCAAAGCCAAGGCCATCGAACGAATGCTCGACCTGGTAGCGAGCCGGGTCGGCGGCCGGACCCCGCTGCGGCTGGCCGCCTCCCACGCCGGCGCCGAAGCCGAAGCGCAGACCATGCTCGCGGCCGCCTGCGAGCGCATGAAACCCATCGAACAGTTGTGCGTCCCGCTCAGCCCGGTCATCGGTACGCACGCCGGCCCGGGCACCGTAGCCCTCAACTATATGGCTGGCGTGGAGTGAACGCCGCCCTCGAAAAACAGGGCCGCTTTCTTTCTGCTGCGATTCAGAGAAAGCGGCCTCGTTTTTTCTGGCCCTGGTCCACGCAACGCGTCGCCCTCGTCAGGGTTAATATCTCAAACTGCATTCGCCAGGAGGAGCCATGTCCAAAGTTGCTGTAGTGACCGATAGTACTGCTTATATTCCCGCAGAACTGGTCGAGAAACATCATATTACAGTTGTGCCTCTCATTCTCCTGTGGGGACACGAGGCGTTCGAAGACGGCGTAGACATCCAGCCGTCCGAATTCTACACGCGCCTGTCGGGGGCCAAAGTCATGCCGACCACTTCGCAGGCCACCATCCCCACCATGCAAACCACCTTCGAGACTCTGATCGCACAGGGCTATGATGTGCTCGGCATCTTCATCTCGTCGAAACTCTCCGGCACGATCCAGTCGGCCATGCAGGCGCGCGAGATGATGCTCAAAGGGGCCGAGAAAGTCGCCATCGTGGATTCGCTCTCGACGGCAATGGCGATGGGCTTCCAGGTGCTGGCGACGGCGCGGGCCGCCGAGGCCGGCGAAAGTCTGGCCGAGTGCGTCAAACTGGCCGAGAAGGCGCGCGAGCACATTGGCGTTTATTTCGCCGTGGATACGTTGGAATTCCTGCACCGCGGCGGCCGCATCGGCGGCGCTCAGGCCTTCCTGGGCTCGGCGCTGAACATCAAGCCGATTCTCTCCCTCGTGGACGGCCGGGTCGACTCGGTGGACAAGGTGCGGACGCGCAGCAAGGTGCTCGACCGCGTGGTGGACCTGGTGGTGGAAAAGACCGCCGGACGACACCCCGTCCGCCTGGCCACGCTGCACGCCAACGCCGAGGCAGACGCCCGCGCCCTGCTGGCAACGGCCTCCGCCCGCCTCAACCCGATCGAGACCATCTTTTCGAGCGTCAGCCCGGTCATCGGCGCGCACACCGGCCCCGGCACGGTCGGCCTGGCCTACATGGCCGGTATGTAAGAGTCGATTCGGCCAAGAACAGAAAATTCCTGCACGAACCCTTGACGAAGTCGGCGTCCAGCCGACTTTTTCGTTGAAGCCTCGAATCTCATGAAGGTCTCGAACTTTTTCGCAAAATTCGCCCGATGCGAGGCAAAACCTGGAGTATACTCCCCGCTATCTGCCTTTCGAAGCAGGCGAAACCCCTGTCTGGAGGTCTCTCCATGTGCGGCATCGTCGGTTACATTGGGCCGCGCGACGCGACGCCCATCATCCTGAACGGCCTCAAGCGGCTGGAGTATCGCGGTTACGATTCGGCCGGTTTGGCCGTCTTTACCGAGAACCGGATTGAGGTCCGGCGCGACGCTGGGAAGCTGAGCCAACTGGAAGAACTGATTCGCGTCTCGCCGGTCAGCGGCGCGCCCGGCATCGGACATACCCGCTGGGCCACGCACGGCGCGCCCTCGGCGCGCAACGCCCATCCCCATCTGGGCGCGACCGGCCGGGTGGTCGTCGTCCATAACGGCATCGTCGAAAACTTCCTCGAACTACGCGAGGAATTGGCGGCCGAGGGCGTCCGATTCAACTCGGACACCGACACCGAAACCATCGTCCATCTCGTCGAACATCATCTCGCCGTCGCCGCCGACCTGACCGAAGCCGCCCGCCGCGCCTTCCTGCAAATCCGCGGCGCGCACGGCATCGTCCTCCTTTCGGCCGATGAGCCGGACAAAATCATCTGCGCCCGCATCGGCAACGCCGGAGGGGTCGTCATCGGCCTGGGCGAAAACGAGAACTTCGTCGCCTCCGACATCCCGGCCATCCTGGAGCACACCCGCCGGGTCATCTTCCTCGAATCGCGCCAGATGGCCGTGGTGACCCGCGACGGGGTCCGGATAGAGACGCTGGAGGGCGAGCCGGTGACGCCCAAAGTCCACGCCATCTCCTGGGACGCCGCCTCGGCCGAAAAGGGCGAATACCGCCACTTCATGCAAAAAGAAATCCACGAGCAGGTCCGCTCGCTGACCGACACCCTGGCCGGGCGGGTGGACTTTCAGGAGGGCCGCATCCGCCTGCCGGAACTCAACCTGACCCCCGAACTGGCGCGCCGCATCCGCAAAATCGTCATCACCGGCTGCGGCACGGCCGCCTACGCCGGCATGGTCGGAAAAATCCTGATCGAACGCCTGGCCCGCATCCCCTGCGAGGTGCAAATCGGCTCCGAATTCCGCTACAGCGACCCCATCGTGGACTCCGACACGGTGGTGTTGGCCATCTCGCAATCCGGCGAGACCGCCGACACCCTGGCCGCCATGGAAGAAGGCCGCAAAAAAGGCGCGATCCTGTGGAGCATCGTCAATGTGATCGGCTCTCAGGCGATGCGCATTGCCGACGGATACATCTCGATGCAAACCGGACCCGAGATCGGCGTCGCCTCGACCAAGGCCTTCACCGCCCCGCTGGTGGACCAGTACATGCTGGCCATCCTGCTGGCCGACCTGCGCGGCAGCCTCCCCGAAGCCGAGCGTCGCCGCCTGGTCGCCGACCTACGCCTCGTCCCCGACCTGGCCGGCCGAACGCTCGGACGCGAGCCCGAGGTCGAGAAAGTGGCCTGGGCGCTCAAAGACGTCCGCGACTGCCTCTACCTGGGGCGCGGCATCAACATGCCCATCGCCTACGAGGGCGCGCTCAAACTCAAGGAAATCTCCTACATCCACGCCGAGGGCTATCCGGCCGGCGAGATGAAGCACGGCCCCATCGCCTTGATCGACGAGAACATGCCGGTCGTCTGCCTGGCGCCCAAAGACCCCTGGCACGAGAAAATGATCAGCCAGATTCAGCAGGCCAAAGCGCGCGGCGGGCTGGTCATCGCCGTGGCCACCGACGGCGATGAACTGGTCGCCGGGCAGGCCGACCACGTCCTCTGGGTGCCCGAGACGCCCTGGATGCTCAGCCCCGTCGTGACCGCCATCCCCCTCCAACTGCTGGCCTACCACATCGCCGCCATCCGCGGCCTGGACGTAGATCAGCCGCGCAACCTGGCCAAGTCTGTGACCGTCGAATAATCAAAGCGCCGGCCTTTCTCTCCCGGAATCCGAGGCCCGTTTCGCCCCCAATCACCTAAAAGGGGGATAGCACATCACAGATTGTATCGCGCGCTCGCTTGTGTTTTTTGCTACAATGGTGATAACAATGAAACGCATTTCTGCTCCCTGGCGCATGACCTTCCTGCAAAAACCGCAAACCGGTTGCATCTTCTGCGAATTGCAATCCCAGCCCGACGGACCCGACTCGCTCATCGTGGTTCGCAGCCAGCACGCCTTCGTTGTCCTCAACCGTTATCCGTATACCGGGGGACATCTCCTCGTCGTCGCCCGCCAGCACCTGCCCACCCTGGAAGACTTGAGCGTCGAGGCGCGCCAGGAGATGATGGAATTGGCGACCCAGGCCATGCGCGTCCTGAGGCGAGTCTACAAACCAGACGGCTTCAATCTCGGCGCGAACATTGGAGAGGCCGCCGGCGCCGGCGTAGCCGGGCACATCCACCTTCACATCGTCCCGCGCTGGACCGGCGACGCCAACTTCATGCTGACCACCGCCGAAGTCAAAGTCATTCCCGAAGCCCTGGAAGATACCTACCGGCGCGTTCATCTTGCCTGGCGCGAATGAGTTCCGAAAGGAGAAGCAGGTCATGAATACAAAAACTTCCTTCCTGTCATTCATTCTCATTCTTGTTTTCATTCTGAGCGCCTGCAGGGGCGGGACCGAAACCGTCGTCCCGGCCGTCCGCAGCGCCGTGATCAGCCTGGTCGAAAACGACGTCCGAGCGCGTCCCAATGAACAGGCCAGTTTCGAACCGGCCGCGGTCGGCCAGCAAATTGCCGTCGGCGCGCAGGTTCAAAGCGGCGAGGACAGCCGCGCCCGCCTGGAACTGCGGCCGGAGAACACCTTGGTTTACCTCGGCCCCAACACCCTCTTCACCCTCGCCGCCCTGGAGCAAGCCGAGAGCGGCCCCTTTGCCCGTCTCTGGCTCGAACTCGGCCAGGTGTGGATCGTCCTGAAAGGCGGCAGCCTCGAGGTCGAGACGCCCTCCGGCGTGGCCTCGGTGCGCGGCAGTTACATGGGCGTCGGCTACGGCCCGGACGGCCTGAACATAACCTGCCTGGAAGGACACTGCAACCTGACCTATGACGGCCAATCCTTGGACATGACCGGCGGCCAGGCCTGCGACGTCCTGCCCGATGGCAGCGTCAACCAGCGCCCGATGACCCCCGAAGAATACAACGAGTGGAACGAAAACGTCCCCGAAGCGAGCGAGGTGCCTCCCGCTGAACCGCCAACGGCGACGCCGACCCCCATCCCCTCGCCGACGCCCTCTCCCACCCCCCAGGAGACCCAGCAGCCCGCCTTCTACGGCCCCGACCTGGACGACTTCCCGCCCGGCTACAATCCGTTGACCGGCCTGCCGGTCGAGGATCCTTATCTCCTGCAACTGCCGGCGGTGCTGATCTCGATCACCCACTTCCCGCCCTCGGCCCGTCCGCAAGCCGGCCCGGGGTTCGCGCCGATCGTCTACGAAATCTACATCAGCGAAGGCACCACCCGCTTCCTGGTCGTCTTCTACGGCGAGGAGCCCGAGCGCCAGGCGCAACGCCGCGGCAATTGCCCGGTCAACCAAACCCCCTTCGTCCCCGGCGAGACCGTCCTGGCCAACTACGTCTGGTTCGATGAAAACCAGAATGGCGCGCAAGACGCCTGGGAATATGGCATCGAGGGCGTCTGCGTCCATCTCTACGACGAGCAAAACAACCACTTGCTAACCACTTCGACCGACATCAACGGCTTCTATGGCTTCAACGTCGAGGCCGGGAAGCGCTACATCATCGAATTCGAGGCGGTGCCGGGGCTGGTGTTCACCGAGCCGAATGTGGGCTACGATGACACCGACAGCGACGCTGACCCCGACACCGGACGCACGCCGGTCATCACCGCCTCGGGCGTCGACATGACCTGGGACGCCGGCTACATCCCGCGCCCGCCCTCCGAGGAGACCGAAACCCCCACTCCCACCGGTGGGACTCCTGAGGAGACCCCCACACAACCGGGCGATGGAGGTGGGGGTGGCGGGGAAGTCGGCCCCATCCGCTCCGGCCGTCTGCCCTATCGCTACATCCGCGACTACTTCCCCGATTCTTGCCTGGTCTACGCGGGCGCTTACGAGGAAGTCCTCGCCCAACTGCCCGGCTGCCGAATGCAATACGGCTCGGACGAAAGCGACATCAACAGCGCCATGCTCGACATCACCACCATGCGCCAACTGGCCGAGAACAACCGCGACCCAGACGTGCCCATCAACTACTCGGGCAATGCCTTCAGCGACACTCCCCCTGAGGGCGGCGCAGACGCCCAGAGAGTCGATGTCTTCTGGTCCTGGCAGAACCAGACTCGCTGGGTGTACAACCCTCTGGCCGGCGCTTATGAACGCTACGTCAACCACCCCGACCGGCCCGACGAATTCGCTCCCATCGCCGACCGCCTGACCGGCCGGACGCTGCTCTTCGAAAACCTGATCTTCGTATTCGCCGAGCACATCGTCCAAACCCCCACCATCATCGACATCAACCTGCAGCCCGGCAATCGCGGCAACGCCTACCTGTTCCGCAACGGCCAGGTGTACCGCATCCGCTGGAACACCCTGGCGGGCGACTACGAACAGGCCACCGGCCGGGCGCGCCCGATGAAGTTCACCGACGAGTACGGCAATCCCATCCCGCTGGCCCCTGGCCACACCTGGGTGCACGTCTTCACGCCGGCCTCCTACCTCCAGGAGCAGGCGCCGGGCATCTGGCTGGCCCGCTTCTACGCCCCGGCCGGCTCGCGCTGATCCCTCCTGACATCTTCGCCTCCAAAAAGGGTAAGGCGGACTTCGTTCCGTCTTACCCTTTTGCGTATATAATTACAGTATGGAATTCGAACCCACCCGCGCCTTTGCCCAAGAACTGGATCAACGCGACCCGCTGGCCTCCTTCCGCCAGCGCTTCGCCATCCCCGACCCTGACCTGATCTATCTCGACGGCAACTCCCTCGGCCGCCCGACGCTGGCCTCGGCAGAACGCCTCCAGCGCCTGATGAGCGAATGGGAGCGCGACCTGATTCGCGGCTACAACAAGGACTGGTGGCACGCCCCCGGCCGCGTCGGCGACAAGATCGGCCAACTCATCGGCGCCGCGCCCGGCCAGGTCGTCGCCTGCGACACCGTCTCCATCAACCTCTTCAAACTTGCCTGGGCGGCCCTCTCCCTGCGGCCCGGCCGCCCGAAGATCGTCACCGACGCCCTGAATTTCCCCTCCGACCTCTACATCCTGCAAGGCCTGACGCGCCTGCTCGGCGACCGTCACACCATCGTACGCATCGGCTCCAAAGACGGCGACATCACCCCCGACCTGGACGCCCTCGAAACGGCCATCGACCAATCGACCGCCTTCGTCACCCTCTCCCACGTGACCTTCAAATCGGGCTACCTGTACGACATGGCCGCCGTCACCGAACTGGCCCACAAGCGCGGCGCGCTCGTCATCTGGGACCTGAGTCACTCGGTCGGCGCGGTGCCCATCGCCCTCGACGCCTGCAACGTGGATTTCGCCGTCGGCTGCACCTACAAATATTTGAACGGCGGCCCCGGTTCGCCCGCCTTCCTCTACGTCCGCAAAGACTTGCAAGAAAAAGTGGTCTCGCCCATCTGGGGCTGGTGGGCGCAAAAGAACCCCTTCGCCTTCGAACTGGACTACGTCCCCGCCCCCGGCATCGCCCGCTTCCTGACCGGCTCCCAGCCCGCCATCTCCCTGCTGACCATGGAAGCCGCCCTTGACCCGCTGCTGGAAGCCGGCATGGACGCCCTGCGCGCCAAGTCGCTGCTGCTCAGCGAATACCTCATCTACCTGACCGGATTCTTCCTGGCCCCGCTGGGCTTCCGCCTTGGATCGCCGCGCCTGCAAGAGCGACGCGGCTCCCACGTCAGCATCCGCCACGCCGAGGGCTACCGCATCAACCGCGCCCTGATCGAGGAGATGAACGTCATCCCCGACTTCCGCGAACCCGACAATCTGCGCCTCGGCCTGGCCCCGCTCTACACCGGCTTCGAGGACGTCTGGCAGGGCATCGACCGCATCCGCCGCGTCGTCGAAGAAAAACGCTACGAAAAATACCCCCACGAAAAACTCACCGTCACCTGAAACCACGCTTGCGCCTTCGCAAGGGGCTGTCCAAAAACCTGCTCCAACCTGTTTCAGCCTGCTCCAGCCTGTTTCTTCGGGGGCTAAGCCCCCGAAGAAACAGCCCAGAAACAGCCCCCGAAGAAACAAGGGACTGTCCAAAAAGCAGGGGCTGTCTTGCCGGACGGCCCCTGCTTTTTGATACAATAGGCTCATGAACATCCCCCCCGCCTTCCTCGCCGAACTCCAATCCCTTCTGCCTCCCTCGGCCTTCAGCCTGCAACCGGCCGTCCTGGAATCATACGCCCGCGACGAATCCTCCCAGCCGGCGCAAACGCCGCTGGCCGTCGTCTGGCCCGAGACGGCCGAACAGGTGGCCGCCGTGCTCGGCCTGTGCAACCGGCATCGCGTCCCGGTGACCGCCCGCGGCGGCGGCTCCAGCCTGGAGGGCAACGCCGTCCCCTCCCCGGACGGAATCGTCCTCAGCCTCGAGCGGATGAACAAAATCCTCGAAGTCCTGCCGCAGGATTTCCAGTGCCGCCTCCAGCCCGGTGTCATCTACGACGACCTGAACCGCCGCCTGGCGCGCGACGGCCTGTTCTTCGCCCCCGGCCCCTCCTCCGGCGACGTGGCCACCATCGGCGGGATGATCGGCAACAACGCCGGCGGCCTGAACGCCCTGCGCTACGGCGTCACCCGCGACCACGTCCTGCGCCTCCAGGTCGCCCTGGCCGACGGCTCGCTCCTGTGGTTCGGGACGCGCGCCATGAAGACCTCCTCCGGCTTCGACCTGGTGCGCCTGATGGTCGGCTCGGAGGGCCTGCTCGGCGTGGTCACCGAAATCGTCCTGCGCCTGCACGGCCTGCCGGAACGCAAGACCGCCATGGCCCGCTTCGAGACGCTCGAAGCCGCCGCCCAGGCCGTCTTCGAAATCATGTCCTCCGGCATCGTCCCCGGGGCGCTCGAACTGATCGACGAAAACAGCATCGCCCACATCAACCGCTACAAAGGCTGGGACTGGCCCGAAACGCCGACCCTCATCTTCGAATTCCACGGCGCGCCCTCCGGCATCGCCGAGGAGGTCGAAATGGCCCGCGAGATCTGCGCCGGCCTGGGCGCGTCCTACTTCGAGGTCGCCGAGACGCCCGCCCGCCGCGAACAACTCTGGGCCGGGCGCAAGGAAATCACCAACGCCGAGAAGGCGCTCTATCCCGACCACATCATGCTCAAAGGCGACATCGCCGTCCCCCTCTCACACTACGCCGCCGCCGTCCAGAAAGCCCAGGCGCTCGGCGAACAATACGGCCTGGCCGTCTCGATCTTCGGTCACGCCGGCGACGGCAACATCCACTGGCACACCCTCGTCCCACCCAGCGACGCCGCCGCCCTGGAGCGCGGCGAACAGGCCGCCGCCGACCTGATTCGCTACGCCCTCTCGGTCGGCGGCACAGCGACCGCCGAGCACGGCATCGGCCTGGCCAAACGCGCCTTTCTGCTCGAAGAACACGGCGCGGCCGTCGAGGTGATGAAACGCATCAAACAGGCCCTCGACCCCAACGGCATCCTCAACCCCGGCAAGATGTTCTTCGATGAACGCGGATAACCGGCCTTTGACGCTCCACGCCGACGCCTCCCTGCTGGTGGTCAACAAACCTCCCGGCCTGGCGGCCGTCCCTGGCGGATGGGAGACGGGCGAACCCAGCCTCTTCGAACAACTACAGGCCGAATACGGCAAACTGTGGATCGTCCACCGCCTGGACAAGGTCGCCAGCGGCGTGATTCTCTTCGCCCGCGCCGCCGCCGCCCACCGGACCTTGAGCCTGCTCTTCGAAACCCGCGCCGTCAACAAGACCTATCACGCCATCCTGTGCGGCTTGCCGGCCTGGCAGGAACGCCTCGCCCGCCACCCCCTGCGCCTCGACTCGGGCCATCGTCACCGCACCGTCGTCGACCCGCGGCGGGGCAAACCGTCCGAGACGGCCTTTCGCCTGCTCGAACGCTTCGCCGCCCACGCCCTGGCAGAAGCCGCCCCGGCCACCGGCCGCACCCACCAGATTCGCGCCCACGCCGCCGCCCTCGGCTTTCCTCTCCTGGGCGACGCCCTCTACGGCGCGCCGCCCACCGACCTCATCTCCCGCCCGGCCCTCCATGCGCTGTCGCTGTCCTTCGAATTCGAAGGCCGCCGCTACGATTTCACCGCCCCTTATCCCGCCGATTTCGAAGAAGCCCTCTCCAGATTGAGAGGCAGTCTCGCTTCCGAGTAAATCCGATGACGTTGCCAGAAGAATCGCTTATAATTCGGACGATGCGATTCGCCCGTTTGTTTGCATGGTTGTCCGTTCTTCTACTGCTGATGGCCTGTAGCGGCCCATCTCAACAAGAAGAGTCCCCCTCTCAGGCAAGCGCCTACATCGAAAACAAAGGCTCCGACACCATGGTCAACCTGGCCCTGGCGTGGGCCGAAGCCTATCAGGCTGTCCATCCCGAAGTCAGCATTTCGGTGACCGGCGGCGGTTCGGGGACGGGCATTGCCGCTCTCATCAATGGTACAGTAGACATTGCCAACGCCTCCCGCCAAATCAAGGACGAAGAGATGGCAGCCGCCGAGGCCAACGGCGTCGAACCGGTCGAGTTCGTCGTCGCCCGCGATGCCATTGCCATCATCGTCCATCCGGACAACCCGGTCAGCCAGTTGACCCTGCAACAGATTTCGGATATTTACACGGGAGTCATCAACAACTGGGCCGAGGTCGGCGGAGAAGACCGCCCCATCGTGCGTCTCTCGCGCGAGACCAATTCGGGCACGCATGTGTATTTCCTCGAAACCGTCATCCGCCTGGGAGACAAAGAGAGCGACCTGCTCTTCTCGATGGACACCCTCTTGCTTCCCTCATCGGAGGGCATCATCAACGAAATCCGCCAGAATCCCAACGCCATCGGCTACGACGGCCTGGGGTACGTGCCGCGCGACCTGAAAGTCATCGCCGTGGCCCGCCAGGAGGGCGGACGCTACGTGCGCCCCTCGATCGCCTCGGTCAACGACGGCTCCTATCCCATCGCCCGCGACCTGTACATGTACACCGCTGGCGAGCCGCAAGGCGCCGTGCGCGAATACCTGGACTGGATTTTGTATTCTCCCGAAGCCCATGACATCGTTGCCGAACTGGGCTTCGTACCGATTTTGCACTACAACCCATAGGCGCCCATGAACTCGATCCGCAAACTCGACTGGCAGGAATTCTTCATCCCCCGCCTGATCAAAGCCTCGGGCTACTCGGCCATCCTGTTCGTCATCCTGATTTTCTTCTTCCTCCTGCGCGAAAGCCTGCCCACCTTTGGGGAAGTCAGTCTTCGCCAATTGTTCAGCGAACGCTGGTATCCAATCGAAGCGCGCTATGGCATCCTGCCGCTCATCACCGGCTCGCTCCTGGTGACGATTGGGGCCATGGTGATCGCCGTCCCCTTTGGGATCGGGACGGCGGTTTTCATCTCGGAGATCGCCCCTCGTTGGCTACGCGAAATTCTCAAACCGCTGGTCGAACTCCTCGGCGGCCTGCCCTCGGTGGTGCTGGGTTTCCTCGGCATTCTGGTCCTCGCTCCCCGCCTGCGCATCTTGCTGGACCTCCCGACCGGCTTGACCGCCCTGGCCGGATCGCTGCTCCTGGGCGGAATTGCCGTCCCGACCATCGTCTCGATCGCCGAAGACGCCCTGGACGCCGTCCCCCTGGCCTATCGCGAGGGGGCCTGGGCGATGGGCGCGACCCGCTGGCAAACCATCTGGCGGGTGACTCTGCCGGCCGCCCGCTCCGGCGTCCTGACGGCGGTCATGCTTGGCATCGGGCGCGCCATCGGCGAGACGATGACCGTCATGATGGTCACCGGCAACGCCCCGGTTCTGGCCACCCGCCTCGACTCGCTCTTCCGCCCCGTCCGCACGATGACGGCGACGATCGCCGCCGAAATGGGCGAGGTCGCCAACGCCTCGACCCATTACCATGTACTCTTCTTCATCGGAATGGTCTTGTTCCTGATCTCCCTTGCAGTCAACCTGGCCGCCTCTTCGATCGTGTTCAAAGCCAAGAAACGCGCTGAGAGGGTGCTGTCATGAAACGCTCCTACGCCAACCGCGACCTCATTCAGCGCCTGGGCTTTTCCCTGCTCACCCTCCTGGCGCTGACGACCGTCTTCCCCATCTTGATGGTGGTAGGCTACATCATCAAAGAAGGCGCGCCGGCCATCTCCTGGGAATTTCTGAGCGCCATGCCGCGCGACGGCATGCGTGCCGGCGGCATCCTGCCGGCCATCGTCGGAACGCTGTATCTGACCATCGGAACGGCGATCTTCTCGGTGCCGCTGGGCATCGCCGCCGCCATCTACCTTTCCGAATACGCCCGCGACACTTTCTTGACCCGCCTCATTCGCATCGCCATCATCAACCTGGCAGGCATCCCCTCGGTTGTCTATGGCCTGTTTGGGCTGGGGCTGTTCGTCATCTTCCTGCGATTCGGCACCAGCATCCTGGCCGCCTCGTTGACGCTCTCCATCATGACCCTGCCGGTCATCATCAGCGCCTCGGAGGAGGCGCTGCGCGCCGTCCCCCAGGCCTTTCGCACGGTGAGCATCTCCCTCGGCGGGACGCAGTGGCAAACCATCCGCCGCATCGTCCTGCCGCAGGCGCTGCCCGGCATTCTGACCGGCGTCATCCTCGGCCTGGAACGCGCCGCCGGCGAGACCGCCCCGATCCTCTTCACCGGAGCGGCCTTCTTCCTGCCGCGCCTGCCCGACTCCCCCATGGACGCGACGATGGCCCTGCCCTACCATCTCTTCGTCATCTCCACCCAGGTGCCGGAAATGCCGTTCCAGATTCAGTACGGCACGGCGCTGGTGCTGCTGATCTTCGTCTTGAGCATGAACATCATCGCCACCGTCATCCGTTCGCGGGCCAGAGCCAAACGCCAATGGTAGACAAAATCGTCATCGAAAACCTTTCCCTGACCTACGCCGAAGGGAACGAGTCGCTGCGGCACATCAACCTGAAGATCGCCGCCAACGCCATCACCGTCCTCTTCGGCCCGGCGGGCGGCGGCAAATCCAGCCTGCTGCGCTGCATCAACCGCCTGAACGATCTGACCGATATCCGCCTGCTGCAAGGGAAAATCCTCATCGACGGACAAAACGTCCTCGATCCCAAGACCGACGTCATTGCCTTGCGCCGCAAGGTCGGCATGGTCTTTGCCCGGCCGGTGGTGCTCCCCTTCTCGATCCGCGGCAACCTGACCTACGGGCTGGAACTGGCTGGCGAAAAGCGCAAATCGCGCCTCGACGAAGCCGTCGAGCGCAGCCTGAAACTGGCCGCCCTGTGGGAGGAAGTCAAAGACCGCCTCGATGACCCCGCGGTGGCCCTCTCCGGCGGCCAACAGCAGCGTCTCTGCCTGGCGCGCGTCCTCGCCAACCAGCCAGAAATCATCCTGCTCGACGAACCCACCTCCGGCCTCGACCCCATCTCGACCGGCAAGGTGGAAGCCGCCCTCCAGGAACTCAAGCATCAGTACACCATCGTCCTCGTTCCCCACTCCGTCCAACAGGCCGCCCGCACCGCCGACTACGCCGCCTTCTTCCTGCAAGGCGAACTGGTCGAATTCGGTCCGGGAAGAGACTTGTTCACCAACCCAAAAGATAAACGCACCGAAGACTACGTGGAAGGACGATTCGGGTAATCCCCCTCGTCCGGCCAAAGTGAAATCCGCCCTGGGGTGAGAGGGCGGATTTCGGGGTTAGGAGGAGAAATCTCAACGTAACAAACTGCTGGTTGCTCAACGATGGCCGGATGAACTTCTCGACGCGTATTCGGACAAAAGGGCTTCCACCTGGCTGGTCCTCGGCAGAACCAGTTGCTGCACCCGGCAGCCGCCAAAACGCTTGAGGGTGAGGACATACACAAAACCATGCTGGTCCCATGAAGGCTGCAATGATACCCGGCTCACCTTCCAGCCCTGATCCAGGGCGGACAACAACAAAAGATAACTGCCGGGCAAATGAGAGGGCCGGCTCGGCCCCTGTAAGACGTTCCACCGCTGTTCGGAAATCATAGTAGCCACCATAACGCCTTCCTTTCTTCGAAACTCATTTCCTCGGGAAAATACACTCATCCACCTAAACGATAACCTAGAATGATTTTCAACCGTTTAAGAACAGGTTAAGATCCTGTAAATCTGGGCGCTTTTACCCCGCAACCCGCCTCCCAAGGGTTTCTCTCCGTCCCGTCTCTATGATATGATAAAGATATGAGCGAGTTCATTCTGGTCGTCGAAGACGAGCCCATCCTGCAGGAAACGCTGGTCTATAACCTGAAAAAACAGGGCTACGAGGTGAAGGCCGTCGGCGACGGACGCGCCGCCCTCGAGGCCGCCCGCGCCCGCACCCCCGACCTGGTCCTGCTCGACATCATGCTCCCCGGCCTGGACGGCTTCGAGGTCTGCAAAATCCTGCGCAAAGAGATGACCGTCCCCATCATCATGCTGACCGCCCGCGACGACGAAATCGACCGCGTCGTCGGGCTGGAGGTCGGCGCCGACGACTATCTGACCAAACCCTTCTCGATGCGCGAACTCCTGGCGCGCGTCAAGGCCCAGTTGCGCCGCACCGAACTCGTCCGCCAGGAACTGCGCAAAGTCCAGCCGGCCGAAACCGCCCACAAAGTGCTCACCTTCGGCAATCTCGCCATCGACCTGACCCGCCGCGAGGTCACCCTGGACGGCGTCATCGTCCCCCTCAAGCCGCAAGAATACGAACTGCTGGTCTTTTTTGCCGAGCACAAAGGTCAGATGCTCAGCCGCGAATTCATCCTTGAGCGCGTCTGGGGCTGGGACTACATCGGCGACAGCCGCACGGTGGACGTCCACGTGCGCTGGCTGCGCCAAAAATTAGAGGCGGATCCGGCCAACCCGCAGCGCATCGTCACCGTACGCGGCGGCGGCTACCGGTTCGAAGGCTGACGTGAACTGGTTTCTGAGCGGCCTCGCCCTGCTTTTCCTGGTCCTTGCCCTCCTGCTGGCCTGGCGTCAGGCGCGCCTTCGGCGGCGGCTGGAGGCCTACAGCCAGGCCGTCCGCCGCGCCGCCGAAGAACGATCCCCGGCAGACCTTCTTCCCCCCGATGAATCTGGCCTCGAGGAACTCTCCAACGCCGTCCGGGCGCTGGCGGCGACGCTGCAGGATCGTCTGCTCGAATCCGAGAGCCGCCGCGCCGAACTGGCCACCGTCCTCGAACGCATGACGGACGGGGTCTTGATCACCGATTCGGCCGGGCGGGTTCAACTCGCCAACGCCGCCGCCGAGCGCCTCTTCGAATCGCCCGCCCCGCTGGGACGCACCGTCGCCGAAGTGCTCCGCCATCATCAACTGGTCGAGGCCTGGCAAAACGCCCAGACGAGCGGCGAGGAGCAGAGCGTCGCCGTCGAACTGCCCGCCCGTCAGAAATTCTTGCAACTCTTCGTCCTGCCCGACCGGCAAAACGGCAGTTGTCTTCTCCTGGTCCAAGACCTGACCCGCGTCCGCCGCCTCGAAACAGTGCGGCGCGACTTCATCTCGAACGTCTCGCACGAACTGCGCACGCCCCTGGCCTCGCTCAAAGCCCTGACCGAGACGCTGCGCGACGGCGCCCTCGACGACCCCGAAGCGGCGCGCCGTTTCCTGGGCCGCATGGAAACCGAGGTGGACGCCCTGGCCCAGATGGCGCAGGAACTGCTCGAACTGACGCGCATCGAATCGGGACAGGTGCCGCTCGAACTCCGCCCCGTCTCGCCGTCGGCCCTGCTGGAGGCCGCCGCCGAACGAATGCGCGCCCAGACCGAACGCGCCGGCCTGAACCTGCACGTCCAGGCCGCCGCCGACCTGCCGCTCGTCCAGGCCGACGCGACGCGTCTCGAACAGGTCCTGGTCAATTTGATTCACAACGCCGTCAAATTCACCCCTCCAGGCGGCGAGGTCGCCCTTTCGGCGGCCGCCGAAGGGAATTGGATTCGCTTTGCCGTGCGCGATACGGGGGTCGGCATCCCCGCCGACGACCTGACGCGCATCTTCGAGCGTTTCTACAAAGCCGACCGCGCCCGCACCGGCGGCGGCACCGGTTTGGGGCTGTCCATCTCCCGCCATCTGGTCGAGGCCCACGGGGGACGCATCTGGGCCGAAAGCAAAGAAGGCCAGGGAAGCACTTTTTACTTCACCATCCCCTGCCTTCCGTAAGGCGCGCCTCCCCTCGACAGCGCCTCCAATCTCCTGCCGCCCTTAACAAACCCATCATTTCCCCTTAACCGCCCGTTAAATTCAGCGGAGTACAATCTCCTCAGACAAAGCCTTTTGGGAGATAATCATGACCCTTAATGTCTTATTCCTGTGCACCGGAAACTCGGCCCGCAGCCAGATGGCGGAGGCCTTCCTGCGCGAAATGGGCGGCGAGGATTTCCTGGTCTGCAGCGCCGGCACAGAACCCAAGGGGTTGAACCCGCTGACCGTCAAAGTGATGGAAGAAATTGGCTACGACCTCTCGGGTCACCGCTCGAAAGGCTTCCAAGAATTTCTGGGCAAGCAGCACTTCCATTACCTGATCACCGTCTGTGATCAGGCCGAAGAAAATTGCCCGCGCGTCTGGCCGGGCGTCCACCAGCGTCTGCATTGGTCTTTCGAAGACCCGGCCGCCTTCGAGGGCAGCGAGAGCGAAAAACTGGCTCGCTTCCGGCTGGTGCGCGACCAAATTGGCGAAAAAATCCGCGATTGGCTGGGAGAACTGCGCGCCTCGGGCGCGATCAGCGCCTAACAGAATTGACAAGCGTCTTTACGGAATTGTTGGTTCTGGGCAAGCACGTGTGAGATAAACTTTTGGCTCATCTGTAGAAAGAGTGAACAGCGACGAGAGCAGAAATGAATTCTGGCGAAATGCGCTTCAGGTTGACGCGAAACTCGTGGATAGCCACATAACCGCTCAAGAAATG
>JAIOAU010000001.1 GCA_019873655.1 Chloroflexota bacterium | reverse complement strand
ATGCCAACCAAATTGCGGAATGAACTTGCCCGACCGCAAAGTTGCTTATAACTCAAGACCATGCTTGCACTCTCCCTTGATGATTTTCATCAATTATGCAACAAATCTAGATACTTCCGACCTTCGACCTTCGACTCAATCGTTCTCCGTCCCCCTCCTTCGCCTGATTGGCCAGGTCGGCGCGGCGTATCTGGTGGCCGAAGGCCCGGACGGGCTGTACCTGATTGACCAGCACGCGGCCCACGAACGAGTCCTGTTCGAAAAACTCATGGCCCTTCGACAGGCTCAGGGCGACGCCCAGCACGCGCAGAAGAACATCCCCTCACAAGCCCTGCTTGCGCCGGTCTTGGTCGAACTTCCGCCCGCCAGCGCCAGACTCCTCGAGGAACAATTGACCATTCTCCATCACTTTGGCTTCGATGTGGAACCCTTCGGTCAAAACGCCTTCCAGGTGCGCGCCATGCCGGCCCTCTTTGCCAACGCCGACCCGGCCGCTGCCCTGCGCGCCATTGTGGAAGACTTCGAGGAAGACGAAGCCCCCCTGCAGAACGAAATCGAGGCCAAAATCGCCGGGCGCGTCTGCAAGCGGCTGGCGGTCAAGGCCGGGCAGGTGCTCTCGCCCGAAGAACAGCGCGCCCTGCTGAACGACCTGGAAGCCTGCGCCTCGCCGCGCACCTGTCCGCACGGCCGGCCGACGATGATTCATCTCTCGGTGGAAATGCTGGAACGGCAGTTCGGGAGGAGAGGCGCGAGGTAAGCCTGCGGCGAAGTGTTGTATAATTGTCACAGGAGAACCGTCATGACAGACGAAAAACTCTTGTCACGGATTAGCATCAATCCCAAAGTAATGACCGGAAAGCCGGTCATCAAAGGCACGCGCCTGACCGTTGAATTCATCCTCAACTTGCTTGCCCACGGCGCTACGATCGAACAAATCCTGGCAGAATACGAGGGATTGACCCGCAGCGATATCCAGGCATGCATCCTGTTCGCCAGCAAAACATTGGAAAACACTCTGTTCATGCCGCTTGAGATGGAGACCGCCTGATGCGTTTCATCGTGGACGAGTGCGCCGGTCCATTGGTAGCAAACTGGCTTCGCGAACAGGGACACGATGTTTTCTCGGTCTATGAGCAAGCGCGGGGGATGGAAGATGACAGGGTGATTATAAAAGCCTGCGATGAGAATCGAATTCTGATCACAACAGACAAAGACTTCGGCGAACAAGTGTATCGCGAGCGGAAAACCCATCAGGGGGTAATTTTGTTGCGTCTGAGCGATGAACGCGCTGCGGCGAAAATCCGAATCCTGAAACAATTGCTCGATTCCTACGCGGATAAGATTCCGGGGCAATTCGTGGTTGTAACCGAAAAACGCGTTCGATTTGCCAAGCCCTAGAGAAAACGCAAAAGCCTGACCATGATTTGTAAATTGAGAATGTGTTGAAGATGCGCGCCCTCTGGCTCGAAAACCAGACCCTTTCCCTGCGCGACCTGCCCCTGCCGGAGAAGCCCGGCGAGGCGTTGATTCGAGTCCGGCTGGCGGGCGTCTGCGGCACCGACCTGGAACTGGTGCGCGGTTACTATCCGTTCACCGGCATCCCCGGCCATGAGTTCGTCGGCGAGGTGGTTGAAGCGCCCGATAAATCATGGTTTGGCAAACGCGTGGTCGGCGAAATCAACGCCGTCTGCGGGGAGTGCGAACAGTGCCGGAACGGCCGCCCCACCCACTGCGAGCGGCGCACCGTGCTGGGAATCGCCGGCCGCGACGGAGTCCACGCCGAGTACACAACGCTCCCGCTGGCGAATCTGCATCTCGTCCCCGACTCGGTCCCGGACGAGGCGGCGGTCTTCACCGAACCGCTGGCCGCGGCGCTGGAAATCCAGCAGCAGGTGCAAATTCATCCAACCGACCGCGTCCTGCTCATCGGCGCGGGGCGGCTGGGACAGTTGATCGCCCAAACGCTGGCCCTCACTGGCGCGGATTTGCGCGTCGTGGCGCGGCATCCGCTCCAGAAGGAGTTGCTCCTCCGGCGCGGCATTCGGCTGATTGAGGAGAGCGAGGTCCAGCCGTGGCGCTGGGATGTGGTGGTGGAGGCCACGGGGTCGCCCTCCGGCTTCGACCTGGCGCGGCAGGCCTTGCGTCCGCGCGGGACGCTGGTGCTGAAGTCCACCTACCGGGGCGAGATGACCGTCAACTGGTCGCCGTTCGTGGTGGACGAAGTGACCATCGTCGGGTCGCGCTGCGGGCCGTTCGAACCGGCTCTGCGATTGTTGGAGAGGGGAGAAGTCGACCCCACGCCGCTGATTGCCGGGCGTTTTCGGCTGGATCAGGCGCTGGAAGCCTACGAGGCCGCCAAACAGCCGGGGGCTTTGAAAATCCTGCTGGAAACGTAACCGCCAGAGACCAGACTAGGTTCGGGGCAGGCGAATGGTAAACGTCGTCCCCTCGCCGAGTTTGCTGCTGACCTCGATTCGCCCGCGGTGGCCGCTGACGATTTGCTTGCAGATGGACAATCCCAGCCCGGTGCCAGACGCCTTCCCCTCGGTCGAACGCACCCGATAGAATTTCTGAAACAAATGGGGCAAATCGTCCTCGGGAATGCCCAGGCCGGTATCTTGGACGGCCAGCCACCAGCACTGATCTTCGAGGCCGGCGCGCACGAACACCTTTCCCCCACGGCAATTGTATTTGATGGCATTGCTGAGCAGATTGATGATGACCTGCTTGAGTTTGTCGCGGTCGGCGTTGACGGGCGGAAAATCGGGCGGAATCTCGGTGTGAATCGTCAGTTCGGCCTCGTCGGCCTTCGATTGCATGATCTGGCAGCATTCCTGAACCGCCGGCTGCAAGTCGAAGCGGGTGAAATTGTACTTGACGCGCCCGGATTCGAGGCGGGCCAGGTCGAGGAAGGTGGAGGCCAGGGTGCTGAGACGCTGAGTCTCGCTGTGAATGTTGTGGATGATTTGCTCGCGCTGTTCCTGCGACATCTCCGGCCGCAAGAGCAGGTAAGTGGAAGTGCCAATCGAGGCCAGCGGCGTGCGCAGTTCGTGGACGAATTCGGCAATCAGATCGGATTGCGCGAACAGGCGGGCGTTGACAATCGCCACCGCCGCCTGCGCGCCCAAGACGAGCAACAGGTCCTGATCCACGTCGGTGAAGGAGCCGGATCGCTTGTTCAGCACCTCCAGCACGCCCACGACTTTGTCTTTGGTGATGAGCGGAATGCCCATCAAAGAGGTGGTGGTGAACTGGGTCGTCTTCTCGACCTGAGCGAAGAAACGCGCGTCCGAGTGGACGTTGTCGATTCGCACCGGTTGACGATGAGTCACGACCCAGCCGGCAATGCTGCCTTCGAGCGGCACGACCAGGCCGCGCATCGTCTGCTGGTCCAGGTTGGTGGCCACCTGGAAATAGAGTTGCTGGGCGGCGTCGTCGTAGAGCAGGATCGAAGCCGCCGCGGCGTGGGTGAGATCGGCCGCGGCGTGGATAATCCGATATAACAGAGATTCCAGGTCGAGGGTCGAGGCCAGGTCGCGGGAAATGTCAATCAGACGGCGATAACCTTCCAGCCGTTCTTTGAGATCGCTCGTCGCTTGCGCGGACATACGGGAATGTCCTCCCCGGGCGTCCATTACGCCCTCGAAGGCTGAGCCGCGCTCAGCCCATGCTCTTTTCCAAATCCAAAAGGTGAGCAGCCAATTTGCTGAATTGTTGACCCAGCAGTGAACTGGGCTGATGCTCGAAAGCCGTCATCTTCATGCGCGCCGCCATGTAGATCAACTCGGGGGCGGGCATCACCGCCACGGCCACCGGATGTCCCAGCCGTTCCTGGACCTGATTCCAGTTCAATTGCATGTCGGAGCGGATGCGGTTAATCACAATGGGGACAATGTGATCGCGCGTGAATCCGAGTTCGAGCAGATCGGCAATCAGGGCTTTGGAATAGACCACCGAGTTCGGCATCGGCTCGACTACGACCACCAATAACTTGCAAACCTTCAACATCTTCTGGGTCAGAGGCGGCAGGCTCGGCCCCAAATCGAGAACGAGGTAGGGAGAGAGATAAATCAGCCGATTGACCAACGTCTCGATCTGCGACACCGCGCCGAGCAGGGAAGCGTCCTTCGGATGAATCGAACCGAACAGGAACCGCACGCCGGACTTGTGCGTGTAGAGCGACTCGTTCACTTTCTGACGGGTCAGGTCCACCGGCTTGGCCTGCAGCAGTTCGACCAGCGTACGCGGGTCGGCCTCGCCCATCTCCGGCCCCAGCGTGCCCTGACCGGGGCGCAATTCGCACACGGTGACTTCCATGTTGGCGGCGGTCTTCAGGGCGCTGCCCAGGTTGGCCGCCGTCGTGGTCACCCCCCATCCGCCGCGCGCCGCCAGGACGCCGATGACGAAACTGCGCCGTTCGGTTGTCACCGCCCCGGCCGGCGCCGCCCGCCCCTTGGTCGAACGCGCCAGCAAGGCCTTGACATGGGCAATCAACTCGGAGGGGTGGGTGGGCTTGGTCAGGTAATCATCCGCGCCGGCCTCGAAACCGGTCACCTTGTCGTCCAGTTGCGTCTTGGCCGTAAACATCAGAATGGGAATGCTGGCCGTAAACGGGTTGGCGCGCAGGCGGCGGGCCACCTCGTAGCCGTCCATCTGCGGCATCATGACGTCCAGCAAGACCAGATCGGGGTCTTCCGACTCGGCGTAGTCCAACCCTTGCTGTCCGTTGGTCGCCGCCACGATCTGATATCCCTGCTTCTGCAGCATCATCCCCACCAGCCGCAGGGTATCGACATCGTCATCGATGATCAGAATTTTTTCAGGCATAGACGTTCCCTTTGATCCACTTTCCCAAAGTCTAGCACAAAGCCGTCAGAGAGGCAAGCATTAGGCGGCCTGCTGTTTTGAGAGGGGCGTTCAGAAAAGCGCCAGCGCAGGCTGGTATAATAATCGTTTGCGCGCTGGATCGCGCTCGTTTCTGAAACAAATGTGCTATAATCGCCGCCATCTCGAATTCCGAGGCAGGTATGTTTGCCAATTCTATCCGCGTCGTTGGGGCGCGTGAACACAATCTCAAGAATATCACCGTCGAAATCCCGCGCGACAAACTGGTGGTTATCACCGGTCTTTCGGGATCGGGCAAATCCTCGCTGGCCTTCGACACCATCTTCGCCGAGGGGCAGCGCCGCTACGTCGAATCGCTCTCAGCCTACGCCCGCCAGTTCCTGGGCCAGATGCAAAAGCCGGACGTGGACTATATCGAGGGCCTCTCGCCCGCCGTCTCGATCGACCAGAAAGGCGCCAGCCACAACCCGCGCTCGACCGTCGGCACGGTGACCGAAATCTACGACTACCTGCGCCTGCTCTTTGCCCGCGTCGGCATTCCGCACTGTCCGGTCTGCGGCCGCGAGGTGACCAAACAGTCGGCGCAGGAAATCGTGGACGCCATCCAAACCCTGCCGGCGGGAACGCGCCTGCTCATCCTGGCCCCGGTGGTGCGCGGCCGCAAGGGGACGTACCAGGCCGTCTTCGAGGAGATTCGCAAAGCCGGTTTCGCGCGCGCCCGCGTCGACGGGAGCGTACATTCCCTCGACGAAGAAATCAGCCTCGACCGCTACAAAATCCACACCATCGAGGCCGTCGTCGACCGCCTGGTCATCGCCCATCAATGGGATTCGCCGGAAGACCAGGCCACCTACCTGAGCCGCCTGACCGACTCGGTCGAGACCGCCCTCAAGTTCGGGGAAGGCTACCTTACCGTGTCAAAGGTCGAAAGTCAAAGGCCGGGAGGAGCAAACCAAACAGATGACCTTCGGCCTTCGATTTCCGACCTTCATTTCTCCGAACACCTCGCCTGTCCCGAACACGGCGTCAGCATCCCCGAAATCGAACCGCGCACCTTCTCCTTCAACACGCCGCACGGCGCCTGTCCCGATTGCCAGGGCCTGGGCAGCAAACTCGAAATCGACCCCGACCGGGTGGTGGATTACGAAAAGTCGCTCTGCGACGGCGCGCTCATCGCCATGGAATGGAGCAACCTGCGCGAAGACAGCGGCTACTACTGGCAACTCCTCGAAGCCGTCTGCCAGCATTACCGCATCGACATGGAAACGCCCTTCGGCGAACTGCCGCCCGATAAACAGCGCCTCATCCTCTACGGAACCAACGGCGAGCGGGTGCGCGTCCACTACCACAACCGCGACGGCCGGACGGCATCCTTCGAGACCCCCTTCGAGGGCGTCATCGGCAACCTGGAGCGGCGTTACCGCGAGACCAACTCGGAATACATCCGCGAAAAAATCGCCGAATACATGAGCGACCGGCCCTGCCCCACCTGTCAGGGCAAACGCCTGCGCCCCGAAGCCCTGGCCGTGACGGTGGACGGCGTCAACATCATCGAAGTGACCTCCTGGCCGGTCAACCGCGCCCTGGCCTGGGTCGAACGCCTGGCCGGCCCGCAGACTCCCCTCACGCCGCGTCAACAAGCCATCGCCGAACGCATCCTGAAAGAAATTCGGGCGCGGCTCGGCTTCCTGGTCAACGTCGGCCTGGATTACCTGACCCTCAGCCGCTCGGCCGGTTCGCTTTCGGGCGGCGAAGCGCAGCGCATCCGCCTGGCGACCCAGGTCGGTTCGCGGCTGGTGGGCGTCCTGTACGTGCTGGACGAACCCTCCATCGGCCTGCACCCGCGCGACAACACCCGCCTGCTCGAGACCCTCAAAGGCCTGCGCGACCTGGGCAACACCGTCCTGGTGGTCGAACACGATGACGAGACCATCCGAACCGCCGACTGGGTCATCGACCTCGGCCCCGGCGCCGGCGAACGCGGAGGCGAAATCGTCGCCGAGGGGACGCCGCAGGACATCCTGGCCCACCCGACCTCGCTGACCGGCGCTTACCTTTCCGGCCGCAAGCAAATCCCCGTCCCGAAAAAGCGCCGCGCCGGCAACGGCAAACATCTCACCATCGTCGGAGCGCGCGCCAACAATCTGAAGAACATTCGGGTCGAGATTCCGCTCGGCAAACTGGTCTGCATTACCGGCGTCTCCGGGTCGGGCAAGTCCACCCTGATGAACGACATCCTCTACAACGCCCTGGCCGCCCGCCTGCACGGGGCGCGCACCCAGCCCGGCGAACACGACCGCATCGAGGGCGTCGAACACCTCGACAAAATCATCAACATCGACCAATCGCCCATCGGGCGCACGCCGCGCTCCAATCCCGGCACCTACACCGGCCTGTTCGACGAAATCCGCAAACTCTTTGCCAGCCTGCCCGAAAGCAAAGTGCGCGGCTACAAGCCGGGGCGCTTCTCGTTCAACGTCCACGGCGGGCGCTGCGAGGCCTGCCAGGGACAGGGCGAACTGCGCATCGAAATGCAATTCCTGCCCGACATCTACGTTCCCTGCGATGTCTGTCACGGCAAACGCTTCAACCGCGAGACCCTGCAGGTGCGTTTCCACGGCTACAACATCGCCGACGTCCTCGACATGACCGTGGACAAAGCCCTGGAAGAATTCTCGGCCTTCCCGGCGATGGTCAACAAACTGAAACTCCTGCAAGAGGTCGGCCTGGGGTACATCAAAGTCGGTCAACCGGCCACCACCCTCTCCGGCGGCGAGGCCCAGCGCGTCAAACTGGCGCGCGAACTCTCCCGCCGCGCCACCGGCCGGACCCTCTACGTGCTCGACGAGCCTTCCGTCGGCCTGCACGCCGCCGACGTGCACAAACTCATCGAGGTCTTGCAGCGCCTGGTGGACGCCGGCAACTCGGTGCTGATCATCGAACACAACCTCGAAATCATCAAAACCGCCGACTGGATCATCGACCTCGGCCCCGAAGGCGGCGACCGCGGCGGCGAGGTAGTGGCGGTCGGCGCGCCGGAGCAGATCGCCGCCGTCGCGGCTTCCTACACCGGCCAATTCCTCGAAGACCGTCTGCCGCTCAAATAGGCGTTTCTCGGCTCTATTTTTGGCTATGCGAAAAATATTCTCCTCGCTTAAATTCCTAACTTACAGTAGAATACATCCTGACGCTGGAAAAACTTCTCCTTTGCGCTTCCAGCCGAGAAGGGAGCAGAGCCTATGAGCATGAAAAGCACCATCGACTCTTACCGCAAACGCCGCCGTCAGGGAGGACCTGTACTGCTGATCGTCATCGCCTTTCTCCTGATTCTCATCGCCATCGTGCTGGTCATTCTCTCTTTCAGCGGGAACAACATTCGGGCCATCTTTGCCACCAAGACCCCCACCCCGACAATTACCCCTACTCCCACCAACACGCCTACCGCTACCCCCACCCCCACCGAGACGCCCACCCCCACCGAGACGCCCACCCCCACCCCCAGCGCCCCCTTCTCCTACACCATTCAGGAGGGCGACACCCTCGTCGGCCTGGTAGAAAGATACCAACTGGGAGAGAACGGCCTCATCCTGATCTTCTTGCTCAACCCCTACAACCCGGCCACCGGCACGGGCATTGACCCTCAGACCCAATTCTATTACGTCGGCCAGACGATCATCCTGCCCTACCCCGGCATGCCGCTGCCCACCCCCACGCCCCTGCCCACCGATCTAACGCGCGGGGCGCGCGTGGCCTATTTCGTCCTGCCGGGCGATAATCTGGCCATCATCGCCGCCAAAATGAACAGCACCGTGGAAGCCATCGTGGCCGCCAACCCCGACATCCTGACCGACGGCGAGACCACCACCATCTACCCCGGCTGGATTCTGCAAGTGCCGGTCAACCTGGTCACGCCGACGATCACCCCGCTGCCCACCGTCACGCCAACGCCATAAGCGCCGGCGCCCGGTCGAAAGGCCGGGCGTCTCTTTTATTGCCAGATCATCCCACCTGCCGCCCTCTGTTTCCTCCAGCAATCCCTTTGACATTTAAAGCCCGTGCGACTAAAATGAATGAAAATCTTCACGAAGCGCAAGTCTAAGGAGAACTCTCCGTGAGCAAGTGGCCTGGGAAATATGTCATCGGTCTGACCGGCAACATTGCCACCGGCAAAAGCGTCGTCCGCAGAATGCTGGAACATCTGGGCGCGTATGGCATCGACGCCGACGCCCTGGCCCATCGCGCCATGGCCAAAGGAGCCCCCGGCTACCAACCCATCATCGACACCTTTGGCAAAATCATCCTCGATAGCAACGGCGAAATCGACCGCGCCAAATTGGGACGCATCGTCTTTGCCGACCCCGATAGCCTGAGGATGCTGGAGAAAATCGTCCATCCGCTGGTCGAACAGGCCATTGACCTGCTCATCCAGCGCGCCAGCCAGCGCATCATCGTCATCGAAGCCATCAAGTTGCTCGAAGGGCCGCTGGCAGCCGCCTGCGACACCATCTGGGTCACGTTTGCCCCGCCGCATCTCCAGAAAGAACGCCTGATGAGCAAGCGCGGCATGAGCGAAGCCGAGGCCTTGCAGCGCATCCAGGCCCAGGGCCCTCAGGAAATCAAGACTGCCGCGGCCAACGTCGTCATCCAGAACGTCGGTTCGTTCGAAGACACCTGGAAGCAGGTCACCGCCGCCTGGAAGGTCATCTCGCCGATCACCGACACCAGCCCGGTGGTCATGAAAAAGGCAAAGGTGGGTGAACTGGCCGTCCAGCGCGGGCGGCCGCGCGATTCGGCCAACATCGCCAACCTGATCACCCGTCTGAGCGGGGGCGCTAACCCGCAGACGCAAGAGGGCGTCATGGCCGCCTTCGGCGAAAAAGCCTTCCTCCTGCTGATGAGCGGCGACCAACTGGTGGGACTGGCCGGCTGGCAAGTCGAGAACCTGGTGGCGCGCACCACCGATCTGTATGTGGACCCCGTCATCCCGCTCGACCAGGCCATCCAGACCCTGGTCAAGGAAGTAGAGCGCGCCTCCCAGGACTTGCAATGCGAAGCCTCGCTCATCTTTGTCCCGCCGCAACTGGCCGCCCAGGAACTGATTTGGAAAGACCTGGGCTACGAACGCCGCTCGCCGCAAACCCTGGGCGTCCAAGCCTGGCAAGAGGCCGCATTAGAATCTCAGCCGCCCAACACCATCATGCTCTTCAAACAACTGCGCCAGGACCGCGTCCTGCGCCCCATTTAGGCAGCCGCCCAGGCAATCCTTACAAGAGATAGCCGCCCGGCGCAGCCGCTTCTGGGCCAATCGCCTGAACGCTGCCCTTTTTACTCACCGTGTCTGATTTACTCAGCGACCTTCTATTCATTTTTCAGCGCCTCGACTGGCTGGGGATGGTGGACATCCTGCTGGTCACGCTGATTCTGTTCGGCATTCTCTACCTGGTGCGCGACACCCAGGCCATGGTCTTGCTGCGCGGCGTCATTTTTCTGCTCATCATCACCGTCTTGCTGACCAGCCTGGCCAACCTGCCGGCATTCTCCTGGCTGGTGCGCACCGCCTTACCGGCGCTCCTGTTCGCCATCCCGGTCATCTTCGCGCCGGAAATCCGCCGCGCCCTCGAACGCATCGGCCGGGCCGGCACCTTTCAACCCGGCGGCGGCAAGAAAAGCGGCCTGACCATGCAGACGACCATCCAGGCGGTCGTCAGCGCCGCAGCGCGACTCTCGGCCCGTCAACACGGCGCGCTGATCGTCCTGCAACGCTTCGACCGGCTGGATGAATACCTCCGCAGCGGCGTGACCATTCGGGGTCAGGTCACTCCCGACCTGTTGATTCAAATCTTCTACCCGAACACCCCCCTGCACGACGGCGCCGTCGTCATCGCCGGCGACGAAATCGTCGCCGCCGCCTGCGTCATGCCCCTCTCGGCCAGCGACATCCTGGCCCGTACCCCCGAGCGCCAGATGGGACTGCGCCACCGCGCCGCCCTGGGCATCTCCGAAGCCTCCGACGCCATCGCCGTCGTCGTCTCCGAAGAGACCGGTGCCATCTCGATCGCCCACGCCGGCCGCATGATTCGCCGCCTGGACCCCGAACGGCTGGAGAACATCCTGATCGCCTTCTACAACCCCGAAAAACCCGGCCGCGAGAACTTCTTCCGCCGTCACTTCCCCTATCTCTTCCCCCGCAAGGACGAGTGATTCATGCTCCGCTGGCTGAATACCAATCTGCGTCTCTTCCTGCTCGCCTTCGCCCTGGCGCTGGCCGTCTGGGTCTCGGCGGTCACCTCGGCAGACCCGGACGAGACGCGCGCCTACCCGGGCACCATCCCGATCGAATACATCGGCCAGGACCCCGGCCTGGTCATCATCGGGCAGGCCCCGCAAAGCGTCCAACTCACCCTGCGGGCGCCCCGTTCGGTCTGGAATCAATTGCTGGCCAACAACGGCGCGATTCGGGTGATCGCCGACCTTTCGGGACTGGAGGCCGGCCAGCACGCCGTGACGCTCCAGGTCCAGGTCCGGCCGCAGCCGGTGCGCGTCCTGACCGTCACCCCGGCGACCATCTACCTGACCCTCGAACCGCTGGCCACCCGCAGCCTTCCGATCGAAGTCGAACTGATCGGCGAACCGGCCATCGGTTATCAAATCGGCGAACTGGCGCTGAACCCCTCCCAGGCGGCCGTCTCCGGCCCGCAGTCGTCCGTCGAGCGCATCGCCCGCCTGCAAGCCAGCCTGGAACTGAACAGCGCTCGCGAACCCATCGAAACAACGGCGACGCTGCAAGCCCTCGATCGGAACGGCAATCCGGTCCCGGACGTCGCCATCCAACCGGCCAGCGTACAACTCAGCCTGCCGGTGACGCAAATCGGCGGCTACCGCGACCTGGTCGTCAAGGTAGTGACGCGCGGCCAGCCCGCCAGCGGCTACCGCCTGACCAACATCTCTCCCTCCCCCCTGGTGGTGACCGTCTATTCGGCCAATCTGGAATTGATCAACTCCCTGCCCGGCTATGTGGAGACGACTCCGCTCGATCTGAGCGGCCTGCGCGATGACCTCGAGACCCGCCTGAGCCTGGTCCTCCCGAACGGCGTCACCCTGGTCGGCGACCAAACCGTCCTGGTGCAAGTCGGGATCGCCCCCATCCAGGGCGGCCTGACGCTCTCCTACCGGCCCATTAACATCGCCGGCCTGGGCAGCGGATTGCAGGCCCAGGTCTCCCCCACCACCGTGGACGTGATTCTCTCCGGCCCCCTGCCCGCCCTCGACAGTTTGCAGACCAGCGACATTCGCGTCACCGTCAACCTGAACGGGCTGGGGCCTGGAATCTATCAAATCACCCCGCTGGTCGAAGTCCTGGCCCCCGATGTGACCGTCGAATCGGTCCTGCCGGCCACCGTTCAAGTCATCATCACCAGCCTGACCACTCCCACACCCTGAAACCATGGCTGTCAAACCGGTCGTCGCCCTCGTCGGGCGCCCCAACGTGGGCAAAAGCACTCTTTTCAACCGCCTGGCAGGCGAACGCCTGGCCATCGTGGACGAAACCCCCGGCACCACCCGCGACCGTCTGGTCGCCGAGGCCGAATGGACGGACGTGTACTTCGACGTCGTGGACACCGGCGGCATTGACCCCACCCACGGCGGCAAGACGCCTCTTTCGGTCGGTTCGGCCGAATTCATCGAACAGATTCGCGCCCAGGCGCTGATCGCCGTCCAGGACGCCGACGCCGTCCTGTTCCTGACCGACGGCCAGGCGGGCGTCACACCCGCCGACCGCGAAGTCGCCGACATCCTGCGCCGCCACCAGAAGACCATCGAAGGCCGTCCCTGGCCGCCGATCTTCGTGGTGGTCAACAAGTGCGAGAGCGCTCAGTCCCGGCAGGCCGCCGCCGAATTCTACGAACTCGGCCTGGGCGAGCCGTACCCCATCTCGGCCCTGCACGGCACCGGCACCGGCGACCTGCTCGACGCCCTGGTCGCCGCCTTTCCGCCCGCCGCCCAGACCCAGGAAGACGAATCGGTCAAAATCGCCATCGTCGGCAAACCGAACGCCGGAAAATCCAGCCTGCTCAACCGGCTGGCCGGCGAGGAACGCGCCATCGTCAGCCCCATTCCGGGCACCACCCGCGACGCCATCGACACCCGCATCGTCGTCAACGGGCTGCCCGTCACCCTCATCGACACCGCCGGAATCCGCAAGCGCGGCAAAATCCAGCCCGGCATCGAAAAATACAGCGTCCTGCGTTCCTTCAAAGCCATCGAGCGGGCCGACGTCGTCCTGCTGCTGATCGACGCCGTCGAAGGCATCACCGCCCAGGACGAACACATCGCCGGTTTCATCCTGGACGCCTGGAAATCGTGCGTGGTGCTGGTCAACAAGTGGGACGCCGTCCAAAAAGACACGTACACGATGGACGAGTACACCCGCCAGGTGCGGCAGGCGCTCAATTTCATGGATTACGTCCCCATCCTGTTCATCTCGGCCAAGACTGGCCAACGCGTCGGCCAGGTGCTGCCCCTGGCGCTGCGCGTCCAGGAAGAGCGGCTGGCGCGCATCACCACCGCCATGCTCAACCGCGTCCTGCGCGAAGCCCAAGACCGGCAGCCGCCCCCGACCCGCGCCGGACGGCAACTCAAAATCTACTACGGCTCGCAGGTCCGCAACGACCCGCCGACCTTCGTGCTGCACGTCAACGACCCGAAGTTGGCCCATTTCTCCTATCTGCGCTACCTGGAGAACCGTTTCCGCGAAACCTACGGTTTCATCGGCACTCCCATCCGCATCATCGTCAAAGGCCGCAAGACGAAAGACTCGGCCTCCTGAAGAGACCGGGTCTCCCCGCGCCGAGAGAAGCAGGCCCTCTGGGGAGGCTTTCATAGGGCCCTCACTTTGTACTATAATAAGCCAACTCGACCGAAGAAATCCTCGAAACAAGACGCCAAAAGGACGCTGGTATGGAAATCATCGAGACCCCCCTGGCCGGTAGTTTCATCCTGGAAGAGGTCGAAAAAGACCTGCGCAGCGGACGTTTCACCTACGTCCGCACCCGCCTGCCGCCCGAGCCGAACGGTTACCTGCACATCGGCCACTGCAAGGCTTTCCTGATCGATTACTACACCGCCAAAGCCTTCAACGGCGAACTCTACCTGCGTTTCGACGACACCAACCCCGCCAAGGAAGAGACCGAATACGTCGAGGCCATCAAAGAAGACGCCCGCTGGCTGGGCATCGAATGGGTCAAGGAAACCTACGCCTCCGACTACTTCGACCGCCTCTACGAGTGGGCCGTCCGCCTGGTCAAAAAGGGGCTGGCCTATGTGGATGACCAGTCGCCCGAGGAGGTCAGCGCCACGCGCGGCACCCTGACCGAACCCGGAAAAGAATCCCCCTACCGCAACCGCTCGGTGGAGGAGAACCTCGACCTGCTCGAGCGCATGAAGAACGGCGAATTCCCCGAAGGCAGCCGCGTCCTGCGCGCCAAGATCGACATGGCGCATCCCAACATCGTCATGCGCGACCCGGTCATGTACCGCATCATGAAAGTCCGCCACCACCGTACCGGCGACAAATGGTGCATCTACCCCCTCTACGACTGGTCGCACGGCCAGAACGACTCGATGGAGGGCATCACCCATTCACTCTGCTCGCAGGAATACACGATTCATCGTCCCCTCTATGAGTGGTTCCTGGAACAACTGGACGAATTCCGCTCGCGCCAGATCGAGTTCTCGCGCCTCAACCTGACCTACGCCATGATGAGCAAGCGCAAACTGCGCAAACTGGTCGAGATGGGCGTGGTGCGCGGCTGGGACGACCCGCGCCTGACCACCCTGCGCGGCCTGCGCCGGCGCGGCGTCACCCCCGAGGCCATCATCCGCTTCGTGCTGGGGACAGGCGAAACCCGCAACGACAGTTGGGTGGACATGGCCCAGTTCGAGGCCGTCATCCGCGACGACCTGAACAAGCGCGCCCTGCGCCGGATGGCCGTGCTCAAACCGCTCAAACTGGTCATCGACAACTACCCCGAGGGCCAGGTCGAAGAGATGGAAGCCCTCAACAACCCCGAAGACCCCTCCGCCGGGACGCGGCGGGTGCCGTTCTCGAAAGTGCTCTACATCGAGCAGGACGACTTCCGCGAGACGCCGCCGCCCAAATACTTCCGCCTCTACCCCGGCAACGAGGTCCGGCTGCGCTACGCTTACCTGGTGACCTGCACCGGCGTGGTCAAAGACCCGCAAACGGGCCAGGTGACCGAAGTCCACTGCACCTACGACCCGGCCACGCGCGGCGGCGACGCCCCCGACGGCCGCAAGGTCAAATCCACCATCCACTGGGTCTCGGCCGAACACGCCGTCCGGGCCGAAGTGCGCCTCTATGAGCAACTCTTCACCGTCGAGCGGCCGGACGACGTCGAAGACCTCGACCGCATCCTGAACCCCCACTCGCTCGAAGTGCTGACGGATTGCATGGTCGAGCCGTCGCTGGCCGAGGCCTGCCCGGGCGACAAATTCCAGTTCGAACGCGTCGGCTATTTCTGTATGGACCCGGATTCCACCCCCGGCCATCCGGTCTTCAACCGCACGGTGACGCTCAAGGATACCTGGGCAAAAATCGAGAAGAAATTGGGCTGATGAACTTGGGGCTTTCTCAAAAAGCCTTTTCAAGAACACAGGGGCTGTCCCAAAAGATGGGGCAGCCCTACTTTTTGGACAGACCCTTGCTCCTTCGGGAGCAAAATGTTGTTTCTTTGAGGGCTAAGCCCCCAAAGAAACAAAAAAGCCCCCGAAGAAACACTCAAACAGGTTTTTGAACGACCCCTCTGTTCTTTGGCAATGGCAGCGGCGAGATAGCACCTTGCTCTATTTCATCGCTTCCAGGGTCTCGATCGCCGCCCGCAAACGGGCCAGGACTTTCTCTTTGCCGACGATTTCCATGCTTTCGAACAGCGGCGGGCTGACGGTCTGCCCCGTCACAGCGACGCGCAGGATGCCGAACACCTGCCCGGCGCTCAGTCCGGATTGCTCCACGTAAGCGCGCAGGGGAGGCTCGGCCAGGGCCGGCGTGATTTCCGGCAACGCCTCCAGGATGACACAGGCGCGGCGGGCAACCTCCGCCGATTGGGCCGCCGTCAGTCCTTTGGCGACCAGTTCCTCCGGCTTGGGCGTCACCGTCTCGCGGAAGAACCAGGCGGCGAAGGGCAGGCAGTCATCCAGAGTCACCAAGCGTTCGCGAATCAGGGGGACGATCCGCAGCAACAGGTCGTCATCGACCGCCAGACCCTCGCGCAGGAAATAGGGCTTGATGCGGGCGGCCAGGTCCTCGGTCGGCAGGCGGCGGATGTGGGCGCCGTTGAAGTGATCGAGTTTGGCAAAATTGACCGCCGCCGGCGAGGGGGTCAGGTGGTTGATGTCGAAGCGGGCGATCATCTCGTCCAGGGTCATGATATCGTCCTCCGGCACGCCCCAGCCCATCAGGACGATCCAGTTCAGCACCCCTTCGGGGATGTAGCCCAACTCCTTCATGTCGGTGATGAAAATCGAGTAGCCATCCTTGAGCGCCTCGGCGGCCTCGCGCTTGCTCATCTTGCCCTTGCCCGAGGGCTTCAGGAAGACCGACAGGTGAACGAAGACCGGTTCCTCCCAGCCGAAGCCGCGCAGCACGTGGGCGTGCAGGGGCAGGGAGGGCAGCCATTCCGAGCCGCGGATGACGTGGGTGATTCCCATCAGGTGATCGTCCACCATCGCCGCCAGGTGGTAGGTGGGCATCCCGTCCGACTTGAGCAGGACCGAATCGTCGAGGGCGGCGTTGTCGGTCGTGATCGGACCCCGCAGCAGGTCGGTGACGGTGATGCTGCCCTCCTTGGGCATTTTGAACCGGATGACGTATTTCTCCCCCGCCCGAACGCGCCGGCGGGCCTCGTCCGGGTCGAGGTCGCGGCAGGCGCCGTCGTAGCGGGGGTTCTGCTTGTTGGCGATTTGCTGCTGGCGCACCTGCTCCAACCGCTCGGGGCTGCAAAAACAGGGGAAGGCGTGGCCGCGCTCGACCAGTTTCCAGGCGTGTTCGTGATAGATTTCGCGCCGCTCGCTCTGACGATAGGGGCCGTAGGGGCCGCCGATATCCGGGCCTTCATCGTACTCGATCCCCAGCCAGCGCAGCCCCTCGATGAGTTCCTCCTCCGCCCCGGGGACGAACCGCTTGCGGTCGGTGTCTTCGATGCGCAGGATGAACGTCCCGCCGGTGCGGCGCGCCAGCAGGAAGGGATAAAGCGCCGAACGGGCCGATCCGAGGTGCATGCGCCCGGTCGGAGAGGGCGCGAAACGGGTGCGAACAGGTTGCAGGTCCAAACGAAGCCTCCGTCAGAAATCGAGGGGTTTGTGGCGCATGACCACGCTCTCGACCAGACCCACGCCGATCATCAGCGAAAGCAGTCCGCTGCCGCCATAACTAATGAAGGGCAGCGGCAAGCCGGTCACCGGAATCAAATTCAGATTGACGGCAATGTTCACCGCCGATTGGAAGAAAATGAGAATGGCCACGCCGTAGGCCAGGAAAGCCCCAAAAGGATCGCGCGCCAGACGCGCGGCGCGCAGGCAGCGATAAATGATAAATCCCAGAAGCAGAATGACCAGCACAGCGCCGACGAAACCGAACTCCTCGGCGATGACCGAGAAGATGAAGTCGGTATGGCGGACCTTCATGAAGCGCAGTTGGGTCTGCGTGCCGTGGCCGTAGCCCTTGCCCGTCAGGCCGCCGGAACCGATGGCGATCAGCGCCTGCTGGACATTGTAGGTCGCGCCGTAACTGGCGGTCGGGTCGGGGAAGAGGAAGTTGTAGATGCGCGCCTGTTGATAGGGTTCCATGAAGAAAAAGAAGGCAAGGACGAAAAGGACAAAACCGACGACGCCAATCACGATCAATTGCCGGACCTCCAAACCGGCCAGCCAGGCCATGGCCGCCCAGATGACCATAATGACGATGACATTGCTCAGATTGGGCTGGATGTAAATGAAACCGGCGACGCCGACGGCGATGAACAGGCTCTTGATCAGCCACCACCAGGAACGAGGCTGTTCGATCGTTCGGGAAAAATAATAGGCCAGCGAGATGATGATCACGATCTTGGCCAACTCGGTCGGCTGGATAGAGATCAGCCCCGTCTCGATCCAGCGAGCGGCCCCAAAGCGTTGACCGCCGACGAAGTACAGCAACAGGAGGAAAAGCACCACCGCCAGATACATCCAGCGGACGGCCCCGCCCCACAGGCGGTAATCAATGGCGGCGACGATCAGGATGACCAGAAAACCCAAACTGGCCCAGGTAATCTGACGGGAGGGCAATTCGGCCAGCGTCTCGTTGCCGGCGATCGCCGACCGAATCATCGCCACGCCGAAAATCATGGTCAGAACGACCATGCCCAACAGCCAGAAGTCGAAATGACGCCAGTTCTCGGTGCGAAACATACTTACTCCCCGGGCAAGCAGCCGCCGCCCGGAAGCGATTTATCCAAGGAGGCTCGAATCAATGGGTTCTGCGCCGGGCGTTGCTTCGCAGGGGAATATCGGCCACCAGGCGCTGGGAGCGCCCTTCCTGGGCCACGCGAATCTCCACGGCAGAAGGCTCGATTTCCACATGCCGGGAAATGGTGGCAATCAAGTCGTCCTTGAGAATGTCCAGTTCGGCCGGAGTCAAGTCGGTGCGGTCGTGAATCAGCACCAGTTGCAGGCGTTCCTTGGCGCTGCTTGCGCTGCGACGGCGTCCAAAGAGAGGCGACATGTCATTTCCTCCCGGCAAAGATGCGCTGCAAAAGGTTGTGGGTCTCCAGGTCCAGGAAAGGCACGGACTCGCCCATCAAACGGCGGGCGATGTTCTGGAAAGCCTGCCCGGCGCGGCTCTTGCCATCCAGGGCGAGCGGCGTACCGCGGTTGGAGGCCACCAGCACGTTCTCGTCTTCGGGGACAATGCCGATCAACTCGATGGCCAGCAAGTCGAGCACATCCTCCACCGAAAGCATGTCGCCGCGCTTGACCATGGCGGGGTTCAGGCGGTTGATAATCAACGAGGCCGGCCCCTTTTCCTCGGCGTCCAGCAAGCCCACCACCCGGTCGGCGTCGCGCACCGCCGAGACCTCGGGATTGGTCATCACCAGCACTTTATCGGCCGGGGCAATGGCGTTGCGAAAACCGCGTTCGATGCCAGCAGGCGAATCGATCAAAATCCAGTCGCATTCGGGGCGCAGTTCGTCGCACAAGCGCACCATGTCGCTCGGCGAGACGGCGCTCTTGTCGCGGGTCTGAGCGGCGGGGATGAGATAGAGTTCGGGCAGGCGTTTGTCGTGAATCATCGCCTGACGCAGGCGGCAGCGTCCTTCGACCACATCCACCAGGTCATAGACGATGCGGTTCTCCAGTCCCATGACCACATCCAGGTTGCGCAGGCCAATATCGCCGTCGATGCAAACCACCTTCTGGCCGCGCGAGGCCAGGGCGACGGCGATGTTGGCGACCGCGGTCGTCTTGCCGACGCCGCCCTTTCCCGAAGTAATCGTTACCACTTTTGCTGTCATGCAACCATCCTCGCTATCCATTCACTGCCAGGGTTCGGCCACCAGACGACCGTCCTTGAGGCGGGCCACTTCCGGGCCGACCTCGCCCTTCTTTTTGGGCGAAACGGCGATCTCGCCCGCAATGCGCAACTGGGTGGGAGCCAGTTCCAGGGCGCAGACGACCGCCTGCTCGTCGCCGGCCGCCCCGGCGTGGACGACGCCGCGCAGTCTGCCCCAGACGATGACTGACCCGCCGGCGATCACCTCCCCGCCGGGGTTTACGTCGCCGAAGACGACCACCGGGCCGGGGAATTCGATGCGCATGCCCGAGCGGACCGTCTGCTTGACCCACAACGCCATATTTTCGGGCGGCAATTCGAGCGGGCGCGGCTCTTCGGGATGCGGCTTCGAAAGGCGGGTGGCCAGGCCCAGGTTTTGCGCCGTCTGCTCGGTGAGCGGCGACTCGCTCAAGACCGCCCACAGGCCGAGGCCGCGCTCCGACAGGAGGTCGCGCAGGGAGGACAACTCGGCTACGCGCAAGGCGTGCGCGCCCACGTCCAGCACCAGGCGCGCCCCCTGAAAAAACGTCGGCTGCTCGTCAATGCGCCGAAGCAACAAATCCTGCAACTCAGCCCAGGACCCATCCCCAAGGGTCACGAGCAACCCATCCCGCAAACCTTTGATCTGAATCGGGGCAGAGGTCGCGCTCATTTTCCCGTGATTATAGCATGAAGTAGAGGGGAGATTCGCCGCCGGTCAGGGGGCCGCGCCCTCGGCGATGTCAATGGACTTGATTTCGAAATAGGCGTCCATGACCATGCGGACGACCGGCGCGGCCACCACGCCGCCCTCGCCGCCGTTGTACATGAAGGCGATGATGATGATCTCCGGATTGTCGTAGGGGGCGTAGGCCAGAGTCCAGGAATGGGTCGGCCAGTTTCCAAAGGAGCAGCGATTCTGCGCCAAAGCCACGTCATCGCAGTACTCGGCTGTGCCGGTCTTGCCCGCAACCGCAATCGGGTAATTGCTGAAAGAATAGGATCGGTTGAGCGTGCCGAGCGGCTCGGTGACCGCCATGCGCATGCCGCGCTGGACGCTCTCGACCACCCATGGCTCGACCGTCTTGAACAGACCCGTGCTGGTGCAGTAACCGCCTTCGCAGCGGAAATCCTCGATGACCGGATCTCGGGTGATGTCCCAGCGCACGTTCGGCACGAAAGGCGAAATCTGATAACTGCCAGGCTCCAGCGGCAGCGCGGTGACCGTATGGGCAATCGGATTCCAGTAGCGCGTCAGGACGTTGCCCTGCCCATCGCGGATTTCGCGGATGATGGTCGGCTGCATCAGGGCGCCGTCGTTGGCGATGGTCGCGCCCGACATCAGCACCTGCAAGGGGGTCGCCAGGACATAGCCCTGCCCCACCGAGGCGATGTAAGTGTCGCCCGTGGACCAGTTCTCGCCGCGGTTGATGCGCTTCCAGGTCGGATCCGGGATGAGGCCAGACGCCTCGCCGGGCAATTCGATGCCCGAACGTTGGTCATAGCCCAGGCTGCGGGCGTATTGCTGCAAGCGCCAGATTTCCAGGCCGTTTTCGATCTCGCCCGGATAACCGCCGCCCAGTTTGTAGAAACAGACATTGCTCGAATAGGCAATGCAGTGCAGGAAGTCGATTTGACCGAAGCCAGCCGGATTCTGGTCATAGATCCAATCGCGGAAGGGGCGCACATTGCCGGGGTCGGTGGGCGAGAAGCGTTCGGTGAGCAGCAATTCGCCGGGGGCGTCGATGATCTGGGTCAGTGTGACCACGCCCTCGTTCAGCGCGCCGGTCGCCGTGGACAGTTTGAACGTCGAGCCGGGTGGAAACTCCGCCGAGATGGCCGAGTTGATCAAGGGGTGACGCGGGTCCTGCTCCAACTGGCGATAGTAGTATTCGGGGATGATGCGCGCCAGGCGGTTGTTCTCGTAAGTGGGGTACTGCGCCATGGCCAGGATTTCGCCGGTCTGGGGATTCATGGCAATCACGACGCCACTCGAAATGCGGATGTATCCGTAATAATTGTTCCACGACCGGATTTCGGTTTCGAGAGCGGCCTGGGCGGCCGCCTGCAGACGGGTGTCGATGGTCAGGACGACGTTGTTGCCCGGCGTAGGCGGGATGGGAGGCTGGAGGTTGCGCAATTCCTGACCGGCCACGTCTACTTCGACCACCCGCCGACCGGGCACGCCGATCAGTTCCTCGTCCATCGCCAACTCGACCCCGGCGTAGCCGACCTTGTCACGGTCGGGGTTGAAGCCCTGGGCGCGGTACTCCTCGGCCACGCTGGCCGGAATCGGCCCCAGGAAGCCGATGATGTTGGCGGTCAGGTAACCGGTCGGATAATCGCGCACCGGTTCGATCTGGATGCCAACCCCCGGCCATTCGGCCGAACGCTCGCGCACGATCATCGCGATTTCCTGACTGACGTTGCACTGGATTTGGACCGGGTCGTAGGGCGCATTCGATTCGCCCAGCGCCACCCACTGGGCAATGCCGGGGCCGGGCGTACAGGCGCGCAGCAACTTGGCCTGTTCGATGCTCTCTTCGGTGAGCGGGAAGCCGGTCGGCATGCCGGTCAGCGCCGAGAGTTCGCGGTAGATGCGCTCCACGTCGGCGGGATCGTCGGGCAAATAAGCCGGGGTGATGACGATGTTATACGAGGCGATGTTGCGCGCCAAAATGTAGCCTCTGCGGTCATAGATGATGCCGCGCTGCGGCGGGACGCTGATTTCCTGAGTGCGATTGTCCTCGGCCTGCAGAATCCAATCCTGGGCTTCGACAAATTGAAGGCGAATCAGGCGCGAGGCGAAAATCAGCAGCACGGCGGCCATCAGGAGATAAACGCCCAGGAAGCGCCAAAAACCCAACGGAGAGAAGGATGCGGTCGTTCTCATGTCTCTGCCTCCAACGGATAAAGCCAGGCCGCCAGATCACGAATGAGCGGGTAAATCACAATGCCCACGGCCAGGTTCAGGAAAACGCTCGGCAGAGTCACCAAATCGAAGGAATCGCTCAACGGCAAAGGGCTGCCCGCCAGGCGAAGAGACACAAAGGAGAGCGCATGCACAAACAACGTCCCGGTCAAGGTGACGAGGAACATCGCCAGGAAAGGCGCCTGCCAGATTCGTCTGCGCAACGACTGAGCCAGCCCCACCGTCCCCAGATAACCGATCAAAGGCACGTACCAGGGCAGGCCAGAAACATAGCCAACCAGCAAACCGGCCAGCAGCCCCCAAACCCATGCCCAGCGGACGCGTTCCTGCAGCCCCCAGGCAATCAGAATCAGCAAAGGCAGATCGGCGCTGCCAAACAGCAGGTTGAAGCGGCTGAAAACCGCCAATTGCAGCATCAGAGCCAATCCCAGGACGGGGAGGGAGAGCAGAATTTCCCACATAGGCATCAAGGGGTCGGCACGAGCGGAGAAATGTCCACCGGCCGGAAGTTCGTAATCACCAACACGTAATACAGGCGGCTGAAATCCACCGTCGGCTGGATGACGGCCTGCTGGAACAATTCGTAGTCGAATTTGCGGACGGTAAGCACCTGCCCGACCAGCAAATTGGGCGGGTAGCCGCCGCCCAGGCCTGAGGTCAGGACGAGGTCGCCGCTCTGCACATTGACGTCCTGCGGAATCATCTCCAGGGAGAGTTCGCCGGTGATCGAGCCAATCAACAGGGCCTCGGTCTCCGCCCCCTGCAGGCGGACGTTGACCTGCGAGGCCGGGTCGGTAATCAGCCGGACGCGGGCCGCCTCCGGCGCGACCGCTTCGACCCGCCCGACCAGGCCCTGCTCGGTGACGACCGGCATGCCGGGGCGAATGCCTTTGCTCGAGCCGACGTCAATGATGATGTAATGCAGGAACGGGCTGGGGTCGCGCCCGATGACGTTGGCCATCTGGTAATCGCTCTCCGGGTTGGTGCGGGCGAAATTGACCAGCGCCGCCAGGATTTCCGTCTCGGTCACTTGCTGCTGGAGTTGGACGATCTGTCCCTGCAGACGGGCGACTTCTGCCCGCAGTTCGGCGTTTTCGCGGCGCAGGGAAACCAGATCGCGCGGCACGGTCAGAAAATCTACGAGCGCCAGATAACGCTGCGAAAGCCAGGCCTGAGCGCCGACCACGGCCCGCCCGACCTGGCGGGCGGCCGCATTGAAATAACCACCCAGCGCCATCAGCACCAGGCCGATTGCGATGAGAACAATAATGAACGTTTGCAGAGAACGGGGGGTTAATCTTTTCATGGGAGGACAGAGAGACGCGCCGGCTCAGGGCCGCGCCTCTAATTGTGCCGCGTGCTGCCGCGTTCCAGACCGACCAAATACCCTTTCAGATTTTCAAAATCTTCCAGGATCATGCCCGTTCCGCGCACCACGCACGTCAATGGATCTTCTGCCACCCAAACGCGCAAATTGAGTTCATCGCTCAGCCGATCGGCCAGGCCCTGCAAAAGGGCGCCGCCGCCGGCCAGACAAATGCCGATGTCCATCAGGTCGGCCACGATTTCTGGAGGAACTTCATCGAGGGCGTCTTTGATGGTGTCCACGATGACCTGCACCGAGCCGGAGAGGGCTTCGCGCACCTCCACCGAGGAAATCTCGACCGATTCGGGCAGGCCGTTGATCAGACTGCGGCCGCGCACCTCGATCGTCTTCTCGACCGGCAAGGGGAAGGCCGAACCGATGCTCCACTTGACCTGCTCGGCGACGCGCTCGCCGATGAGCACATTGTATTTGTCGCGTACGTACTTGACGATTTCCTGATCCATTTCGTCGCCAGCCACGCGCAACGAGCGGGAGACGACCACGCCGCCCATCGACATGACCGCCACCTCGGTCGTGCCGCCGCCGATATCCACGATCATGCTGCCGCGCGTCTCGTTGATCGGCAGCCCGGCCCCCAGCGCGGCGGCAATCGGCTCCTCTACCAGGTGCGCCTGGCGGGCGCCCGCCGAAATGGCGGCGTCATAGACGGCGCGCTTTTCGACCTCCGTCACGCCGCTGGGGATGCCAATCACCACCCGCGGGCGCGGAATGGGCGCGACGGCTTGCTCATGAACTTTACCGATAAAATATTCGAGCATGTATTCGGTAATTTCGAATTCCGAAATGACCCCATCGCGCAGCGGGCGGATGACCACGATCGAACCCGACGTCCGCCCCACCATTTCTTTGGCCTCCAACCCTACCTTCAACGGGTCGCGCGTTCGTTTGTCGATCGCTACCCACGAAGGTTCATTAATGACAATACCTCGTCCGCGCACGTGGACGAGTGTGTTGGCCGTTCCCAGGTCAATCCCGATATCCAGGGACAGCAGACCTAGAAGCCAGTTGAAAGGATTGAATGCCAACGCGACGGTGCTCCTCGACAAAGAATGTGACGAAAATAATTATACCATGAGGGCTGTGGACGGATTTGTGAAACGGGACGCAAAACCGGCAGAGGTTATCCCGGCTCCGGCGGCAGGTTCAGCCGTTTGAGCGCCAAGAGAGTCATGTCGTCCGCAGGCGTCGGCGACCCCATAAAGGCCTCCGCTGCCTCTTCGAGCGATTGCAGCAAACTGCGCGGCGAATCGCACGGATGGGCCTGGAAGTGCGCCTGCAGGCGGTCCACGCCGAATGGCTCCCCACTCGGCGAAAAGGCCTCCGAAAGCCCATCGGTGTACAACAGCAAACAGTCGCCGGGCTGCATCTCGATCCCTCTGTCTTCCATCGGCAAGTCGGGCAAGATGCCCAACGCCGCGCCGGTCCGCTCCAAACTGACGAGGGCAGCCGTCTGGGCGCGCCGCAGCAGCGGCGGGTTGTGACCGGCGTTGGCGTAGGTCAGGCGGCCGCTTTGCAAGTCTATCACCGCGTAGACCGCGGTGACGAACATCTCCTGTTCGTTGTCCGGCAAAATGAGGGCGTTCACCCGCCGCAGGGCCTCGGCCGGCGAGGAGATGTCGTAGACCACCGCCCGGACGAGGGTGCGCGTCAGGGCCATGAAGAGGGCCGCCGGCACCCCTTTGTCGGACACGTCGGCGATGAACAGCCCCAGCCGTCCGCCGGGCAGTTCGAAGACGTCGTAGAAATCGCCGCCGACCTCGCGGGCGGTGCGCCAACTGGCCGCCAGGTCCCAGCCCGGAATCTCGGGGAGATGGTCGGGCAGGAAGGTCTCTTGAATCTGGCGCGCCACCTGGACTTCTTGTTCCAGCCGCTCGCGCAGGACCATCTCTCGCTGAAAGTGTTCATTTTGGATGGCCAGGGCCACCTGTTGGGCCACGCCCTGGACGATCTCCACGCGCTTGTTGCGGAAACGCCTGCTACCGGCGGCTTCTTCGACCAGCAACGCCCCATAGACCTCGGCGCGCAGGCTCAAGGGGATGGCGATCAGCAGACGGTCCCCCGCCTGCATGGCGTAGAGAATCTCCTCTTCGGTCAGCGCCAGTTCGGGGCCGGGGCAGTCGGGCTCCGGGTGATCTTCGACCAGCCCCACCACCATATGCGCCGCCGTCCGCGCCGCATCCAAAAGCGGGAAGCGCCCCAGACCGAATTCTTTCTCCAGGACGACGAAACGCAAGTCGGGCGAGATTCCGTAGGCGTGACAGGTTTGATACCCCTCCGGCGTAAACAGATAAACGGCGCAGCCGCGCACGCCGACCAGAATCGGCAGGATGCGCACAATGGCCTCGATGGCTTCGTCCAGCGTATTGGCGTTGACCGCCGTCTGCGCCACCTGCAAGAGGGCGGCGGAGGCGTAGGCCTGTTCCTGGGCGGCGTCATAGAGACGGGCGTTCTCGATGGCGACGGCGGCGTAACTGGCAAAGGTGGCCGTAATGGCCTGGGCCTCGTGGCCGTAACGCCCGGCCGTGTGGTGGGAGAGGGTAAGCACGCCCAGCAGACGGTCACCCACCCGCAGCGAGGCGGCGATGGAAGAATAGTCGGCGGCGTAGCCCATGGCCGTGCCCGTCGGCCCGAACGGATCGGTCGGCTGGCGGATGACGGGCGTCTCGGCCTGCATGGCGCTGACCAGATAGTCGTACGCCTCCGGCCAGCGCTGGGCCACCGCCTGGACCTCGAGCGGGTCCGCGCCGTGAATGTGAGCCAGATAGAGCGAATCGCCCTCCAGCAGCCAGACGGCGGCGACATCGCACGGTAGGTTGCGCTCTAACTCGCGCAGGATGGCGTCGAGCACATCGTCCACGCTGGCGTCGGCCGAGACGAGGCCGGCCACCTCGCGCAGGCTGTCAGCCACCTGACGCCGCCAGCGTTCGGTGCGATACAGGTCGGCGTTGTGGATGGCGGCGGCGATAGTGCTGGCCAGGGCCTCGAACAGATACAGGTCCGATTCGCTAAAAGCGTTGGTCTGGTTGCTCTGCAAGTCGAGGATGCCGATCACCTGGTTGTCATAGACCAGGGGGATGGTCAGTTCGGCGCGCGTGTCTTCGGGAGGGAAGGGAGAGGGACGATAGCGCGGTTCCTGCGAGACGTCATTGGCCAGCACCGCCTGGGCGTTGCGCGCCACCCAGGGGATGAGGCCTTCACCATGGTCGAGGCTGAGGACATATCCCTTGAGCGCCTGGCTGCGCGCCCCGCTGCCGGCCTCGAAGATGATCTGCCGCCGGTTGGGGTGAACGGTATAGAGATGAACGTAGGGGTAGCCCAGGCGTTCGTAGATGAGCGTCGCCACCCGCTGCAGCAACTCGTCCAGGTCGAGAATGGAGGTGATGTCATCGCCGACCTCGGCCACCACCGCCAGTTGCTCGACGCGCTTTTGCAGGTCGCTGTACAGGCGGGCATGGTTGACCGCGATGGCGATGTTGTCGGCCAGCGCGCGCAGGACGAGCAAATCGTTCGGATGAAAAGCATCGCGCTGATCGCTCTGGATGTCCAACACGCCCAGGATTTGATCTCCAATTTTGAGCGGCAGGACGACTTCCGACTGCGTCTCCGGCAGGCTGGTGATGAAGCGGAAGCGCGGTTCGCCGCGCACATCGTTGACGACGATTTCTTCGCCGCTCTGGGCGGCCGTCCCGATCAGGCCCTGGCCCAATGCAATCGGCTCCAGAGGCGTCGGCCGTCGTCTGCGCCGTCTCAGGGGGCCGGCGCTGGAACGGAAATGCAAGACCGACTGGCCAGGCTCAAGGGTGAAAATCGCCACAAAGTAGTAGCGGAAAGTGTGCAGAATCAGGTCGGTGACTCGCCGGGCCAGTTCGTCCAGGTCGAGGACGTTGGCCACCTGGGCGCTGACCTGCCGCACCAGGCTCAACTGCTCGAGACGCCACTGTTCGACCGCCACGCGGTGACTGGCGTAAAAGGCCAGAGAGGCGTGCGCCGCCAGGGCGTCCAGGAGGTCCAGTTCGTTCTTGCGCCAGGGCCGCTTGCCCGGCCGGCGCACTTGCAACACGCCCAACAGCAGCGTTTGATACCGCAGAGGGACCGCGACGATTTGTTCTTCTTCGGAGCGGACAATGCACCGCTGGCCGGTCTCGACAGCCTGCGCCATCACCGGCGAGGACAACGGCAGGGGAGAAGAAGGCAAGGGAGGGACGCCCGGCAGGTGAGCCAGACGCTCATCCAGCCACAAGTCCGCCTGCCCGTCCAAAAGGGACTCGGCCGCCTCGAGGAGAGAGGCGCGCCGCGAGGCCAGGTCGTGCGCCTGCAAAAGCCGCTCGCCCAACGCGACCAGTTGCTGCAACGGCGAGGAGGAAGCAGAACAGTCTCTCATGTCTGCCTCCTGCGCCGCTTGACGAGGAAGAGGACGTTGCCGGCGCCGGCGCGCTGCTCGTACCTGACCTCGTCCATCAGATGGCGCATCAAGTAAACGCCCAGGCCGCCGACCTGCCGGTCTTCGAGATTCGAGGTCAGGTCGGGTTGGGGGACGCTGTCGGGGTCGAAAGAGTCGCCGTGGTCGCGCAGGATGATGGTCAGCGTCTCGTCGCGAAAGTCGCTGGTGACCTCGATTTCCCCCGTCCGGCCGTGATAGGCGTGTTCGATGATGTTCGAGCAGGCCTCATCCACGGCCATCTGCACGGCGCAGATTTCGGTCTCGGACATTTCGGCGTCGCGCGCCGCCTGGCCGACGAATTCGCGGATGGCGTCCAGTTGTTCGAAAGAAGCCGGAAATACGAGGGTGCGCATGAGAACAAGCGGAGGCCGCCCCGCATCCTGCAAAAAAGAGGCGGCCTCGGACTTTCGAATCGATAGCCTGCGATTAGAAACTGCCGACGGCGGCCGTCACATCGTCAAACATCTTGAAGAGCGGGGTGAAGCCGGTCAGTTCGAAGGCTTCATAGATTTTCTTCGGCACGCGCGCCAGGACGATTTCGCCGCGATTGTAGCGTTTGCAAGCGCGCTGGCCCACCAGGAGGGCGCGGAAACCGGCGCTGGACATGTATTCCAGGTCGCCCAGGTCGAGGACGAGTTTGAACACGTTGTTCTTATTGGCGGCCTCGATGGCCTCGGACAACTTGGGGGCCGTGTACGAATCGACGCGGCCTTTGACGGTCAGCAAGGCGCAGTGCTTGAAATACTGAGTCGTTACTTCCATTTGGCCTCCGAATCAGAATGCAGGTGAGAAGATTATATCACGACAGGCTAAAACCCTGCCCCGAAGATTTCGCCGCCGAGTTTGAAGCCAGCCGCTTCCAGACGGGGATTGAATTGCGGGCGAATCCCGGTCGGGCGAGTCTGACCGATGACCTTGCCGTCCGGGGCGAGGCCGGTCTGCTCGAATTTGAAGATGTCCATCAGCGTGATGACGTCGCCTTCCATCCCCACCACTTCGGTAATGTGGGTGATTTTGCGGGAACCGTCCTGCAGGCGGGTCAGATGAACGATCAGATCCATGGCCGAGGCGATCTGCTTGCGGATGGCCACCAGCGGCATCTCCAGCCCGGCCATCATGGCCATCGTCTCCAGGCGCGAGGTGGCATCGCGCGGACCGTTGGCATGCAGGGTGGTCAGCGACCCCGTGTGGCCGGTGTTCATCGCCTGGAGCATGTCCATCGCTTCGGCGCCGCGCACCTCGCCGACCACGATCCGGTCGGGGCGCATGCGCAGGGCGTTGCGCACCAGGTCGCGCACGCTGACCGCTCCCAGGCCGTCCACGTTGGGCAGGCGCGTTTCCAGGCGCACCACATGCTTCTGCTTGAGTTGCAATTCGACGGCGTCTTCGATCGTGATGATGCGCTCATGCTCCGGGATGTAACTCGAAAGAACATTCAGAATCGTCGTCTTGCCGGAACTGGTGTTGCCGCTGACCAGAATGTTCAGGCGGGCCACCACACAGGCTTCCAGGAAAGTAGCCATGTAAGGGGTCAGCGCGCCCAATTCGATCAGTTCGCTCATCTCCATCTTGGTCTTTAGAAATTTACGGATGGTGATGTGCGGCCCGTCGATGGCGACGGGCGGGATGACGATGTGGACGCGCGAGCCGTCGGGCAGGCGGGCGTCGGCGGTGGGATGGTCGGCGTTGACCTGGCGGCCGAGGGGGTTGACGATGCGGTCGATGATGCGCATGACATGGGCGTCGTCTTCGAAAGCGACGTCGGTTTCGTACAATTCACCGCCGCGCTCGATGAAGACCGCCCTGGGACCATTGACCATGATTTCGCTGATATCCGGCTCTCTCAGCAGCCATTCCAGCGGGCCATAGCCAATCAAATCGGCGAGGGCGCTGTCGAGGAGTTGTTCGCGAATCTCGGCCGGCACGTTCCCGGGCAAACGTTCCAGCGCCTCGCTCAACCATTGGCGCACTGCCTGACGGTTTTGCTGGCGAGGGGGAATGTTTTGCAACATCTGGGCCACGCTGGCGGTCAGCGCGCTCTTCAGTTTTTGGAAGCGCGGATCGCGCAACACGGGAGGGACAAAAGTGCACGTTCTGCTCACAAGCGCCTCTGGCCTAAAGTATAGACACAATCCGACAGACGAGTCAAGCGATCTGGAATAAAAAACTGCCGGGGTTTTCAAGCCCCGGCAGACTTTCCTTTGAATATCAAGGTTCTGGCGTCACCCGCATCAGGACGGCCCGAACCACAACGCGGTAGCGGTAAGCGCTGGAGGCCTCATCGTACTGCCGGCAAGTCACCAGAGTCAGCCAGGGCAACTCTTCATGGCGGAGAGCGCTCAGGTCATCGGGACCGACAATGCGACTGGAGCGGACCTCATAGATGTATCGGTTGCCATAGGCGTGGAGGATGATCTGGTCGCCCCAGCGCAAGCGGCTGAGATTGACGAATGGGCCTGGCAGGCCGTTGGCCAGATAGACATGGCTGGTCAACACGCTGTTGCCATTCCAGGAGGGGAAGGCCGTCCCTTCCAGCCAACCGGCCTGATTGCCCAGCCAGGTGACATCCCAGGTCTCGCCAGCGCGCGGGACGCCCACGATGGGGATATCCACGCCCAGGGCGGGAATCTCCAGACGGAGATCGCCCGTTGCCGCGTATTCGACCGGGGTCAAACCGCTCAGATCGGTCACCCGCCCGGGGGCAAAGCCGGTCGCCGGCAGAGCCGTCACAGCAGCCGTCCAGCGATTGTTGGCCAGCGCGACCCGCTGTTCGCCCGGATCGTCCGGATCGCCGTCGCCGTTGAGGTCCGAATCGACCGTGGCCTCGTTCCGGACTTCGCTGATACCGGCGTCCACTCTGACGCTAAACTCGATGTACAACTCGTTGAGGGCGGTGAACTGATCCGTCGCGCCCAGATCGGGGCCGATGATACCGGTCCACACGATTCGGCCGCGCGGGAAGGCCGGGGTCGGGGCTTCGTAATCGCAACTGGTGGTGATGGTCGCGGGCGTCAGGGCGTAGCAATTGAGACTGCCAGCCACATAGGTCGTACCGGCAGGGATTTCGTCGATGACCCTGGCGTTGACCGCCACGATGTTGGAATTGTTGATCCAGACCATCGTCCAGCGTAAGATCGGCAGGTTGTTCGGATCGAGCAGTTTGATGCCGAAGGGCGGGTCGAACAACGTCGGACCGAAACTGACGGGGGTAGGTTGATCGTTGTTGGTCGGGTCGCCGTCGCCGTCCGGGTCAGGGTTGGCGCCATCCTGCGAGAGATCGTCCACGCGGGGGCCGACAGGCGGCAAAGCCGAAGCATAGGCCCAGTTCCAGAAAGGACCACTCGAAACGGGTACGACGCGCACGACCAGGGTAATCGTGCCGCTGGCTCCAACCGGCAGGGCATCGGTGCCCGCCAGCAAATTCGTGTCGGTTGCGCCGTTATAGCCGGGCCAGTTGACCGTGAAATCGGCGCTGCTGAGAGATTGAACGGTAAACGTGGTGGCCGGCGGGAAGGCGGCGGCAAGATCATCGGTCACTTGCAGGGCGGTAAGATCGGCATTCCCGTAATTGCGCACCTGAATCTGATAAGTAACTTCCCAGGTACCAGCAGCAACCTCGACGGGAGTACCAACCACCCGCTTGGCGACGCCGATCAGCGGGGCGTTGCCGAAGTATTCCGCGTCGTCCGTGTCCGGATCGGTCTCGTTCGTGTCCGCCGTCGCCGTGTTCGTGTGCGAACCGGCAGCCGCCGTCAGCGAGCAGGTGTAGACCCAGGTCTCGCCGACCTCGAAGTCCGCGTCGTTGTCGCCGGGGGCGTCCGCGCCGCGCGTCAGCGTGCAGCCCGCCATGCCGTCATCCACCGTCAGCCCGGTCAGCGTGATGTTGCCCGTGTTCTGGACGCGCACCCGGTAGTACACCGTGTCGCCCGCGTTCACCGTGATGGAATGGCTCCACGGCCCGCCCGCAGCCGCCGACACTTCCTTGATCACATTCAGCGCCGGGGCGTTGCCGAAGTACTCGGCGTCGTCCGTGTCCGGATCGGTCTCGTTCGTGTCCGCCGTCGCCGTGTTCGTGTGCGAACCGGCAGCCGCCGTCAGCGAGCAGGTGTAGACCCAGGTCTCGCCGACCTCGAAGTCCGCGTCGTTGTCGCCGGGGGCGTCCGCGCCGCGCGTCAGCGTGCAGCCCGCCATGCCGTCATCCACCGTCAGCCCGGTCAGCGTGATGTTGCCCGTGTTCTGGACGCGCACCCGGTAGTACACCGTGTCGCCCGCGTTCACCGTGATGGAATGGCTCCACGGCCCGCCCGCAGCCGCCGACACTTCCTTGATCACATTCAAGGCCGGATTAGCCAGATACATGCCGGCATCGATGGTGGCATTTGTCACGCCAGCCGCCAGGGTGTAGTTTGCAGTTTCACCAGTGATTGGGTCGGCGTCGCTATCCAGGGCGTCGTCGCTCCCTTGATTTGCAGGGCTGAAAACATAACCAACCGGCAGGACGAAATCTACCCGGTACGTTCCAGCGGGTACAATGAAGCTGTAAAGCCCGCCGCCCGAGGTCGTGGTGGTAGCCACCTGTGTCCCACTGCCGTCCAGCAAGCGAACCGTCACACCGTCGATGCCGACCTCATCGTCTGCCGTGCCAAGGATATCATCAAGACCATCGGGGTCCTGGATGCCGTCGGCGTTGCGGTCGTTCCAGACCAGGTCGGAAATGATTACCATGTTCGTGTCGAGGAAATCGTTGCCGGTGCTGTTGGCGCCCGCCGTCAAGACGACCGGAATACGGTCATCATTCGCTCCCGCCGAATCCGCCGTGCTGGCATACCCAGGCGGATTAATTTCCACGACCACGTAATTCCCGGGCAGGACATCCGAGAAAACATAGTTGCCCGAAGGATCGGTTGTGATCGTGCTGCCGACCTGGACGCCATCGGACGGATCGCCATCTCCATTTGGATCCGTATAGAGAGCCACCTGCGCGCCTGCCAGGCCGGGCTCGGGCGGGGTTTCGTTTAACACACCGTCCATGTCAATGTCGTAACGCACCTGGCCGCGGATCCAGCCAGCAATTGGATCGGAAACCGATGCCTGCTGCGGATAGATGTTCTGAATGCTGGTCGTCTGGCCGATATTCGTGATATGGGTGGCCCCGCCTGTGTCGGCATCCACCGTGACATGATAAGTGACGGTCATGGTCCCGCCAGGAGGAAGGGCAAACCCATCTTCCAAGCGAACCAGAATGGGCGGGGTACCGTTACCGAGATCGGGATAGCCTCCCGGAGCATTGTCACGCGTTGCGCTGTTGAGGCAGACAAAACTGACGTCATCGAAGTAGAAGTAATTGACATCATTATCGTTAATTCGCATCAACTGGACGCGGGTATCGTTGGCAATCTCATTGGCTACCAGCGGGAAATAAACCGTCCCCGACCCTTGATTGGCGCTCGTGTAGGTCGCCACGGTGCGGCGCTGGGTAGTCCCAGTATAGATGCGGACCTGCAATTGGTCATTCGCGCCAGCCAACTGATTGTTGTAACGGTATTGCAAAGCCACCGTAGCGCCGGGGGCGGTACAGGCCGGGATGGAAAGATCTGCTTGACGGTAAATGAGATCGCCAGCGTTGACCAACTGGAAGCGCAGGCACTGCCCGTTCGGACAGGCAGGCGCATTGACCACCCGGATTGCCCCAGCAGCCGGCCCGGCGCCAGTGCTATCCGTCTCTTGCCAATCCCCAGCCCAAGCCAGCGAACCGACGCCGGATCCGCTGAAATCTCCGGAGGTAAAACTGTCCGAATAGAAGGATGCCACGTATCCGCTGGCAATGGTGCTGTTGGGTACGTAGGAAGTTTCCGCCGGCAGGGGATCCGTCACGGCAATGCCGGTCTGGATGATGCTGGAATTGTTGACCACGGTGAGGGTGTAGAGAACATCATCGCCCGGTAAGACGCTGGCCCCGGCATCCGAGGTCTTGACCATGGCCAACGCCGTGGAACGATAACCGAAGTCGGCGGTTGTGTAGGCTTCGCCGGCCGAGAGGATCACGGCCAGCGGGATGTTGGCCGTGGTCAACACCATATTGGGAGGTACGGTCGCGGGATCCACACGCACCACATAGGAGCCAGCCGCCAAGCGATCGATCAGGTAGGCGCCGTTGGCGTCGGTGATGGCGTAACGTTCGCCAGGGTCATAACTTCCATTGCCATTGGCGTCAATATAGACGCGCACGCCGGAAATGCCCGATTCGCCGGGGTCCTGGTTGCCATCGTTATCCATGTCGTTCCAAACGAGGTTGCCAATCGAAGCGCCAGGCGCGGCGCCAAAGTCAGCCGCAGTGTAATTCGTTCCAGCAGCCAGGTTGTTCAATATCAACGGATCGGTGGTCGTCGGGGCGTAACCGGCGGGCAAGGTATTCTCGTCCAAATCGACGCGGTAGGTTCCAGCAGGCAGGCCGCTGAAGAGATACGCGCCGCCGCTGGTCGTTGTCGTCAAGGTGATGTTATCTCCGGTGGTTGCGAGATCATTGTCCGGCCCGGCCCACGTCAGGATGACAGTCACGCCGCTCAAGCCGACCTCTGCGCCGCCGTCCTGGACGCCATCGCGGTCGATGTCATACCAGACAAAGTCGCCAATCGAGACGTTGCCCCGATAGCCAAAATCGGCATTCCAGTAAGGTTTGTTGGTGTTCCCCGGACCGATTGTGACCTGGTGTTGATTGTCGCACCCCGCTCCCGGGCATCCATCCGGGTCGCCGGTCTGGGTCAGGCCGCCGGGCAGAGTCGCGGTCCGTACAATGACGGTATAAGTATTGTCGATCAGTCCGGAGAAGGTGTATTGACCGTTGGCATTGGTGACCTGCGTCGGGCAGGTGCTGCCAATGACGCAACTGCCATTATACAGTTCGACCGTCACACCGGGGATACCGGGCTCGCCAGCATCCTGGACGCCGTCGCCGTCGAGGTCCAGCCAGATGCGGTCGCCCAGTTTGGTAGGCGGATCAACGACAATCTCAACATGCGGGTCATAGAGTAGATCCAGACCGCTGACGCGAGCGTTGTTCTGAATTGTCTGCGTCGAAGGGATATCGGTATTGATGACAACCTGGAAGGTGATCAAGAAACGGCCTTCGATGGGAAGAACCTTGTCGATGATGATTCCGCCTTCGTCCAGCGGGAAAGGCGTTCCAGAGGTGTTGTCGGGCACAAGGACGCCATCGACGCGAGTGCTATTGGGAACATAAGTGGTATAGGCAGGGATAATGTCTTCGACCGTAATGGTATTAGGCGGGATGGGAATGGCGCCTACGTTGCTGACCCGGATGACATATTCGAAGGTCTCGCCAACGTCGAATTTGCCGTCGCCATTGATATCGGTGATCAGGGTAGCGCCCTTGATGGCAGTGAAATTCGGCAATGGCGGGACGGTGGTGCCCACATCCAGACCGGGCGCGCCAGTCGATGCCCGGGTCGGGTCCTGGCCCCAGGCTACAGCGATGTTATTGCCGCGATTGTTGGCCGACTCGCTGCCATTGCACAGGTAGAGCAGCATACCGGTCTGGTCGCCATCGCTGTCGTAAACCTTGGCTTGTTGCAGACTGTTGAGAGTCAACAGTTGATCGTAGTGATGGCCATTGTTATCCGTGAGAGCGCCCAGTCCGTCGCCGTTGTAGTCGGCGCAGACATACATCGTCCCGCTTCCGACCGCCATCACCCAAACCGGGCTGCCGTTTTCCGTAAGCGGCAGGGTGGGGTCTTGGCCTGCCCCCCAGCCAACCTGGGCTTGCTGGGTGAGTTGATTCTCGGGGACGAGCGTATAGCCCCAGTCGGCTGCCTGGCCGCCCGAGTCGATCACCGAGATAGCCTGGAAGCGCGAACCGTCTGTGGTCCAGAAACGCCCGCCAGTTCCAGGAGTAGTTGGCACCACTATCGAAACGGTCGCATAACTGGGCACATCGATCGTCTGCTCGCTGCCCCCATAGAACTGATAATGAACTGTAATTGTATTGGTATTGGGGTTTTCAATAAAGACACGCGTCGTCCTCGCAGGGGTAGCGAAACCGGGAACGACCGAATAATAACTGGTTCCTAAAAGGTCATAAGGATAGAGCGTGAACCAGGAGGACTCGTAATTGCTGCCAATATCCCCTGTGAGGAACGCGGCCTGAACCGGATGGCCAGCATTGGTGGTAACCCGGTCGCCGCCGTTGATCGTATTGTCGGCGAAAAGATAACTTTGTCCTTCATTGATCGTAGTAACGAGACTGCCGTTCAAATAGATCTGAGTGCCATCCACGCTGGCCATCACCGCCAGACCGGCATAGTCGAAGTCATTGGCCTGGTCATCTGTATCCGCCGGCATGTCGAAGCGCTCGCCCCACACGGAAATATCCAGCATTTCGATCGAGCCAGCATGCAGGGTGTTCGAACCGCTGGCCCAGGATGTGCGCGTGACAGCAATGGCCTCGGTAGAGGCAATCTTATCGCCGCCGTCATATTTGATGACCAACGAAGCCGGCCAGCCGGTTACGTCAACAACATTATTGAGGATGATAACATCGCCTGCCTGCAGATAATCTGTGGCATAGCCGGGCGGCATGCCGTTGGCCGGGTTGTTGTCTCCCCATACATCGGTAGTCGCCTGAATGGGATCATTAATCCGGGTCTCGAAACCATCCTCCCAATGGTCATAATAGATTACCGTCCCATCGGCATTGACCGTGATGGAAAGATAAACGCTCGTCGGGCTGACAGCGGCTGCATTAATGCTATCCAACACATCCAGGGCCTGGTTTTCGGGCACGGGGATGTAATAGGTTTGCACCGTCTGTAAGACGCTGGCCGAGGTGTGAGAGCCGCCCACCGTATAGGAAACTTCTACATTATCGAAGAAAATGGATTCGTTGGTCTGATCGAAGTTTGCCGTAATCTGGAAACGGATGGCGCTGTTCGCGTTTCGGTACGCAGTAATGTCATAAGTGCGCCTCGCACCGGTGCTGCTGCCGGAAAGCGTTTCCAGCGTCGTCCAGGTAGAACCATTATAGACATCCACGCTGAGGGTATCGTCCGCCTCCAGGTTGGTCGTCCGAAACGTGAAAGAAAGTGTAGCGGTTGCCGCTGTGGACAGATTGACAGAACGCTGGACGCCTTCGAAATCGGGATCATTCGTCACGATCCGGCTGTTTACTCTCAACTCTCCGCCGGTCACCTGGACGTTTCCGCCGGTTGCTCCCCCTGTATCGTTGATTTCCGTCCAATCCGAGGCCCAGTTGACATTCCCATTCTGGTTGTTAAAAGCATTGGTCGCAAACTGGTCACGTACATACCACGGTGTGGCTCGCGCGGGCAATACCGCTCCAAGCGCCGCTAGAAAAATCGCTAGCAGCAACGCTAGCGAAAGAACAGAAAACATCGAGAATCGCCGTCGAGCGCGATTGCGACCGGGGTGATGCTTTTTGAGGGAAGAATCAGAATTCATCGGGACTTCTCCGTAAAACCGAGGATTGGTTCTAAAACAAACGCGCTCCTTCCAAGAGATACGAGAGGCGGCTTGACCATACCGTCTGTCTCCACGTTGAAATAAAAAAGCAACCGCGTCTTTCTCGCTACAAAAGACAGCCGGTTGCGCCACTGGCTCGGCAGGCAAGACGATCAGCGCCCAATAAAAAAAGAGAATGCCCGCTTCTCAGCCTCTGTCGGTAAAAATCGGCAGCGGAACCCCCTGCCGATTTTGTACTCATAATTTTTTCGATTATATAAATAAGTGCTTCTTTGCACAAGCCAATCCGGCCTATCAGTTTTGTCAGGTTGGGGTCGATCTTGCCGTCTCGGCGGCGGTCCGTCCGGGCGACTGCCCCGTTGACAGCCCCGCCCTCTTCGGGTATCCTCGCCCTGCCCGGGCAGGTCCGGCGCGGCAGAGCCCTGCGAACCCCGCCAGGGCCGAGAGGCAGCAACGGTAAGGAGGCGTCTCTGGGCGCCGCCGGTCTCCTGCCCGGGTCTTGCGACTGACCAGGTGGAAAACGCTCTACAAAAGCGCCAATCTGTGGCAAAATAACCCCCATGGACCGCTGGATCAAATTCCTGCTCGTCATCGCCGTCGGCCTGGCGCTCGGCCTGGTCTACGGCTGGGTCATCAGCCCGGTCGAATACGTGGACACCACCCCCGAAACCCTGCGGGCCGATTATCGCAGCGACTACGTCCTCATGGTCGCCGAGGTCTATCACCGCGAAGGCGACCTCGACCTGGCCGCCCGCCGCCTGGCCCTGCTCGGCAGCCAGCCGCCGGTCCAGATCGCCGCCGCCGCCCTTGACTACGGCCTGAGCGCCGGTTATCCGCCGCTCGACATTGCCCTCCTGCAGGAACTCGCCACCGACCTGCAAACCTGGCAGCCAGACAGCGGAGGCGGACAGCCATGAGCGCCGACGAGAAGAACCAGCGCGGCCCCTGGTACCTGCTCTTCGGGCTGGCCATCGGCCTGGGCCTCGGCCTGCTGATTTCGTGGGTCATCGCGCCGGTCACCTACACCGACACCGCCCCCATCTCGCTCCAGGCCCAGTTCAAAGACGAGTACCGGCTGATGATCGCCCGCGCCTACCAGGCAAACGGCGACCTGGGCCGCGCCCAAAGCCGCCTGGCCCTGCTCGGCGACCCCGACCCCGGCGCGGCGCTCGTCGCCCAGGCCGACCGTCTGCTCGCCGCCGGCGACCCCGACGACTCGGCGGCCGTCCTGCTGGCGCTGGCCGAGGCGCTCGGCGAAGCGGTCGTCTATCCGACCGCGGCCGATACGTCCACCCCCACGGCGGCTGCCGCCGCCCTGCCCGGCGGACGGCCCACCCCCACCCGCCGCCCGACCCCCACGCCGACGGCCGTCTCCTCCCCCACGCCGCGGCCGACCCCCACCCCAACGCCCACGCCGGGCGCCCGTTTCGCCGTCATTGTCCGGGAGGAGATTTGCGACCCCACGCTGCCGCCCGGCCTGCTCCAGATCGAGGTCCAAAACGCCGCCCGCCAGCCGATCCCCGGCATGGAAATCATCATCACCTGGCCCGGCGGGCAGGAGCGCCTCTTCACCGGCCTGAAGCCCGAACTCGGCAACGGCTACGCCGACTTCCGCATGGCTCCCGGCGTCTCCTACGCCGTGCGCCTGCTGCCCGACAGCGTCCCGGCCGCATCGGATCTGCGCGCCCCGGCCTGCACAGCCGCCGACGGCTCGTCCTTTACCGGCGGCCTGCGTCTGTTGCTGCGCCAGCCCTGAAGTCCGAAAGACAGCGGCTTTGCATTTGGATTCAAGTCGGGGCGCAGCCCCTCAAAAACGGAAAATGGAGCGGAAAAATGCCCCGCCCTGCCCCTGGCGACTCTCCCCCAAAGTGAAGAGGCTGCCCCAAAAGAATGAGGCAGCCCTACTTTTTGGACAGTCCCTTGTTTCTTTCCTTGCTTCTTCGGGGGCTTAGCCCCCGAAGAAGCGGGGTGGAGCAGGTTGCCCCCTGAACGCGCTGGACAAAATCAGAGAGCCCCAATTCGGGCTTTTGGCCCCTGGACAAGATAACATCCTGCTTTACTTTTTGGACAGTCCCTTCGCTTTCAGCGGGGCAGAGACCAGTCGAATCCCAGGCCGACCAGAATATCGGCCGGGGCGTTCGGGTCGAAAGCGATGAGCACTTGATTGGGCGTCAGGCCCATCACATTCATTAGATATTGCATCGTGTAAGGTTTCCCGGCGTGGACGATCATCACCGTCCGGTTGGGGAAGAGTGCCCCGTAGTTTTCCTGATAATCGTAGGGGTTGCCGGTCGCCACCACATTCATGCCCTGCGAGGCGAAATAAGCGCCGGTATCACCCGCCAGGCCGGGGGTGTAACTGCCGTTGACGAAGATTACTCGCGCCGCCTCGGCCTGCATCAACTGAGTCATGTCGCCGGTACCGGCGGCCATCGGGCTGAGCGCCCCGCTGCCGAAGATCTCGTCGCGCAGGACGCGGATGTCGTCGGGGATGGGCTGGAAGACGCTGGCCTGCTCTCCATTGAGATTGACGCTGGTCAAGATAAGGGCGTCGTAGCCAATGACGCCGCGCCGAATGTTGTCGGGCGGAATCTGCTGGGCCAGGACGGCCAGCCGCATGGCGTCATCGAGCGACAAATTGGTATGAATGCCCTCCGACAGCATGTTGTAGAGATCGGGAGCGGCCGCAATCCAGCTGGGGAACTCGGCCGGGTCCATGATCTCGTCGCGGATGGTCATGATCACCTGCTGCTGACGGCGGGCGCGGTCCACGTCGCCGCCCTCGGTGTGACGCGCCCGGGCGTAGGCCAGCGCCAGCCGGCCGTCGAGATGATGCCAGCCGGGCTCCAGCGTGACCGTATCCTCGGTGCCGCCCCGCGGGTCAATCGTAATTTCGCTCTCCACATAGATATCGATGCCGCCCATAATGTCAATAAACCACTCGAAGGTGTGGAAGTCGATCTGGGCGTAATACTGGATCGGCACGCCCAGCAAATTCTCGACCGTTTTCATCGCCAGGCCGGGGCCGCCGCCGGGCAGGTTGTAGGCCTCGCCTAGGGCATAGGCGGTGTTGATGCGGCCATACCCAAAGCCGGGGATGTTGACCCACAGGTCGCGCGGAATCGAGAGCATGCCCGCCGTCCGGCTGAGCGGATCGAGGGTGAGGACGATCATCGTGTCCGAGCGAGGCGGGCCCTCGCCTTCGAGGTCGCGGGCATCCAGGCCGATGAAGAGCAGCGTCACGCGGCTGGCGCCGTCCCAGGGCGGAGGCAATTCGACCGCTGGCGGCCTGGCCGTAGGCGTCTCGCTGGAAGCAATGGGCGTACCTTCTTCATTAACGGCTTGGGTGCCGGCTGGCGCAGCGCCTCTTCCCGAGGCGCAGAAAGGCGGCGGCACGCCGGGCAGGGAAGTCAGCCGCCAGCAGGCGACGAAGTTGCGCAGGAAAAAGAACAGGGCAATCGCCAGAATCAATCCCACGCCCCAGGTGATGTATTGACCAATTGTGGGAGAGGGGAACTTGAATCGCTTCAACGTCATAGGAAGTTCATCCTTTGGGGAAAGCGCGTTCCACCGGACCTATTTGACCGGCGGAGGCGGGAGCGGCAAATCCTGCAGGGCGACGTTCACCCACTTGTCGCCTTCGCTGATGAGCATGACCGGGATGTCATCCACCACCGGATACTTGCGGCCGCAATCTTTACAGACCAGCCAGGCCTGGCGGTGGAAATCGAGCAAGCCGTCTTTCTCGCGCACGCAGGCCGGGCAGCGCAGAATGTCCAACAATTCTTGGTCCAACATGGCTTCTCCTATCTGCAACAGACGGCTATTTTACCACGTCTAGGGCTGGCAGTAGCCATGCTCGGCGGCGAAGGCCTCCGGCGCTTCCATGCCCGGCCCGTATTCGCAGACCGCCTGCCAGGCGGTGTAATGGGTATCGATGGTGTCGCGGTACAGGACGATTCCGTCGCGGGTCACGACCCGCCGCACGGTCACGTCGGCACCCTCGGCGGCCCAATCTACCTGACGCATTTCGTCCGGGCCGAGTTCCGGGTTCATGATGAAGAGCGGTTCGGGCGGCGGGACGAGGTTGCGCGGCCCGGTGGTCTCCCAAGTCACCACGCGGCCGTCGCTGGTGGAATAGAAATTCCAGGTCATGCTGCGCGCCGGAACGTTGACCCACACTTCCATCAGCAGCCAGTAAGGGGTGTCGTTGGTGAACTTGAAATCCACCAGCGGCACATAGACGGTGGCATCCAGGCCGGCCAGCGAGGCGTCATAGCCGTATTGGGTCTGTTCATAATAGTAGACTCGATACGCGTGGGCGTGCCGCTCGACGATCGGATAGCCGCCGAAGAACGCCGTACGGAACAGGGTGGTGCTGACCTGACAGACGCCGCCGCCGACGCCCTTGATGGTCTGGCCGTTATAGATGATGAGCGCCTCGGCGTAGCCGCCCTCCAGGCTGATATCGCCCAAGACCGACGCCATGGAAAACGTCTCGCCCGGGCGGACGAGCAGGCCGTGGAACTGGGCCGAGGCGGTCTGAATGTTGTGAATGCGGGCCTGGCTGGAGCCGCGGAAATAGGTGGTGCGCGAAGAGACGCGCTCGGTGATGCCCAGGGACTCGCCGGTCGCCGTCTCGGTGACTTCGGGCGGGGTATAGGTCAGGACGAGCGGAATGGCATGCTGTCCCTGCAGCAGGCCAGCTTCGATGGCCGCCATCGTCGCTTCGGCGTCCAGGGCGCGGCCGATGACGGCCGACTGGATGGGTTCCAACTGACGGGTGTCGTCGTTGAAAATGAAACGGGCGTTGGCCGCTTCGCGATCGACCTCGGTCTCGATTCGCTCGATCAACGGCTGGAGAGCAGTCCTGTCGAGGCGAATGACATACTGCATCGTCTCCGTCCCCTCCAGCGGGACGCGTTCCACCCGCAGCATGGCAGCCAGGTCGCCCGGTTCGACCGTCCAGGGGCCGGGGTCGCCCGGCTGCATGTCGGGGATGGCCAGAACCAGGGGCTGCGAGAGGATGGTCTGCAAAGTCTGGGCCTGGGCGGAGGCGTCCACTACACGGGGGGTCTGTTCCTCGATGACCAGCGTCACCTCGCCCTCCTGGAAAGAACGCAGACGGGTGGTCAGGAAGACCATGGTCGCGTCCACGTTGAAGACCCGTCCCACCTGCCCCGGCCGATAGACCACCTGCGTCCCCTCGAGGTGCAGGTCGGCCTCGATCATCGGCTGATTGATGAGCAGCGCGATTTGCTGCAGATAGGCATGGGCGACGCGCTCGTCGATCATCACCACCGGTTCGACCGCCAGGCCTGCCTGAGAGGCGTTGAGGATGCTGGCTAGATTGGCGAACATGCCGCCGTCGCGGCCCACCCGATAGGCCGACTGGACGGTCGCCCCCAGGTCGAAGACCATCCCCAGTTGCACCGGCGTGGCCGCCCAGACCCGCTCGCCGTCCACGAACAAGACCTGACCGGTGTAAGGGTAGGAGAGGGTCTGGCTCAGGCGCACAGCGGCCTCGTCGGGCGTGAGACCCGAAAGGTCCACCCCCGCCACCGAGACGCCGGGGAAGATGCGGCCGGCGTAGATTAACTGGAAGAGGCCGTTAATCAACGAGACCGCCAGCAAGAAGAGCAGGACGCCGCCCACCAGGGCGGCCGCCGCCTGGGCGGGACGCGCTTCCTGCCGGACATGCCGCGTGCGAACAGGCTGGGTCACAAAACTCATGGCTGGAATTATACCCGCTCGTCAAAGCGACTCGTCGCCCCGCCGACGCCGCTTGAGAAACGGAATGAGCATGGGGGTTTGGGCCTGGTAGCGAAGATATTGGTCGCCGAATTCGGCAATGAGTTTGCGTTCCTCGAAGAACGCGCCCGCCAGGATGTAAACCGTCAGCGCCAGGTTGAGGGCCAATAGATTGACCGTCATCACGGGCAGCAGCCAGATGAAAACCAAACCGGCAGTGTAGAGCGGGTGGCGGACGTAACGATACAGGCCCGAGACGATCAATTCGCCGCCCCGCGCCGCCAACGGGTCATTGCGCTGACAGCCGCCGGCAATCTGCCGCAGGCCCAGGAACTCGGCCGGATCGGACTGCAAGAAGCCGGCGACCAGGGCCGCGACCGCCAGCGCCTGCCCGGCGACCATCAGGCCCGCCCAGGGCAGCGGAACCCGGTACAAAGGCCGGTCAGGGAGCCAGACGAACAGCGCCAGCGCCGGAAGAAAACTCAGCCCGGCAAAGAAGTTGTAAACCAGGCGGTAGAAGCACATGAAGCGCTCGCCCAGATGGCGGCGGGCCAGGTCTTTGGCCTGCCGGGAAGCCAGCCAGGAATGACCCGCTCCCCACAAGAGAACAGCCAGAATCAACCAGTGCATTCGTTCATCCGGGGCGCGGCCGTCATTCCATCCCAAAGGCGGGCAGTTCGATCGTCTGGCCACCCGCCTGGACCAGGTAATAAGGGACCCAGGCGACGCCGAACCGCTCGAGGAAGATGTCGGTCTTCTTGGGGGCGAGGGAAATCTCGGTAATGTCGTTGACCACGTCGCCCCAATTGGCGCTGGCCTCGGCCAGCGCCTGCTGGCGCTGCTGTTCGAGCAAGGCCAATTGCTGTTTGTACTGGGCAATTGCCTGGATGGACTCTTCGACGTCGGCCTTGGCCTGCTCGGTCAGACGCCGCTTGGTGAGCGAGGTGGAGAGTTTACGGCCCACGCTGCGCCGCCCGCCTAGCAGGCTGATGACGCTCTCGGCGGCCGTGCCGATCTCCTCGACCTTGCGCTGACTCAGTTCGGCCTGATCCATGCTCAGTTCGCGTTCTTCGCGCGCCAGGCGGTCTTGCAGGGTCTTGATCTGCTTGTCGATGGCGGCCGTGGCTTTGGCCAGGGCGGCGTCCCGTCCCTGGCGGGCAGCCTCGGCGCAGGCTTTCATGAATTCGGCCTGCGAAACGTCGGGGGTGGCGTACAATCCCAGCGCCTCGTTGGCGCGCACCTTCAAGCGGCTGGAACGATAGACCCAATCGAGGAAATCCTTCTGCAGGGCAGTGAGTGTGCGCGCTTCAGTCAGCGGCGCTTCGAGGAGGGCAAAGCGGGCGTTGGGCGCCGGGGCGGGGTCCATGGCCGAGTCGGCGGGCAGGGGGGTGACGAAGTCATCCCAGCGGATGATGCCGCGCCGGTCGGGATTGGTCACCAGCGCCGACCGCTCGATCTGGGTGTCCACGCTGTACTTGCGGTCGAGGAAACGCACCTGGGCCGAGGCCAGCAGGGCCGGCCGGTAGAGAATGGCCTGCATGACGGCCTCCGCCGGCAGGGACTGGGCCGCCGCGGCGCGGGCAAAGGAAATGTTCTGCGGCAGGAAATACTCGGCGAAACCGCTCGGCACGGGCGGACGAGTCTGGCTGACGCCGGTCGCCGCCGCGGCGGCCGGAGGCGGCGCGCCGACGGGCGGGCGCGCGTCCACCGCGGCGGGTTCGGCGGGCGCAGCCGCCGGAATCGGCGCGAACCCCTCGGGGACGGCCTCCGCCGCGGCCGGGGCAACCGGCTGAGGGGGCGTCCCGGCCGCGGCCGGCCCGGAAACGCCCGCCAGCCGGTTCAGGGCCGGAATCTGGGCGCGGGTCAGCGGCCCGGCCAGGAAGTTCATCGCCCAGCGCGTCTGGAAGAGAACCGGCTGCTTTTCGTGCACGTTTTGCATCAGGAAGACGCGCTTGCCCAGGCCCGAAATCAGGCGGTCGAAATCGGCGCGCCGGAGAGCGCCGGCCGCCGCCCCCTCTAAGCCGTCGAGCAGGCGCTGTTTGTCCTGATCGGTCTGCAATTTGCCGACGAACCAGGTGCCAGCGTTGGCCAGGCCTTTGTAGTCCACGTCCACCGGGTTTTGGGTGGCCAGGATGATGCCCAGGCCGAAGGCGCGCGCCTGCTTGAGCATGCGCAGGAGAGGCGGCTTGGAAGACGGGTTGCGGCTCGGCGGCAGGTAACCGTAGATCTCGTCCATGTAGAGAATCGCCCGCAGACCGGTCGCGCCCGTCTGAGTGCGCATCCAGGTCTCGACCGCCGAGAGCAGCAAGGTGACGAAGAACATGCGCTCGGAATCGGCCAGGTGGGCCAGGGTGAAGATGGAATGGCGCGGGCGGCCGTCGGGGGCGCGCAGGAAGGCCGGGATGTCGAGCGGCTGGCCGACCCGCCACAATTCGAAGGACGGCGACGCCAGGATGTTGTTCAGGCGCAACGCCAGGGCGGTGCGGTCTTTGGCCGGGAAAGCCGAATCGACCGGGAAAGCGCCGATTTTTTCGAAGGGCGGATTCTGAATCTGCAGGATGAGTTCGGTCAAATCCAGCGAGCGATTCTGGCTCCAGGCGGCCTGGAAGATGTTGGCCAGCAGGATGTGTTCGCGCGAACTGAGGGGATCGACATCGTCCATGCCGGCCAGGCCAAGCAAGGCGGTCACGGTGCTGGAGATGCGCTCGGTGAGAATTTCGCGGTTGCCGGCCCAGTCCAGGCCCGGCGCTTCCAGGGAGGTCAACACGCTGACGGGGATGCCGGCGTCGGAGCCGGGGGTGTAGACTGCAAACTCGGCGGCGTTCTTGAGCGCCAGCAGGCGCTCGCGGTCGATGCCCCACTCTTTGAGGCCGTTGCGCCAGGATGTCGAAGCCTCCAAAGCGGCCTGCTCGACCGTCTTGCCGGCCCGCCGCGCCAGGTCGGGGTCCAGCCAGGGCTGGAAATCCTGCGGGGCCAGATCGGGGAAGTGGAGCAGGAGATTGGTCAGGTCGCCCTTGGGGTCGATGAGAATGGCGGGGATGCTCTGCAAGGCGGCCTCTTCCAGCATGACGATGCACAGGCCGGTCTTGCCGGAGCCGGTCATGCCGGTCACGACGGCGTGGGTGGTCAAATCGTCGGGATCGTAGAGCAGAGGCTGATCGAGCAATTTGCCCTGCATGTCCTGCAGACGGCCCAGGTAGAGTTTGTCGGTCATGGATGGTCTCCTTATCAGCGGCGCGGGCGCAAATTCGGTCGGCGCGCCCGAAAATGGAATGAGGCGATTCAACCTTTTGCTGCGGCTGGGGCGTTGCTGCTTTTCAGCATCGAATGACACGAATTTTGCGAAAAAGATTTGGAAAATTTGCGCGATCCGATGCTTTTACTTTCCAGACAATCTTTGTAGCAAAAAGGTTGAATCAGTTCAATCTCACGGCGCGGCCCGGCGGTAGACGCGCCAGAACTCGGACAGGAAAGCCGCGGCGACGGCCGGGTCGTGAACGATGACCAGATTCTCGTCGTTGCGTTGTTCGGCGCTTTCGGTGAAATTGTAGGAGCCGAAAATGACGGTTTGCTGATCCAAAATGATCACTTTGTGGTGCATCAGGCCCGGATTGCCGTCCAGGTGCACGTCCAGGCCCATGTTCCAGAAGACTTCGTACTCGCTGCCGGTGTTCGAGGACGCCTGGCCATCGTCCATCACGCCGTAGAGGCTGACAAAGATGGCCTGCTGGCGCATGGCCTCGCCGATGGCGTCGGAGGTGAAGGAATAGGCGAGGAAATGAATGCTGCGCTGCGCCCCCTGGATGAGTTCGATGATGCGCGCCGCCGCGCCGTCATCGGGCGAGAAATAGACCTCCACCTGGACGCCGTCGAGGGTCAGGCGCGGGCGCGGCGTATCGGGGCGCGAATCGGGGCCGAAGCGGTCCTCGACGAACATCTCGTCGAATTCGCGCTGGTAGTTCTCGGCCATGGCCGCCGAGCGGATGCAGACTAGGTTGTTGTTGTCGCGGTAGGCGCTGCCGGCCGTGTAATTCATCGAACCGGTGCAAACCTGGCTGCGGTCGAGGATGATGAATTTGTGGTGCATCAGGCCCTGCCGCCGGTCGCCCAGCACCGGGATTCCGGCCTGAATCAGGCTGCGGACCTCGGGGCTGTCCAGGTTGTCGCTTTCGATCACCACCCGCACGGCCACTCCGCGGCGGTAAGCGCGCAGGAGGGCGTCGCGCACGCTCCACAAGTTCAGGCTGTAGACCGCCAGGTCGATCGAGAGGCGCGTCTCGTCAATGGCGGCTGCCAGGGCCTCGTCCGGCCCACCGCGGTACGAGGCGGCGGACGGCGCGTCGGGATCGGTGAAGTAAATCTGAATCCAGGCCGGCAGAGAGGGAATTCCCGCCGTCGGCGGGACAGCGGTAGCCGTCGGCGGCTGAGGCTCGCCAGGCAAAGGCGTCCCCGGCTGGCAGGCGGCCAGCACAACGGTCAACAAACAGGCTGCAAGTACCCAACGATACACAAAGTCTCTCATCAGAGGTCGCCGCTCCAGCAACGATTATAGCATAGCCGTTCTGACCTGTCGGCGAACCTGCGCCCGCCCTTCGCCTGGCGAACACCCGGAATGTTTCTGTTGTATAATCCCCCCTCGTGACCGACTCCCCCGCCGTTTCCAACCGACAAATCGGCCGCGCCGCCGGTACGGTCATGCTGGCGATGATCATCAGCCAGTTGACCAGCCTGGCCTACAGCATCCTCTCGGCCAGCCGCTTCGACGCCGCCTCCGAACTGGACCCCTTCCTGGCCGCCAACCGCCCGGCCGAGACCCTGTTCGTCCTGATCGCCGGCGGCGCGCTCGGCTCGGCGTTCATCCCCACCTTCACCGCCCTCCTGGTGCGGGGCGACCGTCAGGCCGCCTGGCGGCTGGCCTCGGCCATCGGCAACCTCATCACCCTGACGCTGACCGGCCTGGCCGCCCTGGCGGCGATCTTCGCCCCGGCCATCGTGCGCTACGCCCTGGCCCCGGCCTTCGCCGCCGACCCGGCCAAATTCGCGCTGACGGTGGACCTGCTCCGCATTCAAATCCTCTCGGCCATCCTGTTCGGGCTGGGCGGGCTGCTGGTGGGCATCCTCAATTCAAGCCAGATTTTCCTGTACTCGGCGCTGGCCCCGGCCATGTACCGCCTGGGACTGATTTTCGGCATCCTGGCGCTCTCGCCGCGCCTGGGAATCTACGGCCTGGCCTGGGGCGTCGTGATCGGCGCGGCCCTGTACCTGCTCATTCAGATTCCTCCCCTGCTCAAATTAAAAGGCGAGTACTCCCCGACCCTGGGATGGAAAAATCCAGCCGTGGGCGAGGTCTTTCGGCTGATGGGGCCGCGCCTGCTGGGGGTGGCGGTCGTGCAACTCAACTTCTGGGTCAACACTTGGCTCGGTTCGCGCTGGCAGGGCGCGGTGACCGGCCTCTCGATTGGTTTCACCCTGTTCGTGATGGCGCAAGCGGTCATCGCCCAATCCATCGCCACCGCCGCCATGCCGACCTTTGCCGCCCACTACGCCCTGGGCCGGCTGGACCGCGTCCGCGCCGGACTGGCCGCCGCCCTGCGGGGCGTGATTCTCCTGGCGCTGCCCGCCAGCCTGGGGTTGATTCTGCTGCGCGGCCCCATCGTGGCCTTCATCTATCAGCGCGGCGCATTCACCGCCGAGACCGCCGCCCTGGTGTCCTGGGCTTTGCTGTGGTACGCGGCCGGTCTGGTCGGCCATGCCGTGCTGGAAGTGCTTGCGCGCACCTTCTACGCCCTGCACGATACCCGCACGCCCGTCCTGGTCGGCGTGGGGGCGATGAGCCTGAACGTGGCCCTCAGTTTCGGCCTTTCGGCCCTGTTCGGACGCCTCGGCTGGATGCCGCACGGCGGGCTGGCGCTGGCCAATTCGCTGGCCACCGCCCTCGAGGCGCTGACCTTGGCCCTGCTGATGCGCCGCCGCCTGAACGGAATCGAGGGCCGGGACCTTGCCAAAGGCTTCGGCGCGGCGGCCCTGGCGACGGGGGGCATGTCCCTGGCGCTGCTGGCCTGGCTGCCGCTGACGAATCGCCTGCCGAGCGCCGTCGCCGCCCTGGGAGGCGTCGCCGTCGGCGGCGCGGTCTACGCGCTCGCGCTGGCCCTGCTGCGCGTTCCCGAATGGCAGTCTCTCTTGGGCTTCGTCCGCCGCGCTCTGGGTCGGTAATTCCCCTCAATTATTTCCAGAAAAACCACATCGCCTGCGCCACCGCCAGGCCGAGCAGAATGCCCCCCAGCACCTCGAGCGGCGTGTGGCCGAGCACCTCGCGCAGTTGCTGCTGCGAAATGGGGTGCCCCTTGAGCAGTTCGCTGACGATCACATTAATCTTCTCGGCCTGCATCCCCGCCTGACGGCGCACCCCGGCGGCGTCGTAGACCACGATCATGGCGATGGCCACCGCCAGGGCGAAGACCGGCGTATCGAAGCCATAATGCAAGCCGATGGCGTACGCCGCCGAGACGATCAGCGCCGAGTGCGAACTGGGCATGCCGCCGGCGCGCACCGCAACCGCCCAATTCCATTTGCGATTCAAGAAATAATCGATCGGCACCTTGAACGCTTGCGCCAGGAACCAGGCCGTCAGCGCCGTCCACAAGACGTAATTTCGAAGAAGCGCTTCCAGAATCATGGGGTCGTATCGGTCCAGTCTGAGAGATCCTCGCCGGAAAGTTGACGGACCTTGAGTTCGGCCTGCTCGAGGAGCGCCGCGCAGCGCTTGAGCAGCGCCTGGCCGCGCTCGAACAGCGCCAGCGCCTCCTCCAGCGGACGGCTCTCGGCCTCCAGCGCCGCCACGACCGCCTCCAGTTCGGCGGAAGCCTGCTCGTACGTCATCGCCTCGATTTCGTTGGCTTCGGATTTGTCCATGATTCACCTACTCTTCCTCGGAAACGCGCGCCGCGAACGTCCCATCGCGGACGCGCACCGCCAGCGCCTCGCCGACCGTCGCCTGCGCCCGGCTCGTGACCAGACGGCCGTCCCGCCGCCGGGTGACCAGGGCGTAGCCGCGTTCCAGGACGCCCAGCGGGCTGAGGGCCTGCAACCGATTCGCCAGGCCGCCCAGCCGCGCCGCCGCCAGTTGCAGACGATGCGCCTGCGCCGCCGCCAGACGGCGGGCGGCCTCATCCAAACGCTGTCGTTCGGTCTGCAGGCGGCGGAGGGGCGAGAAGAAACGCAGCCGATCGGCGGCATTCTCCAGTCGGACGCGCTGCCGCTCGAAGAGGGCGCTCATCCGGGTCTGCAGCCGGCCCTGGATGGCGGATAGATCGGCCCAGAAATCCTGCAGCGTCAGCGGGGTGGCCAGTTCGGCGGCGGCGGTGGGCGTGGGAGCGCGCAGGTCAGCGGCGAAATCCACCAGCGTGAAATCGGTCTCGTGGCCGACGCCGCTGACCACCGGCGCGGCGGAAGCCGCTACCGCCCGCACGACGCGTTCATCGTTGAAGGCCCACAAGTCTTCGATCGAACCGCCGCCGCGCGCCAGCAAAATCACATCCGGCGCGGCCAGACGGTTGAGTCTCTCCAGCGCCTCGACCAGCGCCGGCGGGGCCTCCTCGCCCTGCACCGGCGTAGGAGCCAGGACGACCTCCACCAGCGGATTGCGCCGTCGCAGCGTGTTGAGCATGTCGCGCAGCGCCGCCCCGGTCGGCGAGGTGACGATTCCAATCCGCCGCGGACGTTCAGGCAGCGGACGCTTCCGTTCGGCGTCGAACAGGCCTTCCGCCTCCAGCAGAGACTTCAGGCGCAGAAATTCCTGGTACAGCGCGCCCTCTCCCAGCGGCCGCAAGGCGTCCACATACAATTGGTACTGGCCGCCCGCCTCGTACACGCTGATTCGCCCGTGAGCCTCGACCCCCATGCCGTCCTGGGGCAGGAAGCGCAAGCGCGCCGCGTCGCTGCGCCACATCACGCAGCGCAACTGCGCCCCGGCATCCTTGAGCGTGAAATAGACATGCCCCGAAGACGGCCGCGACAAGTTCGAGACCTCGCCCTGCACCCACAGACCCTGCAGGGAGTCATCGCTCTCGAGCAAATGACGCAGGTAACGGGTCAGGTCGGTGACCGTCCAGCGCGGCGCGACGTCGAAGAGAGACCAGGGTTCCACACCGTGAGAATACTATCGTTCCGCCGAACTGTCAACGATGGGCAAGCAAGAAGCAAAATGCCTTGAGTCAAGGCAACCCGCCAAAAGCCCAGTCGTGGTCAATGAGCCATGTTGCATCGAAGTTTTCGAAAAGGGTCGCGTCATGCGCGCAATTCGATGCTTTAAGCCTGCCAGGCTATTCCAGAAGCCTCACAGTTGAATCGATTCGATTTGTTTCATTGACGGGTTACATCAAACACGGTATAAACTTCGCCGGAGGAGACATGCCCGAATCCAAACAGCCGCTCAAAGCCGTCATTCTGGCCGCCGGGAAAGAATCCGATTCGGCCGATGTGCGCTCCATCCTGCTCAAAGATTTGGGCGGGCGCAAAGTTATTGACTACGTGGTGCAAAACGCCCTCCAGGTGGTGCGCCCCGAAGACTTGTTCATCGTCATCGGCTGCGAGGCCGACGAAATGCGCGCCCACCTCGGGCCGGATTACTCCTACGTCTGCCAGGAAGAGCAACTCGGCACGGGGCATGCCGTTCTGCAACTCAAGCCGCTCCTGCAAGATTTCCACGGCGACCTGCTCATCCTCTACGGCGACACGCCCCTCTTCCGTCCCGATTCCATCCGCGGCCTGCTCAACCGTCACACCCTGCGCCAGGCGCAGTTGACCCTGCTCACGGCGGTCGTCGATCGCCCCTACCCCTACGGGCGCGTCCTGCGCGACGCCGGCGGGCGCATCATTGACATCATCGAAGCCGCCGACGCCTCCGAGAGCATCCGCGCCATCCGCGAACTCAACATCGGCGCCTACGTCGTGCGCGCCGACGTCATCTTCCCCGCCCTCGAAAAACTCTCGCCCGCCGCCGGTCAGGGCGGCTACCGCCTGACCGACTGCGTCCACCAACTGGTGCATTCCGGCCTGCTGGTCGAAAGTTACCAGACCTACGACCCCGACGAAGTCCAGGGCATCAACAGCGACGAAGACCTGGCCCAGGCAGCGCGCATCCTGCAAAAGCGCCTCTTCCGGCCGCGCCGCCCGGAGGCCGAGACTGAGGTCGCCTTCGGGACCGGCGGCTGGCGCGCTGTCATCGGCGAGGGCTTCACCATGCACAACGTCCGCCGCCTCTCGCAGGCGCTGGCCAACGAAATCACCCGCCGCGGCGAGGAAAAGCGCGGCGTGCTGATCGGCTACGACCGGCGCTTCCTCTCCGACCGCGCCGCCGAGACCGCCGCCGAGGTCTTCGCCGGCAACGACATCTCGGTCATCCTGCTCAGCGAAGACGCTCCCACCCCGCTGGTCACCTATGCCACCGCCAAGGTCGGTGCCGCCTACGGGCTGGTCTTCACCGCCAGCCACAACCCGCCCGAATGGAACGGCCTAAAAGTCTTCCGCAGCGACGGCTCCCTGCTGCTCGACGACGAAACGCGCCAGATCACCGCCGAGACCAACCGCCTGACCGCCGCCCAGGTGGTCAAACTCGACCTCGACCTGGCGCTGGAGGCCGGCATCGTCCAGCGCCGCGACATGACCAACGACTACGTCGACGCGGTCGAAAGACTGATCGACATGGAGGCCATCCGCCGCGCCGGCCTGCGCGTCATCGTGGACCCGATGTACGGCGTCGGGCAACTGACCCTCGGCATCATCCTGACCGAGGCGCGCTGCCGCGTCACCTTCATCCACGAGCGGCGCAATCCGCTCTTCGGCGGCCGCTCCCCGGCCCCCGACCTGGAGGCCCTGCGCCTGCTCATCAACGAACTCCAGGAGGGCCGCTACGACCTCGGCCTGGCCACCGACGGCGACGCCGACCGCATCGCCATCATTGACGAAAAAGGACGCTACATCTCCACCAACGACCTCCTGTGCCTGGTCTACTGGTACCTGCACGAGGTCAAGGGACAGCGCGGCGGCGTGGTGCGCAACCTGGCCACCACCCACATGCTCGACCGCATGGCGGCCCGTTTCGGCGAGAAGAGTTACGAGACGCCGGTCGGTTTCAAGCATATCGCCGCCGCCATGGTCGAACACGACGCCCTGCTGGGCGGCGAATCGAGCGGCGGCTTGACCGTGCGCGGCCACATCCTCGGCAAGGACGGCATCTTCGCCTGCGCTCTGGTGGTCGAAATGCTGGCCCGCACCGGCAAGCGCATCTCGGAGATTCAAGAAGAGGTCTGGAACATCGCTGGACGCCTCTACAGCCGCGAGGAGAACCTGCCCGCCACCCCCGAAATGCGCGTCGACATCCCCCGCCGCATCAAAGAGACGCCCATCACCGCCGTCGGGCCGTATCCGGTCGTGCGCGTCACCCACTACGATGGAACCAAAGTCCTGCTCGAAAACGACAACTGGGCGCTCCTGCGCTTCTCCGGCACCGAACCGGTCCTGCGCCTGATGGTCGAGGCCGACAGCCCCGCCAAGGCCGAGGAATTAATCGAGTGGTTGAAGCGATTCTGCGTCCAGTAGGTTAGAAACACAAAGGACTCGAAGGAAACACAAAGAGCACAAAAACAACGATTTAATCTTTCGTGTTCGTTCAAAAAAACTTCGCGGCCTTCATGTCTCCTTCGCGCCCTTCGTGTTTATCCCCAAAACCCTTCGTGGCCTTCGTGTCTCCTTCGCACCCTTCGTGTTTATCCCCAAAAACCCTTCGTGGCCTTCGTGTCTCCTTCGCGCCCTTCGTGTTTATCCCCAAAAACCCTTCATGGCCTTCGTGTCTCCTTCGTACCCTTCGTGTTTATCCCAAAACCCCTTCATGGCCTTCGTGTCTCCTTCGCACCCTTCGTGTTTATCCCAAAAAACCTTCGTGGCCTTTGTGTCCCCTTCCTGTCCTTCGTGTTAAAACCACCCTCCAGCCCTTCCCCAATCCCCATCTCGTGAGGTGCCCATGCGCTACGGTTACTTCGACAACGACCACCGCGAATACGTCATCGAGCGGCCCGACATCCCCGTCTCGTGGACCAATTACATCGGCGTCCGGGACATGTGCGCCGTCCTCTCGCACAACGCCGGCGGCTACGCCTTCTACAAATCCGCCGAGCACGGCCGCATCACCCGCTTCCGGCAGAACGGCGTCCCCCTCGACCGGCCCGGGCATTACGTTTACCTGCGCGACGACGAAAGCGGCGAATTCTGGACGATTTCCTGGCAGCCGACCGGCAAGGACTTGACCCAGGCCAAATACGAGTGCCGTCACGGCCTCTCCTATTCTAAATTCTCCTGCGACTACCAGGGCATCCAGGCCAGCCAGTTGATTTTCATCCCCGTCGAAGACGATGTGGAAATCTGGGACGTGCGTCTGCGCAACGCCTCAGCGCGGCCGCGCCGCCTGAGCGTCTTCTCCTACGTGGAATTCTCCTTCCATCACATCGAAATCGACAACCAGAACCTGCAAATGTCGCTCTACGCCAGCGGTTCCAGTTACGCCGACGGCGTCATCGAGTACGATTTCTTCTACGAACCCTGGACCTTCCACTACATGACCGCCGACTTCGAGCCGGATTCCTACGACTGCGTGCGCGACGCCTTCCTGGGCAATTACCGCACCGAGACCGACCCCGAGGCGGTGGCGCGCGGCCTCTGCTCGAACTCCGCCGAACTGGGCGGCAATCACTGCGGCGCGTTGCACAAACGCCTGATCCTCGCCCCCGGCGAGGAGACGCGCCTGGCCTTCCTGCTCGGCGTCGGCCCGCGCAAACAGGGCCTGGCGATGCGCAAAAAATACGCCGACCCCGCCGCCCGCGACGCCGCCTTCGCCGACCTCAAAGCCTACTGGCAGCGCAAACTCGACAAATTCCAGTGCAAGACCCCCCACCCCGGCCTCGATACGATGACCAACACCTGGACCCTCTACCAGGCCGAGACCTGCGTCGTCTGGTCGCGCTTCGCCTCGTTCATCGAGGTCGGCGGGCGCACCGGCCTGGGCTACCGCGACACCGCCCAGGACGTGATGAGCGTCCCGCACACCCACCCGGCCAAGGTCCGGCAGCGGCTCGAGGAACTGTTCCACGGGCAGGTCAGTCAGGGCTACGGCCTGCACCTGTTCGACCCCGAGGTCTTCAAGCCCAAAGAAGACCGCCTGCCCGGCGTCAAACTCCCGACCGTTGTCCCCACCCCCAGCCCGAAGGACATCATCCACGGCCTGAAGGACACCTGCTCCGACGACCACCTGTGGATCGTGGCCTCCACCTGCGAGTACGTCAAGGAGACGGGCGACCTTGCTTTCTTCGACCAGGTCATCCCCTTCGCCGACGAGGGCGAAGCGACCGTCTATGAGCACCTCAAGCGCGCCCTCGACTTTTCCGCCGAACAGGTGGGCCGCAGCGGCATCTGCCTGGGCCTGCGCGCCGACTGGAACGACTGCCTCAACCTGGGCGGCGGCGAATCGGCCATGGTCTCCTTCCTGCACTACTGGGCGCTGCGCAACTTCGTCGAGGCGGCCCAATTCCTCGGCCGCCGCGAAGACGTGGAAAAGTACACCGCCCTGGCCGAGAAAGTCCGCCAGGCCTGCGAGGCCCATCTGTGGGACGGCGAGTGGTACCTGCGCGGCTTCACCAAAAAGGGCCTCAAGATCGGTTCGCGCGAGAACGAGGAGGGCAAAATCTTCCTGGAGAGCAACTCGCTGGCCGTCCTCTCGGAGGCCGCCAGCCCAGAGCGCGCCCGTCAGTGCATGGACGCGGTGGACAAGTACCTCTACTCGCAGTACGGCATCCACCTGCTCTGGCCGGCCTTCTCGAAACCCGATGACGACATCGGCTACGTGACGCGCGTCTACAAGGGCATCAAGGAGAACGCCGCCATCTTCAGCCACCCGAACCCCTGGGCCATCGTCGCCGAGTGCAAACTGGGGCGCGGGGCGCGGGCGATGAAGTTCTACGACGCCCTCCTGCCCTACAACCAGAACGACATCATCGAAATCCGCCAGGCCGAACCCTACTCGTACTGCCAGTTCATCATGGGACGCGACCACACCGCCTTCGGGCGGGCGCGCCATCCCTGGCTGACCGGCTCGGCCGGATGGATGTACCACGCCGTCACGCACTGGATCCTGGGCGTGCGCCCCGGCTTCGACGGCCTGACCGTTGACCCCTGCATCCCGCCGGACTGGCAGGAATTCGAGGTGACGCGTCAGTGGCGCGGGGCGACGTACCACATCCGGGTGCGCAACCCGCGCCGGGTCGAGAAGGGCGTCCGCGCCGTGACGCTGAACGGCCAGCCGGTGACGGGTCCGATTCCGCCCCAGCCCGCCGGGACGGTCAACGAAGTCCTGGTTGAAATGGGATAAATGATGAAACCGGCGTCGAAAAACGCGGATTGACCGTTTCGATGCTAAAGGGCGGCGCGCTTCTTCACCAGGAGAACCCCCAGCGCCAACAACCCCGCGCCGCTCCACGCCAGCAAGTAAGCAGGATACGCCAGCGCAGCGATAGGCCGCTGCATGGCCGCGAACACCTGGACGCGGTTGCTCGTCACCGAATCTGCGCCCGCCAGCCACAGGCGGGAGTATTGCCACGGTTCATCCACCGTCCACAGATTGACCCACAGCCCGGCCTGCCGATAGGCCTGGATGGCCCGGTTCGAAAGGCCATACTCGCTGTTGACCACCCGGTAGCCGTCAGCCAGCAGGTCAGAGGGCGCTGGGGGATTCCAGTAATTGACGCTCGCCGCCAGAATTGCATCGGGCAAGGCGCGGCGAATGTAGGCGATCTCGTCGCGGCCGGTCAAAACCCACGTCCGAGAGGCGACTCCGGCCGCTTCGATTTCCTGCAGACATAGATCGAGGGCCTGGTCAGCGTAGGGATGGTCGGCGGGAGGAATGCGCAAGTCGTAAATCAAGATCAAGTCATGCTCGGCGACCAAATAGAGCATCTCTTCCAGGGTCGGAATGGGTTCGCCCCAAAAGGCGGACGATTCGGCAAACCAACTGCCGGCGTTCAGTCGGGAAAGTTCGTCCCAGGTGAAGGACTCGACCGGGTCATCCTCCCGCCCGGGATAGACCTGCGCCACATTCGTGGTTCGGCGCAGCGTGGAATCGTGCATCAGGAACAGAACGCCGTCGCGGCTGACACTAACATCGGTCTCCAGTCCATAGACGCCCAAATCGGCGGCAGCCTGCATGGCAGCCAGCGTGTTCTCGGGCGCCAGGGTCGAAGCGCCGCGATGGGCGATCAGACGCGGCTTTTCCGGCAGAGGGCGGCGATAGACGTTGCCAGGCGGCCAGAAGAGCGGAATGCACCAGAGGGCCAACAGAACCACAAACGACACAGCCTTGCCAGAGACCGCTTCACTTTTCATCCCCCTCCGCAGGCCCCAAGCCAGGAAGAGCAAGAGGCCGAAGTCCACAACGTATCGAAAATACTGAATCAGTTGTCCCAGACGGACAACCTGGATAGGATTCTTCAGAAAGAGGACCGTGAAACTGCCGTAAAAGAAGAGCAGGAAGAAAACCCCGGCCGCGTGATACAGCCGCGTCGATCCGGCCCAACGGACACGGCCGCGCCGGGCCAGGCGCTCTTCGCTCCAGAGAGCCATGGCAGCCGCAAAGGTCAGGAAAACCGAGAGGTAATCCACCGGCAGGCCGGTCTCCTCGGCGAGGAAATTGTTGAGCGTTCCTCGAAAAGGTAGATTCATCAGCCAGAAGGCAAGGAAGAGGAGGGCGTGAATCAGAACTGCCAGCGTCATCGGATTTCTCCCAAACCATCGGGCCTCTGGCGAGGCCCGATTCGTTTCACTTCAACAGGTACAGGATGCCGATCGTCCTCGGCCCGCAGTGGCTGGAGATGACGCTCCCCGCCAGAGTGATGCGCACCTCGTCGGGCGCGGCCAGACGGATGATTTCCTGCTTCAGGAATTCGGCGTCCTCCGGGCAGGCGGTGTGGGTGACGAAGACGCGGCGGCGGTCGAGGCGCTCCAGGTCGGCGGCGAAGTCGTCGAGCATCATCTGCAAGCCCTTCTCGCGCGAGCCGCGCGCCTTGCCCTTGACCCCCAGCGTCCCGTCGGCGCGCACCTCGATGATGGGATGAATCTTGAGCACGCTGCCGGCCAGCGCCTGCAAGGCCGAACAACGCCCGCCCTTGTAGAGGTATTCCATCGTGTCAATAATGAAGGACGTGCGCACCTTCGGAACGCAGGCCAGAATCTCCTGCTCGATCTCGGCGGCGGAGCGGCCGGCGGCGCGCAGTTCGGCGGCGCGCAGGACCAGCAGGCCGATGCCGGTCGAAAGGTTGAGCGAATCGATCACCCGCACGCGGCCCTCGCCTTTTTCGGCCGCCGCCAGGCGGGCGTTCTGGATGGTCGCCGAGAGTTTGGACGAAATGCCGATGAACACGCTCTCCCCGTCGCGGTCGAAGAAACGGACGAATTCCCCCACCGACGGCGCGGCCGTCTTGGGCAGAACCCCGGTCTGAGCGACCAGGTCGAAGAGTTTCTGCTGGTCGATTTCGAGGCCGTCGAGATAGGCGTTCTCGCCCAGGGTGACCGTCAGGGGAATGACCTCCACGCCGAACTCGGCGGCCAAATCCTTTCCCAAATCGGCTGTGCTGTCCGTCAGAATATGAATGGTCATGGCTGCTCCTCTAAAGAGAAATTTCCTCGTCGCTTCAGAGACCCGGTCTCTTCGAGAGGCCGGGTCTCTGAACTCGACGCCATAACTATACCCGATTTTGTCCGGCCTCGCAAAGGTCTCAGCGGGCCACGAAGATGCACTGCGGCAACCCCGAGGCGGCGCGCTCCAGTTTGGCCGTCTGAGTCAGCGGTAGCCCCAGGAAGGCTTCGAGCAGAAAGGCGTCCATGCGGCACAATTCGGGATGGTCGGCGATGATGGCCGCGTAGGGACAATGCCCCAGGAGGATGCGCGCCCCCGTCGGGCCGGCCTCCCAGCGCGCCTGGTAATGGAGCGCGTCCAGGCGCTGGACGAGGCGCGCCAGCCGCGCCGGCAGCGCGCCCCCCTGACCGGCCGCCGGCCCCGCCAGCCGGTCCGCCAGCCGGCGCAGCGCCGGATCGCGCTGCTCCTCGGGCAGACCTCCCAGCCACTCGGACAACAACCGCCCCGAAAGTTCGTCCAGCCCGTCGCCGAGCAGGCGGCGCGAGAGACCATAGACCTGCTTCGGGCGGCCGAGTCCCTCCCGCCGCCGTCCCACCGCCTGGACCAGGTCGTTGGCGGCCAGCACGGCCAGGTGATGGCGGATGTTGGCGACCGTCATCCCCAGCGCCCGGCTGAGTTCGAGGGCGCTGGCCGCCTGATGCTTGCGCAGATAATCGAGAATGCGCAGGCGGGTGGGCAAACGCGAAGGCGAGGGAGTGGGTGTCATTTGTCACATTATAGTCATCTTTTGTGAATTACGCAAATATATATTTTCTTAATTCGGTTGACTGGAGGCGTCCCAAACGCTATAATCGCCCCGTTTCCAATGCCGGACAAGGAGAAGCGATGGACACAAACGAACTGAACGTTCCCGGCTACGAGATCCCGCCCGAAGTGCAGGGACAGGTAGCCATCACCACCCTCGACCGCATCTACAACTGGGGACGGCGCGCTTCCGTCTGGCCGATGATGTTCGGCCTGGCCTGCTGCGCCATCGAAATGATCTGCACCGCCGCCAGCCGCTTCGACCTGGCGCGCTTTGGCATGGAAATCATGCGCCCCAGCCCGCGCCAGAGCGACCTGATGATCGTCTCCGGGACGGTCACCAAGAAGATGGTCCCCATCATCGTCCGCCTGTACAACCAGATGCCCGAACCCAAGTACGTGCTGGCCATGGGCGCCTGCGCCTCGGGCGGCGGGCCGTTCAAGGAAGGCTACAACGTCGTCTCCGGAATCGACAAATTCATTCCGGTGGACGTCTACGTCCCCGGCTGCCCGCCCACCCCGCAGGCCCTGCTCAACGGCCTGATGAAAATCCAGGAAAAAATTACCGGCGAACACTGGCGCAACTCGCGCTGGTATCAAAAAGGGCGCGACCTGGCCGAGATTCCGATTCCCATCCTCGGCCCCGACCTGATCGACCCGCGCAAGGTCGAAGAATACCACCGCCGGCTGGCAGAAAGCGAGGCCTGAGATGACCGCTCCCGCTCCTGTCGAGACCCTCGACCTGGCCGCCCGCTTCCCCGGCTGGGTGACTCCCGACTCCCGCCCCGGCTACTCCGGCTGGATCGTCGAAAAAGACAAACTGCTCGACTTTGCCCGCGCCCTGCGCGACGACCTCGGCTACGATTACCTCTCCTCCGTCACCGGCGTGGACTACCTGCCCGAAGGCAAGATGGAAGTCGTCTATCACGCCTATAAAACGACCGGCGGGCCGGGCGTCAATTTCAAGGTCCAGGTCGAGCGCCGCGACCCCGTCGAGGTGCCCTCCCTGGTCTCCATCTACCCCGGCGCGGAGTTCCAGGAGCGCGAGGCCTGGGACCTGCTGGGCATCAAATTCACCGGTCACCCCGACCTGCGCCGCATCCTGATGTGGGAGGATTTCGCCGGTCACCCCCTGCGCAAGGACTGGCGCGAGGCCTATTTCGAAGAAGAATTCAAGCCCTTCAAATCGCGCTGGCCGGAAGGCAAATTCCAGATGGCCGAAGACAAGGCCCGTCTGGGCGACAACCTCTCCTTCCCGGCCGGGTTCGACCCCCGCAAGAAGACCGACTTCGACCCCGAAAAGGCGCTCTACGAGGCGCTCCGGCAATATCAGAAGACCGAAAGCGGTCTGGAGACCGAGCACCTGCTGGTCAACATCGGCCCGCACCACCCCTCCACTCACGGCGTCTTTCGCGTCGCCGTCGTCCTGGACGGCGAGACCATCGTCAACCTCAAGCCGGTCATGGGCTACCTGCACCGCAACCACGAGAAAATCGGCGAGCGCAACACTTTCCTGATGAACATGCCCTACACCGACCGGTTGGATTACCTGACCTCGATGAGCAACAACTTCGGCTACGCCCTGGCGGTGGAAAAACTGATGGGCATCACCCCGCCCGAACGCGCCGAGTACATCCGCGTGATGATGGCCGAACTGACCCGTATCGCCAACCACGTCTGGGCGATCGGCTTCCTGCTCAACGACCTGGGCGCGTATTTCACCCCCATGCTCTACGCCCAGGAAGAGCGCGAATTGATTCTCGACATCTTCGAGGCGGTCTCCGGCTCGCGCATGATGTGCAACTACTTCCGCTTCGGCGGCGTGGCGCGCGACCTTCCCGACGGCGTGCTGGAAAAAGTCCGCGACCTGGCCTTCGACCGCCTGCCGCGCAAAGTGGACGAACTGGAAAACCTGCTGGCCGACAACGAGATCATCCGCGCCCGCGGAATCGGCCAGGGCGTGCTGACGGCCGAGGACGCCATCCGCTACTCGACCTCCGGGCCGCTGCTGCGCGCCTCGGGTATCCCCTACGACGTGCGCCGGGCCGAACCCTACAGCATCTACGACCGCCTGGAGTTCGACGTCGCCTGCCGCCCGAACGGCGACATCTACGACCGGATGATGATTCGCTTCGACGAAATCCGCCAGAGTCTGCGCATCATCCAGCAGACCGTCAAGCAGATTCCGGCCGGGCCAATCATGGCCGTCAAACCGGCCTATCAGGTGCGCGTCCCGCCCGGCGAAGCGTATGGACGAGTCGAGGGTCCGAAAGGCGAACTCGGCTTCTACATCGTCTCGACCGGCAAATCCAGCCCCTGGCGCTATCACGTCCGCGCCCCGTCCTTCATCAACCTGACCGCCTTTGGGCCGATGTGCGTCGGCCAGAAAATCGCCGACCTGGTCGCCATCCTGGGTTCGATCGACATCGTGCTGGGCGAATGCGACCGCTGACGAGGAGCCACCCATGAGCGAAATGTATGGAAAAGGTATTCTGAAAGGTCTCGGCGTCACACTCAAGCGCTTCTGGGACACCTACTGGGAAGACGCCGTCTGGCTGTTCCGGCAGGTGACGCGCGGCGAGCGGCGCTACCGTTCGCCGGAAGGAATCGCCCACCGCGCCAGCAAGAACACGCGCGGCATCTTCACCGTTCAATACCCCGAAGAAAAACTGCCCGTGCCGGAGGAATTCCGCTTCGTCCCCTTCCTGGTCTACGAGGAAGGGCCGAACGGCGAAAAGGTGATGCGCTGCACCTCGTGCGGTATCTGCTCGCGGGTCTGCCCGCCGCAGTGCATCTGGATCGTCCGCACCACCGACCCGGAGACCGGCCGCCCGATCCCCGACCCGGCGGAATTCTACATTGACATTGACATCTGCATGAATTGCGGCCTGTGCGCCGAATTCTGCCCCTTCGACGCCATCAAGATGGATCACGACTACGAACTGGCCTCCTTTGGGCGCAGCGTGTACGACAAGGAGAAACTGGCCAAACCGGTCTCCTATTACGAAAGCATCCGCCCGCTCAACGCCGCCCGCGAGAACGCCGCCCGCGCCGCCAAAGAGGCCGCCCGCCTTGCCGCAAGCGCCAAACCCGAAGCCTGAGACCTCCACCCAAGCAGGCGCGGCAGCCATGCGCCCCAACGACACCGAACTGCTCTTCTCCGACCGCCTCATCCCGCTCCTGGCCGACCTGCGCTCTGCCGGTTGGCGGGCGCTGGTTCAGCGCGTCGCCGCCGCCGGGGCCAATTCGCTCGAGCAGACGGCCTTCGTCCTGATGATGGTGCGGCTGAACGCCTGCGCCTCTTGCAACGCCGATTCGTACCGCGCCATGCAGGGCTGCCTGACCTGTTCACAGCAAACGCTGAAGCGCTTCCGCGGCTCCGATGAAGACCTCCTGCGCCTGTTCGAATCCGCCTGCCGCGACGTGGAGGCGCACCTGGCGCGCAAACCCTCGCCCTCTCTCGCGCCCAGCGCGCGGACCCTCGAAATGGATACCCCATGAGCAAAACAATCTCCCCCGAAGCCGTCCTGGCGGCTCTCAGCCAGGTGCAAGAACCCGAACTGCACAAAGACCTGGTCAGCCTGAACATGATTCGCGACCTGCAAATCGAAGGCGACCGCGTTTCCTTTACGATTGTTCTGACCACCCCGGCCTGCCCGCTCAAAGGCAGCATCGAACAGGCCGCCCGTCAGGCCGTGATGGGCGTGCCCGGCGTCAAAACAGTCGACATCAAAATGGACGCCAGCGTCCCGCACGATGGGCGTCTGCGCGGCCTGCTCAGCCTGCCGGTGCGCAACGCGATCGCGGTCGCATCCGGCAAGGGCGGGGTGGGCAAAAGCACCATCTCGGTCAACCTGGCCGTCGCCCTGGCCCAGAGCGGGGCGCGGGTCGGCCTGCTGGACGCCGACATCTACGGCCCCAACATCCCGACCATGATGGGCATTCGCGAAATCCCCGGCGCCAAGGACAACAAACTGATCCCAGCCGAGGCCTACGGCGTGAAACTGATGTCCATGGGCTTCCTGGTCAAACCCGGCCAGCCGCTCATCTGGCGCGGCCCGATGCTCCACTCGGCCATCCGCCAGTTCCTGGCCGATGTGGAATGGGGCGAACTGGACTATCTCATCATTGACCTGCCGCCCGGCACCGGCGACGCCGCCCTCTCCCTGGCCCAGACTCTGCCGCTCTCGGGCGTCGTCATCGTCACCATCCCGCAGAGCGTCTCGCTCGAAGACGCCAGCCGCGGCCTGAGCATGTTCCAGACCCTCGAAGTGCCGATCCTGGGCGTGGTCGAGAACATGCGCGGCGAATTCTTCGGGGCAGGCGGCGGCGAGGACCTGGCGCGCATCGCCAAAGTCCCCTTCCTGGGCGCGGTGCCGATGGAAGCGAGCGTGCGCGTCAGCGGCGACAGCGGCCAGCCGGCGGTCGTCGCCCATCCCGAGTCGCCGGCCGCCCAGGCGCTGCGGGCGATCGCCGAACAGGTCGCCGCCCGCCTGAGCGTCGAGGCCATGCGCCAGAACAACGCCCCCACCATCAACGTCGTCTAGTCGCAAGACTTCCGAAGTCTGCGTTACGGTATAATTCCCCCCATGCAACCGCTCATCGTTGGCGTCCGCTTTGCGCCCATCGGAAAAGTCTATCATTTCGACGCCTCCTCCGTCCCCGACATCCGCCCCGGCGAGCACGTCATCGTCGAGACGACGCGCGGCAAACAACTGGGCGAGGTGACCGCCATCATCGAAAATCCGGTCAAACCGCCCGAGGGCTGGAAACCGGTCGAGCGGCGCGCCACCCCGCGCGACCTCGTCCTGCGCCGCGTCTGGCAGCAGAAAGAAGTCGAGGCCCTGATCGACTGCCGCGAACGCGCCGCCCAGTTGAAACTGCCCGGCGTCAAGATCGTGGCCGCCGAGTACTCCTTCGACGGCGCCCGCCTGGCCATCATGTTCAGCACCGAGACCGAGGAAAAAGTCGATCTCAAATCCCTGCGCCATGATATGCAGAAAAAATTCGCCCCGGCGCAGGTGGAATTGCGCCAGATCGGGCCGCGCGACGTCGCCAAATTGCTGGGCGGCATGGGCGCCTGCGGCCTCGAGACGCGCTGCTGCTCGAAATTCCTGACCGACTTCAGCCCCATCTCCATCAAGATGGCCAAAGAGCAGGGCATTTCGTTGACGCCCGACGAAATCACCGGCATGTGCGGCCGCCTGCGCTGCTGCCTGGTCTATGAGTACGAGCAATACGCCGCCGCCCGCAAAGAACTGCCCAAGCGCAACAAGCGCGTCGTCACCCCCCTCGGCGAAGGCAAGGTCATCGACGTCTCGCCGCTGCAACTGCGCGTGCGGGTCGAACTGCCCGAAATCGGCGCCCGCGAATTCCACCGCGACGAACTCCAGCCCTGGGACGAACTCGAAGCCCTGCGGCGCAAAGCCCAACAACCCTGCGAAAACTGCACCGAGAGAGAAAAACCATGAACGAGGAATCGCCCGGCGTCTGGGCCGAGCCTCAAAAGATTCTGGTCGTCCTCGCCCACCCCGACGACCCCGAATTTTTCTGCGGCGCGACCCTCGCCCGCTGGGCGCGCGCCGGCCACCGCATCCATTACTGCCTGCTGACCTGCGGCGACAAGGGCGGCGGCATGGACGTCACCCCCCAGGAACTGTGCACCGACCGCCGTCAGGAGCAGCGCCGCGCCGCCGACGTCATCGGCGTCGCCGAGATTCGCTTCCTCGACCACGAGGACGGTTACCTCGTCCCGACCCTCGACCTGCGCCGCGAGGTGGTGCGTGTCCTGCGCCAGGAGCGGCCCGACATCCTGGTCTCCTGCGATCCCACCAACCTCTTCCCCTCCAGCGGCTACGGCCTGAACCACCCCGACCACCGCGCCGCCGGTCAGGTGGTGCTGGACGCCGTCTTCCCTGCCGCCGGCAACCCCCACTACTTCCCCGAATTGCTCGCTGAGGGCCTCCAGCCGCACACCCCGCGCGAGGTCTGGCTCGCCCTGACTGCCCAGCCCAACGTCGTCCTCGATGTCACCGATACCTGGGAAATCAAACTGCAGGCCCTCAAAGAGCACAAATCCCAGATCGGCGACCCCGTCGAATTCGAAAAGCGCATGCGCGCCCGCCACACCGAAGACAGCCGTGACGACGCCCCGCGCTACGAAGAGAAATTCCGCCGCATCCTGTTCCATTAACCCTTTCACGGAGGAGACATGACCGACTACCTGGCCGAAGCCGCCGTCCTGTTCGAATACACGCAGGCCCTGCGACGCGACTTCCACATGCACCCCGAACTGGGCTTCCAGGAAATCCGCACCGCCGAAATCGTCGCCAGAGAACTGAACGCCCTCGGCCTGAACGTCCAGACCGGCGTCGCCGGGACCGGCGTGGTCGCCCTGCTCGAGGGCGGCAAGCCCGGCCCGGTGGTGCTGGCGCGCGCCGACATGGACGCCCTGCCCATCACCGAAGAGACCGGCGCCCCCTACGCCTCCCAGACCCCCGGCGTGATGCACGCCTGCGGCCACGACGGCCACACCGCCATCCTGCTGACGGTTGCCAAACTGCTGCACGCCCACCGCGCCGAACTGGCCGGGACGGTCAAACTGGTCTTCCAGCCCGCCGAGGAGGGCCTGGGCGGCGCGGCCCGCATGGTCGAGGCGGGCGTGCTCGAAAACCCGCGCCCCGATGTGACCCTCGCCCTGCACCTGTGGAACGACCAGCCGCTCGGCTGGATCGGCGTCGCCCGCGGGGCGGCCATGGCCGGGGCCGAAATCTTCAAAGTCAAGGTGCGCGGCAAGGGCGGGCACGGCGCCGCCCCGCACCAGACCCACGACCCCATCCTGGCCGCCAGCCAGATCGTCAACGCCCTGCAGACCATCGTCTCCCGCAACATCGCGCCCCTGCAGTCGGCGGTGGTCAGCGTCTGCACCATCCACGGCGGCGAGGCCTTCAACATCATCCCGCAGCAGGTCGAATTGAGCGGCACGATCCGCACCTTCGAACCCGAGGTGCGCGAGAAGATTCTCGAACGCTTCGAAATCATCACCTACGGCCTGGCCGAGACCTTCGGCTGCACGGCCGAGGTCGAATTGACCCGCCTGACGCCGGCGGTCATCAACGACGCCAAAACCGCCGCCCGGGTCGAGGCCGTCGCCCGCCGCCTCTTCCCCGAAGCCAGCATCGACGCCAGCCACAACGTCACCATGGGGTCGGAAGACATGGCCTTCATGATGGAGCAGGTGCCGGGCTGCTTCTTCTTCGTCGGCTCGGCCAACAAGGAAAAGAATCTGGACGCCGCCCATCATCATCCCTGCTTCGACTTCGATGAGCAGGCCCTGCCGCGCGCCGCGGCGCTGATGGCCGCCGCCATAGCCGACCTGCTGAAAGCATGAGGCGCGCCCGACAGGAAACCGCCTGTCGGGCTTCATTTGCCCCTCGCTGCAACGGCCCCGTCCGGTGGCACTTCGCCTCCCCTTGACCCCGCCGCCGGTTTGATTTATCATCTTTCGGCCTCTTTTTGTCGGAATTGGCATCTAATCTGCAGGAGATCCCATGCCAAACAAAATCGTCAACGATTTTTCCATCACCATCGGGACCATCAACGGCTCCGGCTCGCAGACCGCCAACGTGACCCTGTTGCGGGCGCTGTTCAAGATGGGCATCCCGGTCTCGGGCAAGAATCTCTTCCCCTCCAACATCCAGGGCCTGCCCACCTGGTACACCATCCGAGTCAACAAGGACGGCTTCATCGCCCGGCGCGACGAGCATGAAATCGTCGTCGCCATGAATCCCAACTCCTTCAGCCGCGACCTGGCCGAGGTCCTGCCCGGCGGGGCCTTTTTCTACGCCGACGACATCAAACTGCCCATCGAGCGCAAGGACATCACCGTTTATCCGATGCCGGTCAAGGCCCTGGCGCGCGCCGCCGACGTCACCCCAACCTGCGCGACTACATCGCCAACATGGTCTACGTCGGCGTCCTGGCGCAAGTCCTGGGCATCGAGTTGGACAAAATCGAACAGGCGTTGTCCTTCCACTTCAAGGGCAAGGAAGCGCCCATTAAATCGAACATGGGCGTCGTCCGCGCCGCCTTCGACTGGGCCGCCCAAAACCTGACGAAATCGGACCCCTACGTGGTCGAACCGATGGACGCCACCTCCGGCTACATCATGACCGACGGCAACACCGCCGCCGCGCTGGGGGCCATCTACGGCGGCGTCCAGTTCGCCGCCTGGTATCCGATCACCCCGGCCTCCTCGCTGGCCGAGGCCCTCAACGTGTACCTGCCGAAACTGCGCAAGACCGCCGACGGCAAGCACACCTACGCCGTCATCCAGGCCGAAGACGAACTGGCCGCCATCGGCATGGCCGTCGGCGCCGGCTGGGCCGGCCTGCGGGCGATGACCTCCACCTCCGGGCCGGGCATCAGCCTGATGACCGAGTACGCCGGTCTGGCCTACTTCGCCGAAGTGCCCATCGTCGTCTGGGACATCCAGCGCGTCGGCCCCTCGACCGGCCTGCCGACCCGCACCGCCCAGGGCGACCTGACCCAGGTCTATTTCCTCGGCCACGGCGACACCAACCAGGTCATGCTCCTGCCCGGCTCGGTTCAGGAATGTTTCGAGTTCGGCTGGAAAGCCTTCGACCTGGCCGAGCGCCTGCAAATGCCGGTCTTCGTCATGTCGGACCTCGACCTGGGCATGAACCAATGGATGAGCAAGCCCTTCGAGTACCCCGACGCCCCGATGGATCGCGGCAAGGTGCTGTGGGAAGAGGATTTGGAAAAACTGAACGGAATCTGGGCGCGCTACAAGGACGTGGACGGCGACGGCATTCCCTACCGCACCCTGCCCGGCAACCGTCACCCCGCGGCGGCGTACTTCGCCCGCGGCACCGGCCACGACGAGAACGCCCGTTACTCGGAAGAACCCGATAACTGGGAAAACAACCTGCTGCGTCTGAAGAAGAAATACGAGACCGCCCGCGGCCTGGTGCCGCGCCCCGTCATCGACGCCGTCGAGGGCGCGCAAATCGGCGTCATTGCTTTCGGTTCGTCCACGCCGGCGGTGGAGGAAGCGCGCTTCCTGCTGAGGCAGGAGGCGGGTCTGAAAACGGATTTCCTGCGCCTGCGCGCCCTGCCCTGCACGCCGGAGGTCCGCCAATTCGTCGAGAGCCACGAGCGCGTCTACGTGGTCGAATCCAACCGCGACGGCCAACTGCATCAGATTCTCACCGTCGCCCTGCCCGACCAGGCGACCCGCCTGCGCTCGGCCTGTCACACCGACGGGCTGCCCCTCACCGCCCGCTGGGTCAAAGACGCCATCCTCGCTCAGGAGGTGAAATGATGGCTACCCCTGCCGCCGCGCAAGTCAACCGAGTCGGCCTGACCAAACTCGATTACAAAGGCGCGCCCAGCACCCTGTGCCAGGGCTGCGGCCACAATTCGATTGCCAGCCAAATCATCGCCGCCTGCTACGAAATGGACATCATCCCCGAAAAGGTGATGAAATTCAGCGGCATCGGCTGCTCCTCGAAGAGTCCCACCTATTTTCTGAATCGCTCCTTCGGCTTCAACAGCCTGCACGGGCGGATGGCCCCCCTGGCGACCGGCGCCGTCTTCGCCGACCTCTCGGTGCGCGCCCTGGGCGTCTCCGGCGACGGCGACACCGCCTCGATCGGCATGGGCGGCTTCAAGCACGCCGTGCGCCGCAACGTGCCGATGATTTACATCGTCGAGAACAACGGCGTCTACGGCCTGACCAAGGGCCAGTTCTCGGCCACCGCCGAGGAGGGGCTGCAACTCAAGCACCAGGGCGTCAACCAGTACATGCCGGTGGACATCTGCATGGAGGCCCTGGCCGCCCAGGCCACCTTCGTGGCCCGTTCCTTCGCCGGCGACCCGAAACAGGTCAAGGAACTCATCAAGGTTGCGTTCGCCCACAAGGGCATCGCCGTGCTCGACATCATCAGCCCATGCGTCACCTTCAACAACCAGGAGAACGCCTTCCACTCCTACACCTGGGGCAAAGACCACGAGGCCCCGCTGCACGAAATCGCCTACGTCCCCAAACTGGCCGAAATCCAACTGGAGGGCGAGTTTGCGGAAGGCGAGGTCCGCGAAGTGACCATGCACGACGGTTCGACCGTCATCCTAAAAAAACTCGAAAAGGATTACGACCCGACCGACCGGGCGCACGCCTTCCAGGTGCTGGAGGAGGCCCAAAAGAACAACTGGCTGTTGACCGGTCTGATTTACATCAACCCGAACAAGCCGACGCTGACCGAAATGCACAACCTGCCCGAGACCCCGCTCAACCGTCTGACGGAGGCCGACCTGCGTCCGCGCCCCGAGACGATCGCCCAAATCAACGCCATGATGTTCTAGCCCCGCCATCGGCTTCGACCCGCGCCCCCCATTTCGCCCGCGAGATGGGGGGCCGGCATTTAAGGTAAAATGCGGCTATGTTTCCTCCTCTGCCCGAAGACGAAATCGTCTTCGACTTCATCCGCGCCGCCGGGCCGGGCGGACAGAACGTCAACAAGGTCGCCAGCGCCGTCCAGTTGCGCTTCGACGTGCGCGCCTCGCCCTCCCTGCCGGAGGAGGTCAAAGCGCGGCTCCTGCGCCTGGCCGGACAGCGCGCCACGCGGGACGGCGTGCTGGTCATCGAGGCCAAACGTTATCGCACCCAGGAACAAAACCGCGCCGACGCCCTGCGCCGGCTGAACGACCTGATTCAGCGGGCGGCTCGGCCTCCCAGGCCGCGCCGTCCCACCCGGCCGAGCGCGGCCGCCCGCGCCCGCCGCCTGGAAGCCAAGAAACGCCGCGCCGCCGTCAAGCGCCTGCGGCAGACCAGAACCGACGAAGAGTAGCGAGATTCGAGTCTCGAATTCCACAAATTGCGCCAACCTTTCGTAAAATTCGTGCAATTCGATGCAAATCGAGGACGCCGCCGATGAAAACCACCTCCCTGACCGGAATCCTGGCTGGGTTGAGCGCCACCGCCATCTGGGGCGGCATGTACGTCGTCAGCAAGGCGGTCATGGCCGTCATTCCGCCCTTCTCGCTCATCTTTCTGCGCCTGGCGCTGGGCATGCTCACCCTGGCGCTGGCGCTGCTGATTCGCAAACGGCGGAAAATCACCGCCCGTCAGTTCCGGGACATCTTCCTGGCCGGTCTGGTCGGCTATGGGGTCTCGCTCGGCTTTCAATTCGTCGGCACGGACCTCTCGACGGCGGCCAACGGGGCCCTGGTCACTTCGGCCACCCCGGCCTTCGTCCTGCTGTTCGCGGCGTTGATCTTGAAGGAAAAGATCACCCCCCGCCGCCTGCTGGCCCTGGTCGTGGCGACGCTGGGCGTCCTGGCCGTCATCGACCCACGCGCCGCCCAACTCTCGCCGCAACTCTTCTGGGGCAACCTCAGCCTGGTCGCCGCGGCGCTGACCTGGGCGCTGTACTCGGTGCTGGTGCGCCGCGCCACCCGCGACGTGGACGTGCTGACCACCAGCCTGATCGCCTTTGCCGGCGGGCTGCCCGTCTGCCTGCCGCTTGGGATTTGGGAGGCCGCCGTCGTCGGCTACGGCCCGATTACGCCGGCCGTGGTCGCCGGGGTGCTCTTCCTGGGAATCATCTCCACCGCCCTGGCCATGTTCCTGTGGAACACCGCCTTCGCGCGGCTGGAGGCGGGAGTCGCCGCCCTGACTTTCTTCGCCCAGCCGGTGGTCGGCGCGGCGCTGGGCGCGATTTTCCTGGGGGACAAAATCACCCCCCTCTTCCTGGCGGGGGGTGCGCTGATTGCCGTCGGCCTGGTCATCGCCAGCCGCGAATGATTTACCCAACCGTGTGCAGGAAAGCCATGTTCGGCGGGCGAATCTCACGCAGCGGATAGCCCGCCACCAGCACCACCTGATCCCCCGTCTTGACCAGCCCCGAGGCCTTCATCGCCGCCTCGACATGCCCAATCATCTGCTCGACGCTCTCGGCGAAGGGGACGATGTGCGTCTGCACGCCCCAGGCAAAGGCCAGGCGGGTGTACGTGGCCGCCTCGGGCGTGAACGCCAGAATCGGGACGCAGGGCCGCACCTTGGCCATCAAAAAGGCCGAGCGTCCGGTGCGGGTGAAGACGGCAATGGCCGCCACATCGCGGTCATGGGCCAGTTCGCGGGCCGCAACGGCCACCGCCGCGGCGTCATCGCGGCCGACCTCCATCGGCTCGTCGTGGCCCCAGGCGCCGAATTCGGCCTCGGCGCGACGGACGATGCGGTCCATCAGGGCGACAGCCTCGACCGGATACCGGCCCACCGCCGTCTCGCCGGAGAGCATGACCGCGTCGGTGCCGTCGTAGATGGCGTTGGCCACGTCCGAGGCCTCGGCGCGGGTCGGGAGCGGATTGGCGATCATCGACTCGAGCATCTGGGTGGCCGTGATGACCAGTTTCCCCTTGCGGTTGGCCGCCCGGATGATGCGCTTCTGGGCGGCAGGCACCTCCTCGGGCGCCATCTCGACTCCCAGGTCGCCGCGCGCCACCATCACCCCGTCCGAAACGTCCAGGATGGCTTCGAGATTCTCCAGCGCCTCGGGCCGCTCCAGTTTGGCGATCACCAGCGGCATGCAGCGCGGCGACTGGCAGGCGATCGCCTCCCGCACCTGCTGCACATCCTCGGCGCGGCGGACGAACGAGACAGCCAGCGCGTCCACGCCGAGCGACAGGCCGAATTCCAGGTCGGCGGCGTCCTTGGCGGTGAAGGCCGGGATGTCCAGCCGGACGCCGGGCAGGTTGATGCCCTTGTTCGAGGTCAGCAGGCCGCCGACGCGCACCCCGGCCCGCACCGTCCCGCCTTCGACCTCCAGGACGTTTAATTCCAGCCGGCCGTCGTCGAGCAGGATGCGCGCCCCGGCCGCGACGCTGGTAAACAATTGGGGAAAATCCACCGGAATGGACTTCGAATCGACGGCCGAGGCCGGCAAACCGCCCTCCTGCGGATACAGGATGACCGTCTCCCCGGCTTGCAAATTCAACGGCTCGGGCAAGACGCCGACCCGAATCTTCGGCCCCTGCAGGTCTTGCAAAATCCCCAGCGGCCGGCCCAGGTGTTCGGCAACCCGACGCAAAGCGGCGGCGCGGGCGGCATGCTCGTCATGGCTGCCGTGCGAGAAGTTCAGGCGGGCCACATTCATCCCGGCCAGCAGCAGGCGCTCGATGACCGCCTCCTCCTGACTGGCGGGCCCAATCGTGGCGACGATTTTGGCTTTTCGGTCCATAGGCTGAATTATACCCGCAGGGCGGCCAACTGGCCGCCCTGCGAACGCCTGCTCTTCTCCTTACGGTTAGGTTAGAGCCAGCACAGTTCCTTGGCCTGTTTTTCGAGGTCGGCGCGGAAATCGGGATGGGCGATATTGATCAGCGCCCGGGCGCGCTGGCGGATGGTCTTGCCATAGAGATCGGCGACGCCGTACTCGGTCACCACATAGTGGACGTGATTGCGGCCCGTCACCACGCCCGCGCCCTGTTTGAGCATGGCGACGATCTTGCTGACGACTGTGCCGTCTTTCATCGTCGCCGTCGACGGCATGGCGATGATCGGCACGCCGCCCTTGGAGCGCGAGGCGCCGTAGATGAAGTCCAACTGGCCGCCGATGCCGCTGTAGAATTTCGGGCCGATGCTGTCCGAACAGACCTGGCCGGTGAGGTCGATTTCGATGGCTGAGTTGATGGCCACCATGCGATCGTTCTGGGCGATCACGAAAGGATCGTTGACGTATTCCTCGCGGTGGAATTCGCACAGGGGGTTGTCGTCCACCCAGCGGTACAATTTCTGCGTCCCCAGGATGAAGCCCGCCACGATCTTGCCCGGGTGGAGGGTCTTGCGCGAATTGTTGATGACGCCCTTTTCCACCAGCGGGATGACGCCATCCGAGAACATTTCGGTGTGAATGCCCAAATCGTGTTTGTGATCGAGGAAGTTGAGGACGGCGTCGGGGATGGCACCGATGCCCATCTGCAGGGTCGCGCCGTCGGGAATCAAGTCGGCAATGTGACCGGCGATTCTCTTGCTGATTTCGTCGCCTTCGCCGCCCATCGGCATCTCGACGATCGGGTAATTGACCGGCACGATGTGGGTCAGGCGGCTGACGTGAATGAAAGAATCGCCCAAGGTGCGCGGCATCTGCTCATTGACCTCGGCGATGATGATCTTGGCCGACTCGGCCGGCGTCTTGGTCAGGCCGACTTCGACGCCCAACGAACAGAAGCCGTGTTCATCGGGCGGCGAGACATGAACCATCGCCACATCCACCGGCAAATAGCCGTTCTTGAAAAGCAGCGTAAATTCGGAGAGCAGCACTGGCGTGAAATCGGCGCGGCCTTCCCAAACGGCCTGGCGGACGTTGGCGCTGATGAAGAGCGTATTGACCCGCAGATGGCCTTCCATCTCCGGCTTGACATAATCGGCCGGACCGACCGAAAGCGCCTGGCAGATTTCGACGTTTTCCACTTCGGGGGCGTATTCGACCAGCGCAGCCAGCAATTTCTGCGGCACCGACACGTTGCCGGTCATGAACACGCGGTTCCCTGACTTGATGGCTCTGACCGCCTCTTCCGCGGTGCAAACGCGGGATTTGTAGATGCTATTCCAGTCCATGGTTGACTCCTTATTGGGATAGGCGGGTAAGGTTGCGAAGTTCACCCTTGTAGGTGGTGACGCCGGCGGCAAGAGCCGGGTCTTCCGCAATGGCCTTATCCACGCCTAGATTGGCAATTTCGAGAATGTAGTCAATGGCCGCATTGACAAAGCCGTTCGTCGCCGTACGCGCCACCACGCCCGGCATGTTCGGCACACAATAGTGGATGACTCCCTCTTCCACGTAGGTCGGATGGTCGTGCGTGGTCGGTCGGGAGGTTTCCACACAACCGCCCTGGTCAATGCTGATGTCGAGGATGACCGAGCGCGGTTTCATGCCGCGCACCAATTCACGCGAGACCAGCATGGGCGCCCGCTCGCCCGGCACCAGCACCGCGCCGATCAGCACGTCTGCAAACGAGCAGACGCGCTCGATGTTGCGCTCGGTAGCAATCATCGTCACGACCGGAGAAACGCACTGAGAGAGACGCGTCAGGGCATCCATGCTCTTGTCGAGAACCGTAACGTGGGCGCCCAGGCCGTTGAACGCGCGGGCCGCGAAGGTCCCGACCACGCCTGCGCCCAGAATCGCCACCTCCGCCGGCGGGACGCCCGGAATGCCGCCCAGCAGGACGCCCTTGCCGCCGAAATTGTTCTGCAAGAGCCGCGAGGCCACCTCGGCCGCCATCGCCCCGCCAATCTGGCTGAAAGGACGCAGCACCGGCAAGGAGCCGTCGGGCAATTCGATCTGCTCGTAGGCGATGGAGGTCACCTTTTTCTTCAACAAGAGATCGATCTTGTTCTGACGGGTCGAGGCCAGATGCAACAAGCCAGCAATGGTGCAGCCCGGTTGGAGCCATTCGAGTTCATCGTCCATCGGGCGGCCAATCTTGAGCAAGAGTTCCGTTCGGCCGTAGACCTCTTCGACTGAATACACAATGCGAGCGCCGGCGCGTTCGTACTCCTGGTCGGAAAACCCCGCCCCCAGCCCGGCGTCATGCTCGACAAAAACGGTGTGACCGTTCTGGCAGAGCAATTCGACGCCGCTGGGAGAAAGCCCAACCCGGAATTCGAACGGCCTGCGCTCTTTTGGCACGCCTATATTCATGGTTTACCTACCTCCTCATGAAAATCGGCCTCCGCCCGCATCTGACGGAAGCCGTTCGATACAAACTAGGGCATATTCAAGACCTCGCGGATGAAAGGCAACGCCCAGTCAATAGTCTCTTTGTCGATCACCAGCGGGGGGGCAAAGCGAATCACATGCTCATGAGTTTCCTTCGCCAGGATACCGCGCGCCTGCAACGCCTCGCAGAACCGCCGCGCTCCACCCGCCTCCGGTTTCAACTCGACGCCGATCAACAGCCCTCGGCCGCGCACCTCCTTGACGTGCGGGCTGGAAATCTCGCTCAACTGCTCGATGAAATACTCGCCCAGACGCGCCGCCCGCTCGGCCAGCTTTTCGTCGCGCAGGACGGCTAGAGAAGCGCGCGCCACCGCCGCCGCCAGCGGATTGCCGCCAAACGTCGAACCGTGCTCGCCGGGAGTGAACAGTCCCATCAGATCGGCATCCGCAAGGACAGCCGAGACCGGATAGAATCCGCCCGACAGCGCCTTGCCGATCACCACCATGTCGGGGCGCACGTCTTCATGCTGACAGGCGAACAGTTTCCCGGTCCGGCCCAGGCCGGTTTGAATCTCGTCGGCGATGAACAGGACGTTGTTCTGCTTGCAAATCTCGGCCACACGCTTCAGGTAACCCGCCGGCGGGATGATTACCCCGCCCTCGCCTTGAATCGGCTCGAGGAGAACAGCCGCCGTGTTCGGCGTGATGGCCCTCTCGATGGCCGCCGCGTCGCCATACGGGACGTTGACGAATCCCGGCGTGAAGGGGCCAAAGTCGTCGCGATAGAGCGGCTCGGTGGAGAAGGTCACAATGCTGATCGTCCGGCCATGGAAGTTGCCGGCGCAGGTGATGATCTCCGCCTTGTACCGCTCGACCCCCTTGACCCGATAGGCCCATTTGCGGGCCAGTTTGAGGGCCGTCTCGACCGCCTCGGCCCCCGAATTCATCGGCAAGGACATGTCGTAGCCGGTCAGTTCGGCCAGTTCTTTGTAGAGCAAGGGCAATTGGTCGTTGCGGAAGGCGCGCGAGGTCAGAGTGACCTTCTGGGCCTGTTCGATGAGCGCCGCCAGGATTTTGGGATGCACGTGCCCCTGGTTGACGGCCGAGTAGGCGCTCAGGCAATCGAGATATTTCTTCCCCTCCACATCATAGACCCACACGCCCTCCGCCCGGGCGATGACCACGTCGAGCGGATGATAATTGTGGGCCCCGTACTGCTCTTCGAGCCGAATGTAATCCTGCGTGTTCATGATTCACCTTTTCGATTCTGATTCAGCCCCGAGCGCCACGCAGTCGAGAGGCAATCCGATTCATGACAAACGTTATTCGTGAACTTCGCGTCCTTCGGTGCAAAAGAATTACGCCACGCCAAACAGCCGCGCCAAAATCGCTTTCTGAGCGTGCAGGCGGTTGTGCGCCTGCGGGAAGATGACCGAATGCGGCCCGTCGGCCACCTCGTCGGTCAATTCGTGGTTGCGATGCGCCGGCAGACAGTGCATGACGATCACATCCTTGTCAGCCTCGCTCACCAGTTGAGCATTGACCTGATAGGGCGGGAAGACCGCCTCGCGCTTGGCCGCCTCCTCTTCCTGGCCCATGCTCGTCCAGGTATCGGTGTAGATGACATGAGCGCCGCGCACCGCCTCGTGCGGATCGCGCAGGAAGGCAACCTTCGAACCCGTCTCGGCGGCGATTTTCTTGCCAATTTCCACCGCCTTCGGATTCATGTCGTAGCCTTCGGGGTTGGCGATGGTGAAATTCCAGCCCAGTTTGACCGAAACATGGAACAGCGAGACGGCCACGTTGTTGGCGTCGCCCACGTAAGCGACGTTCAGCCCTTTGACGCGGCCGAATCTCTCCTGGATGGTCAGGGCGTCGGCCATCGCCTGGCAGGGATGATTGTAATCGCTCAGGCCGTTGATGACCGGGATGGACGACCAGCGCGCCAGTTCCAGCACGTGGGCGTGGTCGAAGACGCGCGCCATCAGGGCGTGAACATAGCCCGACATGACTCGGGCTACATCGGCGATCGATTCGCGCTTGCCCAGCCCGATTTCATTCGGCGAGAGGTACAGCGCGTCGCCGCCCATGTGACGCATGGCCATGTCGAACGAGACGCGCGTCCGCAGGCTGGGTTTCTGGAAGATCATCCCCAGCACCTTGCCCTTGAACAGCGGCCGGTTGCCCTTCTTGAAATACTCTTTCTTGAGACGAACAGCCAGGTCGAGCAAGTCCTGGACTTCTTCCGATGAGAGATCCGAAACAGCCAAAAAATGTTTCATGGGAGAGACCTCCAGTAAAAGTCCATAGGCTAAGTATCGGCGCGCCGGGAGTTGCCGTCAAGTGCAAACTCGCCTGACATCACGTGAATTTTATCACATTGACGAGTCGAGCGTTCGCGTCTTGCGCCAGTAGCGCATCAGCCCCGCGGCGCAGAACGAAGCCGGGTTGCCGGCCTCGTACACCGAGAGCACCTCGTCGGCCACGCCGAGCGCCCGGCCGCGCCTCCACATCCAGGCGCGGAATTGGGCGGCCAGTTCATCGGCCGTCGGGTCGGCGGGCATGACCTCTTCGAGCCAGGCGGCCGTCTCCTCGAGCAGGCGCAGGCCGAAGGTCAGGTGGGCCGGGGCGTCATCGTAGAGGCCGAAGTGCGTCACAGCGACGCGGCGGACGCCGCTGGCCCGAATCCGCTCGAGGCTGCGCGCCCATTTCTCCAGATGCGTTTCGGGCGGCACGAAGGGAAGGCGCACATACAGCGGGCCCGGCCGCCGCACGCCGCCCACGTCCCCGCAGAAAGCGGTCTCCTCGAACAAGTAGGTCACGTGATGGTCGGCATGGCCGGGGGTGTGCAGCGCGACAAAGCGCAGTTGGCCGATCTGGATTTCTTCGCCGTCGCCGACCTCGAGTAGGCGCTCCGGCGGCAGCGGCCGGAACTCCCCCCACAGTTCGTCCATCCGCTCGCCGTAGAGGCGCGCGGCGCTGGCCGTCAGTTTGGAGGGATCGAGTAGATGCGGCGCGCCGCGCGGGTGGACGAGCACCCTCGCCCCCCGCCGCGCCAGTTCCCAGGCCGCGCCGACATGGTCGAGGTGGATGTGGGTGACCAGGACGTGCGTGACCTGCTCCAGGTCGAGGCCGTGGGCGCGCAAGCCGCGTCGCAGCGCCGTCAGCGTGGAAGCGGGCCCAGGGTCCACCAGCACGGCCCCGTCGGCGTGAGGGATGAGATAAGAAGCAATCGAGTCTTCCGTACCTTTGAAATCCAGGTCGAGCAGGAAAATCGCGGACATCGAATCGGCGGTTCCTCAAGAAGGGTAAACAAAATGGGCCGGATTGGGCTGCTGAGGGCGCTCGAAATAGAGCGCCGGCGCGGCCAACTGAGAGGACAGGTCGCCGCCATAAGTGACCTGCGCCGCCGGAACCTCCCGGTTGAGCAAGCCTTCTATCAGAGATTGGCTCTGACCGCTGCCGCCGAACGTTTCCGGCGCGATCAAGAGGACGAAGGGGGACAAACTGCGGCGTTGCAAATCTTCTGCGGCCAAGAGCAAGTCGGGCTGAGCGGCAGAGGTGACGAGAATGACGCTGCTGCCCAGGGGCAGCAAGCGGGCCTGCAGTTGCACCAGACCGAGGAGCGGCAAGCCGCCTACCGGCTCGAGCAAAGCCAGCATTTCCATGATTTTACCCAGTTGGCGGTCGCCCCGCTCGGCCGAGACGACCGTCAGCCGCCCCGCGGCGCAGGCCAGCCCGACGGCGCGTTGCTGTTTGAGGAAGTGCTGCGCCAGCGACGCCGCCGCGCAGACGATGTATTCGAAGGTGTCGCAGGGCAAGCGCGGTTGGGGCCGCCTTTGCAGCCATTGGTCCACTTTGAAGGTGAAATCCTCCTCGGCTGGCCGGCTGACATGGGCCGCGGCGTGGGCGTCGAGGAAGAGCCAGATTTCCGATTGCGGGTCTTGCTCGAATTCCTTGACCATGAAACGGCCGCGCCGCACCGTGCTGGGCCAATGAATGCGCTTCATCGGGTCGCCGGGGACGTATTCGCGCACGCCCGAGGCGTGGGGAGTCACGTCCATCGTCTTGCGGCGCAGCGCCCTGCCGCCCGGCAGGATGCCCGGGGGCGGCGGAAAGGTCTTGATCGGCACGCTCATCGGCAGGACGATGAGCGATTCGTCCGCCGCGACCTCTTTGCGGACGACGAACAAGCCAAAGGGATCGCCCGATTCGAGGCGGGTCGGGCCAAGCGGGAAGGCCCCCCGGCGGATGAGCCAGGTGCGCGCCATATAGGAACGCCGCTCCCGTCCGCCGATGCCGGTCAACAGGCGCGAGCCTTCGGCGTTGGGCAGAGGAGAGGCGTTGACCACTTCCAGCCACAGACACGGCTGGCGGGAGGTGTTGACGATCTCGAATTGCTCTTCGAAAAGGTCTCCCACGCTGAGACGCCGCAGGCGCGAGGCGCGCCGGACCTGAACGCCGCGCAGGGCGAGCGCGGCCCAGAGATAGCCGCCCCCCAGCAGAAGGCCAAAAGCATAGACCAGCCGGATGTAGACCGCCGAGCCAGTTGCCGCCCAGCCAAACAGGCTCAACCCCAGCAGGATGACCAACAGCCAGCGAATGCCAGACGACGGCCTCATTTCTTCCGGTCGCGGCTCAGGGCCTCGAAATCGCCGCCTGGGACGGGCAGACTGCTGACGATCTCCTGCACAATCTTCTCGGCGCTCAGTTCCCGCAAACGGGCCGCCGGGTTGACGATGACGCGATGGGCCAGGACGGGCACCGCCAGGCGCTTGATGTCATCGGGCAGAACGTAGTCGCGGCCAGCCAGAGCCGCCAGCGCCTGGCCGGTGCGGAAGAGCGCCAGCGAGCCGCGCGGACTGGCGCCCAAATACACGTCGGCGTTCTGGCGCGTGCGATTGATGAGTTCCACCACGTACCGCTTGACCGGGTTGGAAACGAACACGCTCTTGACGGCCTCGATCGCCTCCAACAATTCCCGGACTTTGATGACCGGCTGCAGCGTCTCGATGGGATGCTGCATCTGCTGACGCTCCAGGACTTCGATCTCCTCCGTCAGGTTGGGATAGCCCAGGCGGACGCGCAACAGAAAACGGTCGAGTTGCGCTTCGGGGAGGGGAAACGTTCCCTCATATTCGATGGGATTCTGAGTGGCCAGCACCATGAACGGACGCGGCAAAGCATGGGTCACGCCATCCACGGTCACCTGGCGCTCTTCCATCGCTTCCAGCAAGGCGGCCTGGGTCTTGGGCGTGGCGCGGTTGATTTCATCCACCAGCACCACCTGGGCAAAAATCGGCCCCTTGCGGAACTCGAATTTCTTGCTCGCCTGGTTGTAAATGGAAACGCCGGTCACGTCGCTGGGGAGCATGTCGGGCGTGAACTGCAAGCGGTTGAACGAACAGCCCAGCGATTTTGCCAGGCTGCGGGCAAGCACCGTCTTGCCGACGCCGGGAACGTCCTCGATCAGGACATGTCCCTGGCACAACAGGCCGACGACGATCAGTTCGATGGTCGGACGCTTGCCAACGATCACTTTTTCCAGGTTGGCGATCAATCTTTCGCCAAAGGATTGGATGGATGTCATGGGAGGAATCCTTTTGTAGCAGAAGTCAAAATCATTCTAGCGCATCGCGGCCGTCTTCGCACGACCCTCCAGAACGGGTTTGGAAGACTCACCCCAGCCGGCCCAGGATGCGGTCGGCGCATTCCCAGCCGCTGTAGAGCGCCCCGCCCGTGCTCGGACCGGCAAAGTAATCGCCGCAGAAGTAGACCGGGTGCTCCTGCATATCCGCCCGGAAACGGGCCAGCGCCTCCAGATAGCCGGGGCGGAAGGTCGGCACTTTGCGCGACCAGCGATAGACCAGCGTTTCGCCCAGCCGCCCGGCGAGTTCGGGATAGATTTTTTCCACATCCGCCTTGCTCTTGCGAATGATAACTTCATCTGGCTCATTGGGGTCATATTGAGCCACAGAAGTATCCACCAGCAGGAGCGTCTGACCGGGCCGCTTTTGGTCAATCCCAATCGAGCAAACGTACATATTCTCGGCGCGCGGAATCATCACACCAGGCCCGCCCGGGTCGAAATCGCCTTCGACTTCCGGGAAAATCGAGGCCGTCTCGCTGTAATGAACGGTCGGGAAGAAGGCCTGCCAGGCCGGACGCGGCGCCGGCAGCAGGTCCAGGGCCTGGTCGCCGGGGACGGCGATCACCGCCAGGTCGGCGGTCAGGTCCGCCTGCTTACCCGCCTGATCATAGACGACGCGCACGCCGTCGGCGGCGAATTCCAGCCGCTTTGCCGCCGCGCTCAAGCGAACGTCCAAACGGGCGGCAATGGCCTCGGGCAACGTCCCGATCCCGGCGCGCAGGCCAAGACTTTTCGTGTTGAGATAACTGATCAACAAAGACAGAAACGCCTTGCGCGAGAGGTCATCTGGGCCGTAACTGCAATAGGTCTCGAAGGTCGGGAAGGCCCAATACTCGTACATTTCGGCGCTGATGCGCCGGCAGAAGAACTCCTCCAGCGTCTCGCCATCCGGGCCGGGGACCTGGTCCATGCGGTACTTATTCTTGACCTGCAAGGCCGTCTTGAGAAAATAGGGGATCAACTTGAACATCGCCAGGCGCGCCGGCAGAGAGACGCCCGTCCAGCGCAGGTAAGAGCCAATCGAGACAAAATCGACTGCGTGCTGCTTGCCGTCGCGCAAAATCACCGTGGGGACGCCCTCGGTGTACATCGGATAGAGTTGATCTTGTAAGCCGAGATCGGCGACCATTTCCAGCAGGTAGGTATCCCCGCCGGTGACGAACTTGGCGCCCGGGTCGATTCTCCAGCCGTTCCACTCGATGGTGATCATGCGTCCGCCGACGTGGTCGGCGGCCTCGAGCACGACAACCGAATGACCGGCCTTCTGCAACCGATAGGCTGCCGCCAATCCGGCGATCCCTGCGCCGATGACAACGATTTGGGCCATGTTTCATTCCTCCGAATCAAAAAAGTGAATCGCTTCAGTCTCCCTCCACCAGACGGGACAAGCCGTCTCGGTCGGTCAGCGTGAACTCGGTGCGGGTGACGTTGATCAGCCCATCGCCGGCGAAACGGTAGAGCGCCCGGCAAACGACCTCGCGGCTGGTGCCGAGGCGGGCGGCCAGTTCGTCCAGGGTGAGCGAGCGCGGGACCGACGGCCGGTCGGCGGGAATCTGGTCGAGGAGCAAACGCGCCAGGCGGCTGGCAATCGGCTGGAAGGCCAACCCCTCGATGACCTCGCTGGCGCGCAGCATGCGCCGCACCATCGCCCGCGCCAGTTCCCACATCAGGCGGCCATTCTCGAGAAGGAGAGGCTGCAAATCTTCGGCCATCCAAAGATACAGGCGAGTCGCGCCGCGAGATTGCAAACTGACCGGATTCGGCATCCCCGGCTCGAAAAAGGCCAGCCCCCAGAAGACCTCCCCGGCCTCCACGTCGGCGACAATGAGACTGCGCCCTTCACTCGACTCTTTGAGCGCCAGCAAACACCCCTCGACAACCAGGAACAGATACGGCCAGCAGTCCCCGGCGAGGACGAGGAACTCCTCGGCGGCGCAGCGCCGCGGAACGGCCAGGTCGGCCAGCCGCGAACGGTCCGCTTCGCTGAGGGAAGAAAAGACCGGATGCGCCGCCAGCAGTTCGAGCAGTTCGTTCGTCACGCCCCGATTATATTCGCTTTGAGGGAAATTTGACTTAAGTCAAAGACTTCTGACTCTTCTTGTGATACATATCACATAACAGGGCTTTACATAGCGAACCGCCAAGACCCAGAGAACGCCAACGGGTGTATCGAGACGCCAGGCATCCCTGGCGAACTCTCGAATGTGTTGGCGACTTGACGGTGAAAAATGGACATCATTTTGCGTAAGTCCTGTTGCATACAACATTCCACCTCCAGGAGAAGTGTATGGAAAACACGCCTCGCAACATCCGTCTGCTGTTGGCCGCGCTGGCGGTCATCGTCGGCCTGTTCATGGTCGCCGTCGCCCCGTTCATCATCCAGACCTCGCTGGAACGGGTCATCTCGGCGCTGGTGGTCGTTTCGCAAGAAAAGCCGGCTTACGCCAGCGGCATCCTGATTTTCTCGTACGCCTTTCCGCTCTACCGCGGCCTGATTTTCATCGGCGGAATCGCCCTGCTGCTGCTGGCAAAGCCGATTGCCGAAGGCAAGGAGTGGACGTTCCCGGCCGCCCTGCTGGCTTCGGCCTTCCCCTCGGCGGGCGGGATGTTCATGTTCATGCCCTACGTCTCCTTCGTGGACGGCTTCCCCCTGCCGATGGCCGTCTCCTTCGTCGGCCTGGTCTTCTTCTGGTCGCTCATCCTGCTGCGCAAGGTGGACAAGTGGCTGAAGTGGGGGCAGTTCCTGGCGCTGACCTTCGCCGGCATGTTGACCACGCACGCCTTCATCGTCGGGACCGGCAACCTGCGCACCCTGCTGACCCGCCCCGACAAGCCGCTCTACGACGGCATCGGCTGGTGGGTGCTGGCCTGGTCGCAGCCCGTTCAGTGGATTTGCGTCATCCTGCTCTTCGTCGCCATCTACCTGCTGGCGGCGCGCAAAGCCTGGGGCTGGCGGCTGGCGCTGCTGGCGGTCGTCTCGCTGGTGACGATAGACGTGCCGATGCAAATCATCCGCCTGGTCATCGCGAAATCCACTTCGTGGGATTATTCCTACGGCCTGCCGGTCATCATCGGGCTTTTGTTTACGCTGCTGTTCCCGAAGTTCAAGGCGGCGCTGACCGACCCAAACGCGTGAGGAGGCAACCATGAAAGGCAACCGAACACTCGGCCTGGCGCTGGCCCTGCTCGGCCTGCTGACCGGTCTGCTGCTGGCCTACCAGATTGCCAGCATCTACCAGCCGACGATCGACGGCAAGGTGGCCGAGGGGCGGCCCGACGAGGGCATCACCGTCCAGATTGTCTTTGCCATCCTGGGCTGGCTGACCCTGGCCGGGGCGGCGCTGATGGGCGTCTCGGCCTACGGATTCGCCCGCCGCCAGCCCTGGGCCTGGTTCTGGGGAACGGTCGCGGCGACCATTTACATGCTGACCGCCTTCTTCCCTATCATCCCGCCCGCCAGCGTGGGCCTGCCCTCGCCCACCGCCCCGACCTTCGGCCTGGCCGCCGTCCTGTGGTTCGGCATGTTGATTGTCGGCGGCGCGGCCTGGAAGCGCATCGCCCTGACCTTCGTCGCCGGTTTGGCCTACGTGCTGACCTTCATGGACGGCGTCGCCAGCATTTCGCGCTATCAGACCGTCCCCGACCCGTTCCTGCACGGCGTCTATGCCGTGACGCAGATGGTCAACTGGTGGGGCGCGGCGGCCTGGGCGGTGTTCATCTTCGCGACGCTGAAGCGCAAAGAATGGGCGCTGCCGCTGGGCGTCTTCGCGGCGCTGATGTCCATGCTGGGCGGCTTTCCGCTCGGGGTCAGCGACGTGCTGCGGCTGGGGCGCTTCTCGATGTTCCTGCCCGCCCCGCTCCTCGGCGCAGGCCTGTTGATTTATCTGCTCCTGCCCGCAGGGCGCGCCCTGCTCGAGAAACAGGATGCCGGCTGAGGGTCCAGGAAGAAACGGAATGTGACCTTTATCACAGAATCGAACCGGTTCATGTGCCATAATTCACATAGATACCCCGCGCAAGGCGTGCGGGTTTGAATCTATGGAGGTCTTTCCCCTCCAGAAAAGGAGATTGTCATGAACCTGTTCACCCTCGATAATCTGTTTCTTCTCTTGACCGGCCTCGTGGCCATCTATCTGCTCTGGCGCTTCTACACGCGCTGGAGCAGGGGCAAAGCCCTCTACGATGTCTATTACATGATGGGCTTCCTCGTCCTGCTGGTCTCCGGGCTGCTGCTCATCTTCCTGGGGCTGGGCATCCTGGGCAAGCCGGCCGTGCTGACCGTGGCCTCGCTCATCCCGCTGGGCATCTCGATGGGCCTGGTGGAGCAGTACTTCCCGCAGTGGAAGAAGGCCTTCAAGTGGTTCGCGCTGGTGGGCTTCCTGGCGATTGCGGCCGCCAGTTTCGGCGGGATCGACCTGCTGCGCAAGATTGCCGTGCCGCTCTTCCACGGCGCGGCGGGGCTGGTCATCTTCATCGGGCCGTTCATCGCCAAAGGCGCGGCGAAAGGCTTCTGGTGGGTCGGAATCGGCGGACTGCTCATCGGCCTGGGCGGGATTGCGCTGGCCTTCCTCTCGCTCGGCTCGCAGTTGCTCTTCTTCAGCCCGCAGTTCGTCATGACCATCCTGACCCCGCTTCTGCTGCTCATGACGCTGGCGTTTACGTTTGGGTTCGTGAAGGATATTCGGAAATAGGACGTTGGCAAGTTTGCATGTTGCAAGTCGGCAAGTTGAGAGGTCGGAACGTTGGGCATAAACGCCAACTTTCCAACGTTCCAACCTTCAAACGTTCCAACGTCAAAACATGGAGAGTGTTATGCATTTCATCAAAGAACGCTTCAGATACCTCTTCGGCACGACCAAAGGCCTCATCCTGGTCGCGGTTGCGATGATTGCCGTGACGACGGCGCTCTTCGGCATGCTCTCCGGCCCGATGGCCGAGATGGGCGTGCGCGAGGTCATCGTCCGCGCCCTGGGCATGGATTTGCACCCGGCCGAGCGCGAGGGGCGCATCATCATCCTGTACCACTCGATTGCCATGGCCGTCGTCGCGATCGAGGTCTACATGATCACCAGCCTGCTGGGGATGCGCGCCTTTTACCGCAAAGCCGTGCGCGTCCTCATCACGGTCGGCTACCTGCTGGCGATGATCTTCGGCCTGCTGTTCGCCTACTGGGGGCATGAGTGGGTCTTCCACGGCCTCTACATCACCGGCCTGGCGCTCATCTTCTTCGCCGGCGTCCTGCTGACCATCGCCCTCTGGCCCTGGGAGAAAGATTACCTGCTCCCCGGTGGGAAAGATGGCAAGGGCCGCGTGGACCTGGAGCGCGCCGCCTTCTTCGCCACCGCGCTGACCACGGTCATCTCGGCGCTCTTCGGGGCCGTCCCCGGCTCGTACTTCGGCAACGGCTTCGAGGTCTTCCTGGCCGAGAACATCATCCGCCTGCCCGAAAAGACCACGATGGAATACTCGGTCATCGGCCACCTGCACATCATGCTGGCGCTGATTGCCATCATGATTACGCTCATCATTGGCCGCTGGCTGGGTTTCAAGGGCATCCTGCACAAGATCGCCATGCCGCTCATCATCTTCGGCACGATCATCTTGAACCTGGGCGTCTGGGGCGTGGTGACGCCGCTGGAGCCGATCGCCCACATGATCATCTACGTCGGCGCGACGCCCGCCATGCTCGGCGCGCTGATGCTGGTCATCTTCGGCTGGGACAAACTCATCCGCGAGGGCGTGGCCGGAATCGAAAAGCCCTCCGGCTGGCAGAAGTTCAAGGCGCTCCTGCGCGACCCGCTGCGCTTCGGCCCGCTCTGGCAGATGGTCTTCATGAACTTCACCGTCAGCGGCATCGGCATCTTCTACGCCGTGCGCCTGGACGAAATCTTCCGTCTGTGGCCGCACCGCGAGGAGCGCATCGAACTGACCGGCCACTGGCACGTCCTCTCGGCCATCATCGCCACCATCATCCTGCTCTACTACGGCGACATCATCGGCCTGAAGGGCAAACTCCGCCGCCTATACGGCTGGGCCATCATCATCCTCTCCGACCTGGCCTTTGCCGCCGTCACCATCTTCGAGACCAAGCGCCTGTTCATTGACGAAGCCTCCCAGCAGCCGCTGGTCAACACCGTCATGATTTTGATGGACTTCGGCCTGGGCATGCTGCTGGTCGTCCTGGCGATGGTCATGATCTGGCGGCTGGCCGACCTGTTCAAGAAGAAAGGCCGCTGGACGGAAGAATCCGCCCAAGAACTCGCCGAGGAGGTGTCGAAATGAAGCGCATCGTCCTGACACTTCGACTTCGCTCAGTACAGACCCTGGGCCTGCTCCTCGTCCTCCTGGCCGCCTGCGCCCCCGTGGACCTCGACCCGGCCATTCCGGTCTACGACACGGGCGTGGACCCCGCGGCCTGGGCGCGCGTCCCGGCCGGCCCCTTCTATCACGGGCAGCAAGCCGAACTCGAAGAGATTCCCTACGACTACGAGATCATGGTCACGCCAGTCACCGTCGCCCAATATGTGGACTTCCTCAACGCCGCCCTGGCCGACGGAAGCGTGCTCATCGAGGGCGACTACGCCGTCGCCTTCTACCCCGGCGACCCCTTCCACGGCAAGAAGCACGAAATCCGCATCGACGCGGGCAACTACCTGCTCGTCCCGCTCGCCGACCCGGCCTCGCGCTTCACCTTCGACGGGCAGACCTTCGCCGTCAAGCCCGGCTGGGAGAATCACCCGATGACGAACGTCTCCTGGTTCGGGGCCTGGGCCTATTGCGGTTCCTACGGCTGGCGTCTGCCGACCGAACTCGAATGGGAGAAGGCCGCCCGCGGCTCCGACGACGCCCGCGCCTACCCCTGGGGCGACGAAATCACCCGTCAGCACGCCAACTTCTACGCCAGCCGCGACCCCTTCGAGGACATGTCCTCCTACGGCTCGCTGACCACGCCGGTCGGCTTCTACAACGGCCGCTCGTACGATGGGTTTCAAACCATCAACGCCGCCTCGCCCTACGGCCTTTACGACATGGCTGGCAACGTCTGGCAGTGGGTGGGCGACGTCCAGCCGCAGGAAGGCTTCAGCGACCGGCTGATGCACGGCGGCTCGCGCAACACCTACGACATGGACCTGCGCGTCTGGGTGCGCAACTCCGCCCCGCCGATGTACTACGGCCCGGCGGTGGGATTTCGCTGCGCTCGCGACAAGTAGACAAGAAAACAGGGAGGCAGGTATACTTGGTTACCTGTATACCTGACACCTGTATACCTGATACCTGTGTACCCGATACCTGTATACCTGATACCTGTTTACCCAATACCTGCCTCCCTCACAGAAAAACCATGCTCAAAAAACTCCGCCTCTACCTCCCCCTCATCAAAACCCTCCAGACCGGCCTCCTGCTGGCGACCGGGCTGGCGGGGTATCTCAGCGCCCACACCGCGCCTTCGGGCCTGATCTTGCTCGGCGTGGCGGGCAGCCTCTTCCTGGCCATCAGCGGCTCGACCGTGCTCAACATGTGGTACGACCGCGACATTGACGCCGTGATGAACCGCACCCACCACCGTCCGCTGGCCGACGGCCGCGTCTCGCCCGCGGAAGCCCTGCGCCTGGGACTGATTCTCTCCGCCCTCGGCGTCGGCTGGGCTGTGGCGATGAGTCCGCTCTATGGGCTGGTCGTCTTCGCCGGGCTGTTCTTCGACGTGATCGTGTACACCATCTGGCTCAAGCGCCGCACCTGCTGGAGCATCGTCTGGGGCGGGATTTCGGGCGGCATGCCCATCCTCGCCGGACGGGTGATGGCAACCGGCCAGATTGACCTCATCGGCGTCCTGCTCAGCATGGCCGTCCTGTTCTGGATTCCGACCCACATCCTGACCTTCTCGATGCGCTACTTCGCCGACTATCAGTCGGCGCGCATCCCGACATTCCCCTCCGCCTACGGCTTCGAGACGACGCGGGCCGTCATCGCCCTCTCGGCCATCATCGCCGCCGCCAGCATGGGTGTGGCGGGCGTGATGATCGGCGTCCAGGCCGGCTTCCTGCGCCTGATGGCCGTCCTCTCCGCCGGGCTGCTGGTGCTTTCATTCGCCACCGTCTTCCGCCCCTCCGAGCGGGTCAACTACAGCCTGTTCAAGTACGCCTCGCTGTATATGCTGGCTTCGATGATTCTGCTTTCGCTTTGACAATAGACGGTGGACGGTAGACCGTAGACCGTCCACCGTCCACGGTCCACCGTCCACCATGAAAGCCTCCCCCCTCCTCCGCCTCTTCCTCCTCCTCGCCGCCCTGCTGGCCGCCTGGCAGGTGGCGGTCGGCATCGAAGGGCTGGAACGCGTCCCCGTGCTGGCCTACACGATTGGATTCGGCGTCCTGCTGGTCGCCTGCCTGCTGCTCATCATCCTCGGCCTGGACGTGCTCGAAAGCCCAGTCGTGGTCATCGTCTCGACCGTCATCCCGCTCAGCCTCTCGCTGGGGCTGGTCTGGGAGCGCCTCGCCGCCTGGCGGACCCCGTACCTGCTCTTCGTGTTGGGCGGATTCCTGGCGGTCCTCCTCACCCGCTCCCTGCCGCTCAAGGGCCGCCTGCCGGTCATCGTCCTGACCGTCGTCCACGGCGTGGCGGGGATGGTCATCTTCCTCCTGCCGAGCGTACTCGCCGCGCAGGGGGCGGCGCGCCCCGGCTTCGCGCTGGTCGGCCTGGGCGGCGCGCTGATTGGCCTGGGCGGGCTGTTGCTCTCCTTCCTGAAGGCCGGCCGCCCCATCGTCCCGCGCGAGACGATTCTGCGCATCCTGCCGGCCCTGCTCCTGCTGATGACCGCCGCGTTCGTCGCCGGCTTCGCACTGGCGTAAAAAGAAAAACACAACGGGCACAAAGGGACACAAAATTTTATTTTATTCTTCGCGCCCTTCGTGTTCCCTTCGTGCACTTTGTGTTGAAAGCACTTTGTGTTGAAAAAAGGAGAATGATATGAGACACACCTGGTGGGCCAAAACCCTTCGCATCCTTGGCATCGTCCTGATGAGCCTGACCGCCGCCTTCACCCTGCTCGGCGGAGCCGGGACGACCTGTGTCGCCCTCAACCCGACCGGCTGGGGCGGCAAATTCGACGCCATTCAACCGTTCCAGTGGCTGTGGATTCTGTTCGTCCTGGTGGGAATCGCCGCCGGAATCCTGGGCGTGCGCGCCGTCGTCCTGCTCGTGCGCGGCCGCCGCGACGCCTACCGCGCCGCTCTGATCGCCCTGCTCCTCGGGACGGGCCTGAACCTGATTCACGTCTTCGCCTCGCGCGCCCTGCGCGGCGCATCCATGCCCGTGGACGCGGTCCTCTACACCAACGTCCTCACCCTGATCGTCTTCCTCCTGTTCCGCCTGCCGACCATCTGGCAGGGCGTGAACTACGAGAAGCCCGCCGGCGAAAAAGAGACCGGCAAACACGCCGCCGCCATCTCCCTGGCGCTGACCGGCCTGCTGACCCTGGTCATCCCCTATCTGATGGCCCCCACCCACACCATCGGCGGCGTCAACTGGGCCGACGCCTGGCATACGGCGCTGACAGTCATCGGCGCGGGGCTGATATTAGGAGGCCTTGGCCTGGGATTGTACCGCCGCTTTGCCCCGGCGCAGCAACCGGCGACAGCGATGGCAGAAAATTAATTTCGACCTCTATCCGACCCAAAAAGCGCGACGAGATGCATGTCATCTCCCAGCGCTTTTTGATTTGCCAACTCGCCGTATAATTTGGTAAAACGTTCTGCGCCAGGAGACGGATCATGCCCCGTTCATTTCTCTTGCTCATCCTTTTTGTCGTCTTGCTCGCCGCCTGCGGACAGACCGCGGACGTCGGCCCGCAGACCGCCGTTCCACTGAACACTGAACACCGCCCACTGAACACTGCCACTGCCACTCCCACCCCTCTCCCCGAACTCCCTCACCCTTCTGAATTTGACCCCGCCTTCGCCCGCGGCCTCATCCGCTACGACCCCGAAAACGGCCGCTGGCTCGTCTCCGCGGTGCAGACCGTGGACGGTGGACGGGAGACCGTAGAACTCGCCCTGCTTCCTGATACCTTCTCTACGAATGACGACCTGCGCGCCCACAACCCCCTCGCCCCCTACACCGTCCGCGCTTTGGACCAAAACGGACAGGAAGTCACCCTCCTCTGGCTCCCCGACACCGCCGAATTCCGCGTTGTCCCCAATTTTCAAGAACTCTACACCGGCGTCAACACCGACAACCCCCGGCTCAACGAAGAAGCCCTTGACAATCTCCCCACCCTCACCATCGAAGACGTCCAGTCCGGGGATGCCACCCGCTTTATTCTCTCCTACATCCTTGAGCGGATGGACAAAGGCGAAAGCCTTGCCGACATCCTCCATATGGACCCCGATGCTGTCCGGCAAAACTGGCAGAACCTCGGCGGAAACTCTCTGCTTTTTGAAATCCTTCCAGACGGCACAAGAATTGCCAGCCTCAAAGCCAAAGGCAATGACGGCGGAAACCAACAGCAGTTAGCCGGCCTGACCATGAGATATATGGATATTGGCGGCGAAATCATTATAAACGGCCAAAGATACCCGTTTACTGTTGTTGCCGCCTTCAACCCTCAAAATCAAGAAAACCCTGACCCTGAAGAACTGGGTAATTGGAATTTTTACATATGTGTTGACGCCACTATTGAAGGACAGCCGCAAAATGCTGAAGAACTTTTTTATTCTGATACTGGCTTAAGACTGGCTTTTCGAAGAACCAATCCGGTTTTTCCAACCCTTGTCCTTTTTGCCACCAACCCCAACCTTGACCCCAATGACCCTGAAAATATTGTTATCCGGCCTCATCTTAATCCAGACGATCCAAACAGCCCAGCTGTTATCCTTCCCCGCAATTCCATTTATGCCCAGCTCTTGAGCACGGGGAATGATCCGCATGATTTACCAACTGATGATGGAAATGGAAACGATTGGGCAAATATTTCCGGCAACTTGGGATATCTAGATATGCTTGACACAGACACCAGGGTTCTTGAAACTCAAGGAATGCGATACCCTCTCCCTCCCGAGCTCCAGCTGATAACTCCTGCTTCAACTCAAAGATTATGGCCAACTAATCCATAAGATTTTTATTAGTCCTATTCCCTCCTAATTTTGCATTTTGCATTGTCATTTTGTCCCGCCCTTCGCGAAGGGCAGGATTGCATTTTGAATTTTGCATTTTTTGTTATACTAAAGATTATGGGGAGAAAAGCGCTGGCTATAACCTTTATAACTTTTATAACCTTTATCTCTCTTGCTTTTCCAAAACCCTCTTTTGCTGCTTGTAAAAGCGGTGATAGATGCTACCTTGAAGGAAGTTCATGTTGTAGTTATAGCAAACAATATTATTGTGACGGCAGTACATGGATTTTTGTAAAAAACTGTTCATGTGGTTGTTCTGGTAGTCTTTGCGCGCCTGATCCTTATTGCTCTTGGTATTGTACTTGTGGATGCTCTGAAATCAACTGCTCTGGCGGAGTTTGTCGAGACTGTCCCCCGACCAATACACCTACTCCGTCATGTAGAGCAAATGGACAAATGTGTGCTCATGATTATCAATGCTGTTCTGGCTATTGCGACACCATCAATACTGATAAATGCGCTCCAAAACCCATAAAAACCCCCACCCCCACCCCCGCCCCAACCGACACGCCAAAACCAACAGACCCGCTCGCCAGCCCGACCCAACCCCCAATCAAACCCAGCGGCCCTTGCGGCTTATATAATAATCAATGCTCCGGCTCCTGTAATATCGGCCTCAAATGTGAGAAATCTGGTAATACCTGCATATGCTCCTCTTCTAACTGCCCCGGATGCGGCAGTCAACCCACTCCAAACTGCCCTGCTACACCGGCCAACGGCCCCGGCTCCTACCCCATTTGCAACTACACCACCTGCTCATGGGGCTGTCCCCTGGAAGAGCCCGTTTCCTTCAAGGAAACGGGCTCTTCACCAAGAATTAGGGACTTTTTGATAAAAAATGTCACGACTGGTTGGCAAAGGAGCCGGGATTGCAGACGGCCTCCGAGCGTCCAGGCCATTGAGGAAAGCGCCGCGCCTCATTCTCTCCAGCCGGGCGCTAAACAGCCCCATCCCCGCCTCACATCTCAAGGTTCTGTTATACTTACGCAGACTCGCGATGAAATCTCTGCACCCCTGGAATCTTCCTCCCGAAGAGGCCGCCCATCTCCAGAGCGAATTGCGAGAGCGACTCGTTCTCGCCTGGGACAAAAGACCCGTCTCGCTGGTCGCCGGAGTGGATGTCAGCGTCCGCGCCGAGACCTGCGCCTGCGCCATCGTCGTCCTGACCTACCCCGACCTCGAACCGGTCGAGGCCGCCGTTGCCGAGGTTCCCCTGACCTTTCCCTACATCCCCGGCCTGCTGGCCTTCCGCGAAGGCCCGGCCGTGCTGGCCGCCTGGGAGAAACTGCAACACCTGCCCGACTTGGTCCTATTTGATGGACAGGGGATTGCCCACCCGCGCGGCCTGGGCATCGCCTCGCAGATGGGACTCTGGCTGGAGCGTCCGACCATCGGGGTGGCCAAATCCCGCCTCTACGGCCGACACGCCGAACCCGGCCCCCGCCGCGGCGACCGAGCCGACCTGCTCGATGAGCGCGGTCAGGTCATCGGGGCGGTTCTGCGCACCCGCGAGCAGACCAAACCGCTCTACATCTCCCCCGGTCATCTCATGGACCTGCCCCACGCTGTCTCCTTCACCCTGGACTGCTGCCGGGGCTTCCGTCTGCCGGAGCCGACCCGCTGGGCGCACCGCGTCGCCGGAGGAGAAAAACTGCCGATTCAGCGCGCCCAGCAAGAGCGTTTGTTTTGAGGAATCGAGAAACCAGGAAATGCAAAGAATTCTAAAATTCATCCGGGCTTTCGTCCTTGTCCTCTTCCTCCTCCTGGCCATTCCCCCCGCCCTGGCTTTCCTCGCCTACCGTCTTTCCGATCGAACAAATGGGCGTCTGTCAATAGGCGAGGAAACCCGCCGCTACTTACTCTATGTTCCTCCATCTTACGACCCAGCCGCGCCGGCTCCGCTGGTCATCAGCCTTCACGGCTTTGCCCAGTGGCCAGCCCACCAGAGCCGGCTGACCGGCTGGAACGAACTGGCCGATGAATACGGGTTCATCCTCGTTCACCCCTCCGGAACGGGTTTCCCCAAACGCTGGCGCGCCAGCGACGCCAGCCTCAGCAGTCCAGACGTAGCCTTCCTGACCACCCTGCTCGACGAACTCGAAGCCCAATACAACATCGACCCGGCGCGCATCTACGTCAACGGCCTGTCGAACGGCGGCGGGATGTCCTTTGCCCTGGCCTGTCAACTCTCCAAGCGCATTGCCGCCTTCGGCGGGGTCGGCGGCGCCTATCTGTACCCTTGGGAGGCGTGCCAGGCCGCGCGTCCCGTCCCCGCCATCCTCTTCCACGGCGACGCCGATCCCATCGTCCCCTACCAGGGCGGCCCGTCGGAGTCATTCGACGTTCCCTTCCCGAACATCCCCTCCTGGGTCGAGATTCTTGCCCTCCGAAATGGATGCGCCTCTCGACCTGTCGAGACGCAAATCAGCGCCCATGTGATCGAGCGGCGCTACTCAGGCTGCGCCGCCGATGTCGTCTTCTACACCATCCAGGGCGGCGGACATACCTGGCCCGGCGGCGAGCCCCTGCCCGTATGGCTCACCGGCCCGACAACGACCGAGATCGACGCCACCCGCCTGATGTGGCAATTCTTCCAGTCCCATCCTCTTCCACAGCGCTGAACTGGGGGCCTCCCCGCTCCAGAGAGAAGAATCCCAGCCTGCTCGTTGCATCCCGCGGCGTTGCCACGGCGCATCCCAAATGAAAAAGCACCCTTAAGTCATATTGATTGCCTCGCCCTGGCGCACTACAATGAATCACGAGAGGGGTAAGCCAAAGACTTTGAGGCTCCATCACCGGTTTTCATCAATAGCCGGCCAACCGGCTATATATAGTGTGGAGGTTAGAGATGAAAAGATTGCCTCTCTTCACCTGCCTGGCGGTCGCCGGGCTATTGTGGGCAACTGCTGGCTGCAGCCTGCCCACCGAAGTCCCCCGCTGCACCCCCGAACAGTTGCGGGCGCCCATCAGTCTCAGTCCCAATAGCGAAATCGAGGTTGTGGATCCGGCCAACCTGGTGACCCTGCGATGGAGTTACCCCGTCACCTACCCCATTTATCCCTACGCAACGGTCACCTGCAAGCCCGACTTCTTCGAACTCTACGTCTGGACCGGCGCGGAGCCAGCCAGCCCCGGCATGACCGGCCGGGTGAATTACGATGACGAGGTCTCTCCCGGCGTCTGGCAACTGTCCTGGCCCATTCCCCTGCAACCGGGCAACAGTTACTACTGGCGAGTCTATGCCGGGCTGGAAACCGGCCCCGGCCCAGACGTGAAAGGCCCCAGCGCGCTGGGACATTTCTACACCGGGCCGAGATGCACAACGGAGACAATACAACCCGTTAATCTCCTCAACCCGCCCGATGGCGCCAGCGTCGCCTCTGATGAAGAAATCAACTTCGTCTGGGACGATCCCACCTCATGCCTGCCCAACGCACGATACGAGATCGATTTTTCCGACACTCCTACGATGTCGTCTATATATGGCGGATCAACATCATTAAGAACCGATTATACAGTCTCACCCGCCGCTCTCGGATGGGAATCCTGCAAACGCTACTACTGGCGAGTCGTGACCGATGTGAACGGGACCTTGGATGATCCCATCTCCGAAGTCCGCAGCCTGTTCGTGCAGCCAGAGGGGATCTTATGCCCGCCGAGCGGCCTCCGTCCTGAATTTCCCATCGCCATCGCCCGCCTCGACCTCAACTGTAGGCTTGGGCCTTCCCCCGATTATCCGATCGAGGATGCCTTCTACGCTGGCGAACAGGCGCCCATCGAGGGCCGCAGCGCCGACGGCGGCTGGTGGCTGATCACCAGCCCGACGCGCGGGGCGCGCTGCTGGGTCTGGGCAGAGCAGGTGGACGTAGAGGGCGATACCAGCGGCGTCGAAATCGTCGAAGCCCCGCCGCTGGTCATCTTCGAACCGACCCTCACCGAGGCGCCGCCGACGACCGTCAACTGCTCGCAATACACCGACCCCCAATCCTGCGTCGCCAACCCCGCCTGCCAGTGGCATATTGTGCCTCCGAATCAATTGGCGCCGAGTTATTGCGAAAACAAATAATTCCTTTGGCTACGCGCAAAGCCCTGCTCAAGGAGAAACCAGACTCTTGAGCAGGGCGATCGTCTCGTGCTTGCCCCCCAGCCCGTTTTCCCCGCCCGGGCCGACGCAGGAGGGACAGCCGTCCTCGCAGGCGCAGGCCGACACCAGTTCCAGCGCCCGCGCCAGCAGGTCGTCATGCATCTCATAGAGGCTCTGGCTGAAGCCAATCCCCGCCGGGACGAGGTCGTACAGGACGACCGTCGGCTGGGGGAAAGCGGCCGACTTGACCGGCTCGATGTGCGTCCCCAGGTCGCCGGGGTCGCACATCAGGAAGAGCGGGGCCAGGTTGCCGAGGACGTAGGCCAGCCCGGCCAGCCCGCTACGGACGCGGACGTTCGTCTCCGCCTGGCGGTGGCACTCCGGGCAGAGGGTGACCAGGTTGGCGGGGTCGTTGGCCTTCTCGCGCAGGATGCGCCCGGCTTCGTCGCGGAACATACGGAAGGGGATTTTGTGATGCACATCGTGCTGGCGCGCCCCTTCGGGCTTGCCGCAGACCTGACAGCGGTAGCCGTCGCGCGCCCGCACGGCGTCGCGCAGGCGCGGCCAGCCGGGGCCGTAGTCGTTGGGGGCGTTCGTCCACAGCCCCTCGCGGCTCAGGCGTTCCACGGTTGCATCGGAAATCGAAAGCCAGTAGCCGGTCGTTTGCAGGTCGGTGGGCGGCAGGTCGAGCGGCTCCTCGCCGAGGGTCTCGCGGCTGTACCAGCGCAGTTTGCGGAAGCCGACGACTTGCGTTGTGACCTGCAATTCGCCCCAGCCTTTCGAATGAGTTGCGAGTGGAGAGTTGCGAGTTGCGAGCGTTTCCACCTGGCCGACCGAGAGCACCTGAATCGTGGTCTGTTTGAGCGGTTCGGTGAAGTAGTCGCCGTCGAAGGGACGCAGGCGGGCGGACTTCTGTTCGAGGTCGAGGCTCTCGACCAGGTACGCCTGCGCCTCATGCAGATAGACCGCGCCCGGATGCGCCATCCAGAGCGCCGATTCGCCGTCCACGATGCCGACCGTCCGCCCTCCGCCGTCCGCCGTCTGCAACACAAACGTCTCCGGCGAGGCCGAGCGCAGGGAGATGTCCGCCGCCGGATAGGAATCAGCCATCCAGTAGTATTTTTCCTGCGAGCGGTGCGCCTCGCGGTTGGCGACCAGGAATTCGAGGAACTCGTCCACGTCCAGCGCGCCGAACTTCTCGCCCCGGGCAAAGGGCAACTCGAACATGGCGCAGCGCAGGTGGGCGAGCAGGATGAGCAGATGGTCAGGGTTGATGAGCGCCTGCTCCGGGGAACGGTCGAAGAGGTAATCGGGATGGCGGACGAGGTACTGGTCAATCGGGCTGGCGGAGGCGACCAGCACGGCCGCGGCAGGCGCGGACCCGCGGCCGGCGCGCCCGGCCTGCTGACGCGCGCTGGCGACCGTCCCCGGATAGCCGACCAGCAGGGCGACCTCTAGCCCGCCGATGTCAATGCCCAACTCCAGCGAATTGGTGGCGACGACCGTCCGCACCGAGCCGTCGCGCAGTCCTTTTTCGATTTCGCGGCGCTGGGAGGGAAGGTAGCCGGAGCGGTAGCCGCGGATCCCCCCTCTCCATCCCTCCCCCATTTTCTGCGAAAATGGGGGAGGGTGCAGGGTGGGGGTCTGCAAATATTTCAAAATCATCTCCACACTCCGCCGCGAGCGGGCAAAGACGACCTGCTGAAGGCCCTCGGCGTGAATCTGCTCCGAGAGGCGGACGCTTTCCATCAGGGCGCTCTTGCGCAGGCCGAGGGCTTCGTCCACGACGGGCGGGTTGTAGAGGAGAAAGTGACGCGGGCCGCGGCCGGAGCCGTCGCGGTCGATCAGGCGGACGGGGGCCTCGATGAGCCGCTCGGCCAGTTGACGCGGGTTGCCGATGGTGGCCGAGGTCAACAGGAATTGCGGAGCCGCGCCGTAGAACCCGGCCACCCGCTTCAGCCGCCGCAGGACGTTCGCCACGTGCGAGCCGAAGACGCCGCGGTAGGTGTGCATTTCGTCAATCACCACAAAGCGCAGATGACGGAAAAACTCCTCCCAGTTGGTATGGTGCGGCAGGATGCCGGTGTGGAGCATGTCGGGGTTGGTGAGGACGATGCGGGCGCGCTCGCGGATGGACTTGCGGTCGCGCTGGGGGGTATCCCCATCGTAAATGGACGCTGGAACGTTGGCTCGCTCAAACGTTTGAACGTGGAAACGTGCCAACGTGGAAAGTTGGTCTTGTGCCAGTGCTTTCGTTGGAAACAAATATAACGCCCGCCCAGATTCATCTTCCAACAACGCCGAAAGGACGGGCAGGTTGTAGGCCAGCGTCTTGCCGGAGGCGGTGCCGGTGGCAAGGGCGACGTTTTCCCCGGCGCGGGCCGCCTCCCACGCCTCGACCTGATGGCTGTAGAGACGCTCAACGCCGCGGGCGCGCAGCGCCTCGGCCAGAGCGGGCGGCAGGTCGGAGGGGAACGGCCGCAGGTCCGCGGGACGAGGCGGGAGGGAGACCCAGGCGGCGACATGCGGACCCGTCTCCGGGTCGGCGCGCCAGCGGTCGAGCAAACGGTCGAGGCTCATGGTCGCCCAAAGCGTTGTGTTGCCACGAATTTCACGAATTGCACGAAAATTCTTACTTTTTCACCCGCTGGCGGGGCTGGGGCATGCCCAGCGGATTGGGGGTCCTTGCCGCCGCCGGCAGGTAAGGCTGGCGCAGTTTGACCGGTTCGATGTGGGCGGTCATCCGCAGGTTGAGCATCTCGACCAGGACGGAGAAGCCCATCGCAAAGTAGATGTACCCTTTGGGGATGTGAGCGTGCAGCGCCTCGACGACCAGCGACATGCCGATGAGCAGGAGAAAGGAGAGCGCCAGAATTTTGAGGGTGGGATGGCGGTTGACGAAGTCGCTGATGGGGCCGGAGGCGTAGAGCATGACGCCGACGGCGATGACGATGGCGGCAATCATGACGGCCAGTTCGTTGGCCATGCCGACCGCCGTGATGACCGAGTCGAGCGAGAAGATGATGTCCAAGATGCCGATTTGGAGCACCACGCCGGCCAGCGTCGCCGCGGCCTTGCTTTCCTTCTTGCCCTCTTTGCCTTCCAGTTTCTCGTGAATCTCGTGGGTGCTCTTGTAAAGCAGGAACAGGCCGCCGCCGAGCAGAATCAGGTCGCGGCCGGAGACCTCGAAGCCCCACAGGGTGAAGAGCGGCTCGGTCAGGCGGATAATCCAGCTGAGCGAGAGGAGCAAGAGGATACGGGTGATGAGCGCCGCGCCCAGTCCCAGCCGCCGCGCCTTGCCCTGCTGCGAGGCGGGCAGGCGGTCGGCGAGGATGGAGATGAAGACGATGTTGTCAATGCCCAGGACGATTTCGAGGGCGGCCAGGGTGAGCAGGGCGATGGCGTTTTCGAGGGTGAAGAGTTCCATGAGTGACCTCCTTTAGCGAGGTGAAGTGCCTAATTTTACTCTTGAATGTTTGCCACGAATGAAACGAATTTGACAAAGTTTGGTCCGCACCAGCCTCGCCCCTTGACAAAAAATACTAACTCGTTTATTATTTTCCGCCGCCAGAAAATAACAACCCGTTTACCATTTTTCAATGGCGCGATTTGCATCGCCAACGCTCAACTATTTACCATTCACTACTCACTATTCACTACTCACTATTCACTTCGACTATGTCCGTCCGCCACGCCATCCTCGGTCTTCTTGCCCAAAAGCCCCGTCACGGCTACGAACTGCGCGCCGCCTTCGAGGCAGTCGTCGGCGGGGAGGAAGCCTGGGAGGTGAAGCCGGCCCAAATCTACACCACCCTGGAGCGGCTGGAGGAGGCCGGGCTGGTGACCTGCGTCTCCGACCTGGGCGAGGGAGCGGAACCCGCCCGCCGCATCTATGCCCTGGCCGAACCGGGCCGGCAGGCGCTCTCCGAGTGGCTGGCCGAGGGCGTGACCCCGACTCATCAGCGCGACGAATTCTTCGTCAAACTGATTGTGGCACTGGCCAGCGGTGAATCCGACCCGGCGCATCTCATCCAGACCCAGCGCGGCCGCCTGTACCAGGAACTACACGACCTGACCACCCGCCGCGAAGCCTGCAACCCGCAGACCGAGATGGCGCAAATCCTGCTCCTCGACAAGGCCATCATGCACCTGGAGGCCGACCTGCGCTGGCTGGACATCGCCGAACAACGCCTTGAGGAAGTCCGCCGCCAGCCCCTGCCCGAGCCGGAATTGCGCCGCCGTGGCCGCCCTCCCAAAGGCGACAAAGGCTCGACTTACCCGCCGCCGGTTCCAGTGAACAGTTAGCAGTGAACAGTTGCCAGTGAAGCCGCAAACTTCACAAAATCCTCAATCTCCAATCTTCAATCCTCAATCTTCAATCAACAATCCGGAGTCCAACATGTCTCTCATTCAAACCGAAAATCTGACCAAAATCTACGGCGCGGGCGAAGCCGCCGTTACCGCCCTCGACCACGTCAACATCGCCGTGAACGAAGGCGAGTTCGTCGCCGTGATGGGCCCCAGCGGCTGCGGCAAGTCCACCCTGCTGCATCTCATCGGCGGACTCGACCGCCCCAACGAAGGGAACGTCCGCATCGAGGGCGTCGCCCTGGCCGAGATGGACGACGACGCCCTGACGAAACTGCGCCGCCAGAAGATTGGCTTCGTCTTCCAGTTCTTCAATCTCATCCCCGTCCTGACCGCCGTGGAGAATGCCGCCCTGCCGGTCACGCTCGACGGGGTCAAGCCGTCCGAGGCGAAGAAACGCGCCGCCGAGTGGCTGACCCGCTTCGGGCTGGGCGACCGTCTCGCCGCCCGCCCCGACCAGCTCTCCGGCGGCCAGCAGCAGCGCGTCGCCGTCGCCCGCGCCCTGGTCTCCGAACCGGCGCTCATCCTGGCCGACGAACCGACCGGCAACCTCGACACCCGCTCCGGCGACGAAATCGCCTCGCTCCTGCGCGATGTCACCAAGAAGTACGGCCGCACCGTCGTCATGGTCACCCACGACCCGCGCATCGCCGCCTACGCCGACCGCATCATCTTCCTCAAGGACGGCAAGGTGGTGGACGAGACCAATCTGGAACGCAAGGGCGCGGCAGACCAGATTGCTTCCAAGATGAAGGAAATAGGTGATTAGGGAATCAGGCAGCAGGAAACAGGGAAGCCTTCCCCTCTTACCTGTGTACCTGACTACCTGCTCCGAAGGAGTCAACATGAACTTCCAACTTACCCTTGCCTGGCGTTACCTGACAGGGCGCGTCCTGCGCACCACCCTGACCACCTTCGCCGTCATCTTCGGCGTGCTGGTCATCTTCGGCATGAACATCGTCCTGCCGACGATGATGGAAGGCTTCAAGGCCAACATGATGGCCGCCGGCGGCGTGGTGGACGTGACCGTGACGCACGTCTCCGGCGGCGGATTCCCGGCCGAGGTCGCCCGCAAACTGGACGGCATCCCCGGCCTGAGCGCCTACGCCGTCTCGCTGGAGCGGACCGTCAACCTGCCGCCCGACTTCGTGGACGGCGACCCCGCCCGTCCCGACCGCGTCAGCGCCGTCAACCTGGTCGGCCTCGACCCCGAAGCGGCGCGCAGTCTGCAGGTCTATCTGATTGACGAACCGGGCCGCTTCCTGCAGGCGAATGACACCAACGCCGCCGTCATCTCCGAATCCCTGGCCGACGCCTGGGGCGTGGGCCTCGGCGATACGATTTCCCTGCCCTCGGTGAGCGGCCTGACCGACCTGACCATCGTCGGTATCCTGCCGCCGCGCACCCTGCCCGGCAACGAAGAAGTGCTGGTCCCGCTGGCGCAGTCGCAGGCCATGACCGGCCAGGAGGGGCAAATCAACACCATCCGCATCGCCCTGACCAGCGTGGACGAGTCGGCGCGCGCCGAAGCGACGGCCGCCATCCAGTCCGCCCTGGGGAGCGGCTATCAGGTCGGCGCGCTCGACCCCGGCTCGGAGATGTTCGCCAGTCTCAAACTGGGGCAGGCGGCCTTCAACATGTTCGGCGTGCTGGCCCTCTTCATGGGCGGATTCATCATCTTCAATACCTTCCGCACGGTGGTCGCCGAGCGGCGGCGCGATATCGGTATGCTGCGCGCCCTGGGCGCCACCCGCCGCACCATCACCGGCGCCATCCTGACCGAGGGCCTGGTGCAGGGCGTGTTCGGCTCGCTCATCGGCATCGTGTTGGGGTATCTATTCGGTGCGTTCGTCGTCCGCCTGTCCGCCGAGCCGATGAAATCTTTCCTGAACATCAACATGGGCAGTCCGGTCGTGTCTCCGGCGCTGGTCGTCACCTCCCTGCTGATGGGCGTGGGCGTGACCCTGCTCTCGACCCTCCTGCCGGCGCGCAGCGCCAGCCGCGTCACGCCGATGGACGCCCTGCGTCCCTCGCTGGCCGAGGTGGAATACAAACGCCGCGCCGGGGCCAGTTTCATCTCCGGCGTGGTGATGATTGGGATTGCGCTGCTCGGCCTGGTCAGCGGGAACATGGGCCTGATTGCCCTGGGCGGCCTGCTCTTCCTGGGCGGGCTGATTCTGGCCGCGCCCATGCTCCTGCGCCCGATTGCCTGGGCCTTTGGCCGCCTGCTGGCCTGGTTCTACGCCCGGCAGGGCATCGCCGACCTGGCGCAGGGGAATCTCACCCGTCAGCCGGGGCGCGTCACCGTCACGGCCAGCGCCACGCTCATCGGCCTGGCCATCATCGTCGCCCTGGGCGGCATGACCACCAGCCTGACCGGCATGATGGACGACATCCTGCACAAGACCCTCGGCAGCGACTATCTCTTCATCCCGCCCTCGGTCGCCGTCTGGAACAGCGATCTGGGCGCAAGTCCCGACTTTGCCGCCCGCCTGGGGGAGGTGGAAGGCGTGGAGGCCGTCGCCAGTTTGCGCTTCGCCGCCGGAGCCATCAACGGGCAGGCCGTCTCGGTGCTGGGCCTCGACCCGCAGACCTTCCCACAGGTCGCCGGGCTGGACTTCACCGAAGGAGACGAGGCCGAAGCCTACGCCGCCCTGGCCTCCGGCCGCAACATGATTGTCAACGGCGCGTTCCTCGCCACCCTGGGCGTGAAGGTCGGCGATACGGTCGAGGTGACTACGCCCGAAGGTCCGCGCTCGTACACCATCGTCGCCGAGGCGGTGGACTTGCTGAACGCCAAAGTGGTCACGGCCTACATCTCGCAGGCCAACCTCGCCGCCGACTTTGGCCGCACGGATGACGTCTTCATCATGCTCAACCTGAAGCCCGGCGTGGCGCTCGAAGACGTGGAGGCCCAAATCAAGGCCATCGCCGCCGATTATCCGCAGTTCACCGTCATGGCCGGCAAGAAATACATTGACGACATGATGCAGTACATGAACGCCGTCTGGGCGGTCATGTTCCTCCTGCTCATCTTCCTGGCCATCCCCTCGCTGATTGCGATGATGAACACGCTGGCCATCAACGTCATCGAGCGGACGCGCGAAATCGGCATGGTGCGCGCCGTGGGCGCGACCCGCAAGCAGGTGCGCCGCCTGGTGGTGGCCGAGGCGCTGCTCCTGGCGGCGGTCGGGACGGCCTTCGGCATCCTGGCCGGGCTGTACCTGGGCTATGTCATCGTCGCCGGAATCGGCGTCATGTTCCCGATGACCTACGAGTTCCCGCTGGCGGGCGTCCTGGCGGCGATTGCCGTCGGTCTGCTCTTCGGCGCGCTGGCGGCGGTCATCCCGGCTCGGCAGGCGGCCAGGTTGCAGGTCGTCGAGGCGCTGAGGTATGAGTAACAAAGGATAACTATTGACTCAGTCGAAAAACGAGAGGCCAGGTTTTTTACAAGAAGCCTGGCCTCTGTAGAATGCCTAGTTTCATGTATAATCGCTCTCAATGAGCAGGCCTCTTCAGGAAACCCTTTTCGATCTAACGACAGTTACTGAGTTGACAGCGCGTCGCAAAAACGTATTGCGTTCGCCCAAGCAATATGGTAGCGCTGATGAGGACGCGCGCCCGTACCTGGCTGCACTGGGACAGGAACTCATTCCCGCTCCGCAAGCCATTCAATTCCAGCCGAATACGGCAGAGCCAGTTCACCGCTGGTCGCCTTACGTGCAAGGGTTTTCGGCTAGTTTTGTCCAACGTACGCTGGAGCGATACCGTCATGAGTATGCGAATCCGGTTGTCCTGGATCCCTTTGCCGGGAGTGGCACGGTTCTGGTGCAGGCAAAGATGAATGGGGTGTCGTCGTGGGGAATTGAGTTAAATCCCTTATTGCACTTCATTGCTCGCACAAAGGTTAATTCCTGGAAAGTGTCTGTAGAGAGACTCTTCGCGATCGCCGATGGCGTGCTGGCCAGCCAGACGCTAGCCGATCCCCCTCCTTTCCTAAAATCAGAAACCCAGTTTCGCCCCCAAGTGCTTTTTCATCTCAGGCGGTTGAAAGGGGGCATTGACTCTTTTCGGCCTGGGGATGAAGAGGATGCCCAAATCAAAGACTTGTTGCTGCTGGCCTTTGCTTCGATTCTGGTAGATAGCAGCAATTTGAAACGCGCGCCGTGTCTCGGCTACGCGCCAAAAAAAGTCGTGGAAGACGACGCTCCGATGCGGCTGTTTTCCCAGAAAGTTCAACAGATTACTGACGATTTGCGCCTCTGTCAGAGCCGGTATGCCGGTTGCCTTGATACGCCAGCGGAGGTTCTCTGGGGGAATTCGATGCAAACGCGACCGGATGATCCGTGTGATTTGATTATCACTTCTCCACCCTATATGAACGGCCTGGATTACGTGATGAACTACAAAATCGAAATGGGCTGGCTAGGGTATGGACAGAGTCACCGAGAGTTGAAACATATCAAAGATGAAATGGTTGTGTGCGATAATGTCTCCAAAGGCCTCATCCGTTCCTTCGAACAGGCCGAACCCTATACCCATCCCTGGATTGAAACGATCAAAGAACAAATTGTCTTTCATATCAAGCGCAGAGGGAATTATCGCCGGCATGATATGCCCTCTATCGTTCACAAGTACTTTGATGATATGTATCGGGTGATGCGAAATGTGGCTCAGATTCTCCGTCCAGGTGGGCGATTTATCCTGGTGGTCGGCGACAGCCTGATTGCAGATGTATATGTGCCTACGGATTTGATTCTGGCTCGCATTGGCCAGGATTTGGGATTGCGCATCGAGCGACTGGAAAAAGCGCGTGAACGGCGCTCGGGTCAGGTGCGCAGTTACCGTCTGCGCGAAACAATCGTCACACTCAAAAAGGATTAGGCAATGACCAGAGAAGACCTCGGCTACTGGAGCATTCCCGCGAACGGTCTAGGAATCGTGCGCGCCAGAACGCTGCTAGGAAATTTGCGACTGTGGGATTTTCCTCGTTCCGAAGCCGCGCTCTCGCAGGTTATTCAAGAAATCAGCCAAGCACCCATCCCAGGGGTTTATGTTCTGATAGATGAACGTCCAAATAAAAGGGTGTATATCGGTCAGACCGAAAACATCTCGACTCGTTTGGCGACTCATATCAAAACGCCAGAGCCGAAAATCAAGAACTGGCAACGCGCTCTACTTTTCAACGATGGCCGCAGTTCGCCGCAATCGGATTTGACTGAAGAAAACGTCCGCCTTGCCTTGGAAGATTACCTGGTTCGATTGTTCAAGATAAATCGCTATGAAGTGGTCACTTCGGCGACACGCGCCCCTGTTCTCTCTGCGCAGCAAACCGTTCTGGTGAACGCTTTTCGGGAGGAAATCAACCTGCTCCTTTCCAACAAGGAAAAGGTCTCTCGCTTTATTTCTGGGCGACAGGATGATGAAGTTTACCTCGACGATGTCAAGAAAATGCTTATCCAAAAAGGACATACTGTTCAGGAATGGGGAACGTTGTACAGCACCATTGACGGGCAACCTACCATCATCCGCCCAGGAAGTAAGAAAGAAAAAGGCTGGCAGGTTACTTTCCGAGGAAGCAAATCACTGGCTCAGTTGAAAAATGGGAGCGGTTTCTTGCTTATGCCAAGAGGGAAAGTGGTTTTTCTCCCATTGCATGAAGTTCAATCTTTAATAGCCGCAACCGACGCGCACGCTTTGAATAGAGACACAGTGGACATTTTTATTCGCTTTGAAGAGGAGCGCATTTTGCTGGTTTACAAACAGGGGCAGAAAGATATAACTGCTTATACACTTCAACCCTATTTGTGAGAGCGAGCCCAATACGTGCGGGACTGTCTCAAAAGCATTTTTAAAAACAGAATGACCGCCAAATCCAGCGGTCATTAAATGGCAACTGTAGCACAGCCCTGTTCCTGAACCGCCAATCCTCTCACTTGAACGCGGGCGGCAGGCGCTGGCGGTATAGAACAACCGTCCAGTCCAGCAGCCGTCTGGTCCGCGGCGCGATTCTGGCGGCCATCCTGTGCGCCCCAATCACGCCGCCGGCTTCTGTCCGAAGACGAAGATGGTAGGATAGTGGCCGGGGATTTCCTGGAGATTAGTCCACTTGTCGGGGCGGTTCAATCCCAGGTAGGCATGAAAGACCGTCCAAAAATCCTCGAACAGGGTGGGGTCGCCCTCTGAGGGGCGGACGCGGATGCGCAGGTCCGGCTGCCTGGGCAGCAGGAAGCCGGCCTGTTTGATGGCCTCGAATTCGGCGCGGCCCAAGAATTCGTCGGCGAGGTCAATCGAGTGGGCGATATACCCGCCCGGCTTGAGCACCCGGAACATGTCTCGGTAGAACTTTTGCTTTTGGCCGGGAGGGACATGTTCGATGGTGGAAATCGAAAAGACGAGATCGAAGTATTCGTCCGGCAGTTCGGGCAGAAAGTCCCCCAAGAAGCCGCGGACGAAGCGGGTGTGTTGGCGGCTGCGGACGGCGGCTTCGAATTTCTCCTTGCTGGCGTCGGTCTCTCCGATACTGGTGGCATCGTCAATCATCCAGTATTCCAGTTCGGCGCCAAAGTGCGAGTCGAAGTGAGTGTTCCAACCGGGGCCGATTTCGAGGACGCGTCTCGGCGCGAGGGCGACAATCTTGGCGGCGCAGAAGAGCGTGCCAGCCGCTTTCAGACCGTAGGCAGGGCTGCGATCCGACTCGCGGTCTATGCGGCAATACTGCGGGTATTTTGCCATCAGGTTGACCAGGTCGTTGCAGGTAGCATAACGGAACATGGGTTCGGTTCCGAAGAGGTCGTCCCTGGCCTGTCTGACGGACTCCTTCAGCCGGGCGCGAACCGCGCTGAGCGCGCCTTTCAGCCCGGCAACCCGCAAGCCGTGCAACGTATCCCGCGCTTTTCGCAGCGAGTTGATCAGGGAACGCAATGCCCGTCGGGAAAGGCTCACTTTGGTTTCTCCTAAGACTCTCGTCAACTTGACCCGGCCATTATAGCAGAAGATGGGGCCTGAGCAATCGCCGCGGCGGGGAATGAAATTGCCACCTGGCGCGGGCGCGCCGGGCAAGGGCGGTCATTTCTACACCGCCGATTTTCTCACTTGAGGGAAAGTTGCAGGCGTTCTCCGAGGGCGGTGATATATCGCTCGACGATCGAATCCCACTGCGTTTCGGGACTGGAGAACATTTCCTCCCAAGCCTGGGCCAGCACGTCGACCAGGCGCTTCTCGACCAGGCCCCACAAATGCTGGCCCGGGAACGTGCGCCCGCGGATAAAGGCCTGTTTGAACGCCTGATACTGTTCCAGATCGAACGGGGGACGCTTCCAGCCGCTTTCGCTGATGGGCAGACCATAGAGGGGATACAAGACCTGGTTGGCGCGCTCGCTGTGCAGGAAAGCGACCAGTTTGCGGGCGGCCTGCTCGTTGCGGGTATGCCGCCAGATGACCAGGTGATGCCCGCCGACGAACGGCACGCCAGGCGCCGGCGCGGTCGCCAGATTGTTGCGCACCTCGGTCGTCTGGTCGGGAAGATGGAGCACCCAATTGCCGCTGATCAGAATGGCCGCCTGGCCGGCAGAGAACAAGCGATCGGCGTCGGTTTCCTCGATGAAATGATGCTCCTGGTCAAGATAACGCCCCAGGCGGAAATAGGCCTTGAATCCCTCCAGCGCCTGCGGTTGATGGAACAGCACCTGCTTGCCATCCGGGCTGAGAAAATCGCCGCCCGCTCCCCACACCCAGGAAGCCAGATTGTGAACCGCCATGCGCGAACGGCGGGTCGGAAGCACAAACGGGATGACGCCGCCCTTTTCGCGCAGACGGGCGACCGTGCGTTCGAACTGCGCCGGGCTGGAAAAAGCAGTGCGCTCGTCGATGCCGGCCCGGTAGAGCAAGTCGCGGCGGTAATACACCACCCGGGCGTCTCCCGTCCACGGAATCGAGTAGTACGCATTCGGGTCGAGTTCATCCGAGAAGCCGCGCACCCAGACGCTGTCGAAGAACGCCGCCGGCCCCTTGAGGCTTTCGATTTCCGCCTCGGAAAAGGCGCGCAGCGCCCCCATCCGGACCAAATCGCCCACCCATGTGCTGCCGACCTGCGAAACATCCGGGCCGGTGTGATACAGGGCAATCTCCACCAGCCGCGCCCAGGCCGTCCCCCAGGGAATCATCTCCAGGCGGACGTGAATCCCCTCCTTCTGTTCGAACTCTTTGAGCAGCCCGCGCATGTTTTCCACGGCGGCTTGTCCATGATTGAAAACCGAAAACGTGATTTCTTGCATATTACTTCCACCACGTCGGCTGTTCGCGGCGGGCCGTTTCGAGAATCAGGCTCCGATGCGCTGCCTTCAAAGGAGAAAATTCTGTGTTGTGCCGGCCGGTATCGCAGTTCTCGACGATCAGCACCGAGGCGTCCCGGCTGAGCACAAGGGTATGCCAGATATTCTTGCGAACGTTGTAAATCTTGCCCGTCTGCATGACAATCGGCTCTAACGTCTCGACCTGTGGATCGCCCTCCCCTGCAAAGAGCACCCCCTGCCCTTTGAGCAAGACAAAGACCTCGTCGGTGGCCGTGTGACGTTCGACCGAATCGATTCGTTCCGGATGGAGGCCCTCCAGATAGTTCAGAACGGCTACCCGCCAGGCGCCATAGTCCACCAACGGCTGGTAACCTTCCCCGTTGTACTCGCGCACCTGAATCAGTCTCTCGTCCATGCGATCTCCTACCTTCCCAACCAGACCTCCACTTTGTGTTCGAACCCGCGCAGTTCGACCGGCACCACCTCGCCCCGAATCTTGCTGCCGTCCACGATGATTTGCGCCACCCCCTGGCAGACGTGTTTGGGATTGTGGACCTCGATGCGATACACATGGCCGCGGAAACGGCGCGTCATCTTGAAGCCGTCCCACTCGGCCGGGATGCAAGGATCGATGCGCAGGCCGCCGTAATCGGGCCGCACGCCCAGAATCCACTGCGTGGCCGCCTGATAGGCCCACGAAGCCGTACCCGAAAGCCAGGAATTGCGCGCCAGGCCGAACTGAGGGTGTTCGTCGCCCAGAATGTTTTGCGGATACACATACGGCTCGCACTCGTACACTTCTATCATGTCGTTTTTGGCCGCCGGGTTGATTTGGGCGTAATACTGATAGGCGCGGTCGCCGCGCCCCAGGATGGTCTCGGCGATGATCGCCCAGGGATTGGCGTGCAGGAAAATGCCGCCGTTCTCCTTCGCCCCCGGCGGATAGGTCGAGATGCCGCCGATTTTGCCGTCGAAGCCATTATATCCCGGGGCGCTGAGTTTGATGCCGAAGCGGGTATTCAGGCGGCGATAGACCGAATCCATCGCTTTCTCGCCCCGGGCGCGCGAGGCAAAGCCGGAAATGATCGGCCACGATTGCCCATTGACATAGATTTGACCATGCGCGTTGCGGCGCGATCCCAGCGGCTTGCCGTTGTGATCGAAATACCGGATGTACCATTCCCCATCCCAGGCCAATTGCTCGACCCGCGTGTGCATTTCGTTGTAGGCATTCAGATACTCGGCAATCTGCTGGCTTTCCCCCAGATGTTGGAGCAAGGCGATCATCTCCAGCAAGGCTTTTCCATATAAGTTGGCCGTAAACAGCGACTCGGCCCCCGCCGGCAAATTGACGGTGTCGTTCCAGTCGGCGAAGCCCAGCAACGGCAGGCCGTGCTGACCAACATCCCGGCGGGTGAAGGCCAGCGCCCGCTCCAGATGCTCGATCACAGGGGCGCTTTCCAGGGGCTTGTCTTTCTTATCCTTATCGTAGAAGGGAACCTTTTCCTTTAAGAAGGCAAAGTCGCCGGTTTCTTTGAGATACGCCGTCGTCGCCAGCACCAGCCAGAGATGGTCGTCGCTGTAGTAATGCGGCCGGTCTTCGCGCTCGAGCGAATCGCCCTCGCTGGCCTCGAGCGTGAGCGGGTTGAATTGGTGATAGGCCGAGCCGTCGCGGCGCTGCATCGAAAGCAGCAAACGGATGAACGAACGCCCCTCCTCCGGGATAGAAGCCAGCACAGCCATCACGTCCTGGGAACTATCGCGGATGCCGATGCCGCGCGATCCCAGCCCCAATTGATAGTAAGAAAGATAGCGCGACCAGGTCTTCGTAATGTAACACTGATGCGGGTTGTGGACGTTGAGCATGATGTTCATGAGGGGATCGGGCGTCTCGACCTGCAGCGCTGCGAGATAGGCGTCCCAAAAGGCCGAGAGTTCGGCCAGAGCGGCGTCCACCGATTCGGGGCGGCGGAACTTTTCGATCCCCGGGCGGGCCGCCTCCAGGTTCGCCTCCTGACCGAGTTGGGTGATCAGCCGCACCGTCTCGCCCGGCCGGATTTTGCCCAAATGGTGCAACAGCGCAGCGATGTTGTCGCCGCGCAGGGCCTCCGAGTTGCTCAGTTCCGCCTGGCGCAAACTGAGCGGATTGGCCCACGTGCCATACTCGTGATTGCCCAGAAAGCGCGCCCGCACCGTCTCGAAAGAGGAAGCCGGCCGGTTGGAAGTGAAATAGTTGACCTTCAGATCGCGGAACATGAAGGGATACTGCAAGAGCACCTTCAACCCGCTCGGCTCGCAGACAGCGCGGCTCTGCATCGTCTGCGGCACCCAATCGGCGTTGGTGAACTGTTGCAGGGCGTTGGGATGGGTGTACTCGACCACCGGAATGGCATCCACATCCTGGGCGCGGTTGGAAATGTTGGTGATGCGAATATCGCGAATCTCGCGGCTCTCGCCCATCGGCACGAAGATGGTCACATCGGTGCGCAGGCCGTAGAACTCGGAGATGATTCGGGTGTAGCCCAGGCCGACGTGGCACTCGTAGCGGTCGAACGAGTCAAGGGTCGGCACATAGAAGGGCGAGAAGACGATTCGGTCGCGCCCCTGATTGATGCGCAGGTAGAGCGTCTCGCCCTTGAAGTCCGAGGCGGGCATTTGCTGAATGTATTTTGTGATTCGGTTGTAAGTGGGGTCGTTCTTGCAAATCAGCGCCCCGCCGGTGTGATCGACAAAGCCGCCAAAACTCAGCGTGCCGATGTAATTGATCCATTTGACCGGCGTGTGCGGGTCGGTGATGACGTACTCGCGATGTTGGGGGTCGAAATGGCCGTATTGCATGACTCACCTCAAGGCTGACTTGTAATTCGAATGAGTTCCTCGTTGACGATGTTGCCGGCGCCGTCCACCAGGCCAAAATCCATCGCCTTGTAGGACCACCACGCCCGGCCGATATTATATTCGCGCAGCAACTCGACGAAATCCCGCGTCCAGCGGACGCGCGTCTCGGGCGAGGCGCGGTCGATGACGCCGTACTCGCCGCAGTACACCGTCTGCCCGCTGCGGCGGACGAAATCGAGCGCCGGCCGAAGGTATTGACGCAAGAGTTCGCCGTCCATCGGCTGACGGCTGTATTTCTCGACAAAGGCCTGCATCTCCGGCTTCAGGCTCAACAGACGCTTCGGTTCGGGAACGCGGCCGGGGTATTCGACCGCCCGGTCGAACTCCAGCAGCCACGGCACCCAATACGCCCGCTGGTGCGTGACCACCAGCGGCTCGTAGAAATGAAAGGTGTACAAGACATGCGGGTCCGGCGAGATGTCCAGGTATTGCAACTGGTCGGGGCTGGCGTAGCGGTTTGCGCCGATGACGATGAGCCGCCCGCGGTCCACCTGGCGGATGCGCGCCAGCGCAGCCTGGGCCAGCCGGTTCCACGGCTCGCTTTCGGGCAGGACCACCTCGTTGAGCAGTTCGAAGGCCAGCCAGTCGGTCCCGACCTCCTCCAACCGTTCGGCCAGCACCCCCCACAAAGCAACGAATTGTTCCTGCTTCGCCTCGTCGCTGAAGAGGGTGTTTTCCTGCAGCGCGTCGAAGCGGTAGCCGGGCGCCCGGTGCAAGTCCAGGACGACCCGCAGGCCGGCCTCCCGACACCACTCGACTGCCTGCAGGAGGTAGTCGAATCCGCTGCTGAGATAGATGCCCGGCCGCGCCTCATCGGCCAGGACGGGATAATCCACCGGCAGGCGGACGTGGTCGAACCCCCAGTCGGCAATCCGGCGGATATCCGCCGCAGTGATGAACGTCTTGAAATGTTGATGATCGTAGGCGGGATACTGGGAAAGCCAGCCGCCCAAGTTGACACCGGCTCGAAGGGATGTCTTTTCCATAAACCTGCTATCCAACCAATGCTTTGACGTGAACTTCGCGGACCTCCGGCGGGGGGAGCGGGACGAGGCAGCCCTCGACGGGTTGGCCCTCGACCTCGAGCCGGACGCCGTTGCCGGGTCCGCGCCGCTCGACCCGAATGTGATAGCGCACGCCGCGGAAGAGGCGCCAGGCTTCGAATCCCTCCCAGGCGGAGGGCAGGGCGGGTCGAATTTCCAACCCATCGTAAGAGGGGCGAATCCCCAAGAGGCCCTGGGTGACGGCGACGTAATTCCAGGCCGCCGTGCCGGTCAGCCAGGAATTCTTGGCCTCGCCGTACGTGGCGGCGTCGCGGCCGGCGATCATCTGAGCATAGACGTAAGGTTCGCAGCGATGGACTTCGCTGATGGCCTCGCGCCGCGAGGGATTGATGCGCAAGTAGTAATCGAGCGCCCGGTCGCCGCGCCCGAGCCGCGCCTCGGCCAGGATGATCCAGGGATTGGTGTGACAGAAAACGCTGGCGTTTTCTTTGTAGCCGGGGGGGTAGGAGGAAATCTCGCCCAGGTTCAGATAATAGCGGCTGTACGCCGGCTGCAAGAGCAGGATGCCGTGCTCGGTGGCCAGCCGGTCGCCGACCGAATCGAGCGCCTTCTGCGCCTCGCCGCTCTCCACCCCAATCCCGGCCAGGACACACATGCCCTGCGGTTCGATGAAAATCTGGCCCTCCTCGCACTGCTGCGAACCAATCGGCCGGCCGGCGTCGTCGTAGGCGCGCCGGAACCACTCGCCGTCCCAGCCGTGCAGCAAAACCACCTCGCTCATCTGACGAGCAGCCTCGCGATACCGTCCCGCCTCTTTTTTCCAATCCAGCCGCTCGACGATCTCGGCCATTTCCTTCGCCGCCAGGACGAACAACCCGGCGATGAAGACGCTTTCGGCCACCTTGCCGTCCTTGTTGGTCGTCGTCTGGAACGACTGGCCGGGCGTATCGGAAAAGCAATTCAAGTTCAGGCAATCGTTCCAGTCGGCGCGGCCGATGAGCGGCAAACCGTGCGGACCCAGCCGCTCGAGCGTGTATTGCAACGCCCGCTGAAGGTGTTCGACCAGCGGCCTCTCGGTGCCAGCCTGATTGGCATAAGGCACCTGCTCATCGAGGATGCTCCAATCGCCGGTCTCCTTGAGATACGCCGCCGCGGCCAGCACCAGCCAGAGCGGATCGTCGTTGAAGCCCGAGCCGATGTCGTCGTTGCCGCGTTTGGTCAGCGGCTGATACTGATGAAACGCGCCGCCGCTGGGCAGTTGCGTGGCGGCCAGGTCGAGCAGCCGCTCGCGCGCCCGCTCGGGAATCATGTGGACGAACCCCAGCAAGTCCTGAGCCGAGTCGCGAAACCCCATCCCGCGCCCGATGCCCGACTCGAAGTACGAGGCCGAGCGCGATATGTTGAAGGTGACCATGCACTGATAGGCATTCCAGATGTTGACCATCCGGTTGACGTGCACCTCGGGCGTCTGAACCTGGAACGCTCCCAGAAGGTCATCCCACACCTGGCGCAGCGCCTGGAAAGCGGTCTCTACCTGGGCCGGCTGCAAATATTTGTGAATGACCGGCGTGACGGTGCGCTTGTTGATGGTCTGCGAACCGGGAGGGTCGAACTTCTGGTCGCGCGGGTTCTCGTGGTAACCGAGCAGAAAGACGATTTTCTTCTGCGCCCCGGCCGCCAGCGAAAGCCGGACGTGATGCACGCCGACCGGCTGCCAGCCGTGCGCCACCGAATCGGACGTCCGGCCGACCTCCACCGCCTGAGGCGAATCCCAGCCCCGGTAAGGCCCCAGGAAGGCCTCGCGCTGGGTGTCGTAGCCGGCGATCGGCTCAGAGCAGGCAAAATAGGCGAAGTGATCGCGCCGCTCGCGGTACTCGGTCTTGTGATAGATCACCCCCTCGGCAATCTCGACCTCGCCGGTATTGAAATTGCGCTGGAAATTGGTGGCGTCGTCCCAGGCATCCCAAAGGCAGAACTCGACCGCCGAAAAGAGCGACAGGTTGGCCTTGGCGTCGCGCCGGTTGGTCAGGGTCAACTCCCAGATTTCCAACGTCTCGCCGGGAGGGACAAAATAGCGAATCTCGGCGGCGATGCCGCGCAGCGCCGAAGCGATGATGGTGTAGCCCTGACCGTGGCGGCAGGTGTATTCGTCCAGGGGACGGCGGACGGGCATCCAGGTTGGAGACCAGAAGAACCCATCGGCCTCATCGCGCAGGTAGAGATAACGTCCGCCCATATCGAGCGGCGCGTTGTTGTAGCGATAGCGCGTCAAACGGCGCAGGCGGGCGTCCCGATAAAAGGAATACCCGCCTGCCGTGTTGGAAATCAACCCAAAAAACGATTCGCAGCCCAGATAATTGATCCAGGGCAAGGGCGTGTCGGGCCGGGTGATCACATATTCCCGGCGGTTGTCGTCGAAGTAACCGAATTGCATAATGCCTGCGCTGCCTCCGCCGTGCGGAAGGGAGAAATCGCGACCTTGTGGAGAAGGCCGATAGCCCAATTATAGCACTTTTTATGAAACCGGTTACATGTCAAATCACCTGCAAGGGGGTTACAAAAATCAGAAAAGGGGAAGACCCACTCCATTGGAATGGAAAGGGTCTTCCCGCCAGGAGCCGCTTCCCTTCGGTTTTGAGTCTCACTTTCTCGCGCAATCGTACAACACCCGCTCGCCCTGGCTGAAACGCGGCACGGCGGCGCAATTCGCCTCCACCCACTGAGCAATCTCAGGACGAGGATCGCGCTCGCCGAAAAGGACGTATCTCAGACGCCCGGCGGCGACCATCTCCTCCAGCCCGGCCGCGTCGATCACCGGGTCGCTGCCGCTGAAGCCGCCCATGTAGAGCACCGGCCGCCCGGTCGCCAGGACGAGCGGCGCGCCGCTCTGCGCGTTCGGCACGGCGACCAGGTATTCGATCCCCTGCGTGTTGACCTGCAAGTACTCCAGCAGGGCGGCGTCGGCGACGGCGCGGGTCGGGTCGAGGCGGCCAGCCTGCGGCGGGTTCCCGGCCAGGGCGCGGGGCGCGCCGACGGGTTGTCCGCCGTAAGCGCCGGGCAGGTTGACATCCGGGCTTTGCTCGGCCACCGTCAGCACGGACCAGGCCAGGGGCGTGACCAGCAAGGCGGCGAGAATCAGGGCATAGGCCAGGGACAGAACGAGCCGCGAGACAACGCGCCGTCCTGCAAGGAGAGCCGCCAGTCCGGCCGCCAGCAGAACCGCCGCCAGGCGCAGCCACCAGGCATCCTGCCCAAACTGGACGGCCAGCCGCCATTCGAAAGCCAGCGTTCCAATCGCCGCCAGCGCCAGAATCCAGCCGCTCCAGGCCCTGGCGCGCTTCTGCCACAAGAGACTAACCCCGCCGCCCACCGCCGCGGCCAGCGGCGCAGCGAGCATGATCATGTAGTAATCGTGAAAGAACTCGGCCACGCTGAAGAAGACCACGCAGGTCATCAGCCACCCGCCCCACAAGACCAGCGCCTGATGCGCCGCGCCGAGCGGCCATTCCAGGCGGGCCCCCAGCGCCAGCAAAACCAGGCTGATCAGCGCAAAGGGCAGCAGCCAACTGACCTCCTTCGCCAGCGGCGGGATGAAGAGACGAATGGCCGAGGGCGTACCGACCTCGTTGGAGAACGGGGTCCTGCCATTCGGGCTGAACTGAGCGGCGCGCGGGTCATCCTGGGCGGCGGGCTGTCCTGCCGGCTGCGGCGCACGCGCCGTGACGCAGGTCAGCGCACCCTGCACCTCGGCGCAGACGCCAGCGTCCGTCCCGCCGTTAGGCAGCCGAATGGTGCAGGACGCTCCTGCCGTCAGCCCGCGGCAGGCCTCGACGGCCAGACGCGGCGGCTGTCCGCCCTGAGGCTGAAGTCCGCCCTGGGGAGCCTGCCGGAGCGGGAGCGGACCCTGGGGCGGGTTCATCGCCGGAGCGTTTCCTCCGCCGCGGCGCATCCCGCCGAGGAGACGGTTCATGCCGTTATAGCCGATGGCCAGTTCCACCACCGAATTGTTCTCGCTGCTGCCCACGTAGGGACGCGCTTCGGGCGGCGTCAGGTCCACGGCGACCGCCCAGGCCAGCGAGACGATCAGCAGCAGCACGGTCGCGGCGGTCAGGTGGAGGATTTTCTGTCCCCATTTCTTCTTTGCCCCCAGGAAATACAGGGCATAGAAAGCCGGCAGCGGCAGGAAAGCCTGGAGCATCTTAATGTTGAAGCCCAGCCCAAGCAGGAACGCGCCCGTCAGAAGCCAGCCCAACTTGCCCGATTCGGTCGCTTTGACGAAAGCCCAGGCCGCCAGCAGCAAGAAGAAGACCAGCATCCCGTCCATGGTGCTGTTGCGGTCGGTGCCGATCACGGTCGGGGTCAGGGCCAAGACCAGGGCGGCGATCAACCCGGCCAGCGCGCCGAGGTGCTTTTTGACCAGGTGATAGAGAAGCGGAATGCTGAAGATGCCGGCCAGGATGTTCGGCAGGCTGACCGAAAATCCGCTCACCCCCAGCACGGCGGCAAAGGCGGCCTCGATCCACAGGCCGAGCGGCGGCTTGTCCACCGTCACCGAGCCGCCCGGTTCGGCGGCGACGAAGAAAAAGTTATGCCAGGATTGCAGCATGGACTTGACCGCCGCGGTATAGTAGGCGTTCGAATCGCCAATCGCCCGGATGTTGTAGAAATGCAAGAAAGCCGAAAGCAGCATGATCGCCAGCACGAACAGGCCAGCGGGGGTCAGGCGCTTCCAGAGAGGACGCTCGAGCCAGGCAATTCGAAAGGCGGCAGGTTGGGTGGGAGTCGAATCGGTCATTTTCCATTCCTTGGCAGGGTCTTGTTCGTTTCTTCCAGTTTACTCCATCGGTTGCAGCCGCCAAAGTGTCGCCGGTCACGTTTTTTGCCCGTCATCCATGACTGCTGTCATGGAAAAGGGCCCAAAAGGATGACAGGCAGCAGGCGACACCGCCCCTCGTCCGTGATATGATAAAGGCGTGAACCTCCGCGCCGAAACCGACATCGTCCGCCTGCTGCGCGCCGCCGCCTGGATGTGGCTGGGGTATCTGCTCGCCCTCCTGCTGATCGACCGCTGGCTGTACCCGCGCCTGGACCTGTTGCTCGTTTACTATTTCCTCAACGGTTGCGCGGCGCTGCTCTTCCTCCTGCTGGCCTACTGGGACGGCCCGCGCCGCTGGCTGGGGGTAGCCTACCTGCCGCTGATGCTGCTCCTGCTCTCGGCCCTGCCGCTGGTGGGCAATCATCTGCTCCTGCCGCGCCTGCCGCCGGGGCCCCTGTCCAATGCCGAGGGGATGGCCCTGCGTCAGTTGCCCGTCCTGTTCATCGCGCTGGTCATCACCGCCTGGCAGTACCGGCTGGCCGGCGTCCTGTTGTTCAGCGGCGCGACCGCCCTGCTCGAACTTCTGACCGTCGTTTTGCTCGTCCCGTTGATGCATTTCCTCCTTGTCCCCCGCCCCGGCCTGCCGCAGCCTTTCGCGCCCGTCCCGCTTCAAGGAATCAACGTTTTCCTGATCCTGGCCGTCGTCCGCACGATCAGTTTCGTCGCCGTCGGCGTCTTCGTCAGCCAGTTGATCGAGCGCCTCCATCAGCAGCAAAAATCTCTCCAGGAGGCCAACGCCCGCCTGACCCATTACGCCTCAACCCTCGAAAGTTTGACCATCAGCCGCGAGCGCAACCGCCTGGCGCACGAATTGCACGACACCCTGGCTCACTCGCTGACCGCCATTTCGGTGCAACTGGAAACCGCCCGCGCCTACTGGAACAAGAACCGCGTCAAAGCGCGGGAACTGATGGAGCAGGCGCTGGCCGCCACCCGTTCCGGGCTGGAGGAGACGCGCCGGGCGCTGAAGGCCCTGCGCGCCTCGCCGCTGGAGGAACTCGGCCTCCTGCTGGCCCTGCGTCAACTGGCCGAATCCGCCGCCGCCCGCGCCGGCCTGGACCTCGAACTGGCCCTCCCCGACCGCCTCCCCGCCCTCTCCCCCGACGTGGAGCAGGCCATCTATCGCATCGCTCAGGAGGCCGTCGAGAACGTCGTTTTGCACGCCCGGGCGCGCCGCCTGACCCTCCGCCTGGAGCAGTCGGAGCAGGCCATCCGCCTGAGCGTGCAGGATGACGGTCTGGGCTTCGACGCGGCCGCGGCCGAGAAGAGCGGCCGTTTCGGTCTGGTGGGGATGCGCGAGCGCGCCCGCCTGGTCGGCGGCGAGTTGCACATCGTCAGCGGTCGCGGGCAAGGGACGACCATCCTCCTTACCATCGGAGCCGCGCTATGAAAATCCTGATTTGCGATGACCAGGCGGTGGTCCGCGACGGGCTGGAACTGCTCCTCAAACTGGAACGCGATTTCGAGGTGGTCGGCGCAGCCAGCGATGGCGCCGAGGCGCTGGAGATGACCGCCAGCCGCAAGCCCGACCTGGTGCTGATGGATCTGAAAATGCCGGGTATGAACGGCATCGAGGCGACGCGTCAGATTCGGGCGCGCCACCCCGAGGTCAAAATCCTCGTCCTGACCACCTACGACGATGACGAATGGCTCTTCGACGCCCTGCGCGCCGGCGCGCACGGCTACCTTCTCAAGGACATGCCCCGCGAAGAAATCGTGCGCGCCATCCGCGGCACGCTGGCGGGCAAGACCTTTCTCGACCCCGGCGTGGCCGGCAAAGTCCTCGAACAGGTCACCAGCGCAGGCAAGCAGCCAGAAACGCTCCTGACCGAAAAACTGACCGAGCGCGAAGTGGACGTGCTGCGTCTGATTGCCCGCGGCCTGACCAACGCCGACATCGCCGAGCGGCTGGCGCTCTCGGAGGGCACGGTGCGCAACCACGTCAGCGCCATCCTGAGCAAACTGGGGGTCAGCGACCGCACCCAGGCGGCCGTCATCGCCATCCAGCACGGCTTGGGGGAAGGATAATTATTCGCCCTGGGTAGCAGCGCCATCCCCTCCCCAGCGCGGATAGGCGTCGGTTTCGATTCCCAGCCGCAACAGCATCCGCCCGGCCAGGGCCGTGACCAGGTCGTCCACCGTCTGCGGGCCGCCGTAGAAGGCCGGGATGGGCGGAAAGATGACCGCGCCGGCGCGGGCCGCCAGGTCCATCAGCCGCAGGTGGCCGCGGTGCAGCGGCGTCTCGCGCACGGCCAGCACCAGCGGACGACCCTCCTTCAGGCAGACGTCGGCGGCGCGCACGAGGAGGTTGTCGGCGTAGGAGTTGGCAATCGCCGAGAGGGTCTTGATGGAGCAGGGCGCAACCAGCATCCCGTCGGTCACGAACGAGCCGGAGGCCAGGCGCGCCCCGATGTCATCAAAGGCGTAGCAGAACGACGCTAGCGCCTCGACCTGCTCGGCCGGGCGGCCGGTCTCGGCGAGAATCGTCCGCCGCGCCGCCGGGCTGACGATGAGATGCGTCTCGACGGCCGCGGCGCGCAGCAGTTCGAGGGCGCGGACGCCCAGGACCGCCCCGCTCGCCCCGCTGATGGCCAGGATGATGCGCTTCATTCGACCTCCACCACGCCGCGCTCGCCGTCGACGCGCAGGCGCATACCGCTGCGCAGTTTCTCGATCGGAATGTGGTCCACGCAGGGAATCCCGGCGATGATGCAGCCGACGGCGGTGATCGGCTCGGCCTCGGCGTTGACAATCGCCGACGGGGCCAGCCCGGCCTTCTTCAGCCGGTAGAGCGTGTACGAGCCGACCGTCGAGCCTTTGCCGGTCGGGAAGACCAGCACCCGCCCGGCCACCGACTGGCCCTCCAGTTCGTGGCCCTTCTCGACGACGCGGCCGGTCTCCGGGTCCACGCCGCCGTAGAAGGAGATTCCCATCGTGGTCGTCAGCGCCTCGCCGGAGGCCGCGCCGGGGGAGATTTTTCTGCCAGTAAGAATCATGATTCGCCTCATTATGTTTGTGTCATCGCCGCCCTGAGCGGAGCGCAGCGAAGTCGAAGGGCGGCAATGACACCAGGAATGTTATTTCAACGCCTCTTCGATGACTTCCTCGAAAGGCAGGAAGCGGGTGGCGAAGCCGTTCTTGGCGGCGGCGTAGTAGCAGGCCTTGGCGCTGTCGGTGACCAGGACCTTGAAGCGGCCGCGGATGGGGGCGACCACGCAGCAGGTGTCCACGGCAAAGACCGCCCCGGCGGCCTCGATGACCGCCGTGTAGCCCATCTCATCGGCCAGGCGCTTGACCGGCCGCGACGTGGTGATCCAGAACGTCTTGCGGACGCGCCGCCCGGCCAGCCGCTCGGCCAGACGGCGCACCTCGTCCAGCGAGAGGTGCGGGCAGCCCAGGCTGACGAAATCGGCCTCACCCTGGGCCGAATCCAGCGAGCGGATGGCCTCGTCCAGGTCGCGGCGGGTGAGGGTCAGGGTTTCGGCGGGCGGAGCGTGCAGGCCGCTCTCGGGCGTGACGCCCTCCATGTGGAACATGGCCAGGCCGCCGTAGGTCGCCAGGCTGGCGCAGAAGGACTTGAGTTCGTCCACGCCCGCCGCGGCGACGCCGCGCAGGTAGGGAATCGGCTTGCCCGGCCGCGCCTCGACCGCCCGCCCGACGGCGACGCCCAGGGCGCCGAAGTCGCGCGTGCCGCGCAGGTCGGCCTCGACGCGCACCGTCAGCCCGGGGCGGCGATTCTCATCCAGGTGCAGGCCGTAGCGCGGCGTGCGCCCGGTCAGCGCGGCGGCCAGGGCGGAGGGACCGCCCTCGCGGTTGGTGCGCGCTCCCAGCACGGCGTTGGCGTAGCAGACGGCGCTGGACTCGGCCCAAGCGATGTGCTCGCCGAAGCGCGGCAGGTTGCCGAAGAGGTACGGCGTGCAGGAGCAGGTCGTCGCCGCGCCCATGCGGGCGTAGGCCTGAATCACGCGCTGCTGGTTGCGGGCGAAGTCCGGGTCGATTCCCAGCGCCTGCCAGTTCTCGACGTCCATGCCGGCCGGGTTGAGGGTAGTCAGAACGCGGACGCGGCCGCCGCCCTCGGCCATCTCGGTCAGGAATTCCAGGCCGGCCTCGCCCAGGTTGTCGAAACTGACGCCGGAAATCTGGACCGAGGTCACCGGCAGCAGGCGGTCGGCGCCGTAAATCGCGCCCAGGGCGAGCAGGATTTCCATCGCCTTCTTCGTCGCCGGGCCGTCCTCGCCGGAGAGCATGCGTCGTTCTTCAGGGGTCAGTTCCATACGCGAGTCAACACAAAGGACACCAAGGTACACAAAGGAATCACGAAGGATTCCTCTGTTTGCGTCCCTTCGTGCCTCCTTCGTGCCCTTCGTGTTTAAAAATCTCCTCCAGAAACTTCTCTTCCACCTTCGGAAACGCCGCCTTGCGGAAGGACTTCCCGGCCGTCTCGAGCGGGGCGGTCAGGTCGAAGCCCAGGCGGGTCGTGAGGTGAGTCCCGGCCTCGGCGGAGGGATCGAGGCTGGAGCCGGGGGCGCGCGGATAGACGACCAGGTCGCGGTCGCCCTGGAAGCGGGTCGCCATCGCCCACTCCACCGAGAGCGGGTCGTAGATGTCGATGTCGGCGTCCACCACGAAGACATGCTTGCAGGAACTGTGCCCGGCGAAGGCCGCCTCGATGGCCTTGCGCCCGTCGTCCTCGGCCCGCTTGTCGATCTGGACGATGGCGTGCAGCCAGGAACAGCCGCCCGGGTTGATGTGCACGTCCAGGCAGCGGACGACCTCGTTGACCTTGCGGAAAATGGTCGGTTCGCGCGGCATGCCCATCAGCAGTTTGTGCTCCAGGCCGCCGGGCAGCAGGGCGTGCCAGACGGCGTCGCGGCGATGGGTGACCGCCTTGACCTCCAGCACCGGCTCCTGGCGGATCACATCGTAGGTCTCGGTCAGGTCCACGAACGGACCTTCGGCGTGCGTCCGGTCGAGGTAGACCGTCCCCTCGAGGACGAATTCGCTCTCGGCCGGGACGAGCAAGTCGCTGGTCACGGCCTTCACCACCTGGAACGGCTGCATGGCGTTGGCGATCTCCAGTTCGTTCACGCCCAGTTCGACCGAGGTGGCCGCGGCAGCCAGGATGTTGGGGGCGTTGCCGATGCAGATGGCCACGTCCACCTGCCCCAGGTCGCGCAGGAAGCGGTCGAAGTGACGGCCGCGCACCACGCGCACGGCCATCTCGGTCGGTGAGAACTGCATGCAGCGGTGAAAGTCGGCGTTCTGCCCGTAGACCGGATGACGCGCCAGCACCACGCCCGAACTGATGTAGTTGCCGCCGTCCTGCTCGCAGTGGAAGAGAATCGGCAGGTGGTCGAGGTCGGGGTGCAAATCCACGACCTCCTGGCAGGGGGCGTCGCCCACTATTTCAGGCGGACGGCGGTTCTCGATGGCGGCGGTCAGGAAGGGGATGATCTCCGCCGGGCGGATGCCGAAATAGTCGGCGAAGGCCGCCTTCGAGCAGAACAGGTTGCCGGCGACCGCGAACTCCGACTCGCGGACGCGCTCGAACAGCGCCGGGCGCGGCTCGACGCGCTTCAGCACGCCGGAGATTTCCAGGCGCTTCGAGATGGGCGCCGAGACGCGCAGCAGTTGGCCGTGGGAATCGAGTTTGTGCAAGTATTCGCGCAGAGACATGAGATTTCCTGACCGGTGGATTCGCCCCAATTGTAGCATCCAATCAGCGGTTGTAGGTCGGATTGGCCACCCGACCCCGCGACAGTGGTAAACTATGCCCCATGAACACCCGCTCTGCGACCGCCCTCGCCCACCCCAACATTGCCTTCATCAAATACTGGGGCAACCGCGACGACGCCCTGCGCCTGCCCGCCAGCGGTTCGATTTCCATGAACCTGGACGGCCTGCACACGCGCACCACCGTGACGTGGAACGAGAGCCGGGCGGCGGGAGACGATTCGCTGACCCTCAACGGCGTCGCCGCGACCGGCGAACCGCTGGCGCGCGTCTCCGCCCTGCTCGACCTCGTCCGCCGGATGGCGGGCTTCGACTGGCGCGCCGAGGTGGTCAGCGAGAACAACTTCCCGATGGGGACGGGCATCGCCTCCTCGGCCTCGGCCTTCGCCGCCCTGGCCTTGGCGGCGACCCGCGCCGCCGGGCTGACCCTGAGCGAGAGCGAACTCTCGCGCCTGGCGCGGCGCGGCTCCGGCTCGGCCTGCCGCTCCATCCCCGGCGGCTTCGTCGAGTGGCTGCCCGGCGCGGGCGACGCCGACTCCTACGCCGTCTCGCTTGCCCCGCCGGAGCACTGGGACCTGGCCGACTGCATCGCCGTCATCAGCCGCGAGCACAAGGCCACCGGCTCGGCGCGCGGCAGCGCCCTGGCCGCCACATCGCCCCTCCAGGCCGCCCGCCTGGCCGACGCCCCCCGCCGCCTCGACTGGTGCCGCGCCGCCATTCTGGGCCGCGACTTCGAGGCCCTGGCCGCCGTCGCCGAACTGGACTCGGACATGATGCACGCCGTGATGATGACCTCCTCGCCGCCGCTGTTCTACTGGCAGCCCGCCACGCTGACCGTCATGCAGGCCGTGCGGGAGGCCCGCGCCGGCGGCCTGCCCGTCTTCTACACCGTGGACGCCGGCCCCAACGTCCACGTCGTCTGCCAGGCCGAAGCGGCCGAACAGGCCGCCGCCCTCGTCGCCGGCCTGCCGGGGGTCCGGCAGGTGCTGCGCTCCCGGGTCGGCGGCGCGGCGCGGCTGATTTCGGCTCCTTGAGACTGTCGGCGCGTCCGTCTTTTTGCATCGTTCGCGCAATTCGATGCCTTGACTCAGTTCTTCTTCGATGCCGCCCGGAGGAGAACTCTTACACTTCTCTAAAATTTCTCCCGCTGGAATAGCGATATAATCAAGAAAAACGCCTCAACGGAGGCGTGCGTTTATCGTTGAGAGGCAAAACATGGACACTGGTTTCCTGGGCGGTCTGACTTTCGTTCTGGTCCTGGCCGGCATCATCCTCCTGCACGAATTTGGGCACTTCATCGTCGCCCGCCTGCTGCGCATCGAGATCGAGGAGTTCGGCGTCGGCTTTCCGCCGCGCCTGCTGCGACTCTGGCGCGCCCCGGGCTGGCTGGTCATCGGCCGGACGCGCCTCAAAATCCCTGCCAACACCACCCTGCCCTTCCGCCCCCTCGAGGCCGAGGGGCGCGTGGTCGAGGCGGAGGCCGTCCGCCGCGGCGACAAACTCATCCTGCGCTCCATTGCGCTGGCGGCCGCCGAAGGCGGACAGGCAGACGCCCTCGAAACGCCCGATGGCGTCGTCAAACTGCATGGGACGCTCAAAGAAATCCACCAGGGGACGCTGTTTTCGCTCAACTGGATTCCCCTGGGCGGCTTCGTCCGCCCCAAGGGCGAGGACGACCCGACCGTCCCCGGCGGGCTGGCGGCCGCCAAACCCTGGCAGCGCATCCTGGTGCTCCTGGCCGGGGCGGCGATGAACCTGCTGACCGCCGTGGTCGTCTATGCCATCCTGTTCAACCAGACCGGCCTGCCCGACCGGGTGCGGATCGAGGAGGTCGCCCCCGCCTCGCCGGCCGAGGCCGCCGGCATGCTGCCCGGCGACGTGATTCTGGCCGTGGACGGCCAGGAGATTCACCGCATCTCCGAACTGCAACTCTACACCGCCCAGCACGCCGGTCAGGAAGTGCAAGTGACCCTGCTGCGCGGCGGCCAGACTCTGGTCGTCCCCATCGTCCCGCGCCAGAACCCGCCCGAGGGGCAGGGACGCATGGGCGTCCTGACCTATCAAGAAATGCGGCCGATGAAATCCATCTTTGAGACTCTCGGCTACAGTTTCCAGGCCACCGGCCAGGGCGTGCGCGAAATCCTGTCCCTGCCCGGACGGCTGATTGCCGGGACCCTCACGCCGGAGCAGGCCCAAATCGCCGGACCGCGCAGCATCTGGAATCTCTTCCAGCAATCGGTGGCGCGGGATGTGGAAAGCCGCCAGGAGGTCGCCGCGGGCGAACAGGCCGCCCCGACCAACTACACCCTGGCCGTCATCATCTCCCTGACCATCACGGTCGGCGTCTTCAATCTGCTGCCCTTCCCGGCCCTCGACGGCGGCCGCATCTTCTTCTCACTCATCGAACTCGTCTTCCGGCGGCGCGTCCCGCCGCGCCTCGAAACCGCCGTCCACACCATCGGCTTCTTCCTGGCCATCTCGCTGATGGGCTACTTCTACATCGCCGACATCCTCAACCCGCTGGTCATCAAACTGCCATGAGCAATCCGCATGCCTAAAGAGACTTCCTTCCAAACCATCCTGGAAGCCCTGCTGGACAGATCGGCCGCCTTCCCGGCCCGCTACCTGGCGCGCTTCTCGGACCTCGAACCGGATCAACTGGAGGCCCTGGCCGAGGTCTGGCCGCGCGTGCCGCTGGCGCGCAAAGTGGCCCTGCTCGAAGACCTGCAAGACCTGGCCGAAGACGACACCCTGGTCTCCTTCGAGGCCTTCGCCCGCGCCCGCCTGAAGGACCCCGAGCCGGCCGTGCGCGCCGGGGCGCTGCGTCTGCTGATCGAATGCGAGGACGTCCGCCTGATCCCCGACCTGCTCGACCTGCTCAACGCCGACGACGAACCCGAGGTGCGCGCCGCCGCCGCCGTCGTGCTGGGCCAATTCATTTACTTGGGCGAACTGGAAAAAATCCCGGCCGAAACCCTGCGCGAAGTCGAAGACCACCTCCTGGCCGCCACGCGGGATGCCTACCCCCTCGTCCGGCGGCGCTCGCTGGAGGCGCTCGGCGCTTCCTCGCGGCCCGAACTGCCCGCCCTGATCGAGGCCGCCTATCACCAGCAAGACCCCGATTGGGTCGTCAGCGCCCTGTTTGCCATGGGGCGTTCGAACGACCTGCGCTGGAGCAAACAGATTCTGTCCAAATTGAACGACCCCAACCAGGCCGTCCGCACCGAGGCCATGCAGGCCGCCGGAGAACTGGGCCTCGCCGCCGCCCGTCCGACCCTGCTCGATCAACTGGAAGACGAAGAAGACCCCCTCGTGCGGCACGAAATCATCTGGGCGCTCTCGCAAATCGGCGGCGAGGGCGTGCGCGAACGGCTGGAGGAACTCGCCGACGCCGCCGACGCCGAAGCCGACGACGAGGAGGCCGAATTCCTGGAAGAGGCGCTCTCCAACCTGGCCTTCACCGAAGATACCAGCCTCTTCGATATGTTCGACTTCGAAACCGAAGAAGAAGACCCTGACAGCCTCTAACGAGACGCACCGTGGCCGCGCTGCTCGCCATCTTCGCCAACAACCTGCTGCCCATCCTGCTCATCGCCGCCTGCGGCTTCGCCCTCGGCCGAACCACTCGTATCGAACCGCGCACCCTCGGTCGGGTGACCTTTAACATCTTCAGCCCTGTCCTGATCTTCCGCCTGCTGATCGACAGCCGCCTCGAAGTCGGCCGCATCGCCCAGATGCTGGGATTCACCTCCGCCGTCTTCTTCCTGATGGGCGGCCTGGCTTACCTGGTCGGCCGTCTCTTGAAACTGCCGCGTCCCGTCCTGGTGGCCGTCGTCCTGGCCGTGGCCCTTTCCAACAACGGCAACTACGGCATGCCGCTCATCGGTTTTGCCTTCGGCGAAGAAGCCCTGGCCTACGCCAGCCTCTATTACGTCGTCATCGCCGTCCTCACCAACACGGTCGGCGTGTTGTGGGCCTCGCTCGGCCGCATGGATTTCAAACAGGCCCTGCTCGGCCTGCTCAAAGTGCCTATGCTCTACGCTCTTGGACTGGCTCTCCTCTTCCTTCGCGCCGGCTGGGTCCTCCCCGCCCCGCTCGACCGCACGGTCACCCTCCTGGCCGGCGCGGCCATCCCCAGCATGTTGATTCTGCTCGGCCTGGAACTATCCCGCTTTGCCTGGAGCAAGCACACCTCGGCCCTGCTGGTCAGCATCCTCCTGCGCCTGGGGGTGAGCCCGCTGGTAGGCATCAACCTCGCTCCGCTCTTCGGCCTGGAGGGCGCTGCCCGTCAGGCAGGCGTCACCCAGACCGCCATGCCCACCGCCGTCATCACCACCGTCCTGGCCTCCGAATACGACCTCGAACCGCAACTGGTCACCGCCATCGTCTTCTTCAGCACCCTCTTGAGTCCGCTCACCCTGACCCCGCTCCTGTTCTTCCTGGGAGGCTGAGATGCGCCGCGCTCTCTGTTTACTGCTGCTCTGCGGGCTGGCTTTGGGCCTCTCCACCCCAGCCCGGGCGCAGACTGCCGTCGTCATCGAAAATGTCAGCGTCACCTATCTGTACGGGCAGGAAATCACCTTCTCGGCGCGCATCGCCGCCTCGGTCCCCGTCCAGGCCGCCTACCTCATCTTTCAAGCCGAAGGCGACCCCATCGCCCGCGTCGCCCCGCTGACCCTCGCAAACGATGGAACAGTCGCCCACACGCATCGCATCGCCGAGGGCCTCCTGCGCCCCTTTGCCATGGTTGCCTTCTGGTTCCGGCTCGAACTGAGCGGCGGCGAAGTCTACACCAGCCCCACCTACAACTTCAAATACGACGACAACCGGCCTCCCTGGCAAATCCTCGAAGACGACCAGATTCGCCTGCACTGGTACACCGGCGACACCCCCTTCGGCCAGGCCGCTTTCGACACCGCCCACCGCGGCCTGCAATCCGTGGCCGACCTCATCCCCGTCAGCCTGAACCGCCCCATCGACATCTACATCTACCCCACCGCCGCCGACGTCCAGCAGACCCTCGGCCTGGGCGGCGAATCCTGGGTCGCCGGTCACGCCGACCCGCACCTGGGGGTGGTGCTCGTCTCGATCGCCCCCGGCGAGGTCCAGAGCATCGAAATGGAGCGCCAGATTCCCCACGAACTGGCCCACATCCTGCTCTACCAATACACGGGCAGCGCCTACGCAAACCTGCCCACCTGGCTGATCGAGGGCCTGGCCACCCAGGCCGAACTCTACCCCAACGCCGATTACAACTACATCCTGTCGGTCGCCAGCCAAAACGGGACCCTGATTCCGCTCGCCAACCTGTGCGGACCCTTCCCGGCCGATGTCTCCGGCGCGATGTTGGCCTACGCCCAGTCCGGCTCCTTCGTCGGCTACCTGCGCCAAACCTACGGCGCCTCCGGCCTGCGCGCCCTGCTCGACGCCTACGCCGACGGCCTGGACTGCGAACGCGGCGCCCTGCGCGCCCTCGGTCTGCCGCTCTCGCAACTCGACCTGCGCTGGCGGCAAGCCGTGCTGGGAGAAGATGTCGCCAGCGTCGCCTGGCAGAATCTGGCGCCTTACTTCATCCTCCTGGCGCTCATGCTGGTCATCCCCTTGTGGCGCGTCGGCATCCGCCGCGAGAAAGGACAAGATGTCAGACTCAAGCGCTAAGACTCGCCTGCACATCTGGGTGCAAGGAATCGTCCAGGGCGTGGGATTCCGCGCCTTCGTGATTCAAAACGCCTTTCGCCTGGGATTGAAAGCCTGGGCGCGCAACGTCGGCTACGACCGGGTCGAAATCGCCGCCGAAGGCCCCCGCGCCGTCCTGGAAAAATTTGCCGAAATCGTGGTCGCCGGGCCGCGCGCCGCCCGCGTCGACTGGCACTCGATCGAATGGGAAGCCCCCACCGGCCGCTTCGACGACGCCGACGCCAGCACCCCCTGACCCGCGCCCTCAGGCGAACCCCAGCCCCCTCTCCTTGAGCGAAACCCAGCGTCCCTGGCCGATGACCAGGTGATCGAGCACCTCCACGTCCAGCAGCCGCCCGGCCTGGACGATGGCGCGCGTCACGGCCACATCTTCGGGGCTGGGCGTCGGGTCGCCCAAGGGATGATTGTGCGCCACCAGAATCCCAGACGCGCCGCGTCGGATGGCCGGCTTGAACAGTTCGCCGACGCGCACCTGGGATGAGTTGACCGATCCCTTGTACACCTCGATCACATCGAGAACCCGATTGCGCGTGTCGAGTAGAAAGACGCGCAGATGCTCCTGCTCGAGGGCCGACATCTCGTAGGCCACCAGCGCGGCCGCGTCCGCCGGACTGTTGATGACCGGACGTTCCTCCGGGGCTTCGAGCGCCAGCCGCCGGCCGAGTTCGATCGCCGCCTTGATCTGGGCTGCCTTGGCCGCCCCCATGCCGCGCTGATTGCACAACTCCTCGAACGGGGCGCGGTGCAGCCCCGTCAGCCCGCCAAACGCCGCCAGCAGCCGCTGCCCCACCTGGACGGCGCTCTCCCCCGCCACCCCCACCCGCAGCAGGATGGCCAGCAATTCGGCGCTGCTCAACGCCTGAGGCCCCAGGCTGGCCAGGCGCTCGCGCGGCCGGTCGGAAACCGGCAGGTCGGCGATGCGGTACACGGCTCGAGATGCTGGAACGTTCATGCCATTCCCTCCTCCATGAATTTCCCCCAATTTTACGACAAAATCCATCCCGCCTCTCCCCAGCAGCCCGCTCCCAATAGTACCGATGGGGCAGGATTTGTATTTGACATAATATGATTATTCAGATAATATATGTCAACTTTCAAGGAGGAAAGTCAATGAAAATTGCCCTGTTCAAACTCATGTCTTTATCCGTCATCCTCGCCCTCGCGCTGACCGCCTGCCGCCTGCCCGGCGCGGCGACGCCCCAGCCGCCCTCCGACCCGGGCGCGGCCGAGCCGACCCCCACCGAAGTCCCCGCCCCGGAGACTCTCCCGACCGGCTTCACCGACCTGCTCGAGGCCAAAATCGCCTCCGGCGAGTGGACCCTGGAGGAGGGCCTGATCATCCTGCTCAAACTCTTCGCCGGCGAAATCCAGCCCGCAGAGGCCTCCCTGGGAGCGGGCGTCCTCGAAGCCGAGGGCGCTGGCGTGCTCGACCTGGCCATCGAGTACCTGCTGATCGGCTCGGACGAGGCCGCCAAGGCCGAGATCACCCGCCTGTTGAACCTCCTCATCCCCTCGCAGGCCGCCCTCGACCAGTATTCGATTCCCGCCGAGCAGGCTGGCCATCGTCCCCCCGGCGCGGCCGCCCCCGTCCGCCAGGATCAGGAGTGCGCCGCCCTGTGGGCGTCCGGTTTCCCCGACAGCCGCGATCCCTCGTTCCGCTGCTTCATGTACGGAGAGGGAAACGTCGTCGGTCAGAACTTTCGCGTCTACTATCCCCTGGAATGGCGCGATGACGCCAGGCTGCTTCCCTACTACGAAGGCACGCTCGACGCCGCCGCCGCCTCGCTCGACCTCTTTCGGGCTTACGGCGAGATTCGGCCGATTTATTTCGTCTTCACCCCTCGGGATGACGCCGTCAACGCCACCACCCTGGCAACCGCCATGTGGGAACACTTCCGGCCGGGCGAAGCCTGCCCCGTGATTCTCTATCCAAGCATGTTCGCGCTCTCCCGCCTCCAGTTCCAGCAGACGGTCGCTCACGAGGTCTTCCACTGCTTCGAAGCCTGGAATCTGCGCGACCAGGGCATCGGGGCCGGTTACGAATCCTCCAAGTGGTGGGTGGAAGGCGCAGCCGAGTATTTCAGCAACCTGGTCTATCCCTCGACGAACTATGAGTACCGCTTCGCCGCCAGTTTCTCGAACCGCTCGAATACCGAGCCGCTGACCCGCATGACGTACGAGAACTTCGCCTTCTTCCAGTTCCTGGGCAACCGCGCCGGGCCGAACGGTGTGATCGCCTTTCTGCGCCAGATGCCGGACACTCCCGGCGCAGACCGGCAACTGGCCGCCCTCTCCGCCATCCCGGGCATCGAGGACACGTGGGAGCAATTCGCCCGCGCCGTCTTCGACCGCACCCTGCTGGACAGCGACGGTTCGGTAGCCAACATCCCCGCCAGCGTCACCACCCAATTCACCTTCAACGAGGCCAACAGCGCCACCCTGCGCGGCGCGCCCTTCGTCCTGGCCCGCCACCTCGTCGTCTTCAGCGGCGAGAAGGAGTTCGCCGTCACGGCGACCTCCGCCGGCCCGGGCCGCTCCGCGGCGCGAATCAGCGGAACGACAGACGCCTGGCTGCCGCTGCCGGCGACGATTACCGGATGCGGCGACGTGCCCTATCTGGTCTACACCCTCACAACGACCATCGGCGCCGAGCGCGCCGAAACGGTGAGCGCCGCCCTGACCAGGGACAACCCCTGCGACCAATGCGTCATCGGCCAATGGCGCTCGACGCCCGAAAGCGTCCTGGGATACTTCCGCTCCATCATCGCCCAGACCGGCGACGGCTCCACCTCGGTCTATGTGGATGAAGTCTCTGGAGCGATCGTGGCAGAATTCCGGGCCGACGGCACGGCAATTGGCGGTTACGACAACCTGGTCGTCCATCAGGTGGTGACCGGCTCCGGCGTCCTGGGCGGCCCCGCCATCGAGACAGATATGTTCATCTCATTCAGCGGCACATCCACTGGCAGGTACACGGCCGACGGTACGAACATCATCGGCTCTGGCCCTGGCGCGGGGATTGTCGTCACCGTGGACACCTACGTGAACAACCAGTTCATGGGGACGAACACCATCCCGATCCGGCCGGAGGATTTCCCCGCCGGCGCGCCGCTCCCGACGCGTTACACCTGCTCCGCAACCACCCTGACGATGTGGCCGCCGGTGACCGGCATCCCGGACGTCCACCCGATCGAATACCGCCGCGTCGGCCGGTAGCCGGTAGAATCGAGAAAGACCCGGTCTCTCCAAGAGGCCGGGTCTCTTCCTGACAGGTCCGCCCCCTTGACAGCCGCCCAAAACTGCGGATAATAACCAGCAATTCATCTCTCCAACGGCCATGACGGAGGAAAGTACGTCAGCAGAGGACGACAGGGAGGCCGGGGCGCAGACTGAGACCCCTGCCCGCCGCGAACCTGACCGAAGTTCCCTCCCGAGCCGCTCCGGGGAACGCGGCGCAAGCCGCCAGTAGTCGGAGCCGCCCTCCCAGCGTTAACCGGGAAGCCGATGCTGGTCGGCGCTGAGTGGGCCTGCCCTGGCGACAACCCAGGGATGCCAAATTGGGTGGTACCGCGGGAAACCCCCTCCCGTCCCATGTGGACGGGAGAATACTTTTAAACGCAACGGACAACGAAGGCCGAGCCATTCTTCAGGAGGTCATATGCTGGACAAATTGAAGGAAATCGAAACCACCGCCCTCGCCGCGCTGGAAAAGGTGCAGGACGAATCCGCCCTGGAAGCCTGGCGCGTGACCTACCTGGGCCGCTCTTCGGCGCTGATGAATCTCTTCGGCGCCTTGGGCGCGCTCTCCAAAGAGGAGCGTCCGCGCCTGGGACAGGCGGCCAACCAGGTCAAGAAAGCCCTCGAGGCCGCCTTCGCCGACCGGGCCGCGGCGCTGAAGGCAGCTGCCCTGCAGCGTTCGCTGGCCGGCGAGCGGCTGGACGTCACCCTGCCGGGCCGCCCCCTGCCGCGCGGCCGCCTGCACCCCGATACCCAAACGCTGCGCGAAATCTACCGCGTCTTCGGCGAAATGGGATTCCAGGTCTACCGCGCCCGCGAGGTCGAGACGGACGAGTACAACTACCAGTTGCTCAACTTCCCCATCGGCCACCCGGCCCGCGACATGCAGGACACCTACTTCCTCGAAGCCGAGGGGCGCGGCGACAATCCCCTCCTGCTGCGCACCCACACCTCGCCCGGTCAGATCCGCTCGATGCGCGAGTTCTCGGCCATGAACCCGGCCGATCCGCCCCCCGTCCGCATCATCCTGCCCGGCATGTGTTACCGCTACGAGCAGGTGACCACCCGCCACGAGACCCAGTTCGACCAGGTGGAAGGGTTGGCCGTCGGGCCAGGCATCACCTTCAGCGACCTGAAAGGCACGCTGGCCGACTTCGCCCGCCGCATGTTCGGGCAGAGCGTCCGCACCCGCTTCCGCGCCTCGCACTTCCCCTTCACCGAACCGTCCGCCGAGTTCGACGTCGAATGCTTCCTGTGCGGCGGGACCGGCTGCGGCGTCTGCAAGGGGGCCGGCTGGCTGGAAATCGGCGGCTGCGGCATGGTCCACCCGGTCGTCCTGCAAAACGGCGGCTACGACCCCGCCCGCTACACCGGCTTCGCCTTCGGCCTCGGCCCGCAGCGCATCGCCATGCTGCGCCACCGCATCGAAGACATCCGCTACTTCTGGCAAAACGACCTGCGCTTCCTCGAACAATTTTAGGAGTCTGTCATGAAAGTCCCCATTTCCTGGCTCAAAGAGTTCGTTGACATCGACATCCCCCTGACCGACCTGGCCTACAAGATGACCATGGCCGGGCTGGAAGTGGAAGAAATCCGCTACGTGGGCCTGCCCCTGCCCGCCGGGGCGGGCAAGGCCGACACCAAAATCAGCGGCCTGGCCTGGGACCGCGAGAAGATCGTCGTCGCCGCCATCCACGAGGTCATGCCGCACCCCAACGCCGACCGGCTGGTGCTGTGCAAACTGTTCGACGGCCAGCAGGAACACATCGTCCTGACCGGCGCGCCGAATCTGTTCGAGTACAAGGGCCAGGGCCCGCTGCCCAAGCCGCTCAAGGTGGCCTACGCCAAGGAGGGCGCCCAAATCTACGACGGCCACCAGCCGGGCCAGGTGCTGGTCACGCTCAAGCGCGCCAAAATCCGCGGCGTGGATTCGTACTCGATGGCCTGCTCGGAGAAAGAACTGGGCATCTCGGACGAACACGAGGGCGTCATCCTCTTCGACGACGACGCCCCGGTCGGCGCGCCGCTGGCCGATTACATCGGCGACGCCGTCCTGGATGTCTCGCTCCTGCCCAACATGGCCCGCTGCGCCAGCATCCTGGGAATCGCCCGCGAGGTGGCCGCCATCCTCGACCGGCCCCTGCGTCAGCCGCGCTTCGAGGCCGTGCGCGAAGGCCCGCCCTTCGAGGCCACCATCGAGATCACCAACCCGGAACTGAACCCGCGCTTCGTCCTCGGCCTGATTCGCGACGTCCACATCGGCCCCAGCCCCTACCGGGTGCAACTGCGCCTGAAACTGGCCGGCATGCGCCCGATCAACAACGTGGTGGACGCCACCAACTACGTGATGCTCGAAATCGGCGAGCCGCTGCACGCCTTCGACTACGACGTGCTGGCAAGGCGCGCCGGCGGCAAGCCAGTCAAAATCATCACCCGCACGGCAAAGAAAGGCGAAAAACTGACCACCCTGGACGACGTCGAGCGCGCCCTGGACGAGAGCACCGTCCTGGTCTGCGATACGGCCGGGGCGTTGTCCATCGCCGGGGTGATGGGCGGACGCGAGTCCGAGGTCAGCGCGACGACCCGCAACATCCTGCTCGAGGGCGCGGCCTGGAACTTCATTAACATCCGCAAGACGGCCCGCGCCCAGAATCTGCCCTCCGAGGCCTCCTACCGCTTCTCGCGCGGCGTCCACCCGGCGATGGCCGAGCGCGGCCTGCTGGCCGGGCTGGAGCGCATGCGTCAGTGGGCGGGCGGGACGGTGGCGGCCAACCTGGTGGACGCCTATCCACTGCCGCCCAAAGACCCGGTCATCGAACTGAGCGCCGCCGACGTCGAACGCTGGCTGGGCATTCCCATCCCCATCGAGGAAATCCGCCGCTGTCTGGAACGGTTGGAGTTCGCCTGTCAGCCCCTGGGCGGAGACCGTCTGCGGGTGACCACCCCCGACCACCGCCTCGACATCGGCGAGGGCGTCACCGGCGTGGCCGACCTGATCGAGGAGGTCGCCCGCATCTACGGCTACGACCGCATCCCGGAGACGCGCATGGCCGACCGCCTGCCGCCCCAACTGGGCAACCCGACCCTCGAGAAGGAGGAGCGCGTCCGCGACCTGCTCGTGGTGCAGGGCTTGCAGGAAATCATCAGTTACCGCCTGACCACGCCCGAGCGGGAGGCCCGCCGTCTGCGCCCCGATTCGCCGCCCGACGACCAGCCTTATCTGCGGCTGGTCAACCCGATCTCGACCGACAAGGTCGTCCTGCGTCACAGCGTGCTGGCCAGCGTCCTGGAGGCGGCCGAGCGCAACGCCCGCGTCCGCGAGCGCCTGGCGCTGTTCGAAATCGGCCCGATCTTCCTGGCCAGCGAGGATCCCAGCGGCCTGCCCGATGAACGCCAGCGCCTGGCCATCGTCCTGGTCGGGCCGCGCGCTCTGCCCACCTGGCAGCCCGCCGACTCCGCCCCGCTGGATTTCTACGACCTGAAGGGCATCCTGACCGCCCTGTGCGACGGCCTGCGCCTGCCGGAGATCGCCTGCGAACCGGCCGAGCATCCGACCTTTCATCCCGGCAAGTGCGCCCGCCTGACCAGCCGCGGCGAGACGCTGGGCGTCTTCGGCGAACTGCATCCGCTCGTGCGCGACCGCTACGACTGGCCGGCCGCCTACGCCCGCCTCCCCATCCTGGCCGCCGACCTCGACCTGGACCTGATTCTGGCGCGCATCCCCGCCCTCTACCCGGTCGCCCCCGTGCCGGAGTACCCGCCCGTCCTCGAGGACCTGGCCGTGGTGGTGGATGAAGACCTGCCGGCCGGGCGCGTCGCCGAACTGATTCGTCAGACCGGCGGCAAAGTCGTCGCCGAGGTGCGCCTGTTCGACGTCTACCGCGGCGAGCAGATTGGGGCGGGCAAGAAGAGCCTGGCCTACCGCATCACCTATCAGGCCCCCGACAAGACCCTCAGCGACCGCGATGTCGCCGGCATCCGGACGCGCATCGTCCGGCGGCTGGAGCAGGAATTGGGCGCAACTTTGCGCGCCTGAGCGCTTGCCAAGCCGACAATTCGCATGTATACTGTCAGAAATCCGATTTGTCGAAGGAGGAAGCAATGGAAGCCACGCCTGTATCCCCCGTCATTCCCGAGGAACCCAAGAAGAAGTCCAAGACCGGCGCTCTAATCGCCACCATCGCGACGGCCATCTTGTGCGGCTGCCCCGGCCTGTTCGCCATCTGCTGGGGCGCTCTCTCGGCGATTGTCAGTTTCTTCCCCAACGCTGATATCAACATTGGCGGCAGCAGCGACCCGAACACGGCCTTCTTTGTCGGCGTTGGCGCGCTGTGCGGCGGCGTCGTCTTCGTCGCCATCCCGATCGTGGTGGGCATCCTGACCCTGCGGGAGAAGAAACCCAAAGCCGAGGCTCCTGCCGAACCCCTGCCTCCGGCGGCCTAATTTAGCCCGGTTGAAAAACAATTCCTGGTTATGGAGTCTTCCGTAACCAGGATATTGTCTTGCCCGTCTTCAGGCCCTCGCCGTCTCGACCGACGGCCGGGGGCTTTTTTCTCCCCGGTTTTCAGCGCAGACGTCCGACCCGGTCGCGGACGTCGGCCGCGAAGCGGGCAATGAACTGCTGGATGAAATCGCCCGGGTCGAGGGTCAGGTCGAGAATCAACGGCGTCAGGTCGAGGGCGTAGGTCATGCCGGTGGTCACGTCGGTGCCGTGCGAGGCGAAGTAGGTGGCGTTGGCGCGCCGGCGTCCCATCGAGGCCAGGTCGTAGCGTTTGCCGCCGGCGATCTGCGAATCGAAGACGCCCAGCAGGGCCGCCTGCAGGTTCTCGTGGGCCGAGACGTCGAAGGCCACCTTGTCGTCGTCCACCGTCCAGTCCAGGTCGCGCCAGACCTCGCAGCCGTAGAGGCGCTGCGGACGTTCGTTCTCGGCCATGCGGCGGATGGCGGCGATCGTCCGCAGGGCCACGGCCACGTGGGTGTCGTGCTTGTCGGCCAGGTTATGCGTATAGACGACCTGCGGGCGGCAGGCGCGCAGAATCTCGAACAAATCATCCACCGGGCCGGGGTGAGCGCCGTCCTTGATGGCTTTGCTGGGATGATCGAGCAGGATCAGGGCGGAATATTCGCCCACGACGGCGGCCTTCTTCTGCTCCTTGAAGCGCACCAGGCGCATCTCTTCGTCGCTGTAGTCGCGGTACAGGCCGTCGCGCGGCGAGCCGCGCCCGTCGGTGACGATCACGCCGGTGAACCATTTGTGGCTCTGCTGGAAGCATTCCAGGATGGGGGCGGCGGCCATGATTTCCAGGTCGTCCTGGTGGGCGGCAATCGCCAGGTGGGTGGTGCGCGCCAGCGCCTCCTCTTCGGAAACGCCATCGGGGATGAACAATTCGGCCGCGGGCAGGGTGAATTTCATCGGTTCTCCTTCTTGGGAATTTCCGGCAGGCTGGCTGCGGCGATCGATTGCCCGACCCGGCGGCTCTTTTCATCGGGCAATTGGATGTGAATGTGCGCCAGGTCGGGGAATTCGGCCTGCAAGACCTGCTGCGCGCCGTCCAGAATCAACTGTCCGCCGCGGCCGGAGGTGCAGCGGCCCAGAATCAGGACGTGTTTGATGGGATAGAACTCGGCGTAATGGGCAATCGCGTAGCCCATGTAGACGCCCATCGTCTGCCAGATTTTGACCGCTCCCTCGTGACCCGCTTCCAGTTTCTCCTGCACGAATTTGAGTTTCTCGGCGTCGGTCACCTCGGCGGGAATCTGGATGCCGGCGCGCGGCGCCAGCCGGAAGACGCACTGCTGGGAAAAATACTGCGACCCCACGCCGCGGTCGCCGGACCACTCGTCGACGGCGGCCTGCGGCTGGTAATCGACCGGCGCAAAGGCCAGTTCGCTCAGCCAGGTGACGATGTGACCGTCCATATCCACGTAACCGGCGGCCTCGGAGGAACCCAGCGCAATCCCCAGGATGCCGTTGTCCTCCAGCGACATCGAACCGGCCAGGGCGGTCACGTCGCCGTCGTTGATGATTTCGAGCGGGACGCCCAGTTCGCGGCGGATGCGCAGGAACAGGTCGCGCACCTTGTGATACTCCTCCTTGGGCACGCTGCGAAAGAGCGAGGCGACCATCGGCCGGTTATTGATGTAGATGCCCGCCGAGGAGCCGCCAATCGCGTCCAGGCGCGGCATCTTCGAGGCGGCGGTGCGCAGGGCGGTCATGATTTCGCGGTAGTGATATTCCGGGTCGGCGTGTTTGCGCGGCTCCCAGACGACCTCTTCGCTATAGACGGGCTGACCGTCGATGACCGCCGAGACCTTGCGGTCGGAAGCGCCCAGGTCGAAGCCGATGCGGCAGCCGTCCAGATGGCGGCCGAGGGGCTTGCCGCGCTCGTTGGCCGGGGGGACCTCCTCCGGCGCGCAATGCACGACCGTGAAGGTCTGTTCATAGACCTGTTCGCCCATGAAATGGTAGTCGAAGGCGCGTTCCCCCTCCGGCGAATAGACGCGGGCGAGGAAATCGGCGACCGGCCTCGGCCCGCCGACATACAGCCGCCAGCCGCCGCGCGCCCACAGCAGGAATTTGACCAGGCGCTCGACGTACATCAGATTGGCTTCGGCTTCGGGATGCCCCTCGGGGAGGAGGCGCGTCTCGAAGCGCGAGAGTTCGCCGTCGCTGCGCTCCAGGCCGAGGACGAGCGGGACGCCGCCGCCCGCCTCGGCAACCCGCTGCCGGAAGCGCCGGTTGGCCAGCACAGCGGGGCGGAAGGCTTCGTCCAGCGGCGGGACAAAACGCGGGGCGACGAGAGGCAGAGAAGCAGGCATGGGCTATCCTTTTGAGAAAACGATGATGTAACCGGTTACACAACAAGAACGGCTAAATCATAGTCGGGGCGCGGGGTTCTGTCAAGAGCAGGCCAGAAAACGCCAGCGGGAAGAAGGAATGGGCAAGAGAGTGAGGTAAAATAACCCAATGTTCGAAATTGTCTTCCTCGGCACCTCGGCCTCGGCCCCCTCGGCCCGGCGCGGTCTCTCGGCGCAACTCGTCAAGCATGACGAATACCGCTTCCTGATCGATTGCGGCGAGGGGACGCAGCGCCAAATCCTCCAGGCCGGGATCGGCTTCCGGCATCTCAATCACATCCTGATCACGCACGGCCATCTCGACCACATCCTCGGCCTGGCGGGGCTGCTCTCCACTTTCATGCGCTGGGAAACGATCGACGAACTGAACATCTACAGCGGCCGCTGGGCGCTGGATCGCATCCACGACCTGCTCTTCGGGGTGGTGCTGCGCGGCGCCCGCCCGCCGATGACCCTCAACCTGCATGAAATCAAGCCCGGCGTCTTCTTCCAGGCCGAAGACTTCGAGATTGCGGCCTTCCCGGTCTATCACCGCGGCTCCGACAGTTTGGGATTCAAATTCGAGGAACGCGCCCGGCGGCCTTTTCTGCCCGAGCAGGCCGAAGCCCTGGGGGTGCCGGTCGGCCCGCTGCGCCGCGACCTGGTGGAGGGCAAGACCGTCCGCCTGCCCGACGGACGCCAGATTCGGCCCGACGACGTGCTCGGCCCGCTGCGCCCCGGCCTGAAACTGGTCCACGTCGGCGACGCCGGCCAGACCGAGGACCTGGTCGAGGCCTGCCGCGGCGCCGACCTGCTCGTCATCGAGGCGACCTACCTCGAGCAGGAAGCCGAGATGGCCCGTCAGTTCTCGCACCTGACCGCCCGTCAGGCCGCCGAACTGGCCGTCCAGGCGGGCGTCAAGCGCCTGGTCTTGACCCATATTTCGCGCCGCTACCGCGAGAAGGAAGTCCTGGCCGAGGCCCAGGCCGTTTTCCCAGAGACGCAGGTGGCGCGCGATTTCGACGTCTATCAAATCAAACAAGAAGGCTGAGTATGCCCCGCTTCGAACTTGATCTCGACCCTGTCGCGCACATCACCGCCGACGCCATCGGCCAGCCGGGCCAGCGCGTGTTCTACCTCCAGGGCTGGCGCGCCGCCGACCCCCAGCCGGTGACCATCATCCTGGAAAAGATTCAGTTACAGTCGCTGGCGGTGGGCATCGAACAACTGCTGGCCGAAGTGGCCCGTCAGCACCCGGAACTGACCGAGGCCCCCGCCGACTACGACGAGGAGAAGATGCGCATCCATCCGCCGGTCGATCCGCTCTTCCGGGCCGGCGAACTGGGCCTGGGCTACGACGCCGCCCGCGATCTGGTGGTCGTCCTGGCGCGCGAGATTCTGGTCGAGGGCGACGACCCGGAGCAGGCCGCGGTGGTGCGCTTCTGGTGCACGCGTCCGCAGGCGCGGCGGATGGCCCACTGGGCGGCCGAGGTCATCAGCCGCGGCCGGCCCATCTGTCCGCAGTGCGGCGAGCCCATCGAGCCGGAAGGACATTTCTGCCCGAAGAAGAACGGGCATAAGAGGAAATAAAGTCATTAGTCGTCGGTCTTTGGTTTTCGGGCGCAGTGAAAGAGACTTTGGCAGCCGTCCTGCAACGAGGGGAAATCGAACTCAAGGGTCAGTTCTTGCTTGGCTCGAACTACACCTTTCTGGTCACGGTCAGAGAAGCCGACCAAGAGATCGCCGCCGTGTACAAACCGGTGCGCGGCGAACAGCCGCTGTGGGATTTCCCCGCCCATTCGCTGGCCGCCCGCGAGACGGCGGCTTACCTGGTCAGCGAGGCGCTCGGCTTCGGTTTCGTCCCTCCCACCGTCCTGCGCGACGGCCCCTTCGGCCCCGGTTCGCTGCAACAATTCATTGACTACAACCCCCGCTATCATTATTTCAACTTCAAATCCGCCGACCGCCAGCGCCTGCGCCCGGTGGCGCTGTTCGACCTGCTGGTCAACAACGCCGACCGCAAGGGCAGCCACCTCCTCATCCAGAAGCGGACGCGGCGTCTCTTCGCCATCGATCACGGCCTGTGCTTTCACGTCGAGGACAAATTGCGCACCGTCATCTGGGACTTCGCCGGCGAACCGTTCCCGGCCGACCTGCTGGCAGCCCTGGAAGGCTTCCGCCGGGCCTTCGATGACCACGCCCAGGCGCTGACCCCCTACCTCGCGCCCGACGAAATCGCCGCCCTGGCCAGGCGGCTGGAGGCGCTGATCGCCGATCCCGTCTTTCCCTTCCCGCCCGCCGATCGGCGCGCCTTCCCCTACCCTCCGATATGAGAGAGACGGCGACGGTTTTATAGTACAATCTTGCTCCATGAACTCCTCTGTCCTTCACCACGTCGTCTTCCTGCGCCACGGCGAATCGGTCGGCAACGCCGAGAACCGCTTCCAGGGGCACGCCGATTTCCCGTTGACCGAGCGCGGCCGGGCCCAGGCCCGCGCCCTGGCCGAACGCTGGCAGGCGGCGGGCGTGACCTTCGACCGCGCCGTCGCCAGCCCGCTCCTGCGCGCCCGTCAGACGGCTGAGATCGTCTGCGCCGCCCTCGGCGTCCCGCTCGAATTCGACCCCGGCTGGATGGAAATCAACAACGGCCGGATGGCCGGCCTGACCGCCGAGGAGGGCGACCGTCTCTTCCCGCGCCCCGCTTTCACCACTCCCTACACGCATTACGGGGAAACCGGCGAGAGCCGCTGGCAACTGTACCTGCGGGCGGGCGCGAATATCCAAAAACTGGTCGATTCGCCGCCGGGGCGCATCCTGGTCGTGGCCCACGGCGGCATCCTCAACATGACCATGTACGCGCTGCTCAACATCCCCGTGCAGGCAAACTCCAGCGGACCGCGTTTCCTGTTCCGCAACACCGCCTTCGCGACCTTCGAATACCACGCCGAGCGCCACAACTGGTACCTGGTCGGCTTCGACAGCGGCGCGCCGGAAGAGGAGGCCGAATGAAGCCCTTGCACGTGCTGACCTTCGGCGCCGGGGCCATCGGGACCTACGTCGGCGGGTCGCTGGCCCTGGCCGGACATCGCGTCGTTTTCGTCGAGCAGCCGAAAGCAGTGGAGGAACTGCGGGAACGCGGCCTGCGCCTCGACCTGAGCGCCGATCGGCGCCGGGGTGCGGCGTCGGCGATTTGCCGCCCTCCCTCCGTAGCGTTCTTCCCGACCCTGGCGGAGGCCCTCGAACACGGCCCCTTCGACGTCGCCATCTACGCCCTCAAATCCTTCGACACCGCCGCCTTCCTCGAATCGCTCGGCGGCCTGGGCGCGGCGCTCCCGCCCATCCTGTGTCTCTCCAACGGCGTGGACAACGAGCCGGACCTGGCGACGGCGCTCGGACCCGAGCGGGTCATCGCCGGGACGGTGACCTCCTCGGTGGGCCGCCGCGGCGTGGGCGACATCGTCCTCGAGCGGCTGCGCGGCGTGGGCGTGGCGCGCCCGGCCCCCGCCAGCGGAATCGACGCCGCGGCGCTGGTCGCCGCCCTCGACGCGGCCGGGCTGAACGCCCGTCTCTTCCCCTCTGCCGCCGAGATGAAATGGTCGAAGATGCTCACCAACCTGCCAGCCAACGCCGCCGCCGCCATCCTGGACATGACCCCCGCCGAGGTGTTCGCCCATCCGGGGCTGTTCCGCCTGGAAATGGCGATGCTGGGCGAGGCGCTGGCCGTGATGCGGGCGCTGGGCCTGCGGGTGATTGACCTGCCCGGCGCGCCGGTGCGCGCCCTGGCGCTGGGGACGCGCCTGCCGGAGGTCATCGCCCGCCCGCTGATGCGCAAAGCCATCGGCGGAGGGCGCGGCGGGAAGATGCCCTCCTTCCACATTGACCTGCACTCCGGGCGCGGCCGCTCGGAGGTCGAGTGGCTGAACGGCGCGGTCGTCCGCTACGGGGAACGGGCCGGCGTCCCGACGCCGGTCAACCGCCTGCTCACCGAGACCCTCCTGGCCCTGACGCGCGGTGAACTCCCCCTCGAAACCTACGCCCGCCAGCCGGAAAAATTCCTGGCGCTGGCAAAATAACCGGAGGGTCGTATGAACGCCAAGATTCAACTCGTCTCGCCGAGCGACACGGTCGAGGTGCATTTGCCCGACGGCCGCACCCTGGCCGGGCCGCGCGGCGCTACGGCGGCCGAATTCCTGCATCCCATCGAGACCGAACTGCCCGGCCCGTTGATGGGCGCGGTGGTCAACAACGTCCTGCACGAACTGACCTACCCCATCACGATGGAATCGAACGTCGTACCGGTCACCATGGCCGACGCCGACGGGGCGCGCATCTACCGCCGCTCGCTGACCTTCCTGCTGGAGACCGCCTTCGCCGCCCTCTTTCCCAACAGCGGCGTGTTGATCATCGACCACTCCATCACCAGCGGCGGCTACTACTGCCACCTCAACGGCCGTCCGCCCCTCGACCGGGTCGAACTGCACCGCCTGGAAGCCGAGATGCAGCGCCTGGTGGAGGCCGACCTGCCCTTCGAACGCCGCGAAATGCCGCTGGAGGAGGCCATCGCCTATTTCGAGCAAGAGAATTATCCCGACAAAGTGCGCCTGCTGCGCCACCGCCGCAAGCCCTACGTCACCCTCTACAATTTGAACGGCCACATTGACTATCATCACGGCTACATGGTGCCCTCGACCGGTTATCTCAAGTGGTTTTCCCTCCTGCCGGCCGAGAGCGGTTTCACCCTGCGCTTCCCGCGCCGCCGCAGCCCGACCACCCTCTCTCCGCTCCAGGATTACCCCAAACTGCTGGCCGCCTTCCGCCTCTACGGCGACTGGCTCGAGCGCCTCGGCATCGACAACGTCGGGGCGCTGAACGACGCCATCCAGGCGGGACGCAGCCGCGAGGTCATCCTCGTCTCCGAGGCGCTCCACGAGCAGCACATCGCCGACATCGCCCGTCAGATTGCCGGCCGCCGCCAGGACGCCCGCATCGTACTCATCTCCGGGCCGTCCTCCTCGGGCAAGACCACCTTCTCGCGCCGCCTGGCCGTTCAGTTGCTGGCGCTCGGCCTCTCGCCCTTCGCCCTCGAACTGGACAACTTCTTCGTCGACCGCGAGCAGACCCCCCTCGACGAACAGGGGCAGTACGATTTCGAGGCCCTCGAGGCGATCGACCTGGACCTGCTGGCCAGGACGCTCCAGCGCCTGCTGGCGGGAGAAGCGGTCCAGGTTCCGCGTTACAACTTCAAGACCGGCAAGCGCGAACCGGGCGAGACCGTCCAGTTGAGCCGCGACCATCTCATCATCCTGGAGGGCATCCACGGCCTGAACCCGCGCCTGCTGCCCGCCTCCCTGGCCGGACGCGCCTTCCGCATCTACGGCGCGGCCCTGACGCAGCTCAACCTCGACCGCCACAACCGCGTCTCGACCACTGACACGCGTCTCATCCGCCGCATCGTGCGCGACGCCCGCGAGCGCGGCTACACCGCCCAGGAGACCATCCGCCGCTGGGAGTCGGTCCAGCGCGGCGAGGAACGGCATATCTTCCCCTATCAGGAGAACGCCGACGTGATGTTCAATTCGGCGCTGGTGTACGAACTGGCCGCCCTGCAGCCGCTGGCCGAGCCGCTCCTGCGCCAGGTCTCGTATGGGACGCCCGAACACATCGAGGCCAAGCGCCTGCTGGCCTTCCTGGAATGGTTCCTGCCGGTCGAGGCCGATTTGATCCCCGACAATTCCATCCTGCGCGAGTTTATCGGCGGGTCGATTCTCAAAGATTTCAAGATTTGGAAAGTATGACGTTCATCGAAGTCCTGCTCATCGCGCTCAGCATGGCCATGGATGCCTTCGCCGTTTGCCTCGGCGCGGGGACGGCGGGCCAGGCCAACGGTCCCCGGCCGACCTTTCGGCTGGCGTTCCACTTCGGACTCTTTCAGTTCTTGATGCCGCTGGTCGGCTGGATTGCAGGCGTCACCGTTGAGCGCTACATCGCCGCCTACGATCACTGGATTGCCTTCGGCCTGCTGACCTTCGTCGGGACGCGCATGATTCGCTCCGGGCTGGACCCGAACGGCGAGCACGACTCCCTCGACCCCTCGCGCGGCTGGACGCTGGTCATGCTCTCGATCGCCGTCAGCATCGACGCTCTGGCCATCGGCCTGAGCCTGGGGTTGATCGGCGTGTCGATCTGGTATCCGGCCATTGTCATCGGCCTGGTGACCGGTCTGATGTCCTGGCTGGGCTTGCGGCTGGGGGGCGGCTTGGGCAGGAAATTCGGCAAGCGCATGGAAATCCTGGGCGGCCTGGTGTTGATCGGCATCGGCATCCGCATCGTGGTCGCCCATTTGTTGACCTGAACGTGCAGCGAGGAGGCGTCTCATGGAAACGTTGGAAGCCATTCGCAAGCGGCGCAGCATCCGCAAATACAAACCCGATCCGATCCCGCGCCAGGACCTGGAGACGATTGTCGACGCCGGGCGGCTGGCGGCCACCGGCAGCAACCGTCAGCCGTGGGATTTCATCGTGGTTCAAGACCGGGCGACCATCGCCCAGTTCAAATCGGCCGGGGCGTGGATCGAATCGGCGCCGGCCGTCATCGCCGTGGTGCTCGACTCGTCCTCGCGCTGGTGGGTGGAGGACGGCGCGGCGGCCATCGAGAACATGCTGCTGGCCTGCACCGCCCTGGGCTACGGCTCCTGCTGGGTGGAGGGCGACGCCCTGCCGCGCGAAGAGGAATTCAAGCGCCTGCTGGGAGTCCCGGCCGGCAAGCGGCTGATGGCGCTGGTGCCGGTCGGCATCCCAGACGAAAGCCCGACGAGGGAAAAGAAATCCCTCGAACAAGTGATTCACTGGGAAAGATATTGATGCGCTGTTTTCAGGGCTGTCGAAAAAGCAGGCGGGATCGTCTCCCGCCTGCTTGCTGTTTTTCCGAGGGACTTTGTCCCCAAAATCTCTCTCCGATAACTCCCTGCTTCGGAGGGGGCTTCGCCCCCGAAAATTCTCTCTACCTTATCCTTTGCTTCAGAGGGGGCTTTGCCCCCGATTTACCAAAAAGAGACCCGGCCTCGGAGACTCAAAGCGCGAGCAGCGCCCCCAGGATCGCCCCGCTCAGGGCGCAGGCCAGGTTGACCAGGTCGTTGTTGAGCCACTTCCAGCCGCGAATTTGGACCGTCGGCGCGCCGCACTTGTGGAGGGGATGTTTCTCGGTCTCTTTATTGCACTGCGGGCAGCGATACATGGCCTGGACGGTGGCGCCGAGCAGCGAATCCACCAGCGCGCCAAACAGTCCTGCCAGAGCAATGGAGGCGGCGAACAGGAGCGGAAGCGGGCTGATCAGCGCCGCCAACAGGGCGATGAAGGTCGCCCCGCCGGCCGCCGCAAGCGTCCCGTAAGCCGAAACGCCGCCCGAAGTGCCCCGCTCGACCTTCCGGCCGTTGGTGATCAGGCGCGGCGCGGTCGGGTTGAGCACGCCGAGTTCGGTGGCCCAGGTGTCGGCGTTGACGGCGGCCAGGGAGGCGGCGAAACCGGCCCAGGTCCAGTCGGCGGCGGGGAAGAAGAAATGCAGCACGGCAAAGAGCGAGGCGACGCCTCCATTCGCCAGCACCTGGCCGAGGTCGCGCCGGCCGCCCTTGTCGAATTTTTCATCCAGGGCGGCTTTCTTTTTGCCGAACAGACGGGTCAGCGCACTGGAGGAAACGAAAAAACCGAGCAGCAAGACCGCCCACCGCCAGCCGCCCAGCCCAAAGATGAGCGTCCCTTCGACCAGCGCGCCCAACGCGCCGGATTTGCTCAAACTGCCGGCGCGGTAGGCGGCGTAGGCGATCAACAACGCAGCAACGAAGCCAATGACAATTTGAAGAACCATTCTTCACCGTAGAGGGGCGGCCAAGGCGGCCGCCGGAGAATCAGGCCGGCGTGGTGACGAGGAACATCACCGCCAGCAGGAAGACCAGCGAAGAGACCAGACTGCCCGCCCAGAGGACGTGGGCGGCGAGGCGTCTTTCGGGCTGACGGTAGAGCAGCAGGCCGACGCCCCAGCCGAGGGCGAAGAGAAACAGGCTGATCAACGGCAACATCATCAACCGCACCGCGGGGACGACTTCTGCTGGCCGGCCGGAAGGCAGAAAGCCGAGAGGAACCGTTTCCAGCGAGGCGACCAGCAAGTTGACCCACAACAGCAGGCCGACGTTGAGAACCAGGCCCGACAGCCACAGGAAGCGGGCCAGCAAACTCTCCCACGCCTGGACAATCACAAACGAGGGATAAACCGATTGCGACGGGGCAGCGACCAGACTGCCCATCTCGATGGCGCGCTGGAAAGCATGGGTAAAACCGGCCGCGTCGGCCGGCGAGATGGCGAAAATGCGCCGCGCCGTGGCCACCAGCAGGAGGTTATCTGCATCCGAGGCCAGGAACTCGATCAGCCCCAGGTCGGGGTGGCGGCGCGTCCCCAGCACCGAACCCGGCAGGCGCAGCCACGGCTTGGGCAGGGGAAAGTCCAGGTCGGCCGCCGGACGGACCCACTCGACATCCGAGACCGGAATCTGTTCGAGGCGCAGGCCCCAGGAGATGGTGAACTTGTCGCGGTCGAGGGTGTAGATCGCCCGGGTCAGCGCCGAGAGGCGATAGGCGAGGAAAGGGATCGGGAAGAGCGCCGCCGCCGCCAGGAGAATGTAGAGCGTCTGGTTCACGCCCAGGCCGGTCTGCATCGCCAGCCAGACCGCCGTCCCGCCGAGGACGGCCAGGAAGATCAGGAGCAGGATGTGGAGGGTCAGCCCAGGCTGCCGGGGAGGGACAAAAGACTGATTCATAGGGCGGCTGTCAGGCGTTCAACTCTTCGGCCAGAATTCGACAAACCTGATCGACCATGGCCTCGGTCATGACGCTGGAGAAAGGCAGGGCCAGGCTACGCCGTCCGAGGTCCTCGCTGACGGGAAAATCGCCCGGCCGGTAGCCGAAGCGTTCAACCATGTAAGGTTGAAGGTGAATGGGTAAGAAATACGGCCGGACGGGGATGCCGCGTCCCTCCAGCCGCTGGGCGAGGGCGTCGCGGTCCACCTGCGGGGCAAACTTGACCACATAGACGAACCAGGACATGCGGGTCGTCTCGGGGCGAATCAGGTAACGCTCCACCTGGGGAATTTCGGCCAGGCGCTCGTCGTACCAGGCGGCGACGCGCTCGCGCTTGGCCAGCAGTTCCTCGATGCGGGCCATCTGGGCGATGCCCAGCGCGGCGGACATTTCGTCCAAGCGATAGTTGTAGCCCAGGTAAGTATGTTGCAGCCAGGTGTCGCCGGGGGCGCGGCCCTGGTTGCGCAGGGCGCGCATGTAGGCGGCGGCTTCGTCGTCATCGGTGACGATCACGCCGCCCTCTCCGGTGGTGATTTGTTTGTTCGGATAAAAGGCAAAGACGCCATAATCGCCGAGCGTACCGGCTTTGCGGCCCTTGTATTCCGAGCCGAGCGCCTCGCAGGAATCCTCGATGACTTTGATGCCATATTCCTCGGCGATCCGGCGCATGGCGTCCAGGTCGGCCGGTTGGCCGAAGACATCCACCGGCAAGAGGGCTTTGAGCGGCCGCGGCTCTCCCGGCCTGGCCCGAGCGTAGTCGAAGGCTCCTCGGCGGGGCAGCCAGCGCCGGGCTTGTTCGCCGCCCGCCGCCAGGTCGCGGGCCGCCTCGGCGGCCAGGGCGGGGTCGAGGTTGCCGGTCTCCGGTTCGACGTCCACGAAGATCGGCACGGCCTGTTCGAAAAGAATCACATTGGTCGAGGCGACGAAGGAGAAGGGCGTGGTCAGGACGAAATCGCCCGGGCCGACGCCGGCGGCGCGGATGCACAGGTGCAGGCCGGCCGTCCCGGAATTGACGGCGATGGCGTGTTTGCTGCCGGTGTACTCGCAGAACAGACGCTCGAAGGCCGGTACTTTGGGTCCCATGCTGAGGGTGGGACCTTCCAGAATGCGCAGCACTTCCTGCAAGTCCGGTTCGGGGATGCGGGCGCCGCGCAGGGCGTCTTCGACCTCGCCGCGCTCCGAGCCATTCAGGTCGGGGGAGGACATGGGGACGCGGTAGGCAGGTTTGTCGGTCATCTCAGGCCTTGGGGGGTTCGACGGCCGGGGTCTCGCCGGCGGGCGCCTCGGGGACGCCCTCCAGGCCCAGGTCAACGGCGTCTTCCATGCGAATCTGGCCGCGCAGGAAGGAACCTTCCTCGGTGGCGAAAGCGGCGGTGACGATGTCGCCCCAGACGCGGCCAGTCGAGCGAATCTCGACCTTTTGGGCGGTGATGTTGCCCTTGACCGCCCCCGCCACGATGACGTGGACGGCGCGCACGTTCTCACAGGTCACTTTGCCGGTCTCGCCGACGACGAGCATGCCTTTCAGGGCGATTGGCCCCTCGAAGGCGCCCTCGATGCGCACCCCGCCCGAGCCGGTGATGCTGCCCTGCCAGATGATTCCCGCCCCCAGCACCGAGGTGATGCGCTCCACGGCCTGCACGGCAGCGGGAGAAGTTGTTTGTCCGTTGCGTTTGAACATGATTTTCCTGTTCGATCAGAGATAAAAATCGGGACGCGGAGCGGTTCCGCGTCCCCTATTTTATCATCTTCGAGGAATTTGCGTCTTTCTTGTCCAGACGCCGCGCCCCGGCGACGGTCAGCCCTGGCCGGCTTCTTCCGGCGCGGACGGCGTCGGCGCGCCCAGGATGTGATAGCCGCTGTCCACGTAGAGCACCTCGCCGGTGATGCGGGCCGAGAGGTCGGAGCACAGGAACACAGCCGCCCCGCCGACATCTTCGATGGCGACGTTCTGGCGCAGGGGAGCCACGGAGGCGAATTGATGGTAGAGGGTCTTGAATCCGCCCACGCCGGAGGCGGCCAGGGTGCGAATCGGCCCGGCCGAGATGGCGTTGACGCGCAGCCCCTGCGGGCCGAAGTCGTAGGCCAGATAGCGGGCAGCGGCCTCCAGGGCGGCTTTGGCCACCCCCATCACATTGTAGCCGGGGACGACCTTCTCGGCCCCGTAATAGGTCAGGCAGAGCAGCGCCCCGCCGGGTCTCATACGCGGGGCGAAGGCGCGCGCCAGGGCGACGAACGAATAGACGCTGACGTCCATCGCCAGGCGGAATCCCTCCCGGCTAGTCTGGTAGAAGGGGCCGCTCAGTTCTTCGCGGCGGGCGAAGGCGATGGAATGAATCAAGATGTCGATCTGGCCGAAGGCCTGGGCGGCCTTTTCGGCCAGGGCGGCGATTTGCTCGTCGCTGGTCACGTCGCAGGGTTCAACGAAGTCGCAGCCGAGGCTTTCGGCCAGCGGGCGGACGCGCTTTTCGAGCGCCTCGCCGGCGTAACTGAGTCCCAGGCGCGCTCCCTGGGCGTGCAACGCCTGGGCGATGCCCCAGGCGATCGAGCGTTCGTTGGCGACGCCAAAAACGAGCGCGGTCTTCCCATCTAATAAACCCATGTTTCCTCCTTTGGCTGGGGATGGAGAGGTCGAGAGTTGCGTCCCGGCAGAGCGGCCATCCGCCTCCTGAACCCAGACGGGCGGCCGACGCTCAATCCAGACGCGCCCGGAACCGCCAGGGCTGGCTCTTCCAGGGTTCCGGCACTGTATATAACCCCACACGCGGGCCGATGGTCACGGCCTGGTCGGGGACGGGGTCGCCCGCCTCGATCCACAGGCCGTTGTCGGCCGAACACAAGTCGGCGCCGTTGAGGGCGCCATCGATGCCCAGGGCCTGGGTCAGTTTGGCCGGGCCGTCGGCGTCCCGGCCCCGGCGGCGGGCGGCGATGACCTCGACGCCCTCGACCGGCCGGATGGCGCGAATCAAGACCGCGGCTGGGAACCCTTCCGCCTCGGTGACGGCGTTCAGGCACCAGTGCATGCCGTAGGTGAAATAGACGTAGGCGAGCCCGGGCGGGCCGTACATGACCTCGGTGCGTTTTGTCCGCCCGGCGCGGGCGTGACAGCCCAAATCCGTCTCGCCGATGTAGGCCTCGGTCTCGGTGATGAGGCCGGCCAGGCGGACGCCGTCGAGGAGGCGCACCAGCCGCGCCCCGAGCAATTCGCGGGCGACGGTCAGGGTGGGGCGGGCGTAGAATGTTCGAGGGAGAATGGGCATGTTTCCACCCTCGAGAACCCGTTTCCTGCAAGGAAACGGGTTCTCGGTCTCGATTACGGCCTGAAGCGCGGATCGCGCTCGAGCGTCAACCGCAAGCCGTCCTTCAGGCCGATGGCCGGCTTGAAGTTCAGGCGCTTCTCGGCCAGGGCGATGTTGGCGCACATGCGCGAGACTCCGCCTTCGATCTGCTGATTGTAGACCACGTTGGACTGACTGCCGGTGACATCGAGCACGAGTCGGACCAAGTCGCGGATGCTGCACTCCGTCCCGGAGCCGACGTTGATGACCAGGCCGTTGATGCCCGGCGCGGTCGAGGCGGCGACCATCGCCGCGACCACATCGTCCACGTAGATGAAGTCGCGGGTCTGGTTGCCGTCGTTGTGGACGACGATCGTGCCGTTGCGGACGGCCTGGCGCAGGAAGTAAGGCACCACCGGCGGATGGGCGGGCGGCAGATGCTGGCCGGGCCCGTAGGCGTTGAAGATGCGCAGGCTGACCGTCTCGATGCCCCACAAGGTTCCAATGGTGCGGACGTAGTACTCGGCCGCCAGTTTGGAGACCGCGTAGGGCGAGCGCGGGCGGGGAGTCTGCCCCTCGGCCAGCGGCTGGACGTCCTGATCGCCGTAGATGGCGCCGGAGGAGGCCAGCACCACCCGGCGGACGCCGACGTCGCGCATCGCCTCCATCAGGCTGACCGTCCCGCCGACGTTGACAGCGTTGTACTCGCGCGGATAGAGAACCGACTCGGGCACCGAGACGCGCGCCGCCAGGTGATAGACGCAGTCCACCTCCTGGAGCAGCGTCCACAGTTTGGGGCGGTCGTTGACGTCGCCGCGCGTGAAGTGGACGCCGGGGTCGAGCGAGGCGGGGTCGCCGGTGGAGAGGTCGTCCAGGCCGCGCACCTGGTGGCCTTCGCGCGCCAGCCGATTGGCAAGATGAGAACCAAGGAATCCGGCCGCGCCGGTGATGAGGAAATTCATGCAGGCGGATTATACCTGATTGGAGAGACCTCAGCCCCCAAAGTCGGGGGCGGCTTTTGTGTGCGTGCAGCCGCTCCAGATTTCCTGAGGGAAGATGATCTGGTTCGTGCCCGGCACGGTTTCCACGGCCAGGCCGGTGTTCAGATCGATGCCGCAGCGCAAATAAGCCTTGTACACCAACTGGCTGCAATAATAAGCGTCTTCGCGCTGAGGGTCGAGAAAGTTCAAGTTATAGGGCTTGCCGACCTGCGCCAGGCAGAATTCGGCCACCTCCCGGCGGATGTCCTCCTGCTCCTCGGGCAGAAGGCCGCGCCCCTCGAGCGGATAGGCGACGCCGACCAGTTCATCGATGAGCAGGCCGCGCTGGGCGACCATCTTCTCGGATTCCCAGCGCCCGTCCGGGACCTGGAAGGCGACCACCCCGCGCGTCCCCGACTCGATGCAGCGCCCGCCCGGGCCGAGGTACAGGGCGACGTGATCCACCTCGCCGGGGACGAGGCGTCCCACCAGCCGCCAGAACTCGCCGGGCAGGATGTCCGGCTTCCCATTACGGGTGCAGATGACGTCGCCGGTTTGGACGCGCAAGCCGTTGATTATGAAAGAGTGAATCATGAGAGGTCGGTTCGCAAGGAAATGGGGGAAGAAGGATCGGAGAAGACGCCGTAGGCCACTGCATTCTTTGCCCCGGATTTGACCCGGTACATCAGCCGGTCGGCGAGGGTAATCATCTGACCGACGCTGGCGGCAGGTCGAAGGAAGGTCAGGACTCCGATGCTGAACGTGACCGGCCAATCCTGGGCGCGCATGGCGGCGAGCAGCCCATCCTGCAGACGGGCAACGACGGCGGTCAGCGCCTGGGGGTCGGTCTCCATCATGAGAATGATGAACTCGTCGCCGCCCAGGCGGGCGACGGCGTCCTCCGGGCCGATGTTCTGGGCAATCGTGTCCACGACGGTGAGCAGGACCACATCGCCGGTGTTGTGGCCAAAAGTGTCGTTGACGACTTTGAAATTATCCAGATCGAGATAAACCAGGGTACAGGGAGGCGGCGTCGGGCGGGCAAACAGGATGCGGGTGTTGACGAGTTCGTAGAAGGCCCGCCGGTTGAGCGCCCCCGTGAGCGGATCGGTGCGCGCATGGCGGCGCTCCTCGTCCAGGACGCGCCGCAGGGCGTTCAACAACAGACTCAGGACGACAAAAATGAGCAGGCGCGTCACCGTGTTCCAAACCACAATAAAGGTGCTGGAGACTGTCTCGCCGGCCAGCAGGTTGGACAGGCTCCAGATCAGCACACTCAGGGCAGCGATCAACAGGCCAGCGCGCCGCCCCACGCCCCAGGAGACAATCGAGACCGGAAGCAAGTAGAACAACGAAAAGGTCAGTTCGAAGCCGGTCAGGTAATCGATGACGCCCAGCAGCAAGACGAGCACCACAGACAGGAATACCAGCCTGGCGCGAGGTTGATTTTCCAGATAGAGCAGCGATGTATAAAGGAGAAATTTCCTGCGTCTCATAGCCGCGTGCATTAATCATAAAGGCTATAGTGCCTAATGTCAAAGCCAAAAACTGCCAATTGCCATTTGTCTCCCCCCGTCAGGTCGTATAAAATAGCAACAGTCGTCCTCCTTTTCCTCACCCGACTCATCCTCCGGCTATTTGACTATTCGACTATCTGACTAAAGGAGTTTCCCTTGGCCCTCAAAAAAATGCTCTCCGGTAACGAAGCCGTCGCCCGCGGCGCGTGGGAGGCGGGTGTGCAGGTCGCCTCGGCCTACCCCGGCACGCCCAGCACCGAAATCCTGGAAAACTTCGCCCTCTTCCCCGGCATCTACGCCGAGTGGGCGACGAATGAAAAGGTCGCCGTGGACGTGGCCGTCGGCGCGGCCTACGCGGGCAAGCGCGCCCTGGCGGCGATGAAACACGTCGGGCTGAACGTGGCCGCCGACTCGTTCATGTACGCCTCGATGACCGGCATGGAGGCCGGGCTGGTCATCGTCAGCGCCGACGACCCGGCCATGCACTCCAGCCAGAACGAGCAGGACAACCGCACCTTCGCCAAGTTCGCCCGCGTCCCCTGCCTGGAACCGTCCGACAGCCAGGAGGCCAAAGACTTCACCGTCGCCGCCTTCGACCTCTCCGAGCGCTTCGACGCGCCCGTCCTCCTGCGCCTGACCACCCGCATCTGCCACTCGATGAGCGCCGTCGAACTGGGCGAGCGCCCCGAACTGCCCGCCGAGGCCAAGCCCTTCCCCCGCAACCCGGCCAAGTACGTCATGGTGCCGGGCAACGCCGTCAAGCGCCATCCCATCATCGAGGAGCGCATCCGCCGCATCGCCGAGTACGCCGAGGAAAGCCCCCTCAACCGGGTCGAGATGCGCGGCCGCGCCCTGGGCATCATCACCTCAGGCGTCTCCTACCAGTACGCCCGCGAGGTCTTCCCCGACGCCTCCATCCTCAAACTGGGCATGTCCTGGCCGCTGCCGGAAAAACGCATCCGCCAGTTCGCCGCCTCGGTCGAGCGCCTCATCGTCCTCGAGGAACTCGACCCGTTCATCGAGGAAGGCGTCAAACTGATGGGAATCGCCTGCGAAGGGAAGAGCATCTTCCCGCTGACCGGCGAATTCGACCCCTTTGTCGTCCGCTCGTCTGCGGTTCGGGCCGGACTTTTGCCTGCTTCCGTCATGGAGGCCGCCGCGGCCCCCGAGGTCGGTCCGCTCCCCGCCCGGCCGCCGGTGCTGTGTCCGGGCTGTCCGCACCGCCCGACCTTCTACGTGCTGAACAAACTCAAGGTCCCGGTCAACGGCGACATCGGCTGTTACACCCTCGGCCTGATTCCGCCCCTGAGCGCCATCCACACCTGCGGCTGTATGGGCGCGGGGATTGCCGTCGCCCACGGCGCGGCGCAGGCCGGAAGTCCCGAAAAGCACGTCGCCGTCATCGGCGATTCGACCTTCTTCCACACCGGCGTTCCGGCGCTCATCAACGTCGCCTACAACCGCGCTCCGGTCGTGACCGTCATCCTCGACAACCGCATCACCGGCATGACCGGCCACCAGCAGAACCCCGGCACGGGCGAGACCCTGCTGGGCAAGGAAGCGCCGGTCATCGCGCTGGAGCCGCTGGTGCGCGCCTGCGGCATTCAACACGTCCGCACCCTTTCGGCGCTGGACGTGGACGAAATCGAGAAGACGCTCAAGGAATACGTCAAACTGGACGAGCCGTCGGCGCTGATTGTGCAGGAGCCGTGCGCCCTGCTGCCCGAGGCGCGCCGCAAGTGGACGCCGCTGGAGGTGATTGCAGACAAGTGCAACGGCTGTACGCTGTGCTTCCGCATCGGCTGTCCGGCGATTCTCAAGAGCGAGGAACTGGACGAGAAGACGGGGCGCCCCAAGGCGTTGATAGACGCCAGTCTCTGCACCGGCTGCGAGGTCTGCGCCCAGATTTGTCCGCGCGACGCCATCACCTTCCGGCCGGATAGCGTCTTTGTGGAGAAGAGCCGGTAATCCCTCACCCCCGGCCCCTCTCCCAGCAGGGAGAGGGGGAACAAGGAGTTCTCATGAAAAACGTCATCAACTTCCTGCTGTGCGGAGTCGGCGGCCAGGGGACGGTGCTGGCCAGCGACGTGCTGGTCAACGTCGGGCTGGCGGCCGGGCTGGACGCCAAGCAGGCCGAAGTGCACGGCATGAGCCAGCGCGGCGGCAGCGTCATCAGTTACGTCCGCTGGGGGCGCGAGGTCCACGCGCCCATCATCGGACAGGGCGAGGCCGACCTCCTGCTGGCCTTCGAGAAACTGGAAGCCCTGCGCAACCTGGGTTTCCTGCGTCCGGGCGGCGTGGCCGTCATCAACAACCAGGCCATCATCCCGCTGACCGTCACCACCGGCGGCCAGAAATACCCCGCAGACGAGGAAATCCGCGCCGCCTTCGCCGCCGTCACCCCCCACGTCCGCTTCGTGGACGGCGAGCGGATTGCCGAAGAACTGGGCAATTTGCGCGTCGCCAACGTCGTCCTCCTGGGCGCGCTCTCGGCCCTGTTGGAGGGTCACCCGGCCCTGGAGGGCGCGGCCCTCACCGCCGAGACGTGGATGCGGGTCATCGAGGAGCGCGTCCCGGCGAAGTATCTGGAGGTGAACCGGAGGGCGTTTGAGGAGGGGAGGAGAGCGGGGGGCAGTGAATAGTGAGGAGTGATTAGTCGTCAGTGTTCAGTGGACAGTGTTCAGTGGGCAGTCGTTAATCGTCAGTTGTTAGTGGAAGGGAAAGGGATTGCTGAACAGGCGCGCGCTCGTTCGTGCATTCGTGTAAAATGTTCGTGGACGGTTTTCCATTCCGCGCAGGAACAAAGCCATGAAAGTCTTTCTCTCCTCCACCTACAGCGACCTCATCGAACACCGCAAAGCCGCGCACGACGCGCTGGAGCAACTCGGCCTGCATGTCATCTGGATGGAAGCCTTCGGGGCGCGCCCCGAAGAATCCACCCGCGCGTGTCTCGCTGAAATCGAAGCGTGCGACTTGTTCGTCGGCATCTACGCCCACCGCTACGGATACATCCCCGCAGGCGCGGAGCGCTCCATCACCGAGCAGGAATTCGACCACGCCCGAAAACTGGGCAAGCCGATTTTTGCCTTCATCGTCCACGAAGAGCATCCCTGGCCGCCCAAACACATCGAGCATGACAAGCGAGCCAGCCTCGACGCCTTTCTGGGTAAGGTCAGAAAACAACCCGTCGAATTCTTCACCACGCCCGACAACCTCGCCCAAAACATCGCATCCTCGGTTGGACGCTACCTTTCCGAAATCAACTTCAATCGTCAATCGTCAATCGAAAATCGTCAATCGCAAATCGTCAATCCAAAATCCCAAAACACTCTCCCCCGCCTCGGCTTCTTCATCGGACGCGAAAAGGAACTGCAAACCATCGCCGAAGCCCTCTCGCCCGACTCGCGCACCTGGGGCGCGCTGATTGACGAACCCGGCGGCGTCGGCAACGCGCAGTGTCAATTGGGCAACTACGACGCTGCCTTATCAGCCTTTCAGCGCGCTATCGAACTGAGTGGACTGGACGACCACAAATTCGCCAGCCTCTACAACAGCATCGGCAACGTGTATTCTGACTTGAAGCAGTACGACGCCGCCCTCGCCGCCTACCAGCGCGCCATCGAACTCGGCCCCAAGGACGCCTATCCGCACAACGGCATCGGCATCGTGTATCAATTCATGGATGAGCCCCAAAAAGCCTTGCAGGCGCACCAAAAAGCGGTCGAACTCGCGCCGGATAGCGGAACAAATCGCAGTTCGCTTGTGGGCATCCTACGCAAACTGGGGCGCGAGCAGGAAGCGCAGGCGCAAATCGAAATTGCGCGTCCGTTGATGGCAAAAGAGAGCGAGTACGACCGCGCCTGTTTCGAGGCCATCTGTGGGAATGTGGACGAGGCGCTGCGCCTGCTCCAGATTGCCTTGGAGAAAAAGCAAGTTTCCCTGGAATGGGCGCGCCGCGACCCGGATTTCGACGCCATCCGGGATGACCCCCGCTTCCAGGCATTGTTGGGCAACGGCTAGCCGTTTTGTGGTACCGCGTGAGCATCGAGGGTCTCATCAAAGCCGCCGAAAATGTGAGCAAGGTCAGCGCGCCGGTGATTGAACTAGCCGGAAAGTTGCTGAAATTGCTGGGGTAGAACGTGGGGCAGACCTTCGGTCTGCCCGCGCGTGGGGCCTGCCTGCGCAAATCGGAGATTTGCGCCACAAGCGTTGACCAACGCGCGCTTGAAGTTCTTGATATAATCAAAGTATGAAACGCCGAACGGTCATTGCCCGCATCCGCAAGAATCGCGCCCAATTGGAAAAATTGGGGGTCAAGGCGTTGTATCTTTTCGGTTCGGTCGCGCGCGACGAGGCCCGTCCGGGCAGCGACGTGGATATTCTGGTCGAATTCGATGGTAAGGCGACCTTCGACCGTTACATGGACACGAAATTCTACCTGGAAGGATTGCTGGGCTGTAAAACAGACCTGGTCACACCGAAGGCAATCAAGCCGCGCATGAAACCTTACATTATGCGGGACCTTATCCATGTCGCGTGACGAGTTCCTTTACCTTGCCGATATCCAGGAAGCGTGCGAAAAAGTCTTGAAATACACGAAGGGGGTAACGTATCAGGACTTTGTCCGTGACGACCTGATTTTCGACGCCGTGCTGCGGAATTTGGAAGTCATCGGAGAAGCGGCAAAACACATATCAGAGGAAACCAGGCAAAGGTATCCGGATATCAAATGGCGGAAAATTGCAGGCTTCCGGGACATCGTTGCGCACGAATACTTTGGAGTTGACGAAGAGACGGTCTGGGACATTGTGGAAAATGAAATCCCTGCGCTCGTCAAGATGGTCAGGGAAATTTTGAGAGACAAAGGGGCAGACCTTACCGAAACAGGATAACAAAATTTCCGCCCCTGAACATGCTTTTTGGGTTGAAACTAACAGCCCCGGTCTCTCTTCGAGCCGGGGCTTTCCTTTACTACCTGTCTACCTCCTCCCTGTTTCCCTCCCCCTACCCCTTCGCCTTCACCGTGTGCGCCCTGGCGTACTCGTAGCCCTTGTGAATCGCCTCGATGTTCTTGGGTAGCAAGTGCTTATGGCGGCCGGGCATGTGGGCGTTGAGCGCCGCTTCCACGTCGGCGACGGTCAGTTCCTTCAGCCCGCTCAACAGCGCGCCGACGGCCACCATGTTCGCCATCTTGATGCTGCCGATTTCCTCGGCAATCTCACTGCACGGCACGGTGACGACCGTGATGTCGTCGCGCCGCGCCCCGCGGTCCACCATCGACTCGTTGATGACCAGCATTCCGCCCGGCTTGACCAGCGGCTCGTACTTGTCGAGCGAGGGCAGATTCATGACCAGGGCCACGTCCGGGTTCTTGACCACCGGCGAGCCGATTTCCTCGTCCGCGATGACGACCGTGCAGTTGGCCGTCCCGCCGCGCATTTCGGGACCGTAGGACGGAATCCAGGTCACCTGCTTGCCAGCGTCCATCGCCGCGTACGAAAGCACCTGACCGGCAAACATGATGCCCTGTCCGCCGAAACCGGAGAGAATCAGTTCAGTCTGCATCGTGGACCTCCTAAATCTTGGCCGCCGCAACGGCCGGGGCAACCTTGTAATCGCCGAGCGGGTAGAAGGGAAGCATGTGTTCCTCCAGCCACTTGAGCGACTCGACCGGCGTCAGGTTCCAGTTCGAGGGGCAGGTCGACAGGAGTTCAACCATCGAGAAGCCCAGTTTGCGCTCCTGGACCTCGAAGGCGGTGCGGATGGCCTTCTTGGCCTTGCGGATGTTGGCCGGGTCGTGCAAACTGCGGCGGACAACGTAGCCCGCGCCGTCGAGCGTGGCGAGCATCTCGGCCATGCGGATGGGGTAGCCCTGCGTCTCCACGTCGCGGCCGTCGGGCGAGGAGGTGGTCTTCATGCCCGGCAGGGTGGTGGGGGCCATCTGGCCGCCGGTCATGCCGTAGTTGGCGTTATTGATGAAGATGACGGTGATGTTCTCCCCGCGCGCCGCGGCGTGGACGATTTCGCCCATGCCGATGGAGGCCAGGTCGCCGTCGCCCTGGTAGGTGAAGACGATGTGATCGGGCAGACAGCGCTTGATGCCGGTCGCCATCGCCGGGGCGCGTCCGTGCGCCGCCTCGACGAAGTCGGTGTCGAAGTAGTTGTAGGCAAAGACCGCGCAGCCGACCGGCGCGACGCCAATCGTCCGCTCGGTCAGGTTCATCTCCTCCAGGACTTCGGCAATCAGGCGGTGCGCCACGCCGTGTGTACAACCGGGGCAGTAGTGGGTCGGCGCATCCGTGAAGGAATGCGGGCGTTCATAGACCAGGTTTTCGGGAACCATCAACGTAGCCATGTTTACCTCGCAATCATTTCCATGCGCTTCATCCAGTCCGCAATCGGGTCGGAGTCGGCTCTCAGTTTGGCCTTCGCCACGCGCTGGATTTCGCTCAGGATTTCATCCGGGAACGGCACCACGCCGCCCAGCCGTCCGTAGAATTCGATGGGGATGCTGCCGTTGACGGCCAGGCGCACGTCCTCGAGCATCTGACCGGCGTTCATCTCGACCACCAGGAAGGCGCTGGCCTGCCGCGCCAGTTCGGCGAGGCGCTTGTAGGGGAACGGCGCGACGGTGATCGGGCGGAACAGCCCGACCTTGATGCCTTGGGCGCGGGCGGCGCGGACGGCGGACAGCGCCACCCGTCCGGCCGTGCCAAAGCCGATGACGACGAATTCGGCGTCCTCGATGAAATACTCTTTGTAACGGATTTCTTTCTCCTGCGCTTCCCGCCAGCGCTTGAGCAGGCGCAGGTTGGTCTTCTCCTCTTCGGGCGGATCGAGGTAGATCGAGGTCAGGATGCGGCGCGGGCGTCCCTTCGCCCCGTTGACCGCCCAGGGGTAGTCCTTGCGCACTACCGGGCGCATTTCGGGCAGTTCCACCGGCTCCATCATCTGACCAATCGAGCCGTCAATCAAGATACAGCAGATATTCAGATATTTCTCGGCCAGGTCGAAAGCCACCGGCATCAGGTCCACCGCCTCCTGGATGGAAGCAGGGGCGAGGACGATGGGATGATAGTCGCCGTGGCCGCCGCCCTTGCAGATTTGATTGTAGTCGGCCTGCGAGGGGGCGATGTTGCCCAGCCCCGGGCCGCCGCGCATCACGTTGACCAGCACCATCGGCACCTCGGTCCCGGCGATGTACGAGAGGCCCTCCATCATCAGGCTGATGCCCGGGCTGGAAGAGGAGGTCATCACCCGCGCGCCCGTGCAGGCCGCGCCATAGACCATGTTGATCGCCCCCAGTTCGGCCTCGGCCTGGACGAAGGCGCGCCCCAGTTCGGGCAGGCGCTTCGACATCCACTCGAGAATTTCGTTCTGCGGGGTGATCGGATAGCCGAAATAGGCTTCCAGCCCAACCCGGATGGCCGCCTCGGCAATCGCCTGGTTCCCTTCCCAAAGTTCACGCGCCATGGTTCAACCTCCTGCCGCAACCGGCGCGGCGGCCTTGGTGACTTCGCGATAGACGGTGATGGCCGCGTCCGGGCAGACCAGCGCGCAAATCGCGCAGCCGGTGCAGCCTTCTTTGACGATGTGAACGGGGTGATAGCCCTTGGGCGTCAGGCGCTCCATGTCGAGCGCCAGCACCTGCGGCGGGCAGGCAGCGACGCACAGTTCACAGCCTTTGCAATACAGATCGTTGACTTCGATCGTTCCTTTGGCAGGCATGGACCTTGCCTCCTTCTTGAGAATTGGGACAAGATTAGGTGGAAATTTCTACCCGTTTCGATTATGGCTTTTCTCCCCTGTTACGCATAGTGCCAAGCGTCATTTTTCGGCGCATACAATCTTCCTCTTGTCCGAAGTCCGGAAAACCGGCCCCGGCGCGGTTCATTCCCGCTTCTTTTCGCAAGGCCGGTGGTAGAATTACATGGAACATATCTCGCTGTCTGGAGGGTTCATGCCCGAAGCCGTCCTCATCGACGCCATCCGCACGCCCATTGGCGCGCTGGGCGGGGCGCTGGCCGCCGTCCGCCCGGACGACCTGGCCGCGCATGTCATCCGCACGATTGTCGAGCGCAACCGCCTCGACCCGGCGCTGGTGGAGGAAGTCTATTTCGGCTGCGCCAACCAGGCCGGGGAGGACAACCGCAACGTGGCGCGCATGGCCGCCTTGCTGGCCGGTTTGCCGGTCGAGGTCGGCGGCGTGACCGTGAACCGGCTGTGCGCTTCGGGGCTGGCGGCGGTCAACTTCGCGGCGCGCGCCATCCGCGCCAGCGAGGGGGAGGTCTTCATCGCCGGCGGCGTGGAGTCCATGTCCCGCGCCCCCTACTCCCTGCCCAAGGCCGAGAGCGGCTACCCCTTCGGCAACCTGACCGCCTGGGACACGGCCCTCGGCTGGCGCTACCCCAACCCAAAGATGAAGGAAATGTACGGCATCGAGCAGATGGGCGAGACGGCCGAAAACATCGCCGAGATGAAGCCGCACCTCACGCGGCAAATGCAGGATGAGTTCGCCCTGCGCTCGCATCAGCGCGCCGTCGCCGCCATCGACTCGGGTAAATTCGCCGAGGAAATCGTCCCCGTGACCATCCCCCAGCGCAAGGGCGAGCCGAAGGTGGTGGATACGGACGAACGTCCGCGCCGCGACACGACCCTGGAAAGCCTGGCCAAACTCAAACCGGCCTTCCGCGAGGGCGGCACGGTGACGGCCGGGAACTCTTCGGGGCTGAACGACGGCGCGGCGGCCCTGCTGGTCATGAGCGAGGAGAAAGCGCGGCAACTCGGCCTCCGGCCGCTGGCGCGGATTGTCGCCGCGGCCGCCGCCGGGGTCCCGCCGCGCATCATGGGGCTGGGGCCCGTCCCGGCGACGCAAAAGGCCCTCGCCCGCGCCGGGCTGACGCTCTCTGACATCGGCCTGATCGAACTGAACGAAGCCTTCGCCGTCCAGGCCCTGGCCGTCATCGAAGACCTCGGCCTCGACATGGAGATTGTCAACGTCAACGGCGGGGCGATTGCCCTCGGCCACCCGCTCGGCTGTTCGGGGGCGCGCATCCTGACCACCCTGCTGCACGAAATGCGCCGCCGCGGCAATGTAAAATACGGCCTGGCGACGCTGTGCGTCGGCGTCGGCCAGGGCGAAGCCACGATCGTCGAATTCATCGGATGAACTCCGCCGTCAGGGCGGGGAAAGGTGAAAAGGAGAGATGCCTATGTCCGCTCATTCCAAATCTCTGTTTGTCGCCCTCAGCGCCTTGCTGTTGGCTACCCTGGCTTGCAGCCTGCTGCCCTCGCCGGCCACCGAAGTCCCGCCGCCGACCGAGACGCCCACCCTGCCGCCCGTTCCCCCGACCGACACGCCCGCTCCGCTGATTCCCACCGACACGCCGGAGATTCCCACCGCCACGGCTTTTCCGGTCATCGCCTCCCCGTCCCTGACCTACATCGAAATGTTCGACGAGGGCAACGGCTGGGCCACCACCGAAGAGTACGTCCTGCGCACCATCGACGGCGGGTTGAACTGGGTCAGCGTCACCCCGCCGGGAATCGGGTCGCTGGGCCTCTTGCCGAACGCCTTCTTCAAGGACACCGAACTGGCCTGGGTGCTTACGCCGGTGGACTACGCCAGCGGCGTGCTGTATCGCACCACCAACGGCGGCCTGTCCTGGACCTCCTCGCCGGTTCCTTTCTCGAACGGCAAGATTCAATTCTTCGACGCCTCCAACGGCTTCGTGATGACCTCGCTCGGCGGCGGCGCCGGTTCCGAGGCGGTGGCCTTCTACCGCACTAGCGACGGCGGAGCAAACTGGACGCGGGTGTACATCAACGATCCGACCGTCCCCGGCGCCAGCGACAGCCTGCCGCTCAGCGGCCAGAAAATCGACATGACCTTCCGCGACGCCGCCTACGGCTGGGTGGGCGGCGCGGTTCCACGTGACGGCTTCACCTACCTCTACCTGACCACCGACGGCGGCTTGACCTGGAACCAGCAGGCCCTCACCCTGCCGCCTGGCTTCGAGAACAGCATGACCGAGGCCGAAGCGCCTCACTTCTTCAACCCCTCCGAGGGCATCCTGCGCCTCCGCCTCTTCTCGGGCGTCCCCACCACCGTCTTCTACCTGACCTTCGACGGCGGCCAGACCTGGGGCCGCACCTTCCCCATCAACGCCATCGGCCGGCATTCCTACGCCAGTTTGCTCGACATCTTCCTGTGGGACGGCGGCCCGGCGCTGTATTTCTCCCACGACAGCGGCCTGACGTGGGACGTCACCATGCCCAACCTGAACCTGAGCGACACGCTCATGCTCATTGATTTCGTCAACGCCTCCACCGGCTGGGCGCTCGCCTCTGGCGAGAGCGGCAACCTGCTCTACGTCACCCGCGACGGCGGTACGACCTGGACGCCGCTCACCCCGTGAGCATAAATCAGGAGGCGATATGACACGCAACCTCGTAAGGGTCTGGCTTGTATCAGCCATTCTGCTGACTGCCTGCGGCCTGCTGCCGACGCCCGAAACCCAGCCGCCCCCGCCGGTCAGCCCCACCTGGACGCCCGCCCCCAGCGAGACGCCCTTCGCCCCCGCCCCCGACGAATCCACCCCCGCCGCCCCCGGCCCGACCTCCGCGCCCGCCCCTCTGACGCCCGAAAGCGTCCGCAACGCCCGTTACATGCTCGGCCTGCTGGGCGGATTCCGAACCGTCCAACTGGCCAACGGCGCTTATCAGGGCGGGCAAGGCCCCGATTACGTTTCCGTCTCCATGCTCGATTTCCTGGCCTTTGCCGATCTCAACCAAGACGGCACCGCCGACGCCGTCACCCTGGTTGCAGAGAACTACGGCGGCAGCGGCTTCTTCGTCTATCTGGTCGTCTTCCTCGACCAGAACGGTCAGCCGCAATTCTACGCCAGCACCCTGGTGGACGATCGCCCGATGGTCAACGCCCTGACCGTGCAGGACGGCGACATCCTGCTCGACGTCGTCGTCCACACTTCCGCGGACGCCCTCTGCTGCCCGTCTTTCCGCGTCGTTGACCGCTATCGGCTGGAAGGAGCCGTATTGGCGCTGCGCGAGCGCGTCTCTTTCACCCCGGGCGGATTGGAGCGCCGCATCACGATCGACTCGCCCCGCGAGGGCGAAACCGTCAGCGGGTCGGTGCGGGTGGTCGGGAGCGTGACCATCACCCCCTTCGAGGCCAATCTGGCCTGCCGCATCTACGATTTGCGCGGCGCCGAGTTGGCCGCCCTGCCGTTCATGGTCTCGGCCCCCGATATGGGCGCGCCCGGCGCATTCGACAACGTCATTGACCTGAGCGCCATCCCCGCCGGGACGACCATCCGCCTCGAACTGCAAGAGGTGAGCATGGCCGACGGCTCACTGATGACGATGAACTCCGTCACGCTGACGGTGCGATAAATCGACTCTTCGCGCCCCAAAATTCAGACGCCGCCCGCTGGCAGAGAGGGCGGCGTCTGTTGGTATCTACAGGGTGAAACTTTCGCCCGGCTTCAGGACGACCACCTTGCTGGTCGTCTCTTTTTCCACCTGAGCGGCCCAGGACGCCGGGTCCTGGTCGATCAGGCCCCAGGTCCCGAAGTGAATCGGGATGACGGTCTTGGGCGTCAGCAGTTTGACGGCCCGCAGCGCGTCGGCCGGGCCCATCGTGAAGTTGTCGCCGATGGGCAGGACGGCCAGGTCGAGGCCCTCCTCGCCGATCAATTTCATGTCGTAGAACAGACCGGTATCGCCCGCCAGGTAGATTTTCTTGCCGTCGTTGGTGGTGAGCAGGAAACCGGCCGGGTTGCCGCCGTAGGAGCCGTCGGGCAGGGCGGATCCGTGCAGGGCGAGAGTCAGTTTGAGGTAGCCGAAGGGGTGTTTGAAGCCGCCGCCGAGGTGCTGGCCGTGCGTTTTTACGCCCTGATTGCCGAGCCAGGTGGCGATTTCGTAGTTGCTGATGACCAGCGCGCCGGTGCGGCGGGCGATGGCGACCGTGTCGCCGATGTGGTCGCCGTGGCCGTGGGTGACGAGGATGAAGTCGGCGGCGACCGTCTCGGCGCTGACCGCCGCGGCCGGGTTGCCGCTGAAGAACGGGTCGATCAGGATTTTGTAGCCGACGGTCTCGAGTCCGAGGGTGGCGTGTCCGTACCAGGTGAGGGTGGTCATTTTTCCTCCTGATAGAATGGGGACAAAGGATTCGTCGCTTTAAGTATAGGCAAAATGGCCGCCGGGGTCAAACGAGACAACGCGCAAGCATCGGCTTCGCTTGCCAGTCCTTCGATTTTCCAGTATAGTATTGGCAGGCCGGGCGCAAAGTCGTCGTTCTGCCAAGAGAAGCATCATTGGGGTCTTGGAAATCCCAGGGACGGCTTCCTGAAAGTCGATCCCCTTCGAGCAGGAGGTTCGCTGTGGTCAAGAAACCCACCCTCAAACAGCGTTTTCAATACTTTTTCGATAACTTCATGTCCAAAGGCACCGTTGCCCTGATTGGCGGTCTGGGGCTGGTCTCGCTGTTGATCATCCTGATCGCCGGGGCGGTCATCAGCCTGGGCGGGCTGCCCCTCGCGCCCGAGGGCAGCACCGAGCCGATGGGCTTCGTCGAGGCCGCCTGGGAGAGCCTGATGCGCACCTTCGACGCCGGCACGATGGGATCGGACCAGGGCTGGGGATTCCGCCTGGTCATGCTCTTCGTCACCATCGGCGGCATCCTCATCGTCAGCACCCTGATCGGCGTCCTGACCGCCGGGGTGGAGGGCAAACTGGACGAACTGCGCAAGGGCCGCTCGCAAGTGCTGGAAGAGGACCACACGCTCATCCTCGGCTGGTCGCCGCAGATTTTCACCATCCTCTCGGAGTTGATGATCGCCAACGAAAATCAGAAGAAAGCCTGCCTCGTCGTCCTGGCCGACCGCGACAAGGTCGAGATGGAGGACGAGATTCGGGCGCGGGTCGAGCGCCGCGGCCGGACGCGCATCATCTGCCGCTCGGGCAACCCCATCGACATGACCGACCTCGAAATCGCCAACCCGCACACGGCCAAAGCCATCATCATCCTACCCCCCGAAGGCGACGACCCCGACTCGCAGGTTGTCAAGACCATCCTGGCGTTGACCAACAACCCCGACCGGCGCGCCGAACCCTACCACATCGTCACCCAGATTCACGACCCGAAAAACATGGAGATCGTCCGGCTGATCGGCAGCCGCGATCAGGTCCAGGCCGTGCTGACGGGCGAACTGGTCGCCCGCGTCATGGCGCAGACCTCCCGTCAGAGCGGGCTGTCGGTAGTGTACACGGAGTTGATGAATTTCGGCGGCGATGAAATCTACTTCAAGGAAGAACCCCTGCTGGTCGGCAAGACCTTCGCCGAAGCGCTGCTGCAGTTCGAGGATTCGGCCGTCATCGGGCTGCGCTTCGCCGACGGCCGCGTGGCCCTCAACCCGCCCATGCAGACCCGCCTGGGGCCCGGCGACCAAGTGATTGCGATCTCGGAAGACGACAACACGATTCGCCTGCACAACCTGGAAACGATTCCGCTCGATGAAGAGGCCATCGCCGCGGCCGCCCCGCCCCAAAAGGCCCGGCCCGAAAAATGCCTGATTCTCGGCTGGAACGCCTGCGCCCCAACCATCCTCCGCGAACTGGACAATTACGTCCCCAAAGGTTCACAGGCGCTGGTGGTGGCCGACGCCAATCTCTCCCCCGAAGTCGCCTCCGCCGGAGAGGAACTGCGCCGCCAGTTGAAACATCTCAAAAATCAGCGCGTGACGTTCCACCGCGGCGACACCACCGACCGCGCCCTGCTCGACGAACTGGGGGCCTCCGAATACGATCACATCATCGTTCTGAGTTACGCCGGCCTGGACGTGCAGCAAGCCGACGCCAAAACGCTCGTCACCCTGCTGCATCTGCGCAGCATCGCCGAAACGGACGAGACGCCCTTCTCCATCGTCAGCGAGATGCTCGACCTGCGCAACCGCGAACTGGCCGAGGCCACCCGGGTCGACGATTTCATCGTCAGCGATCATCTTGCCAGCCTGATGATGGCGCAACTGGCAGAGAACGCCGAGTTGATGCCGGTGTTTACCGACATCTTCGACCCGGAAGGCTCGGAAATCTACCTCAAGCCGGCGGCGGATTACGTCGCCCTGGGACGGCCGGTCAACTTCTACACCGTGGTCGCGGCGGCGGCCCGGCGCGGTCACCTGGCCTTTGGCTACCGCCTGGCCGCCGAAGCCGGCGACAAGGAAAAATCCTACGGCATCCACACCAACCCGGACAAATCGGAAGAAGTGATCTTTACCGAGAACGATAAGATCATCGTCCTGGCAGAAGAGTAGGCAAGACAAAAACATGACTCATCCCGAATTTAATCTTCAGGGTGAGTTTTTTGTTGTATAGGCTGTTTTTTTGGACCCTCCCCCCTTCCCTAAAGGGACGGGGGAGAGAAGAGGGGGTTGTGGGAGCAGATCTTCTGCTCCCACAACCCCCAATTCAATTCCCCCTCCCCCGAATTGTGGGGGAGCACCCTGCGGGTGTGCTTCGCGAGGGCAGGGGTGGGGGCTCATTCTACCCACAATGATTAAATTTGGGGTGAATCATGTTTTGCTGCGGCTGGCGCGTTGCTGCTTTTCAGCATCGAATGACACGAATTTTACGAAAAAGATTTGGAGAATTCGTGAAATTCGATGCTTTTACCTCCCAGACAATCTTTGCAGCAAAAAGGTCGAATCGGTTCACTCTCTTGACTTACTCTTGTTTTTCGAACAGCGAAATCGACTCGATGTGATAGGTTTGGGGAAAGAGGTCGAAGGGCGTGACCTCGACCAGGCGGTAGCCGCCGTCGAGCAGGCGGCGGGCGTCGCGCCCCAGCGTCGAGGGATCGCACGAAACGTAGGCCAAGGTCTCCGGCCGGAGAGCCAGCAGCGCCTCCAGGGCGCGCCGCTCCAGGCCGGCGCGCGGCGGGTCGACCAGCACGATTTGGGGGCGCACGTCCAGGGCGGGCAGGACGTCCTCGACCGCGCCTTCATATAACTCTACATTCTCGAACTCGTCCAGGTTGACGACGAAGTCCCGGCAGGCGGAGGGAGCGGCCTCGACGCCGATCAGCCGGCCGACGCGTTCGGCGAGAAAGGCGCTGAACAGGCCGACGCCGCAATACAGTTCCAGGACGGTCGCCTGGGGAGTCAACGGCAGGCGCTCGAGCAAATCCTGGACCATCCGCCCGGCCATGGCCGTGTTGACCTGAAAGAAAGAACCGGCCGAGACGCGAAACGCGCGGCCATTGACCGTCATCGTCAGGGCCTCGTCGCCGGCCAGCACCAGCGCCTCGTCGCCGCGCAGATGGACGACGGAGAGATCCGCTTCCAGTTCCAGGGCCGGCGCTTCCGGCGACTCGAGCGCCAGCATCACCTCGCCGTCCGTCCCCAGGCGCAGCGAGACGCGCTCCAGCCCCAGGCCAGCGTCGAACTGCAGGACTGGCCACAGGTCGTTGAGCGGGCCTTCGGGCAGGTGACATTCCTCGATGGGCAGGACGGCCGCCGAGCGGGCCTCCATGAACCCCAGGCGGCCGTCGGGCGTCAGGTGAAACTGGACGTGATTGCGGTAATTCCAGGCCTGCGGCGCGGCGACGATCGGCCGGAGCGGCGGGGCCTCGATTTTCCCGATCCGCCTCAGCAGGTCGTCCAGGACGGCGGCCTTGGCCTCCGTTTGGGCGGCGTAGGACAGGTGCTGATAATGACAGCCGCCGCAGACGCCGAAATGCCGACAGCGCGGCCTCTCCCGTCCCGGGGCCGGATCGAGCACCTCGAGCAATTCGGCCCGCAGATGGCCGCGCCGGGCCTCAACGACCCGGGCGCGCACCCGCTCCCCCGGCAGGGCAAACGGGACGAAAACCACCCGGCCGTCTGGCAGGCGGCCGAGGGCCTCGCCGCCGTAGGCAAAGCGCTCTAGACGCAGGGTAACCGTCTGGTCGTTGTCCATCGAGGCAGGCAAATCTCAACCGGCCTTGAGCCGAGATGCAAAAAGCACGGGGTCGCCGTGCTCTGCGAGGAGAATCCGGGGCGCGCCTATTTGACGAACAGGGCCAGAATCTGTTCCTGGAAGAAGGAGAGAATCACCAGAACGCTGACGAAAATGGCGGCCAGGATGCCGATGCGGCGCAGGTCGCGTTTCACCTGACTGTAATCGGGATTGAACTCGAAAGGCTTGCCGCTGGTCGAGGCGCCGAGGCGCGAGGCTTTGGTCTTTTTACTCATGAACGTACTCCTAGGGGGTTTGAAGTTTGCCGAAGACAACGATGCGCTGGTTGTCTACCATATATGGGTAGCATGAAATGAGCGTGACGGTGGCGTCGGGAGTCGGCAGCATGACCTCGACCTCGGTCGGGGCGATGATGCGCGTCTCGGTGACGACATAGACGTACTGGCGCTGCAAGGTGTACACAATGATCAGATCGCCCGGAACCAGACGGTCGAGGTCGCGGAAGATTTCGCCGAAGATGTCGTTGTGCGCCGTCAGAACGAGATTGCCGTTTTGGCCCGGGTTGGCCGAGCCGATGTGATGACCGACGCCCTTCTTCAACTGCTCCCAGCCGTCGCCCTGGACGACGGGCGCGTCGACCTCGATGGCCGGAATCTGAATGCGGACCGGCTGCTGGGGGCCGGGGGTGGGGATGGGGACGTTGGCAATCGACTGGACGAGAGGGCGCAAATGTTCGGGAATCTCGGCCTCGTTGAACTGAGCGCCGCCGGCGGCGGTCGGCGGGGTGTGCCCGCCCGGAAGGACGACCGCGGTGATGAGGGGAGTGGGCGTCAGAGTCTCCTGCTGCAAGGCAGCGGCCACCTCCTGGTTGAGCGTGCGCAACAGTCCGAAGCCGTTGGCCAGCACGCCGAACAGACCCACAATTGCCAGAATTTCGACCGCGACCAGAATCCGGTCCATCATCCGCCGGCGGCGCTGCTGGAGCAGGGCGCGGGCGTCGAGCGGCGCGGCGGGCGTTTCCTCTTCCTCGGCGGGCGCGATCGGCAGCGAGGCTTCCGCTGGCAAGTCAGCCCTGCCGGCTGGCGGCTGCTCGACGGTCAAGCGCAGCGCCCGGCCGGTGCGGCGGAAACGCTCCAGCCGTTCCTGACGCGCCACCCGCCGTTTCTCGAGGAGCAGGCGGCGCAGTTCGTCCACAGACAGGTCTTCGGGTCGCTTGGTCTTGCTCACGGCGGGAATTATACCGCACGGCAGGCGGGAGCGGCGATTTTGGCCCGATTCCGCTTGTCAATTTTGGACACCGCCGGTATAATATGCCCTCGCTACCGGGCGGATAGCTCAGTTGGTTAGAGCACTGCTTTGACATAGCAGAGGTCGTAGGTTCGAGCCCTATTCCGCCCACAGCAAAGCCCCATCCGGGGCTTTTTTTATTCTCTATGCTAATACGATAAATAGGACTATAATTACCTAAATACAGGAAAGGAGCAAAGAAATGTTTATCGACTACCTCACCCTCATTATGATCAACCTGGTCGCCGGGACGGCCATCCTGGCTTACTATCTCTATCAGGGCCTGGACGCCGAGGATCAACAGCCTTTTGCTGCCGGCTTTGGCATTGTCGGTCTGCTGGGGCTTATCCTGGGCTTAGTGCTTACCTTCACCTGGCCGCTGCCGGGCAGTTACAACATTGCCTATGGCGAGGCCACCACCCTGTTCGGGGCGGTTTTCTTCGCGACCGCCATCGCCATCTACAAGCGCTGGAGTCTGACGCCGGTGACCATTTTTGCCTTCTTCGCCGGTGTGTACGCGGTCATCGTCGGGGTGCGAATCATCTCGCTGGAATTGACCAAGGAGCCGCTGATGTCCGGCGTTGGCTTCATCATGGCCGGGCTGGGCGGCGTCCTGGCCGTTCCGGCGCTTGGTCTGATGAGGAAATACAAATTCCTGCGCCTGCTGGGGGCGCTCTTCCTACTCGTCACCGCGTTGTTGTGGGCGTTCACGTTCTACGGCTCGCTGTGGACGCACATGGAGACCTTCAAAGACTGGCTCCCAATCGTCATGCGCGGCGGGCAGTAGCGCCGCGCTTGACAGCCAATCAGAAAGGCATATAATACCCCCATCCAACGCGTTGACCGGGACGAGTAGGCGGACCCGGCCCTGACAGGGAGAAGCGGCCATAGACTGAGAGCCGATTCCGGGCGCCCCCGCCGAAAACCCCCCGCGAGCGTGACCCCCAACCGCCTCCGGCGCAGTAAGGGAAACGGTCGGCCCCGTTATCGGTCGCAATGAGATGCCGCCGCAGGCGGCAAATCGGGTGGAACCGCGTGAGTCGTTATGCTCTCGCCCCGAACTGGAGGCGAGAGCGTTTTATTTTGAGCAGAGAGGATGGGCGTCCATTCTCCTTCGCCCTGAAAGGATTGAGAGATGTCAAACCAACCCGAAGAACGCTACGAAGATTCGCAACTGTACCGCATCCGCCACTCGGCGGCGCATATCATGGCGCAGGCAGTGCTCGAATTCTATCCCCAGGCCAAGTACACCATCGGTCCGCCGGTCGAGAACGGTTTCTACTACGACTTCGATTTGCCGGAGCCGATCAAAGAAGAAGACCTGGAAAAGATCGAAAAACGCATGCGCCAGATCATCGCCGGCGGCCATCCATTCATCCGCAAAGTCGTCACGGCCGAGGAGGCGCGCCAGATTTTCAAGGACCAGCCCTACAAACTGGAACTGATCGACGGGCTGGAACAGGGCGCGTTCGACGAAGACGGCAATCCCCTGACCGAGAAGCCGGAGATTTCCATCTACCAGCATGACACCTTCGTGGATTTGTGCCGCGGCCCGCACGTCGAGTCGACCCGCCAGATCAACCCGGCGGCGATCAAATTGATGTCCATCGCCGGGGCCTACTGGCGCGGCGACGAGAAGAACAAGATGCTGACCCGCATCTACGGCACGGCCTGGCGCACGCCCGACGAACTCAAACAATACCTCAAGATGCTCGAAGAGGCCAAAGCCCGCGATCACCGCAAACTGGGCAGGGAATTGGAAATCTTCATCTTCGAGGACGAGGTCGGCCCCGGCCTGCCGCTCTGGCTGCCGCGCGGCGGCGTGCTCATCGAGGAACTGGAGAAACTCGCCAAAGAGATGGAAGAACAGGCCGGTTATCTGCGCGTCCGCACGCCGCACCTGACCAAAGAGGACTTGTTCCTGCGCTCCGGCCACCTGCCCTATTACGCCGAGTCGATGTACCCGCCGATGGAAATCGAGGGCGTGCGCTACTACGTCAAGCCGATGAACTGCCCGATGCACCACAAAATCTTCGCCTCCAGGCCGCGCTCCTACCGAGACCTGCCCATCCGCCTGGCCGAGTACGGCACCTGCTACCGCTACGAGAAATCGGGCGAACTCTTCGGCCTGATGCGCGTCCGCTCGATGCAGATGAACGACGCCCACATCTACTGCACCGAGGAGCAATTCGAACAGGAGTTCATGGCCGTCATCGACCTGTATAAGAAATACTTCGACCTGTTCGGCATCCAGAAGTACGTCATGCGCCTCAGTCTGCACAGCAAAGCCGGCCTCGGCAAGAAATACGTGGACAACGAACGCCTGTGGCTCAAGACCGAGGAGATGGTGCGCCGCGCCTTGATCAACGGCAACGTCCCCTTCAAAGAAGCCCAGGACGAGGCCGCCTTCTACGGCCCCAAGGTGGATGTGCAAATCTGGTCGGCCATCGGCCGCGAATTCACCCTGGCGACCAATCAGGTGGATTTCGCCGTCCCGGCGCGCTTCGACCTGAAGTACATGAGCAAGGACGGGGTCGAGGAGACGCCGCTCTGCATCCATCGCGCTCCCCTCTCCACCCACGAACGCTTCATCGGTTTCCTGCTCGAACACTACGCCGGCAACTTCCCGGTCTGGCTCAGCCCGGAACACGCCCGCGTCATCCCCATCACCGATAACCAGAACGAGTACGCCGAGAGCGTCATGCGTCAACTGCGCGCCCAGGGCCTGCGCGTCAGCGCCGACCTGAGCGCCCAGCGCATGAACGCCAAGATTCGCGAGGCGCAACTGATGAAAGTCCCCTACATGCTGGTGGTGGGCGAAAACGAAGCCCAGGCAGGGACGGTCTCCCTGCGCCTGCGCGACGGCTCGCGGGCCGACAATATCCCCCTGGCCGAATTCATCGCCCGCGCCAAAGACCGGATTGCCACGCGTTCCAACGCCCTCTAGCGCCGCGAAGGGCCTCATGCGTCTGCGCTTCTTGCTGGCGTTGTTCCTGTTCGGGCTGACCGCCTGCGGCGCGCCCGCCGCGCCCGTCGCCGATCAGCCGCCTCTCCGGCCCTATCAGACGGCGACCCCTTCGCCCTCGCCCAGTCCCCTCCTGGCGCAGACCGAAGTCCTGCTGCCCACGCCTACGCCGCTGACTTACACCGTCCGCCAGGGAGATACCTTGAGCGGAATCGCCTCGCGCTTCAACGTTCCGCTGGAAGACCTGATGGCCGCCAACCCCGGCGTCTCGCCGACGGCGCTGACCGTTGGGATGACGCTCAACATCCCGGTCGGCGGCAACGTCTCGGGTCAACCGACGCCCACGCCTGTGCCGCTCACCATCCGGCAGGCGCGCTGCTGGCCGCTGACGGGCGGCGGGCTGTGGTGCGTGGCGCTGACGCAGAACGATTACGCCGAAACGCTGGAGAATCTCTCGCTCCAGTTCACCCTGCTCGATGCCAACGGCCAAGCGGTCCTCCAACAGACGGCCTTTGCGCCGCTCGACATCCTGCCGGCCGGCCAGACGATGCCGGTGGCGGTCTATTTCCCCCCGCCCGCGCCCGAAGGGGCGGCCCTCCAGGTCCAATGGTTGACCGCCATCCGGCTCCTGCCGGACGACGAGCGTTATCTGAGCGCCGCCGTCGAAAATACGCTGACCGAGATGGACTGGAGCAGACGGACGGCGCGCGTGCGCGGTCAGGTCCGGCTGACGACCCCCGGCCGGACGGCCAATCTGGTCTGGGTGCTGGGGACAGCCTACGACGCGGCCGGACAGGTGGTCGGTCTGCGCCGGTGGGAGTCGGCTGCGCCGCTGAACGCCGGAGAAAGCCTGCCCTTCGAGTTCTCGGTCAGCAGCGTCGGCCCGCCCATCGAGCGGGTGGAATTCCTGGTGGAGGTCAGGTAAGGGCCTGTCCCAAGAAGAAACGAAAGCAGAGACCGCCCAATAGGGCGCTCTCTGCCTTTGTTTTACGTCGCATGCGACGGCGGAGCGGCATTCCGCCCTGCTTTCGAGACGACTCGTTTACCGCTCGCCCAAGAACAGATAACGCTCGAGGGGAATGTCAATGGGGGTCAGGACAAACCCCTCCACGTAGGGCTTGACCAGCACGTAATCAATGTCGTGCATGATGAAAAGCGCCGGGGCCTCTTCGACCAGGATGCGTTCGGCCTGCTGGTAGAGTTGCATGCGGCGGTTCACGTCGCGTTCGACGCGGGCCTCGTCGAGGAGGGCGTCCAGGGCAGGGTTGCTGTAATGGCCCAGGTTTTGCGGCGCGCCGGTGCGGAAGAGGACATCGGCGAAGTTTTCCGGATCGGGGTAATCGGCGCACCAGCCGCTGGAAATCAATTGCCCATGCTGACCGCTGTAGATGAGGTCATAGTAGAGATTCGGTTCGATGTTTTCGACGGTGATCGAGACGCCCAAATTCTGTTCCCACATCTGCACCATGGCCGCGACCGCGGGGCTCGAATCGCTTCCGTAACCGGCCGTGGTGAAGACGATGGGCGGCAGGCCGGCCGGGCCGCCGTAGCGCGACTCGGCCAACAGGCGGCGGGCGGCGGCCGGGTCGTAGGGCCAGCCTTGCAGGTTCACATCGTGACCCGGCAAAGCCGGCGGATACAGCCCCCGGGCCGGAACGCCCACCCCGTTGTAAACCACGTCAATGAAACGCTGGCGGTCGAAGGCCAGGGTAAAAGCCTGCCGTACGCGCGCATCATCAAACGGCGGCTGTTCCACGTCGAAGACGACATAGGTGGTGCAGAGAGAAACGCTGCTGCGGACCTCGGCGCTCAACCGTTCGTTCGGGTCAGTGACCCGCGCAACATCATACGGCGAGACGCTGGCGATGTCTATTTCGCCGGCTTCATAGAGACGGATGCCGACGCCCGAATATAACTGGACGACCACGTAGGGGATGGCGGGCGGGCCGAGGTAGAAATCGGGGTTGCGCTCGTAAATCATGACCTCGAAACTGTCCCAGCGGATGAGGCGGTAGGGGCCAGTGCCGTTCGGGGTGCGGTACCATTCCGGGCCGGAGGTCACGTTGGCTTCGTCCACCACAAAGGCAGTGGGGTAGGTCAGTTTCATCAGGAAATAAGGCAAGGGGGCCTTGATCGTCACTTCGAGGGTGTAGTCGTCGATCACCCGCAGGCCGGAGATGTGGTCGGCCTGACCGTTGACCCTCTCCTCGACGCCGACGATGTCGCCCAAGTAGGTCAGAACCGTGTCCGAGTCGGTGGCCGGGTCGGCGGCCCGCTCCCAGGAGTAGACGACGTCGCGGGCGGTGACCGGCCGGCCGTCGTGGAAGCGGGCGTTGCGGCGCAGGTGGAAGGTGTAGACCGTGCCGTCGGGAGAGATTTCCCAGGACTCGGCCAGTTCGGGCACCAGGTTCAGGTTCGGATCGAAGGAGACCAGACCGCTGAAGACCAGTTTGTCGCCGGCGGAGTGGGTGGTGGCCGGGTCATATTCGCGCGGGTTGGTGCTTTCGCCGCCCGAGAGGACCAGCGCCTGGTCGCGCGGGATGTTGTACAAGGAGGGTAGTTCCAAGCGCAGGCTGGTCTGCAGGGCGAGGATGTCGTTGGCGTAACGATCGAACGCCTGCGAGGGGCCGAAAGTCAGCAGGAGGAATTCGCGGGCCCCGAAGAAGGCGACCAGGAAACTGACCTTGAGCGCGCCCTGATCCGTCTGGGCGAGCGCCACAATTTGCCAGGCCTGATTGCCGTCATTCAGCAGGAACGGCTCATCGCGCAGGATTTCGACCGTATCGAAATCGGCCATGACCTCCGATTCGATCAGGCGCGCCTCGGCCTCGACGGTGGTATCGGACGTGAGGGGGAAGGAATAGAGAAAAGCCTGAACCGACTGGTCCGGGCTGAGGAAAACGGCCGGATTGTTGGCGTTTTCGCCCGGCCGGGTGGTCCAGCCGCGCGGGTAGGTGATGGTGAAGCCGAGTTCGGGATCGGCCACGGTGTTGGGCGGCAGGGTAGCCGTGGGGGTGACGGCGCTCGTTTCGAGAGGCGCGCCCGGCGCGGAGGTCGGCGTGACCTGACCCGTCACCTGACAGGCCAGGAGCAGGAAAACCGCCGCCAGCAGCAAGGCGAGAACGCGATTCTGGGGTCTCATGGCTTCACCTCCGGGCCGGGTTGTCCTTCCTGCTGGACGGGACGTCTGCGGCGCCGGCGGCGGCTGCGCGTCACCAGGACGGGCACCAAGACGGCCACAACCGCCGCGCACAGGCAAAACAGCCCAATTTGAAGAGCAATCAGGACGTCTGAACCCAAGATCAAGGGCCTGTCGGGGGAGGCGATCGGCTCGGCAGAGAGGGGCGTAGGCGTGGCGGTCAGGGTGGGACGCGGCGTCGGGGCCGAGGCGACCGGAGCGCCGGAGACAGGGACGATGGCGGGGACGAGGGTAGGCGTCGCCTGGGGCGTCGGCTGTCCGTCCTGGGGGAGGCGCGGGGCGGCGCCGATGGCCGTCCGCCAGGCGTCTTCGAGGCCGTCCACGTCGAAGCCGTAGACGGCGGTCAGGGCGGCGTCGATGGTCTCGCCGCGTTGCAGGGCGTCGAGCAGGAGGGCGATTCGCTGGCGGCCGTAACGCTCGACGAGAAAATTGACCACGCTGTAAGAGACGGCGTAAGACAGATTGGCGCGGCTGGATTCTTCGGAGAAGCCGCCGCTCAGCGAGCGCAGAGAAGGCAGGCTGTCGGCCGCCAGGGCCTGCTCGAAGAGGGTGCGCTGATAGTCCTCCAGGCCGCCCTCCCCCACCATGGCCAGCCCTTCATGCACCCAGGTAGGGACGAAACTCAAACAGGAGAAGGTGAGATGACCGACGAGGACGTGGGTGAGTTCGTGCGCCACCGTGCGCTTGCCCCAGTCCAACTGGTTGGGAGAGACGCCGATGATAACAATGTTGTGCTCCGGGTAGGCTTGTCCGCCGGTCCAGGAGGGTTCGTAGAGGACGGCGTCCTGCATGTCGGCGCTGCTGGCGTAGATGTAGATGTCAATGGACGTTTCGGGATATAAACCGACTTCCCGGGCGAGGCGGCCCAGCGCCTCGACCGCGGCCTGATGGAGTTCATCGCCGAACTGCGCGCCGCCGCTGTAGTAAAACAGGTTGATGAACCCCCCCGAAACGAACTGCCAGTCGTGAATATCATCCAGCCAGGTAATTTCCTGGCGTTCGCTCGAATAGGAAGCGCCGCTGGAGTCGCTGACCAGCCAGCGCCACCACAGCCGCGCCCCCGGCGGCAGCGAACCGCTCTGGCGCATGTCCCACGTCCATTGCACCTCGACGCGGGAGGCGGGAGTGAAATCGGGAAAAGCCCGCGCCACCACCGTGCCGCAGGTCAATTGCTCGGTCCCATATTCGAGGACGACCGAGGTGATGCGGTTGGCGCTCTCGATGACGGCGCGGAAGGTCACGCTTTGGGGGAAGGAGAGGCTGGCCTGGTTGTCCACCAGACGAATGCCGCCCTGAGCATGAGCCGCGGGCAACCATCCGCCCAGCAGGAAGGCCAGCGCCAAAAGAGTTGCGATTGTTTTTCGCATGCGACACCCCTTTGTATCCGTAATTGGGATAGTATAACAAAGTTTTGTCCCTCGCCGCCCTGTTTCGCCCCAGCCGTCATTTCATCGCCACACAATTGCGCCCCGACTCTTTGGCTGTGTACATGGCCTGGTCGGCGCGTTTGATCATGGCATGTAAGGTTGTCGTCTTTTCGTCGAGGGCTGCCACGCCGATGCTCACCTGCACCGATAGAGGCCCCACCTCGGTCGGAATCGGTTCGGCCGTGATGGCCGCATGGACGCGTTCTGCCACCTCCATCGCCGTCTCGATATCCGCTCCTGGCAGGAGCGCGGAGAACTCCTCGCCGCCGTAGCGGCCCAGGAGATCGGTCTCGCGCAGGGCGCGTTGCAGCCGCCGGGCAATGTGCCGCAAAACTTCATCTCCCACCTGATGGCCGTATTAATCGTTGAAACTCTTGAAATAGTCCACATCCAGAATCAAAGCCGCGAGCATTTCCCGCTGACGTTTGGCCTGGCGAAATTGTTTCTCGGCCTGCTCGAAGAAATAGCGGCGGTTGTGAAGGCCGGTCAAATCGTCGGTGATGGCCAGCCGGCGGACTTCTTCCAGCAGATTGGCGTTCTGGAGGGCGGCAGCCACCTGGCGGGCGAACAGCAGCATCGCCTGCAAATCTCCCTCGCGGAAGCCTTCCCCCCACAACCAGATCACGCCGATCATCCGGCCTTCGCCGATCAGGGGCAGATGACACATGACGACGTTTTCGGAAATCCCCAGGACTTTCAAAATCTTTTCCAGGCGGTGGCGGGGAAAATGAGGCAGAATGCTGCGCGCTACCTGAAAGGGGTCGCGGATAAAGACCGAAGAGGGCGTATGATTGACGAAACTTTCCAGCACTTCGAGCGGGATGGCAAAGTCGGCCATCTGATAGCCGCTCAGGCGCTCGGCCTGTTTGACGACTTGGGGCGGCAAGGAGGTGTAACGGATAACCGCGTGAGCGCCCTCTCGGTCCATCAAGGCCACGATGCAATGTAAACCAAGTTTCGACAATTCGCCCCCCAGGGCGCGAAATACGCCCTCCGGATCCGAGGCGGCCGCGGCGCTGGCCCCCACCTGAGCCAATGCTTTGAACAAGGCCGTGGAACGCTCCATCTGACGCCGCTGATGTTCTTCGGCGCGGGCGGTTCGCAGACGCTGAAGCGCGGTGGAGAGTTGTCCGGCCAGGATGCCGAGCAATTCCTCGTCCTCGCGCCGGAAGCGGTTCAATTCATGACTCTCGACATTCAGCACGCCGATGACTTTGTCGCCGGCCTTGAGCGGAACGCACAGTTCGGAACGCGTCAGCGGGTCGAGGTTCAAGTAATCGGGCGCCTGGCTGACGTCTGGGATATTGCGCGGCTGCCCCGACCGGGCGACCGAGCCGACGATTCCGAGATCGAGCGGCACCCGAATCTGGCCCTCCCGTTTGGCGCGGCGATAAGAAGAATGGATGTAGAGTTCCTGCCGTTTTTCATCCAGCAGGAGGATGGCCACATAATCCGAGTAAATATCGCGGCCGATCAATTCGGCGGCCCGCTCGAGCAATTCGTCTTCGTCGTTGACCTCGTTCGTCAGAGCAGCCACCGCGTGCAAGACGGCCAGTTCACGCGCCCGCCGGCGCTCGGCCGCCAGCAGACGGGTGTTGCGGAGAACGCCGGCCACCTGTTCGGCCAACATCTCGGCCATGTGAACATCGTTGTCATCGAATCCCCCCGCCCGATTGGCGATGTAAACGGCGCCCATCAGTTTATGTTCCAGGTCCCACAAGGGAGCGACCAGAATCGAGCGAATTCCCAACGAAGCGACCATTTCTGCAAAATCGGCAGGGATTTGGTCGGGAGAATTGGCGCGAAAGACCCCCCGCGAAAAATGCCAGGCCTGGGCCCCCAACTTGCAGGGATAGCGGATGGCTTGCAAGACCTCATCGCTCAAACCATGGCCGGGAACCTGAAACTGGACGTATTCGCCCGATTCATCGCGCAAGCCGATGGCGCAAATCTCGGCCTGGAACAGGTCTGCCAGGATATCGGTCAGGGAACCGTAGATTTCGGCGTCGGCATAGACGCTGAACGCCTGCGAAATCATGTGCAGGCCGGCCAGTTCGCGCACCCGCAGGCGGGCCTCTTCGAGCAAAAGGACTTTGGTCATCGCCAGGGAGATCTGACGGGCGGTCAATTCGCCGCGGCGAATCTCGTCCTCCGTAAAATGATGGGGCTGACGGAATCCCAGGATGACAGCCCCGAGGCGGCGCGTCCCCGAAATCAACGGCAGGCCGAGCGCCGAGGCGCTCGGAAACTCATGCGCCAGTTTCGGACCGATGCAGGAAGCGCGGCGCACATCTTCCAGCGCCAGCGGACGGCCCGCCTCTAGCGCCGCTTGAGTCAACGTCTTTTCGCCTGGCAACGGTTTAATGGTCGCATAGGTCTCGCTCAACCGGCCATAGGCAGCGGTGGGAATGGGAGACTGGTTTTGTTCATCCCAGCGGGTGATGAAACAATCATCGGCGCCGAACAGTTCACCCACGCGCCGGGCCAGCATTTTGAGCATGGCCAGCATATCCTCGGCTTCCAGGGCAGCGCTGACGATATCGTTCAGCATGGAAAGGAAATCGATCTGATGGCGTTGCTGCTGAGTCTGCTCCGCTTGGGCGAGAATGGCTTGCTGCGCCCGCTGCTGATCCTGCTTCACCCGGGCTACCAGGACCGCCACCGCGCTGAGCAGAGTCAGACCCACTAGGTGAGCGACCAGGGCATCTCCATCATAGTTTTCCCGGTGAATCAACAGCGACAGCCCGAGATAGACAAGGAAATCCAACGCCCCCAGCGACAGCGCCCACCCCAGACCCACACACCAGGCAAACAGAATGACCGGCAGCGCAATCACCATCCCCACGGGCGGGCCGAAGAGATAGCGCAACCCCGCAACTACTCCTACAATCACGAGCGAAAGAGCCCCAAAGACGAGCCAGGCTGAACGCAGGCGGGAGGACAGAGGCATTCCGGTCATGGATGAAAGTTTGAAGAACAAATGCCTTTACATTTTATATGAGACAAAGGCAATGACGATAGGAAACTTTTCCTAATCATCAGCCTCCAAAAGGCAAACCTTTCCCCCATGTTATCTCAAGAGAACTTCCCTGAAGACTTACAAGAACATTACAGGTTGACTAAATTGGGGTCCATGATGTACTGCCACCAATTGTTGGCTACTCCTGCCGTGCGGCCGGCCACTTTGGGCAAATGGGCCAGCCACCAGCGGTGATGGGCGCGGATGTCGCCGCCGCCCCATTCGCTGGCGTCCACCTCTCGGACATCGCCCTGGAACTGCGGGAAATTGAGCCAATCATAGCACTCGCTGAGCACCTTGGTCGGATTGCCCCAATCGTAATCGCGCTGGCTGTTGGGGGCAAAATGGATCGTCCCAACAGCCGCCTTGCCGGGCGCATTCTTTTCGTAACGGCTGAAGCGGGCAAACAGATTGGCCTCGCCGGTCGCCTTTTCGAACACTTTGGTAAGGATGGCTTCGGCGCGATGACCAAACGCCTCCAGCATTTCTCCCACCCCCCGCTCGAAAGAAAATCCCATGACGATAAAGCGGCGGGGACAGCGGGTCGTCCCCCTCAGCGGAGGGGCGTTGCACCAAAAGGCCCCCGCGCCGCCCATGCAAGACTCGTAGAAACCGGCATGGGGAAAACCGAACAGCCAGACTTCATCGATCTCGCGTTTGGCAATCCGCGGCAAGACGTTGTACCCCGTCAGAATCGCCTGATAGTCAATCTCTTCCGGCTTGTGAGGCGGCGCGCCGCGCATGACTTCCAGATAGGCGGCTGGCGTGTACCGGTAGCCGTCCACTTTGGCCGGGAATTCGTCCAGGAGAACGCGCTCGACCACCTCGTAGCGGGCCAGGCCTGCGCTGGTTTCGAGAATGTCCTGGATGAAATCGCTCGTCAGATCATCGACGCGATTCCACTTCATCCTTTGGGAAAGCCGCTCGCCAGTGGCGGAATCCATGATGGGATCATAGACGATCTGCAACACCCGGTTGGTGACCATGACCGCCGGATCGGTCAAATTGTCGGCCGGGACGGGCGGCGGAGCCGCCGCCGGCGGCGGCGCGCCCCGCTTACCCATCTTCTTCAACAGTTCGAGCAAAGAAGTCAACAAATTGTCGGATGAACGAGAGGGAGTACTCATGAGGCCTCCTCTTATGGAACTGCGCCGGCGTAATAGATTTTGTTCCCCACACACAGAAAGAGAGACCGATTCGGCCCGAAGGCCATCGCCGTCGCCCGTTGACCGGCAAACCCGGCCTGGACCAGGTCGGCGCTGGCGCGGAATTGTCCCTGGAGCGTCATCGCATCGGCGTGGGGGGAGAAACGATACACCGCTTGAGTCAACGGCTCAAGCAGGTAAAGAGACGGATCGGGCGTCGGGCCGAACATCATTTGCGAGAAAATGGCGTCCGTAATGGTCGCGCCAGAAAGATGGTTCGGGCGTTCGTCCACGAAAGTCAACGGATCGGTGCAGCGGGTGGGGACGACGCTCAAGCGGCTGAGCGTGCAGGCGGCCATGTGACCATCCTGAAACAACAGATATAGGTTATCCCCGCTGACGGCCAGATCGATGACCTGATCCATATTCTGCGGCACCTGCTCGCTGAAGAAACTGATGGGCAGTTCGGTGAATTCGCCCAGCGTGCCGGCGTAGACCCAGACGGCATGCTGGTCTAGCAAATACAGGTTGCGGCCGTCGCTGTCCAGGCTGAAATTGCGCACCCCCGTCCAGCCGACGCTGGGAGCGGCCAGGGCGACCGCCACCGGTTCGCCGCCGACCGTACAATACAACAGCGTGCCGTTGCCGTCCATGGCCAGCACATCGGCGTTGCGGGTGTTGATGGCCGGCAAAGCAGCCAGATCGATTAGCGGGCCGACCTGGAGGCCGTTGTAAACCCCCGAGCGGCAGCGGAAGAAATCATCCATCCGCAACTCCGGCTGTTGGGTAAACAAGGCGTGCAAGACTTCCCCGCTGGCTTCATCGAGCATGAACAGGCCGTCTTCGGTCGCGGCCATGCGGGTGATGCGCCTGCCTTCGCCCAGCGAACCGCTCACCTGACGAAAGTCGAGCCGCACGATGCCGTCCAAACCATCCAGCGCCGACTGGGCGATCCGGCGCAGTTCGCGCGATTCCTGCGTCACCAGATACACTTCGGCGCGGTCGAGATAATACAAGCAACTTTCCCAGGCGTGACGGACCACCGCCGGGTCGGTCTGGCCGATAGCGCCCACCGCCGCCTGAACCGCCAGTTGATAGTTTTCCTCGTATTGCGAAGTCTTTCCATAACGGACGTAGACGGTGCTGGCCGCCACCACCAGGGCCAGGGGAATGACGACCGCCACGAACGCCAGGAACGCGTTCGAAAGCGGCGGGCCCTCCCGATACAATCCCGGCAGGAGGCGCGGCCAGAATTCCCGCATCGCCCGGCCAATCCGCTCATTCAGGAGGCGAACGCGTTGCAGAAAACGCGCCAGCCCGCCATAGACTTGCCTGCGCCGCGCCGAGGGCGGACGCTCGATCTCCGGCAGCGGCGCGGCGGCCGCCGGGCGGGCCGCGGCGGCCGGGTCCCCAGCCGGAGGGGCCGCGGCAACCGATTCTCCAGCCCGAGGGGCCGCAGGCTGCGCCATCAGCCGGCTGAAACGGCTGGCCGGACGTTCGGCCGGCGGAACGACAGGCGCAACAACCCTTTCTCCCCCAGCGGGCGGCGCAGACTCACGCGCGGCGGGCGGCGGCGCAGGGATTTCGACCGCCGGTTTCATCGCCTGCAAAATTTCCACCCGCCCCTTGCCAGCCTGCGTCTGCACCAGGACGGCGTTCAAATCCTCGTCGGTCAGAGAAAGGAGTTTGCGCCGCCGCGCTTCCAGGCTGGCCAGGCCGCGTTCGGCTTCCAGCGCCGCCTGCCAGGCCGCCGGCAGTTCGGCGCACAACAGCACCTGGTCGCCGGGCTGCAGCGTCATCTGCGAAAAGTAAATGGGCGTGGCCGAACCGTGACCCAGCCCGCGGCCGGAGAGCGTCTCATCATGGAAATGCTGGACGCCCGCCGGCGTCAGATGGAAGGCGTGAGTCGGGCCGCTCTGGGCCAGAGTCAACTGCCGGCCGCGCAGCACCCCAAAGATGAACCGGCCGCTCGATTGCTGCGAAATGCCGCTCAGTTTGCGATTGCGTTCCGTGAGAAACTCATTGAGTATCTCGACCACCGACCGCATCGCCGAGGTCAACGCCCCCGGAATCTGATAGAAACGCTCGGCCAATTGGCCGACCAGTTGAGCGTATTCGCTCGAGGTAAACGGCGCGTTGCCCGCCAGACTCAAATAGACGATCAGCCAATCGCCCTCCCGGCCGCGGGCCACACGCCGCGGCGGGGCCGTCGCCAGCAGACCCGGCAATTGCGGCCATTCCTGACCCTTGACGCGGTTGAAAGGCAGTAGGTGCAGGTCCAACTCGGCAGGCATGATTACATTATACTGGTAAAATGGACGGACAAGAAGCACTCCACTCCCCCTCTGTGAATCGAACCATGGACTTCAGCCTGACCGATGACTTCTCGACCCTGAACCCGGCCGAATGGAACGACCTTCTGGCCGAATCCATCGCCGACGCGCCGTTCCTGCGCTATGAGTACCTGCAAACCTGGTGGGAGACGCGCGGCGGAGGAGAATGGCCGTCCTCAGCCCGCCTGGCGCTCGTCGCCGCCCGCCGCGCCGGACGCCTGGCCGGAATCGCCCCCCTCTTCTGCGCCGACAACCGCGACGGCGACCCGGCACTGCTCCTGCTGGGCAGCATCGAAATCTCCGACCTCCTGGACCTGATCGTCCGCCCGGACGACCTGCCCGCCTTCGCCGCCGGCCTGCTCGATTTTCTGGAAACCCTCCCGCTCCCCTGGCGCGTCCTCGACCTGCACAACCTGCTCGAATCCTCCCCCAGCCTGCCCGCCCTGCAGACGGCCGCCCGGGAGCGCGGCTGGGACGTCCGCCTCGAACAGACCTACCATTCGCCGACCATTCCCCTGCCCGGCGACTTCGAGGCCTATCTGGCCCGCCTCGACAAGAAACAGCGCCACGAAATCCGCCGCAAAATGCGCCGCGCCGAGGAAAGCGCCCAGGCGGTGCGCTGGTACATCGTCTCGGACGCCGACGCGCTGGAGGCGGAAGTCGAAGCCTTCCTCGACCTGATGGCCCACGACCCGCAGAAGGCCGCCTTCCTGACCCCGCTCATGCGCCAACAAATGCGCCACGCCTGCCAGGCCGCCTTTGCTCACGGCTGGCTGCAACTGGCCTTCCTGGAAGTGAACGGCCAAAAGGCCGCCGCCTACCTGAACTTCGATTACGGCAACCGCATCTGGGTCTACAATTCCGGCCTCGACCGCGCTTTCCTGGACCTTTCCCCCGGCTGGGTGCTGCTGGCCTATCTGCTGCGCTGGGCCAACGAAAACCAGCGCGCCGAGTTCGACTTCCTGCGCGGCGACGAGGAATACAAGTATCGCTTCGGCGCGCAGGACCGCTTCCTGATGCGCCTGCGTTTGGAGAAGAGATAACAAAACATTCGCGCTCCCGCCAGGACGTGCGGCGGGAGCGGCAAGAAACCGAATCCGGGAGGGGGTGTAATTCGCGCCAGGCGCGTTCAGTCCCCTTCCACGAACTGACGGGCCTGCTCGACATAGGCCAGGCTCTGGTGGCGGAAGTAAGTGTTATAGAGCGTGGCATAGTGGCCGCCCTGGAGCAGCAGCCCATCGTGGTTGCCCTCCTCGATGATCCGGCCCTTCTCCAGGACGATGATTCGGTCGGCGGCCTTGACCGTCGAAAGGCGGTGGGCGATCAGGATGCTGGTCGACTCGGAGAGAATCAGGTTGAGGGCTTGTTGAATCTGCCACTCGGTGAACGGGTCGATGCTGGCGGTGGCCTCGTCCAGGATGAAGATGGCCGGCTTCTGCACCAGGACGCGCATCAGCGCCACCAGTTGCCGCTGGCCCATCGAGAGCATCCCGCCGCGCTCGCCGACCTGAGTCTCCAGCCCGTCGGGCAGGGTCTCCAGCCAGTCGCCGTCGCCGATGCGGCGCGCCATGGCCAGCATCTCGGCGTCGGTCACGTGGGGGGCGGCGTAGCGGATGTTGTCGGCGACCGTCCCCGAGAACAGGAACGGCACCTGCGAGACGATCCCCAACTGACGGCGGTACGAAGCCAGGTCGAAGGTGCGGATGTCCATCCCATCGATCAGAATGCGCCCTCCCTGGAACTCATAGAAGCGGGCAATCAGGCGGGCGATGGAGGTCTTGCCCGAACCGGTGTGGCCGACGATGGCGAGATTCTCGCCGGGGCGGATGTCCAGGCTGAAATCGGTCAGGACGGGGTCGTTCTCGCCGTAGCGGAAGGTGACCCGCTCGAAGCGGATGCCGCCGCGCAGGGGCGGGACCGGCCGCGCCTCGGTCTGGACGACGGCCGGCTCGGCGTCGATCAGGGCAAAGACGCGCTCCGAGGCGCTCAGCCCCGACTGAATCTGCGCCCAGAAGGCCGAAAGGTTCATCACCGGCCACAGGAAGCGGTCCAGGCTGAGCAGGAACAGGTACCAGGCCCCGGCCGAGATGACCGCCGTCGCCGCGCTGACGCCGCCCAGATAGACCAGAATCGCGGTGAAGATGCCGGTCGTGGCGTTCAAGACCGGGAAAATCAGCGAAAGGACGAAGCCGCGCTGGATGTTGAAGCGATACGACTTTTGATTGGCGCGGTTGAACTCCTCGAAGATGGTCATCTCCTGGCGGAAGTTCTTGGCGACGGCGATGCCCGAGACGGTCTCCTTGATGGCGGCGTTGACGTCGGCCATGGCCTGCATGCCCTTCTTGGTCACGGCGCGGGCCAGGCGGCGGAAGCCGATGGCAATGCCGAAGACCACCGGCATGAAGGAGAACAGCACCAGCGAGAGACGCCATTCGGTGCGAACCAGCACCACGCCCAAGAAGACGGCCTGCACCACCTGCGAGGCCACATCGGTGACGATCGTCACCAGTTGGCTCAAGTCGTTGGTGTCGGAGTTGATGCGCGAGACGATGCGGCCGGAGGAATACTGGTCATAGAAGGACAGGTCGTGGCCGGCGGCGGCGCGGAAGGCGCGCGTGCGCAGGTCGAGCACCACGTCGCCGAGGACGCGCACCGTCAGGCTGCGCCGCAGCCAGTTCAGCCCCCACTCGCTGACGCCCACCAGCGTCACGATGAGCGGGATGACGATCAGGACAATCCAATGCCGGGTATTGTCCAAAAAATCGAGCGCCCGCCCGCCGACGATGGGCATCAACGCGCCGAGCATCGAGATGAGGAGCGTCAGCAAGGAAATGATGATCATCCCCTTGCGGTAGGGTTTGAATTGGAGCGCGATCCGCCGGATCAGGTCGCGGTCTTTGTATTGACGGTCGTATTTTTCGGGGTTGAGTTCGTCGAAGAAGCCCATAAGTCATCCTGAGGGCGGGAGACTGCCGCGCCCGTTCATTCTCTAAAAATCCTGGCGTAGGCTTCGGAAGTCCGCAGCAAGTCTTCGTGTTTGCCGATGGCGGCGACGCGGCCCTTGCGCAGGACGACGATCAGGTCGGCCCAGCGGATTTGCGAGAGGCGATGAGTGATGATGAAGGTGGTGCGCCCCTTGGCCGCCGCGGCGATGGCGCGCTGAATCAGGTCCTCGGTGGCCGAGTCGATGGCGGAGGTCGAGTCATCGAGGATGAGGATGCGCGGGTCGGTCAGGAAGGCGCGCGCCAGGGCCAGGCGCTGGCGCTGCCCGCCCGAGAGGGTCACGCCGCGCTCGCCGATGACGGTCTGATACTTGTCGGGCAGGGCCTGGATGAACTCGTCGGCCTGGGCGGCGCGGGCGGCGGCTTCGATCTCGGCCTGGGTGGCGCCCGGCTTGCCAAAGGCGATGTTTTCGGCGATGGTGCGCGAAAAGAGGAAGATGTCCTGCTCGATGATCGAAATCTGGCGGCGCAGGGCGGCCAGGTTCCAGTCGCGCACGTCGCGCCCGTCCACCAACACCTGGCCGCAGGTGACGTCGTAGGTGCGGTTGACCAGTTTCATCAGCGAGGTCTTGCCGGTTCCGGTCTGGCCGACGATGGCGACCGTCTGGCCGGGCAGGACTTTGAAGGTGATATCCTGCAGGGTGGGTTCGCCCTCGTCATACGAAAAGCAAGCGCCGCGGAATTCGACCTCGCCGCGAATCGTCCCGGCGTAGCCGGCCTCGTTCTGGTCGAGGTTGTTCTCGCGGTTCATCAGTTCGAGGATGCGGCGGGCGCCGGCCAGACCAAGCGAAATTTGCGAATAGGCCCAGATCGAGGTCCAGGTGGGAAAATCGAGCATCAGGAGCAGGCCCATGTAGGCGACAATGTCGCCGACCTGCAAGATACCCTGGCGGTAGAGCAGGATAGCATGGAAGAGGCCCACGCCCAGGGCGACGGCGAACATCAGGAGGGGGATGAAGCGCGCTTCCAGATCGCCCTGGCGGACGTTGGCGGCCCGCACCCGGCGGGCGTTCTCCTCGAAGCGCGCCACCTCGGCCTCTTCCTGGGCGGCGCCTTTCATCACCTCGACCCCGTCCAGCGCCTCGGCCAGGTGGGTGTTCATCCGCCCGAAGGAGGCGCGCACCTCGTCGGTGATCGGCTCCATCTTCCGCAGGTAATCGCGCAGGGCGAAGAAGTACAGGATGGTGTAGATGAGCGGGGTCAGAATCAAAGTCGGGTGATACCGGACGGCGTAGATCATCGGCATGAACAGGAAGATGATCGAGCCAACCACCAGGTTGACGCCCGGGCTGAACAGGTAGTTGACCTCGCGCACGTCGTTGGTGGCGCGCGCCATCGTGTCGCCGACCGGCTGCAGGCTGTGGAAGGTCATGCTCTTGCCGAGCAGCGAGACGTACAGTTCGTCGCGTATGTCGCGCTCGACTTTTTGGGCGATAACCTCGGCCCCGAAGTTGCGCCCCAGTTGCAAGAGAGCGCGCAGGACCTGTGAGCCGCCGATGAGCAAGGCAATCGGAATCAACGCCCTGACGGCGGTCGGATCGGCGACGATGGTATCGAAGGCCCGGCCAGTCAGCATGGGGACGTAGGCGGCCAGTTGGGCGTTGCCCCAGGCGCCGACCATCATGATGAGAATCAGCCACCAGTGGCGCAAGCCGTGGCTGAGCACCCAGCGCACCGGTCCGCGTCGGTCGGAGCGGCGGCGGGTCAACGTGAATTCAGCGGGAGAAGCAATAGCGGTCATGGGTCAAAAAAGTCTCCCGTCCATTCTGCGGGAGGAGTTCATTTTACCACGCCCTGCACAACCAGAATCGGACAAGGGTGTTGTACTTCTTGAATCATTTCATTCCTCGAGAAAAGGAAAGGAGAATACACCATGAAGAAAGGCTTTCCCACCCTCATTCTGGCGATCTACCTGATCGTCGCCGGCGTGCTGGCGTTCATTCCCAACATTCCCTTTGGGAACTACATCCTTGGCGCGCTGGCCATCGCCGCCGGCGTCCTGCTGTTGGTAAAGAAATAATAGGCCGGAACGCTCCAACAAGAAGAAGCCTCCCTGGCGGGAGGCTTTGTTTTTTCTTGTTCTCTCGACAGATTCAGTCTTCCACCAGCCAATCCAGGGCTTCTTCCTGGCTGTCGAACGCCGCCACGCGGGTATCGCCGAGCACATTGGCAAACAGCGTGAGCAGGAAGCGCCTCGAACCCGAAAACCCCAGCAGAGCGCGCTTACGGACCGAACGATTGGCGCGCGGCACAATCTGCCGGATGACGCGCATGTTCGTCGTCGACTCGACCGTGCCTTCGAGACTGCTGAGCACCAAGACGGACTTCTCCGGCTCGGCCGCAATGACAGCCACCGCTTCTTCGACCTCCTGGCGGAGCGCCTCGGAATCGGTCCCAAAGCCGGAGTAGTCGGCGAAAAAGATGCGCTTGCCTTTGTGTTCGATCCAGCGCGATTTCATCGTGTCTCAATTATACTCTCTTTTTGTCGCGCCTGCCCCATCACGGCGAAAGTCTCTCGGCAGGGACTGCCCAAAAAGGAGAGCAGAAACTGTCCCGCCCAGGGGCCAAACCTGTTTCATCTTCGGGGGCTAAGCCTGTTTCCTCGGGGGCTTAGCCTGTTTCCTCGGGGGCTTAGCCCCCGAGAGAACGGCGCAAATCTTCCCGGCAGGTCGGATTGGCGTCCGGCCTACAAACTCAATGGTTTCTGCGAAAGAAAGCCCTCGATCGCGGCGTGGTAGAATCGGGGACGATAAGCGCCGCTCTATCAGGGGAAAACTCCTCGGGAGGAACGCTCATGAGACTTGCCAAAGGATTGAAAATCACTGCCAGCCTCATCGTCGGGGCGATGTGCCTTTACTGGATTTCGAGAGGCGTCGTTCAACTTGCCGCTGGAAACGCCAACGCCCTCTCGGTGCTTATGCCGATCCTCCTGGCCGGGGCGTTGACCTGGGTCGGCTGGCGGCGTCCGCTGCTGGCCGGCATCCTGCTGGCCATGCTGGGCGTGATTCTGGCCATGTATTACCTGCTGGTCTTCTATTATTTGCAAGACGCCCTGCCGGCGCTGATTCTGATGTGCGCCCCGATGGCCGTCGGCGGCCTGATGTTCATCGAGGCCGCCTGGCTGATTCACAAAGCCAACCAGCCCTGAAACGACGGCAACCGGCCCGACGCCCCCTACGCGCTGACCGCCCGGTCGGTGATTTCCAGGGCGCGGTCGAGCACGGCCATCCCTTCGCGCAATTGGGCCTCGGTGATGATGAGCGGCGGAATCACCAGCACCGTGTGCCAGTGCGTGTACAGGAACAGGCCATGCTCGAGGCAATATTTGCGCAGGGCGGTCATCTCCGGGCTGGAACTGTTCCAGGGAGCCATCGGCTCCTTCGTTTTCCGGTTCTTGACCAGTTCGAGCACGCCGAACAGCCCGATGCTGCGCGCTTCTCCCACCGAGGGATGCGCCTCGCCCAGATCGGTCAACAGGCGCTTCAGCACCGGCCCCATCGCCGCGGCGTGTTCGACAATCCGCTCCTCTTTCATGACCTGGATATTGGCCAGCGCGGCGGCCAGCGAGACGGGATGCGAGGTGTACGTCAGCCCCGATTCGAAGACGCGCTCATCGAAAGCCGCCGCAATCTCCGGCTTCATCGCCACCGCGCCGAGCGGCGCGTAGGCCGAGGTCAGCCCCTTGGCCATCGTGATGATGTCGGGGACGACGTTCCAGTGTTCGACGGCGAACCATTTGCCGGTGCGCCCGAAGCCCGACATGACCTCGTCGGCGATCAGGACGATCCCGTACTTGTCGCACAACGCCCGCACGCCCTGCAAATATCCCTCCGGCGGGATGATGACGCCGTTCGTGCCGGTGACCGTCTCCAGCAGGATGGCCGCAATCGTCTCCGGCCCCTCGTATTGGATGATTTCCTCGAGATGATTCAGATAGTCGCGGCAGAATTCCTCTTCGGGAATATCGGGGTTGGCGCGGTGAAAGGTGGAGCGGTAGCGATACGGGTCGAGGAAGTGGACCACGCCGGGCATCAGCCCCGGCTCCCAGGCCGTGCGGCGCGGGTCGCCGGTCAGGGCCATCGCTCCGGCGGTCGCGCCGTGGTAGGAGCGGTAGCGGGTCAGGATTTTGAAGCGGCCGGTGTAACCGCGCGCCAGTTTGACGGCGTTCTCATTGGCGTCGGCCCCGCCGAGAGTGAACAGCACCTTCGAGAGCGCGCCGCCGGGCGTCACCTCCGCCACCGCCCGCGCCGCCAGCGCCCGCACTTTGGTCGCCATGCCGGGCGCGGCGTAGGGCAGCGCGGCGGCCTGCTCCTGCATCGCTTCGATGACGCGCCGGTTGCCGTGGCCGATGTTGACGCACATGGTCATCGAATTGAAGTCGAGATAACGCTTGCCGGAGGCGTCCCAGAAGTACACGCCCTCGGCGCGGACGACCGGCAACGGGTCCACTTTGGCCTGGGCCGACCAGGTCCAGAAAACATGCTTCTTGGCGAGCGGCAGGATTTCGTCATCGGGAAGATCGAACATGGTAGACTCCGAGGAATGGTATCATCGTCACTTGCCGTCCGAATCGTACCATGAAAGGAACCTTCCGTGAAACCGAACGCGCTGTCGTCTTCCTCGCCGCTGCCTTCCCACGTCCGCCGCATCGCGGTGGTCGGTGTGACCGGCTCGGGCAAGACGACTCTGGCCATCGCCCTGGCGGCCCGCCTGCACGTCCCGCATATCGAGATCGACGCCCTGCACTGGCTGCCCGGCTGGGAACACGTCTCGGACGAGGAACTGCGCCGACGGGTGGAGGCGGCGACGCGCGGCCCGGGCTGGGTCACAGACGGCAACTATAGCGTCGTCCGCGATCTGGTCTGGGAACGCGCCCAGGCGGTCGTCTGGCTGGATTATCCGCTGGCGGTCATCCTCTGGCGGCTGTGGAGACGCACCTGGCAGCGCGTTCTGTCGAAAGAAACCTTGTGGGGGTCGAATACCGAACGATTCTGGACGCAATTTCTGAGCCGCGATTCGCTCTTCCTGTGGGCGTTGAGAACTTTCAAGCGCCGCCGTCAAACGTACACGGCGATGATCGCCTGCCCCGAATACGCCCATTTGCTGATCTACCGCTTCCGCCGCCCCGCCGAAACGCAAGCCTGGCTGGATGCTCTATGAACTTCCCCCAAAGAGGATCACCTCGCCCGAATCCTGCCCGCCAGGTACGCGAGACCACCGGCGGCGGCCAGGGCCAGGAGAGCGGTCCATTCGAAATGGAGTTCGATCTCGATGCTCAGGGCCAGCGCGAGCAGGATGACGCCTCCGCCCACCACCGCGCCCAGGCGGAGGAAGTGATTGCGCTCCAGGGCCGGGCGGTCGGCGGCCCGCGCCAGGGCAAGACTGGCCCGGAAGGCGGTCAGATCCCAGGCCAGAAAAGCCAGCAGCGCCCCGCCGATCAGGAGCGCCCTCCCAAAGGCAGAAGGAGCAGCGCCCAGGAGAACCGCCGCCGCGGCCCCCATCGACAGGACAAGCCCCGGCGCGGCGACCCACTTCCAGCCTCGCCGCAGGCCGATCAGCCACAGCGCGCCGACGGCCAGGACCGCCGCCCCCAGGCCGGTCAGTCCGCTCAGCCAGGCGCCGGCTGCCAGCGAAAGGCTGCTGACGATCAGCGTCACCGGCAAGAGCCACGGCGTCATCGCAGACCTCGCAAAATGAGCCGCCGCCGCTCGAGCGCCTGGCGGGCCACCTGCTCGAATGGCTGGGCGACGTCCCAATCCACCACCTGGATGCCGGCGCCGCGCAGCCGCCGCAGCAGGATTTGACGCTGCAAGCGGACGATGCGCCTGGCCAGTTCCATCTCCGGCGCGGCGGCCAGGCCCTGACATTCGAAGGCCACCGGGTCGGGGCTGATGACCAGCAACGAATAGCCGCGCCAGCGCAGTTCGATGAGCGGCGTGAAGTCCTCCTTGCTCAACGGACTGATGACCACCAGTTGCGAAAAGGCCGGAAAGAGGCGGCGCGGGATGTACAGTTCCTGGGCCGCCCGCGCTTCGCCGGCGCTCAGGCGGGACAAATCGTGCAAGATGCGTTCTCCCTGCATTTTGCCGTAGCCGGGCATAGTCCAGTGAATGTGACTGCCGTAATACAGCAGTCCGACGCGGTTGCCTGCCTCCAGAAAAGTCTCTGCCAGGGCGGCGACGGCCAGGACGGAGTGTTCGAAAAGCGAGCGCCCGCCGAAATCGTTCGTCCGCTGACGCCCGTCCAGAATGATGCCAATGTCAACCACGCGCTCCTGCTCGTATTGATTGGAAAACATGCTTTCGGGATGGCGGGCGGTCAACCGCCAGTTGATCTGGCGGGGCGAATCGCCGGTCTGATACTCGCGCACATCGAAGAACTCGACGCCCGTTCCGCCCTGCCGTGCGGGAATCGTCCCCGAATAGACGCGCGTCCGCCGCGGGCGGACGTCCACCCGGCGCAGACGCAGGACCGGCGGCAAGAAGAACAGTTGGCCCTCGGTGGGCGCTAGATTCTCGACCGGCAAAATCCCAAACGTTTCCCCGACCGTCAGACGCACCTGAGAGAGGGCGTAATAGCCGCGCCGGCCGCGCAGCCGATACGTCCAGCGCGTCGATTGGCCGGTCGCCAGCGAGGTCAGATGGAAGGGCGAACCGGCGGTCACTTCCAGGCCGGGGGGCAGGAGGTCCTCGCATTGGACGATCTCCAACGCGGGGCCGCGGTTGGTGAGGGTCAGAGTCGCCTCGGCCTCCTCGCCGGCCTGAAAACGTTCGCCGCTCAGCGTGCGGACGATTTCGAGGTCAGCGCCGGCGGGGGCGCGCCACAGGCCCATTAACAGATACGTCAGGAGAGGCAAAGCCAGGGCCAGAACAGCCCGGTTGGCGAAAACCAGGCCAGCCAGAAGGAGCAGGTAGATCAGCGCGGCGAGAAACAGAGCGCGTCTCATGAGCAAAGAGGCGTCAGGCGTTCAGCACCGGCACGGGGACGCGGGCGAAGATGTCGGCGATGACGTTTTCGGTCACGTGGCGGGTGAGCCAGAATTCGGGCTGGAGAATCAGGCGGTGGCTGAGCACCGCTTCGGCGAAGCGTTTGATGTCATCGGGCAGAATGTACTCGCGGCCTTCCAGGGCAGCCTGGGCGCGCGCCATCTTGAGGAAGGCCAGCGAGGCGCGCGGACTGGCGCCGACGGCTACGTGCCGTTCATGGCGGGTCTCGTCCACGATGCGGGCGATGTAGGTTTCCAAATCCGGATCGACGTGGACGCTCTCGGCCGCCTGACGCATGCCGAGAATCGTCTGCGGCGAGGCGATGACGGTCAGCGGGACCTCGTCCTGGCGGCGCTGATGACGGCGATGCAGGATTTCGCGCTCTTCCTGCACTTCCGGGTAACCGACGGTCAGTTTGAGCATAAAACGGTCGAGTTGGGCCTCGGGCAGCGGAAAGGTGCCTTCATATTCGATCGGATTCTGGGTCGCCAGCACCAGAAACGGCTCCGGCAGGCGCAGACTCTCGCCCTCGATGGTCACCTGGCCCTCCTGCATGGCTTCGAGCAGGGCGCTTTGCGTCTTGGGCGAAGCGCGGTTGATCTCGTCGGCCAGCAGGAGATTGGTGAAGAGCGGGCCGCGGCGCAGTTCGAAGCGGTCCGCGCGGCGGTTGAAGACGTAGCCGCCGGTGATGTCGCCGGGCAGCAGGTCGGGGGTGAACTGAATCCGCTTGAAGTCCAGGCCGAGGACGGCGGCAAAGGAGCGGGCGATCAAGGTCTTCCCCAGGCCGGGATAATCTTCCAAGAGAACGTGCCCGCCAGCCAGGATGGCCGCCATGATCGTCTCGAGCAGACGGCGCTTGCCGACCACGGCTTTCTCGACCTCGGCGATCACTCGCCGGCCGATTTCGGATGTTTCAGGAATGGAAATGCTCATGAACGTCCTCCAGAAGGGTTTCCAAATAGGCAATGACCGGCTCCGGATTTTCTTCCAAAGAGAGAACCTGGGACGAGGTCTCCTTGCGGGCAAAGCCGGCCGGGCTGAGACGCAGAGCCGCCTGCAGATACTCTTCGATTTCGGGGCGGGGAGGCGAGGCGGACCCTTGCAGGTCGAGCGCGCCGCCCCGGCCGCGTTGGCCGAGCAAGTCGAGCGCCAGGTCGGCCAGGGCACGGGCCACATACCAGCGGCCATAGAGGCTGTGACGCGCCCGTCCGAGCCAGAAGGCCATCTGACTCACCGCGCCGCGCTCGAACCGGCCCGCGGCCGACCGCTCTCCGGCGATCCAATCGGTCAGGCGGAAACTGACCAGCCCAATCAGGACGATGAAGACAAGCAGGACGATGTAGTAAGAAGACTGGGGAAAGGAACCGTAGTAGCCGCGCAGCAGCCAGAAGAACTTCAGCAAAGGCAGGACGATGAAGGCCCGAACCGGCTCGCGCAGGAGGAAGCCCAAGACCGCTGCCGCCGCCAGGCCGCCCAGCAGGAAGAGCAGGCGGGCGCGTCTGCTCATCGCGCCTCCTGGCAACTGTCAATGATGGCAGTCAGAGATTCCATCGCCTCGGCGATGTCCTGCGGCGTAGAGGACCGGCCGCCGTAGCGCGCCGCCTCGAACAGGCGGGTCAGATGGCGCACCGCCTCGCCCGGCAGACGGGCGCGCTCGAGGGCGGCCGCGAACTCGCTGGCCGTCATGTGTTCGCGGCGTTTGATGCCGCGCCGCTCGCGCACCGCCTCGGTCATGCGGGCGTAACATTCGATGACCGTGTCGCCGTAGTCCCTGCCGGCCTGTAAATCCTCCAGCGCCTGGCGGGCAATCTGCTCCAGCACAATAACATGCTCTTCCTCTCCGCCCCAACGGCGCAAGAACCGCCAGGAGAGGAAAACCACGACGGCAAAGAGCAGAAAGGCTGCCGCAAACGAAAGCCAGGGGGAAATGGCCGGGGCGACGAACTCGGACGGCGGCGGCTCTTCCTCCGCCTGCGGGGCGGCGACCTCGGCCGGCGCTTCGGTCGCCGGGGCGGGGGAGGCGGTCGGAACGGCGATCGCCTCCCCCTGACGCGAGATGAGGAGAGCCGTCAGAATCAACAGAAAGGTCAGGAACAGCAGGGTCAGAATCAGGCGGCGGCGCTGTTTGGGCGGCAAAAAGAACAAGGCGAGGATCGTCCCGATCGTCAGGACGGCGATGATGATGAGAATCAGATACCAGAACAAGATATCGGGCGGACGGGCCGCCAGCGGTTCTGTGGTCTCTTCCTCTTCGCCGGCCGGCGAGAAAGGAACCGCCGGTTTCAATTCCAACCGTTCGATGCTTGCCGCCAGCAGCACGAGAGCCAGCAGAACGATGGCTCCTGCCAGGAATAAAAAGAGGCGCCGCTTGCGGAAGGGAGTCATACAAAAGCCATTTTACCATGCAGGCTTTTTGCGGCGCTTCCCTCCAGAGAGGGGAAACCGCCCAGACAGGCGGGGCGAGGGACGAGTCGAGCAGGTTGGATTGACCATCCGACCTGCAAGACCAGAGGGCTATGATATACTCGCTTCCCATGAACGAAACGCCTGTTCTTCCCTTCGCCGGTAAGATTGCCCTGGTGACCGGCTCCGGGCGCGGCGTCGGGCGCGCCATCGCCCTGCACTTCGCCCGCCTGGGCGCAGATGTGACCGTCAACTTCTTCCGCAACCGCCAGCCGGCCGAGGAGACCGCCGCGGCGGTCGAAGCCTTGGGCCGCCGCGCCCTGCTCGTCAAAGCCGACGTGGGCGACCTGGACGACCTGGCCCGCCTCTTCGACCAGGTCGAGGCGGCCTTTGGCAGCCTGGACATCCTCGTCCACAACGCCGCCTCGGGCTACAACCGTCCGGCTTTGGAGCAGAAGCCGAAAGGCTGGGACTGGACGATGAACATCAACGCCCGCGCCCTGCTCTTCGCCGCCCAGCGCGCCGCGCCGCTGATGGAGAAGCGCGGCGGCGGGAGCATCGTCAGCATCTCCAGCCCGGGGGCGAACCGCGTCCTGCCCGATTACGTGGTGGTGGGGGCCAGCAAAGCCGCCCTCGAGGCGCTCACCCGCTACCTGGCGGTCGAACTCGCGCCGAAGAACATCGTCGTCAACGCCGTCGCCCCCGGCCTGATCGAGACCGAGGCCCTGCAGCATTTCGATGCGCTGAAAGAGGATGGAGTAATCAGGCGCGCCGTCGCCGCCACCCCGGCCGGACGGCTGGTCACCCCCGAAGATGTAGCCGGGGTAGTCGCTTTCTTGTGCTCGCCGGCGGCGGCCATGATTCGCGGCCAGGTGATTGTGGTGGACGGGGGATACACCCTGCCGGCGCGGTGAGACGCGCCGTCTCAGGGTGCAACCCGCAAGGTCTGGGCAATCTGATCGAAGACCGGCAGACGCTCGTAGAGTTCGGCCGTGCTGGTGACGCAGGAGAGCGCCCAAATCGTCTCGCCGTCTTGGAGGAGGTACACCGTCTCGGCCACCTCGACCGTTCCCTGTCGGAGGGTGATGATGAAGCGCCGCGCCGGCCAATCGCGGATGGCATAGCGCCGGTTCTCCTGCATAAAGGGGGTCGTCGTCCCGCCTGGATAATACGTCGCCAAATAATAATTCGGATAAGCGTCCAGGTCAGAGAAAGGAACCGGCTCGAAGAAAACAATAAGATTGGTGATGACGAAATAGCGGCCCAGGTTCGAGTCGACTGCCAGGAGGACGGTGGTAGGCGGGTAACGGTCAGCAGACTGGATCACGGAAGAAAAATCCGGGCCGAGGGCCGCGATCGCGGCCAGGGTCGATTCGCGCTGGTCGAACATGCCGCCGCCCACGAAGGAGGGCGGGACCCAGAGTTCGACCGTGAGATAGCGCAACTGATTCCAGCCCGCCGGCAGGACAGACTCGTAAGGAATCGGCGTCGCCGTGGGGGTGGGCGTTTCGGTCGGCGCGGGGGTGGCCGTGAAGGTGGGGGAGGGCATCTCCGGCCCAACCGGCGGCGCGCTGACGGCCGGCCTTGCCAGCAGATTTTGGAGGATCAAATAACCCAGCACCGCCATCAAGAGGCAGGCCAGCAGCGCCAGCGCCCCGACCACCGCCAACTGCGTGACCGTCATGCCCAGATAGCGCCGCGGCGGCCGGATGGTCTCCTCTTGAAGCGGCAAGAAACCTTCTTCCTCTGGGGGCAGGAAATCGTTCATAGGGGACTCGATCTTTTCAAGAGATCAGGATGGCGCGCGCCGGCGCGCCGTCGGAGCCGACCAGTTTCAACGGCAGACAGTACAGATTGTACCTCCCCGGCGGGACGGCGGAAAGGTCTAATCCCTCGACGATGATCACCCCCGCCCGCAGCAGAATCTCGTGCGTCGGACGCGACTGTTTGTAGGGCGCTACCGAGAGGTAATCCACCCCGATCAGCCGGACGCCGCGCTCGACCAGCCACTCCGCCCCGTCCGCGGCGACGCCGACGAAGTCCAGCCGGAAATCGCGCGGCGAGGTTTGCCAGAAGGCCGAATTGCGGGTCTTCAGGAGCAGGCGTTCGGTCCCGGGCGGAATGGCCGCCGCCTCGAGGTCCGCGGCGGCGACGACCTGGCATTCCTCCGGCAGTTGGACGACCCACGCCGGGCCGGTCAGCACGTCCAGCGGCAGGCTTTCGACCGTCCGGCGGTCGTTGAGGAAGTGATGCGGGGCGTCCACATGCGTGCCCACGTGGACGCCAGCCTTCAAATGCGAGACGTTGGCGTTTGCTCCGGCGTCGATCGAGGCGACCTGTTCGAGCGTCACCTGAGGGTCGCCGGGCCAGACCGGCATAGAAGGATGGATGGGAACGGTAATATCATAGATGGGCATGTTCGGTCTCCTGGAGGCAGATTCACCAATCCGAAGCGAGGAAGATTTCCTGTAAGAGGGCGGCGCGTTCCGCCGGCGTCATCGGCCGCGGGCGGGCGTAATCTTCGAGCATGTAGGTCAGCAACTCGGTGCTGATGTGGCGGCCGTCGTAGAAAACGTGCCGGTCGGCGAATTCGCGCCGCGTTCCGGCGACGGGCGTGTCCATCTGGTCGAAGAACAAATTGCCCAGGCCATAGTGAATGAACGAATCGCCCTCGAAAGCGAAACCTTGTGGGAAATGGGACTGACTCCCGCTGACGATGACCGCCCCGGCCTGCGCCAGGCGGGCAAAATCGCGCTCCTGGTTGGGAGGCGGCGCGGGGACGTAGTATTCCCAGTATTGCATCGTTGCAATGACCAGATAGCCTTCGGCGCGCAGGCGGGAGATGGCCGTCGTCATCCAGGCGTAATCGCCGCACGGGGCCGCGCCCGGCCGGGCTTCGGTCGCCCAGGCAAACGCCGGCCCGACGGGATTGCAGCCGATGAAGGCGAAGCGGTTGCCGTTGTGTTCCAGAAGGGCTGGCTGCCTCGAGTCGGCCAGGTCGCGGCCGCCGCCGAAATACGGCCAGCCGCGGGCGTCGTACATGTCCAGGGTCATCAGGGTGGCCTGCGAGCCGTAATCCTGGAAATGATTGCCGGTCAGTTCGACCACATCCGTGCCGACATCTTCCATCAGGGCAATGTAGTCTGGATTCGAGCAAAAGATGAGGAGAGTCGAGTCGGGGTTAGGGAAGGGGCAGTTTTCGGCGAAAGGGATTTCGTTGCTGATGTGGGTGATGTCGGCGCTGCGTAGATCGTCGCCGATGTCGCGGGCGGGGTAAAGCACGCCGTAACGTTCCATGCGGTAGGCCGTCGCCCGCACCAGCGCCGTGACGCCGGTCATGACCAGGGTGGTCATCTTCGAGGGATCGAAGTTCGAGGGAGGCGGAGAGAACGAGACAGAAATGCCCGGCGCGGCCGCCAGGGCAAAGGTCAGGGTCAGCGGGTAGTTGGCCGGATTGAAGCCGCGGCGGATGGGCGACTGGCCGTCAATGGTCAGGACTTTCCAGCGCGGTTGCAACTCTTCGAAGGGGACGATGGCCCAGGAGGGGCGGGCGGCCCAGGCCTCGTCCAGCAAATATTCGCCCTGGACGACGCGCACCGCGCCCGCCGCCGGCGGTCCCCAATGCCCGCTGAACGCCGCCAGGGTGGATTCGTCCATCAACAGCGGGCGGCCGCCGAAGAGTCCGATCTGTTCCCCAGCCCAGGCGCGGCGCAAATCCTCGCTCGAGACGCCATCCTCGATGGTCGGAAAGGGGGCAACGAGGGCGTAAATCCAGACCGTCCAGGTATCGGGCAGGGAAGTCTGAGGAGCGTACAACCCATAGCGCAGAGTCGCTTCCTGCTCGGAGGCGGCCAGGGGGACGTTGGCCGCGGCGACGGCGGCGCGCAGGGCGGGCGGCGCGCTGGCCTCGATCCACAAGCGCAGCGGCGCGCCGACAGGAGGGGTGGTGGGATACACCGGCAGGGAGGTCGGCGGCGGGACGGGGGTCGTCGTGGGGATGGAGAGCGAACCCTCGGGCAGGAAGGGAGTGGGCGACGGCGGGGCTGTCGCCGTCGGCGGGTCCATCGCCAGCGGCGACTCGGTCATCCCGGACCCCCAGGCCGGCACGCAGGAGGCCAAAAGAACGGCGCTCAGGGCGAGGGACAACCAACGGCCGCGGTTCGTTCTCATCGGGAGTCCCTGGTCAGGTCGCCTTCAAGTCGAGGCGGGCGAGGGTGAATTCGGCCAGGGCGGCTTCGTCCACCGTCACGCCCAGGCCGGGGCCGCCGGGGACGTCAATGGTGCTGTCGGGGTTCAGGACGAAACGTTCGTGGGTGATATCGCGGTGGTAATAGCGCTCGGAGGCCGAAATATCCCCCGGCAGGCGAAAACCCTCCAAACTGGCCAGGGCCAGGTTGGAGGCCCGGCCGACGCCGGTCTCGAGCATGCCGCCGCACCAGACCGGGACGCCTTTCTCCAGGCACAAAGCGTGAATCGCCAGCGCCTGGCTCAGGCCGCCCACCCGTCCGGCCTTGATGTTGATGATTCGGCAGGCCTGCATTTCCAGCGCCTGACGGGCGTGCCGCAGCGAGATGATGCTCTCGTCCAGGCAAAGGGGGGTGCGGAATTCCTTTTGCAGGCGGGCGTGATCCCACAAATCGTCTTCGGCCAGCGGCTGCTCGATGAGCAGGAGATTCAAGTCGTCGAGGGGCAGCAGGCGGCGGCCGGTCTCGAGGGTGTAGGCGGAGTTGGCGTCCACCTGGAGCAGGAGATCGGGAAAGGCGCGGCGGACGGCGAAGGCGTCTTCCACGTCCCGCCCCGGCTTGATTTTGATTTTGACGCGTCCATAGCCTTGCGCCAGATAACGCTCGACCGTTCGTACCAGATGGTCAGGGGTCTCTTGCAATCCGACCGAAACGCCGACTGCGACGCGCTCCCGCTGGCCGCCCAGCAGGACGCGCAGCGAGAGGCCGTCGCGCTTGCCGATCAAGTCCCACAGCGCCATTTCGACTCCCGCCTTGGCCAGCAGGTGGCCTTTGATGGGACGCACCCGGCGCTGAAAGTCCTGGGCGTCGCGCACGTCCTGGCCGAGCAGAAGCGGGGCGACGAAATCCTTGAGAATGTGCCAGGCCGTGCCGGTCGTCTCGTACGAGTAGCCGGGGCTGGCGTCGGCGGCGCACTCGCCGTAACCGACCAGACCCTCGGCATAGACCGCGATCAGCAGGCATTCGCGGTCGGCGCTGCGCCCAAACGAAGTCTCGAAGGGGGCGACGAGCGGCATGCGTACATGAAAAAGAGTCAGGCGTTCGATTTTCATCTGGCTCCCCTTTGAACATCGTGACGACGGCTGTCGTCACGATGCAGTGGGCGGTCAGGGCTGGAGGCTTTCCCTGGGCTGGCCGCTGAGGGCCTCGGACATGGTGATTCCCTCGCGGCGCACGCCGGGGGCCGGCGTCGCGCAATATGGGCAGACGTTCCAGGCCAGTTCCATCAGCCGCCCGCAATGATGACAGGGCTTGCGCAGGCGGGTGTGACAGGTGGGACAAACCTGCCAGTCGTCGCGCACCCGCCGCTCGCACCCCGGACAGACCGCCTGTTCCTCGATGGCCTGCAAGAGGGCCTCCTCCTCCAGCGTGCGCTGATACTCCTCTTCCAGCGAATGCGCCGGCCGCAGCACCAGGTAAACGAGCACCCCTGGCAGGAACAACACGGCCACCAGCACCGCCGCCAGAATATGAACCAGACGGTCGCGGTGACGGCTGCGGATATCGCGGTACGTCCACACCACCAGCGCGATCCACATGGCGACCAGGAAGGCCCCGCCGAAACCGGTCAGGACGAGAGTAAAGCCGCTCAGAAAAGTAGGATCAAGGATCATGGCGCACTCCCAGACAACATGAGTCTATCACAAGTCGGGGCTTTGATGTCATCTCTCTTTGCTTGGCCGGCCGCTCCTCCGGCGCGCCTCCCGATGGCGCGATTATACCCTTCCGCAGAAAGAAACCAGGCTTCCGCGGGAAGCCTGGCGATAGAGATGCAACCGTCTGACCAAATTCTCAAGAACCCGTGTCCTGATCTTTGGCGCTGTAGCCAGGGCCGTTCTTGAAGAAATCATAATTGGGCTGAATGTCCTGGGTCAGGTCGATGACCTCGCCCGCTTCGAGTTGCCGGACGGTATCGAGGACGACCTTGTTGCCATGGTGGTTGACGCCCTCATAGTGACCGGTCAGGCCGACGCGGTTGATGTACTCGCCGCCCTTGGCCGTGTACGCCGAGGGGACCTCCGCCTCGGGGAAGATGGCCCCGTAAGGGCACTCGGGCACGCAAGCGCCGCAGTCGATGCAGGTATCGGGGTCAATGTACATCCAGGGGTATTGATCCACCGGCTGACCTGGCACGATGCACTCGACCGGACAGACTTCGATGCAAGCGCGGTCACGCAAACATAAACTGGTAATGATATGGGTCATGGCTTCCTCCTGAGAATCGTTGGGAACAAGATGGAGTTATTATATCTGCGTTAGGGGAATTGTGCAAAGTGCAACATTGATTCCAAATCCGCTTTCCAAGGCCTTGCTTTTTGCCCCTCATTTGGGGTACTATTGCACTACCTATGGATGATTTACGCCCGCCTTCCTCGTCTCAGCCTGCGCCCAATGGTATTCGCACCGGGCGCATCCTGCAAACGGTCATCAGCGTCGCCATCCTGCTGGCAACCATGGCGACCTGCTGCACGCCGCAGTCCATTTCGCTGGATATCGACAACCTGGTCAACGTCCTGTTGACTCCGCCGGCGGTGGGCCCGGCCGCGCCCCTGGCAGCCACCTCCCAGCGCCAGGTGCGGATCGGCATCGTCGCCGGCCACTGGGGCAACGACTCGGGCGCCGTCTGCCCCAACGGCGTCACCGAGGCGGAGGTCAATTTGACCATTGCCTCCCTCGTCCAGCAAAAACTGACCGCCCAGGGCTTTCAGGTGGACTTGTTGCAAGAGTTCGACCCGCGCCTGCAAGGGTATCAGGCGGCGGCGTTGGTCTCCATCCACAACGATTCGTGTGAAGACTACGGGCCCGACGCGACCGGCTTCAAAGTAGCCCAGTCGGTCTCCAGCCGCGACCCGAATCTGGCAAGCCGCCTGACGGCCTGCCTCTACGACCGCTACCGACGCGTCACCGGCCTGCCCTTCCACGCCGGCAGCATCACGGTTGACATGACCGAGTACCACGCCTTCGACGAAATCGCTTCCTCGACGACGGCGGCCATCATCGAGACCGGCTTCCTGCGCCTGGACTACGACCTCCTCACCCAGCGCCCCGACCTGGTCGCCGATGGCATCGTCGCAGGCATCTTGTGCTACGTAAATACCGAGAGCGCCGAACCGCTTCCCCCTCCATGATTCCCGATTCGCGTTCCGTCCAGCAGGCCATCGAGAACGCCCGCCAGGCGCTCCAGCGCGGCGACCGGCAGGCTGCCCGCCGCTGGGCCGAGCAGGCCATCGCCCTGGCCCCCAAGACGGAGGACGCCTGGCTGCTGCTGGCGGCAGTCTCCAGCCCGCGGGCGGCGGTGGCCTGCATGGAACAGGCGCTGCAAATCAACCCGGGCAGCGAACGCGCCCGCCGGGGCATGGCCTGGGCGCTGGAGCAAGTGCGCCGACAGGAATCGGCCCGCGGCGACACCCAGCCGCGCAAGACGCCGACCGCGCCCTCCCCCTCTGTCCCTCCGCCCTCCCCGCCTCCCGTCCCGGCCGCGGCCTTTCCCGCCGCGGCGGCCCCCCGCCCGTCCGCGCCGTCGCCGCCGCGGAAGAAGACCAGACGGCCTGCCATCCTCTGGGCGTTGCTGACGCTGACCATCCTGTGCGCCGCGGCGCTGTGGACTTTCTGGCCGGGCCGCGCCGCGCCCGCCCCGGCCTTGTGGCTCAACACCCCCCAGCCCACCGCTACCCCCACCCTCCCCGGCGCGCCGGCAAACTTCGTCAAGGCGACCCTCACGCCCTCTCCGACCGACCTGCTCACCTCGCCCTCTACGCCGACTCTTCTCGTCCCCCCCTCTCCCACAGCGACCGCCTCTCCCACCCCCGCGCCCACCTCCACCGCCAGTCCTTCGCCTTCCCCCAGCGAAACGCCCCTCCCCTCCCCCGAAGCCTTCACCGAGACCCCCGCCGTCGCCGGCCTGGTGTACGTCACCCCCGACACGCCTGCTCCGGTCGTCTCCTCCTACAGCCCGGCGGGCGGCGAACGCTGGATCGACATCGACCTCTCCGAACAACGCCTGTACGCCTACGAGGGAGATACCGTGGTGGCCAGTTTCGTCGTCTCGACCGGCACCGCCCAATACCCGACGGTCACAGGACAATTCCGCATTTACGTCAAGTACGTTTCGACCACCATGTCGGGGCCGGGTTACTACTTGCCCAACGTCCCTTACACCATGTATTTCTATCGCGGCTACGGCATCCACGGCACCTACTGGCACAACAATTTCGGGACGCCGATGAGTCACGGCTGCGTCAACATGCGCACCAGCGACGCCGCCTGGCTGTTCGATTGGGCCTCGGTCGGGACGCTGGTGGTCGTCCATCCCTAGCCATGACCGTTCTCACCCGCCGCGATTTTCTCAAACTGGCCGGGGCGGGCCTGCTGGCCCTGCTCCTGCCCGACGGCGCGCCGCTCGCCGCAGCCGACTCCTTCCGCCTGGGCCGCGTGGCCGAGACCTCTCTGCCGGTGTACAGCGAACCGAGCCGCCGCGCCCGCCAAACGGACATCCTGCCCCTCGATACTCTCATTTCCTTGCAGCAGCCCGTCGAAAGCGAGGAAGAGTCGCCGGTCAACCCGTACAACCGTCTGTGGTACGCCGTCAGCGGCGGCTACGTCTATTCCGGCGGAGTCCAGCCGGTCGAGAACCGGCCTAACCTGCTCCCGGCCCGCGGCCTTCCGCCGGGCGGACAACTGGCCGAGGTGACCGTCCCCTTCGCCGAGGCGCGCCGCCAGCCGAGCGATGACGCCCCTCGCCGTTACCGCCTGTACTACGCCTCCACCCACTGGGCGCTGGACATCCATCGCGACAGCAGCCGCCGCGCCTGGTACCGCCTGTACGAGGACAAGTGGGGCGGCGAATACTACGTCCTGGCCGAGGCCTTGCGGCTGATTCCGCCCGAAGAACTGACTCCGCTGGCGGCGGATGTGCCCGGCGAATGGAAACGCATCGAGGTCGATTTGGGCCAGCAACTGGTGACCGCTTATCAAGAGGAACAACCGGTCCTGATCGCCCGCGCTTCGAGCGGCTGGCGTTATCGCAACGGCTCGTACCGCACGCCGGTCGGACGTTTCACCACCTACCACAAGCGCCCCTCGCGGCACATGGCCGACGTCGGCTACGACCTGCCGGGCGTCCCCTGGGTGTGTTACATCAACGACAACGGCGTCTCCTTTCACGGAACGTACTGGCACAACGATTACGGCCGGCCGCGCAGCCACGGCTGCATCAACCTGCCGCCCCAGGCCGCCCGCTGGCTCTATCGCTGGACCGAGCCGGTCGTCCCGCCCGAACGTCAGCGCCTGCGCGCCGAGCGCGGTACAATGGTAGAAATTTATCTGTAGAGATGGTCAAATGTTGAGTCGCAGAGATTTTCTGAAATTGAGCGCCGCCGGTCTGCTGAGCGTCCTGTTAGAGGAATTCCTCCTGCCGCCAGGCGAGAGCCGGGCGGCAGCCCCGCGCCTGGGACGCGTCACCTACAGCAGCATCCGCGTCCACCGCGAGCCGTCTTTCCAGTCCGAGCGGGTCGGGACCTACCGCTTCGACACCCTGCTCGAAATCCGCGAACAGGTCTGGGGGGGCGCGCCCGGCGACTACAATCGGATCTGGTACCGGGTCGGGGAGGAGCAGTACGTCTATTCGGGCGGCATCCAGCCGGTCGAAAACGTCCTCAACCGCGTCGTGACCGACCTCCCCCCCGGCGGCGCGGTCGGCGAATTGACCGTCCCCTACGCCGAGTCCTGGTGGGCGATCAACCGCAATCCCTTCCCGGCCCAGCGCCAGTACTATGCCAGCACGCATTACATCGAGGAGGTGGTCGTTGACCGCCGCGACGGGACGCTGTGGTACAAGGCCTACGATCACCTTTTCCCGGCCTATTACTACATCCGCCCCGAATTCGTGCGCCTGTATTCGGCCGAGGAACTCGCCCCGCTCTCGCCGCATGTTCCGCCGGAGGAGAAATTCCTCGAGGTGCGCCTGGACGCCCAGGTGGTGGCCGCCTTCGAGGGCGAGCGCCTCGTCTTCTGGGCGCGGACGGCGACGGGCAAGGGCGAGTTCGCCACCCCCACCGGCCTGTTCCGCACCTTCCACAAGCGTCCCACCGCCCACATGGTCGGCGGCGACGGCTCGGATTCCCTGTTCGACCTGCCCGGCGTTCCCTTCGACACCTACATCACCGAGAACGGGGTTGCATTTCACGGCGCCTACTGGCATAATGACTTCGGCGCGCCGCGCAGCCACGGCTGCATCAACCTGACCCCCGCCGACGCCCGCTGGATCTACCGCTGGACCCTGCCGCCGGTCCCGCCCGGCCAGCGTTTCATCTACGACCCCTCGCAGGGCACCCAGGTCGGCGTGTTCGAAACCGGGCCATCCCCTTTGACCAGGAGAATCCGATGAACCCCGTTTTTCAATACCCCTTCTATTTGCTCAAGCGCCAGGTCTTCGCCTTGACCGGCAAACTGCGCTTCTACAGCCCCGATGGAAGTCTGGCGCTGTTCGTCGAGCAGAAAATGTTCCGCCTGCGGGAAGACATCCGCGTCTACCGCGACGAGAGCAAGACCCAGGAACTGCTGTTCATCCAGGCGCGCCAAATCATCGACTGGGCCGCCGCCTACGACGTCATCGACAGCCCGAGCGGCCAAAAGGTCGGCGCGCTGCGTCGCCGCGGCTGGGCCTCCCTGCTACGCGACGAGTGGGAAGTCCTCGATCCCAACGACCAGCCCTTCGGCCTGCTGTGCGAAGACCGCATCAGCCGGGCGCTCCTGCGCCGCTTCCTCCTGGGCAGCCTGCTGCCCCAAAACTATGATATCCTCATCGGCCAGACGCGCGTGGCCGACCTGCGCCAGAAATTTACTCTCTTCGGTTACGAGATGATCGTTGACTTCAGCATGGATACGGCCGGCCGCCTGGACCGCCGTCTGGGCATCGCCGCCGCCGCCCTGCTGGCCATCATCGAAGGCAAGCAGGAGAGTTAATCTCACTCAGGAGATACCATGTCCCCTCAACCCCTCTTCGCCGGCCTGATCGTGGACGAGTTCGACCGCCCCGTGGATACCGCCCTGGTCGGCAGCGAACCCTGCTACGTGGTGGACGACGCCGGCTTCCGCCGCCACATCCCCGCCGAGCAGGTGGACCGCCAGGTATTGAATCTGATGCGCCAGCAGATCGAAGGCCATGAAGACTTGCTCAGCGCCGAGGCCGCCAAAATGCTCGGCGCGGAAGACATCTTCTCGAAAGCCTTGCTCGCCCAGCAACTCAAGAACCTCGACCAGCAGTTCGAAACCCTGCTCCAGATCGGCTTCCCCGAAGAAATGCGCGCCTACCTCGGCATGATGGGCTTCAAGGTGGTGATCGACCTGCACGGCCAGGTCTTGCGCGTCGACCAACCGGGGACGACTGGCGAGGGCGGTGACGATGGCGAAGGATGAGCGCGCCGAAGCGCCGGTTTCGTTGTCGGCGCGCCTGCGGCAGGCCGCCGAGCGCCTGGCGCGCCAGACGACCGCCCTGCTGCTGGCCTACCGCGACCCGCGCACACCCTGGTACGCCAAAGCCTGGGCAGCGCTGGTCCTGGCCTACGCCTTCAGCCCCGTTGATCTGATTCCCGACTTCATCCCTGTCTTGGGTTCTCTGGACGATTTGCTCCTCGTCCCGCTCGGCGTCTGGCTGGCGGTGCGAATGATTCCGCCGGAGGTGATGGCCGAGGCGCGCGCCCGGGCGGAGCAGGCCGGAGGTCCGGCGCAGACCTTGGGCCGCTGGGGAATCGGACTGGTGCTCTTCGTCTGGCTGCTGGCGGCGGCGCTGATCATCCGGCTGGCATGGGGATGGCTGAAAGATTAACAGAACGCTAATGCGTGCTGGCCGTAAAAATCGTTATAATAAGACCGTAGATATCGAATTTGACCGGAGGCAACCATGATTTCCCAAAAGATGCAACAAGCCATCAACGACCAGATCAACAAGGAGTTCTTCTCCTCCTATTTGTACCTCGCCATGGCGGCTCATTTCGAAGAGCAGAATCTGCCCGGCTTTGCCCACTGGCTGCGCGTCCAGGCGGACGAGGAACGCGAACACGGCATGAAGTTCTACGACTTCCTGCTCGAACGCGGCGGCAAGGTCGCGCTGCAGGCCATCGCCGCCCCGCCGCAGACCTGGACCTCGGCGCTGGAAGCCTTCAAGGAAGTCCAGGCGCACGAGGCCAAAGTCACCGCCTCGATCAACGCCCTCTACGAACTGGCGCTGGCCGAGAAGGACTATCCGGCCCAGGTGCTGCTGCAATGGTTCGTCACCGAGCAGGTCGAGGAAGAGAAGAACGCCGCCGAAATCGTCGCCCAACTCGAGATGATCGAGGCCCACGGCTCGGCGGTCTTGATGCTCGATCACCGTCTCGGCAAGCGCGAAGACGAATAAGAGCATTCGGAGCCAGTCACGGGAGCGCGGCCAGACGCAGCGCTCCCGTTCGTTTTAACTTGACTCGCATCCCAAGTGATTGTATGATGAACACGCGAGGGCAAGATGGACGACCGATTGACCGAGGAAGAAAAACGCTACCTGTTGAAACTGGCCCGCCAGTCGCTGGAGGCCGGCGTGCGCGGCCAGCCCTTGCCGGCCCTCGACCCCGCCGCCCTGACCCCTCGCCTGCGCGCCCCCGGCGCTTCCTTCGTCACCCTGACCAAACACGGCGCGCTGCGCGGCTGCATCGGCGCGCTCGAACCCTACCAGTCGCTGGCCGAGGACGTGCGCGAACACGCCGTCGCCGCCGCCCTCGAAGACTACCGCTTCCCCCCCGTCCGCCCCGAAGAATTGGGGGAGATTCACATCGAGGTCTCGCGCCTGACCCTGCCCGTCCCCCTCGACTACCGCGACCCCGACGACCTGCTCGCCAAACTCCGCCCCGGCGTGGACGGCGTCATCCTGCGCGATGGCTGGCGGCGGGCCACCTTTCTGCCGCAGGTCTGGGAGAAAATCCCCGACAAGGCCGAATTCCTGGACAATCTGTGCTACAAGATGGGGGCCTCGCCCGACACCTGGCGTCGCAAACACCTGGACGTGCTGACCTACCAGGTCGAAGAATTTCACGAATAAACCTGACCGGCCGATTTTAGCAGGGCGGGGTCAGAAGAGCGGCGGTGTTTGCCGTCTCGCTGTTGCTTGGTTTTAGGAGAAATCATGAAAAAGCGTTACGCCATCCTCGTCATCTTGACCTTGCTTGCCCTGGCCTGCGGTCTGACCCCCTCCCCGACCCCCACGCCCACCCCTGACGTGGACCTTGCCGTCGCTCAGACGCTGACCGCTATGGTCCCGACCCTCGATCCGAATGCCGTCCTGACCCAAGCGGCCGCGACGGTAGAGGCCATCTCGACCCAGAACGCTCCGACATCCACCCCTGCCGAGACCGCCCCCGACCCCTTGCCAGCCGCTACAACCGGCGTCATTTTGAACAACGGCGAATGCTTTGACTTCGACAACGGTCAGATCACTGCCCTAAACGCCGACTGTGATCTTTGGCTGGCAGATTCGGCCCTTTTGCGGCCTGTCAATGGGGCGCAACTTTCTGGCTATGTCACCATGACCCCGCCCACCCGCAGTCAGTGCCTGAGCGGGCGTTACGAGCCGGGCGATCTTGCCGTCCAGACCGACCTGTACATGTGCCTGATCACCAACCAGGGCCAACCGGGCTTTGTGGTGGCGCGTTCCTACCTCGGCGGCATTCCTTTCACAGGTATCGTCTTCGACTACTGGGTCTGGCGCTAAGGCGCGACTTCTTCTCACCGGCTTGCCCATCTTTTTGACTGATGTTATCATAGCCCCGTGCTCCCTTCTGACCGCCGTTCGCGCACCCGCTTCATTCTGACTGCCATCCTGGTAGCCACCCTGCCGTGCTACTGCCTGGGCTTCATCACCGTCGCCCTGGCGCCCGAACGCCGTCCCGCCACCCCCACCCCCACACAGACGGTCACCGTGACCCAACCTTCTCCCACCGCCCCGACTTTCTCTCCCACCCCATCCCCCAGCGGGACGGTCACCCCCACTATCACGCCTACCCCCACCGAGACGCCCACGCCCACCAACACCCCCACCCGCACCCTCACGCCGACCCCTTTCCAGCCGGCGACGGTCACCTTCACCCTGACTCCCACCCCCACCGTTACCTTCTCTCCGACTGCCACCTTCACCTTTACCCCTTCGCCGACCCCCACAGAGACGCCCACCACCCCCCCGCCTCCGTCCGACACGCCTCCCACTCCCTGAGAAACGAGAATCTCACAAACATGCCCGAACTGCTCCCCTTCCTGAAAGACCTGCTCTCGGCCCCCGGCCTGTCCATCCACGAAGGCCCGGTCGCCGAAATCATCCGCGCCCGCTGGGCGCCGCTCGTGGACGAGATCAGCCTCAGCCGCCTCGGTTCGCTGCACGCCCTGCGCAAAGGGACGGCCGCCGAACCCCGGCCCTCCATCCTGATCGCCACCCACATGGACGCCATCGGCCTGATGGTCACCCGCATCGAAGACGGCTTCCTGCACATCACCCAGGTCGGCGGGGTGGACGCCCGCGTCCTGCCCGGCCAACCGGTCACCGTCCACGGCCGACAGGACCTGCCCGGCGTCGTCGTCCAGCCCTCGCCCCGCCTTCTGCCCCCCGGCTTCGAAGAGAATCCCGTCCCGCTCGAACATCTGCTGGTGGATACCGGCCTGCCGCCGCGGCGGGTGAACGAACTGGTGCGCGTCGGCGACCTGATCTCCTTTGCCCAGCCGCCGCTCGAACTGGCCGGCGAGACGATTGCCGGCCACACCCTCGACAACCGCGCCTCCGTCGCCGCCCTCACCGTCTGCCTGGAGGCGCTCCAGAACCGTCCCCACGCCTGGGATGTCTGGGCGGTGGCGACCGTCGCCGAAGAAGTTGGCCTGATCGGCGCGTACACCTCCGCCTTCCAATTGCGCCCGCGCCTGGCCGTTGTCCTCGACGTCACCTTTGCCAAAGGCCCCGGCGCGAACGAATGGAACACCTTCCCCCTGGGCAAAGGGCCGACCCTCGTCATGGGCGCCAACATGCACCCCGCCCTGCACAAAGCCCTCAAAGACCTGGCCGACAAACTGGAAATCCCCTACGCGGTCGAATACGCCCCCACCCATTCGGGCACCGACGCCGCCGCCACCCAGGTCACCGCCGAGGGCATCCCCAGCGCGGTGATTGGCATTCCCCTGCGCTACATGCACACGCCGGTCGAGGTGGCGGCCGTCAAAGACATCCAGCGCGCCGGCCGCCTGCTGGCCGAATTCATCGCCGGGCTGACGCCGGATTTCATGGACAAGATTACCTGGGATGACTGATTATGCCTGCCATCGGAAATGCTCAACTCAAACTGCTCGAACGCCTGTCCAACGCCTGCGCCGTCTCTGGCGATGAAGGCGAGGTGCGTAAAATCGTCCTGTCCGAAATCGAAGGCCGCGCCGATGAAGTCAAGGTCGACGCCCTCGGCAACGTCCTGGCCGTCAAGCGGGGCAGCGAGCGCAAGCGCCTGCGCGTCATGCTCTCGGCGCACATGGACGAGGTCGGCTTCATGCTGGTCGCCGACGACGGCGAGGGCATCTTCCGCTTCGAGGTCATCGGCAGCATCGACCCGCGCCAACTGCCCGGCAAGGCCGTCCTGGTCGGACGCGATCACACCCCCGGCGTGATCGGGGCGCGCCCCATCCACCTGACCACCGCCGAGGAGCGCAAGCGCGCCATCCCGGTCGAGTCCCTGCGCATCGACCTCGGCCCGGGCGGCAAGGCCAAGCCCGGCGACCGGGCGACCTTCGCCGCCTCCTTCAAGCGCGTGGGCCCCTCCCTGCTGGGCAAGGCCCTCGACAACCGCCTCGGCGTAGCGACCCTGATCGAACTGCTGCGCGACCCCCCGCCGAATGTGGACCTTCTGGCTGCTTTCACCGTCCAGGAGGAAATCGGCCTGCGCGGGGCCAAAGTGGCCGCCTTCGCCCTCGACCCCGACATCGGCATCGCCGTGGACGCCACCCCCGCCCACGACCAGCCCGCCTGGGACGGCGAACCGGCCCCCTTCTACAACACCCGCCTCGGCCTCGGCCCGGCCATCTACGTCGCCGACCGGGCAACCCTCTCGGATCCGCGCCTGGTGCGCTGGCTGACCTCCAGCGCCGAAGCGGCCGGCATCCCCTACCAGATTCGCCAGCCGGGCGGCGGCGGGACCGACGCCGGCGCCATCCACCGCGCCCGCGCCGGCGTGCCGTCCGTCTCCGTCTCCGTCCCCCATCGTTACCCGCACACCGCCCTCTCGCTCGCCCGCCTCGACGACTGGAAGAACACCCTGGCCCTCCTGCACACCGCCCTGACCCGCCTGACCCCGGCCGTCCTGACCGAGGAACGGTGACCGAGAAACCCACCCTTGCGCCCCCCGACGCGAGAAAAGGAACTCCCATGAAACCACTCATCCAGAAACTGACCGAAACCTTCTCCCCCTCCGGCTACGAAACCGCCATCCGCGAGGTCATCCGCCGCGAGGTCGAACCGCTGGCCGATGACCTGCGCGTCGACGCCCTGGGCAACCTGATCGTCCGCAAAGGCCCTTCGACAGGCTCAGGAACGGCCAAAGGCGGCAAACGCATCATGCTGGCCGCCCACATGGACGAAATCGGCCTGATCGCCACCCATATCGACGAGAACGGCTTCGTGCGCTTCACCGGCATCGGCGGCATCCGCCCCCACGCCCTGACCGGCGGGCGCGTCCGCTTCGTGAACGGAACGGCCGGCGTCATCGGCGTCGAGCGCCTAACCGACCCCTCCAAGGCCCCCACCCTCGAGCAGTGCTTCATCGACGTGGGCGCTTCCAGCCCCAAAGACTGTCCCGTCAAAGTCGGCGACGTGTGCGGCTTCGACCGCCCCTTCCTCGACCTGGGCCGGCGCCTGGTCGCCAAAGCGATGGACGACCGCATCGGCTGCGCCGTGCTGATCGAGACCCTGCGCGCCCTGAAATCCACGCCGCATGAACTCTACTTCGTCTTTACCACCCAGGAGGAGGTCGGACTGCGCGGGGCGCACACCGCCGCCTTCGGCGTCGAGCCGGAGATCGGCCTCTCGGTGGACGTGACCGGCACCGGCGACACGCCCAAGGGCAGCCGCATGGCCGTCTCGCTCGGCAAAGGGCCGGCGGTCAAGGTCAAGGACAGCGGCATGCTCTCCGACCCGCGCGTCGTGGCCTGGATGTGCGCCAGCGCCGAAAAGGCGCGCCTGCCCTACCAGCGCGAGGTCCTGGAAGGCGGCACGACCGACGCCATGGCCATGCAGGTCAGCCGCGCCGGCGTCCCCGTCGGCTGTCTGTCCATCCCCAGCCGCTACATTCACTCCCCCTCCGAGATGGTAGATTACGAGGATGTGCAGAACGCCGTCAAACTGTTGACGGCGCTGGTCAGCAAACCGGTCGAGTGGTGACCCGGCCGGATGGAGAAAACCCCCACTTCGGCCTTTTCGACAGCATAAACAAAGAGGAAGCCTCCTGAGCGGTGTTGTGGTCGAGAGACCCAACTCGAACAGGAGGCTTTCATTCAAAGAAGCGCTTTGACGTCTTTGCCCCGCCCGCGCCGTTGACCAGAGATTCCTTATCGGGCGCGGGACTCTAACCGGCCACGTGACCCAGGCGCGGGTCGAGGGCGTCGCGCAGGCCGTCGCCGAGCAGGTTGAAGGCCAGCACGGTCAACATGATGGCCAGGCCGGGGTAAAAGACCAGGTGCGGGGCGGTGAAGACCTGATTGCGTTCCGCGCCGAGCATCGACCCCCACTCGGCCATCGGCGGCTGCGCGCCCAGGCCCAAGAACGACAGCGCGGCCGCGTCCAGAATGGCGGTGGCAATGCCCAGCGTCCCCTGGACGATGAGCGGGGTCAGCGCGTTCGGCAGGATACGCTTGAACAGGATGTGGAAGGTGTTGCCGCCCATCGCTTTGGACGCCGAGACGTAGTCCATCTCGCGCACCGAAAGGACGCTGGCGCGCACCACCCGCGCGTAAGCCGGGATGGAGACAATGCCGATGGCCAGCAGGGCGTTGATCAAGCCCGGCCCCAGCACGGTGACGATGGCAATCGCCAGCAACAGGGATGGAAAGGCCAGCACCACATCCATGATACGCATGATGACGTTATCCACCCAGCCGCCCAAATAACCGCCCAGCGCGCCCAGTATCGTCCCGATCACGATGGCAAAGGTCACGGTGGCAAAGCCAATGAACAGGCTCTGGCGCGCCCCGTGCAGAATACGGCTGAATTGGTCGCGCACGTTCCCGTCGATACCCATGATGTGCTGGGGCTGATCCTTTGGACATCCCAAAAGGTGAATACAAGGGGCCTGCCGGGCCGTTACATCCTCGACGCCGATCAGGACCTGGGTCGGGCTGTAAGGCGAAATCCAATCGGCCGTGATGGCGACGAAAACCAGCAAGGCCAGAATCCCCATCCCGACCAAGGCGGACTTGCGCTTGAACAGTCTGCGCCACATGATTTGCCACAGACTCACCGACTTGAGCGACAGCCCTTCGGCATCCAGTTTGGCGACTTTGTTTTTCGATGTTTCCTTCGACATGGCTTACTCCAACCGAATGCGCGGATCGAGATAGGCGTACGAAATATCCACCAGCAGGTTGAGGATCACAAAGAAAATCGCAATGACTGCCGTAAAGGCCTGCACGATTCCATAATCGCGGGCCGTGATGGCGTCGTACAGAATGCGCCCCACGCCGTTGAGGCCAAAGACGGTCTCGGTCAGCACCGCGCCGCCCAACAAACTGCCCAGCGAGAGACCAATCACCGTCACCAGAGGCAGTAAGGCGTTGCGCAGCGCATGTTTGAGCACCACCTTGGCCTTTGGCAAGCCTTTGGCCCGCGCCGTGCGGATGTAGTCCTGGCCCAGCACTTCGAGCATGCTGGAGCGCGTCATGCGGGCAATCAGAGCCATGGGAATCGTCCCCAGCGCCAGCGAGGGCAGAATCAAGTGCTTGACAGCATCCTTGAGCAAGTCCCAGTCCCGGCTTAGGATGGCATTCAAGATATTCATCCGGCTCAGAAAATCCACCACGCTGGCCAGAAAGCCGGGTTCCAGTTCCCACCCCCACGCTTTCGCAAACGAAGTCGGCAAGACGCCCGGACTCAAGCGGCCCGAAGGCGGCAACTGGAAGGGCGTATCTCGCAACAGCAAGGCAAAGATATAGGCCAGCATCAGCCCCAGCCAGAAGACCGGCATGGACACGCCGATGTTGGCCCAGAACATGGTCAAGACATCGATCCAGGAATTGTGCTTGACCGCCGAAATCACCCCCAACGGAATGCCGATAATCAAAGCCACGAACAAGGCCGAAAAACTCAATTCCACCGTAGTGGGCAGGCGTTCGACGAGAATTTTCGACACCGGCTCGCCATAGCGGAACGAACGGCCAAAATCGCCGTGAGCAATCTCGTTCAAATAATACCCAAATTGAATTGGAATCGGCCGGTCGAGGCCATGCTCATGAATGAAGCGATCGCAGACCTCATCGGTGGCTTTTTCGCCCAGAATAGCGCGGCAGGGATCGCTGGGAATCCAGCGCGCCAGCGCAAAAGTGGCAAACAAGATGCCAAAAAGGACAGGAATGCTGGAAAGAATGCGCCGCAGGATGTAAGTGGTCATCGTCGCAGGAGACCCCGGCGGGGATTTCTCCCCGCCGGGGCAAAAAGGGATGGGTTACTGATCGGCGTTCAGGAACGCGCCGAACAGGGACGAGAAGTAGGTGAACGCGCCGGTGTTGCCAACGTGCAGCGGGCTGGCGGCGTCCCATTGCAAGACATAGGAGGCCACCACGTCATTGGCGTCGAGCAGCGAGCCGTCGTGGAACTGGACGCCCTGGCGCAGGTAGCAGGTCCAGACGGTCAGGTCCTCGTTGGCTTCGCAGCGCTCGGCCAGGGACGGCTTGACTGCCGTGCCGCCGATCTCGAAGGCCAGCAGCGATTCGGTCACCTGCTCGCAAGCGCGCAGCGACTCGCCGTCGGTCTCATCGGCGCAGAAGAGCGAGATGGGCTCGGCGTTCTGCATCCAGACGAAGACGTCCTGGCCAGGCACCTGCATGACCGAGAAGTTCTCGTTTCCGAGCGGGCTGGAGTGCGCGCCCTGGACAGTGGCCTTGAAGGCGACCGCCGAACCGCCGTGCGCCACCGGAATCATCGGGACATGCTGGCGGATAGCGTTGTTGGCAGCCTCATAGTACGGGGCGCGTGCTTCATCGCTGGCCAACTGAGCAGCGGCCTGCAGGTTCTCGATAATGTCGGGGAATTTCTCGCCAAACTGGGCGGACGCGCCCGCGCCGAAGTGATAATCCAGGAAGTTGGTCTGATCCGGATAGTCGGCGCCCCAACCGAGCAGGTGCAGGCCGTCCAACTGACCGGAGTCGGCCGCATCCAGGAACGCGCCGGATTCCATGACCACGATCTCGACCCGGATGTTGAGATTCTCAAGCAATTGAGCCTGGATATCCTGGGCCACGTTGCCGGGCTGCGGCAAATAACCGCGCACCACATCGCGGTAGTACAGTTTGGTGTCGAACCCATTCGGATAGCCCGCCTCGGCCAATAGAGCGCGGCCGGCCTCGGGATCGAAATCATACCACGGCAGGCCAACGCAGCCGTTCGGGATGGCGCAAGGGGTGAAGTGGGTCGCCACTTCCGAACCTTCCGGATAGAACTGATCGACGATGCGCTGGCGGTCGATCGACATGGCAATCGCCTGGCGGACGCGCTCGTCATTGAACGGCGGATAGGTGTTGTTCATGCCGATGTAGAAGATGTTCAGCGCCGGGCGGTTGATCAGTTGCAGGTTCGGGTCGCTGCGGATCACGGCGAAGTCATCCGGGCCGGGATTGTCGATGCCGTCCACCGTGCCGGCTTGCAGTTCGAGCACGCGCTGCGCCGACTCGGTGCTCCAGCGGAAGACCAGCGTCGGGGTGAGAGCCTTTTCGCCCCAATAGTTCTCGAAGCGGGTGAAGACAAGTTGCTCGCCGCGCACCCATTCCTGCACCATGTACGGGCCGGTGCCGATCGGGTGGGTCAGCAGTTCACCCGAGCCGCCGTTGGCCTCCAACCACTCGCGCGGCTGGATAGCAAAGGCCGAGAAGGCGATCTTCGAGGGGAAAGCGGGATCGGGGTAGCACAGCGTGAAGCGGACAGTGTACTCGTCCACCGCCTCGATGCGCAGGAACTCGCCGCCGTAATCGCAGTTGGGCGCTTCGACCACCATCGGCTCGAAGGCCGGGGCCTCGGTCGCAGCCTCGGTAGCGGCTTCAGTGGCAGCCTCGGTAGCGGCCTGAGTCGCTTCTTCGGTCGCCGGGCGGCAGGAAGCCAGCATCAGGCTGACCAACACCAGAAGCGACAGAAGCAAGGTAAATGTGCGTTTCGCGTTTTTCTCCTCCTAACAGAGATATGTAAAATGTAGGTTGAATGGGTAGGGGAATTGGGAAACAAACGGTATCTCGCCTATACGACCTCCTTTCCAAGACAAACCGTTTACAAGATTGATTGAAGTATTATACAGCAAAAATCTACAAAAATGCCAGTTTCGGCCTGCCGGGACTGTTGAGACGAATGTCATTCGGACTCGCCGGCCAGACGCCGGCGATTGCCGTCCCGCATTTCGGGCACTTTCCCTCGCCGGTCAAGTGATATTCGGAGACCACATACCCCCAGCGCCGGACGAGCAATTGCCCGCAATGAGGGCAAAAGGTGTTCTCGTATTCGTCCACCCGTCCCGGCAGGTTGCCGGCATAGACATAGCGCAGACCGGCCTCGCGCCCGATTTCGGCGGCGCGCAACAGCGTGCGGGGCGGCGTCGGGGCCGGATCGGTCATCCGGTAGTCGGGATGGAAGGCGGTGACGTGCCAGGGAATATCAGGCGAGACCCTCGCCAGGAAACGCGCCGCCTCCCACAACTCCTCGTTGCTGTCGTTGAAGCCCGGCACGACCAGCGTCACCACTTCCACCCACAGACCCATTTCACGCGCCCGGCGAATGGTATCCAGCACATTATTAAGAACCCCGCCCAGGCGGCGGTAGTTTCTGTCCTGCATGGACTTCAAATCGATCTTCAACCCGCTCAGATACGGGCGCAGATAGTCGAGCACGTCCGGCGTGGCGTTGCCGTTCGAGACATAGACGCACTTCATCCCCGCCGCCGCGGCCAGACGGAAGATGGCCGCCGCCCACTCGCTGGTGATGAGCGGCTCGTTGTACGACGAGGCGATCACCTGCGCCCCGGCCTGCCGCCCGGCCTCCACCACCTGCTCCGGGCTGACGCGCCGGATGAAGTAACCGGACTCATCCGCCGCCGGGTCGCGCAGCGCCTGCGAACTCAACCAGTTCTGACAGTACTCGCAGTGGAAATCGCAGCCCAGCATGCCGAAGGTCAGGGCGGTCGCGCCGGGCAGAAAATGATAGAAAGGTTTCTTCTCGATCGGGTCGGCCTGCAGCCCGGCCACATACCCCCACGGGACGCGCAAGACGCCCTCGGCGTTGAAACGCACCTGACAGATGCCGCGCCGCCCCGGCCGAATCAAACAGCGATGCGCGCAGGCCGTGCAGCGCACCGCGCCGTTCTCCTCTTTCACGTACAACTCTCCCGCCGCCGTCAGGCGGTCGAGCATCTCGGCCAGCGTACTCATCGCGTCTCCATCCGCATATTATAATAATGCAGACCGTCCAGAATGTCATCCCCTCATTTTCAGAAGGAGCCTCCGTGTCTCTCGACCCTTCCCTCGTCCGCAGCCACTTCCCCGCCCTCGACCGCCCGGCGGTCTTCTTCGACAACCCCGGCGGGACGCAAATCGCCCGTCAGGCCGCCGAGCGCATGCAGCGTTACCTCTTCGAATGCAACGCCAATCACGGCGGCGCGTTCGCCACCAGCCAGAAATCCGACTGCATCCTCGACGAAGCCCACGCCGCCATGGCCGACTTCCTCAACGCCGCCCGGCCCGAGGAGATCGTCTTCGGCAACAACATGACCACCCTGACGCTGCACCTCAGCCGCTCCCTGTCCCGCGCCTGGCAGCCCGGCGACGAGATCCTCGTCACCCGCCTCGACCACGACGCCAACATCACCCCCTGGGCGCTGGCCGCCGCCGACCGCGGCGTCCGGGTCGCCTGGATCGACTTCGACGTCGAAGACTGCACCCTCAACCTGGACGAACTCGAACGCGCCCTGGCGCGCCGCCCGCGCCTGCTGGCCTTCGGCTACGCCTCCAACGCCGTCGGGACGATCAACCCCGTCCATGAGATCGTCCAGATGGCGCACGCCTTCGGCGTCCAGGTGTACATTGACGCCGTCCAGTACGCCCCGCACGGCCCGATCGACGTCCAGGCGCTGGGCTGCGATTTCCTGGTCTGCTCGGCTTACAAATTTTTCGGGCCGCACGCCGGCGTTCTGTACGGGCGCTACGACCTGCTCGATTCGCTGATGGCCTACAAAGTCCGCCCGGCGCCCGATTCCCCGCCCGGTAAATGGGAAACCGGCACGCAGAATCACGAGGGCCTGGCCGGCGTCTTGGGCGCCGTCGAATACCTGCAATGGGTGGGACAAACCTTCGGCCAGGAACAGGAGGAGGGCTTGCGCGAGCGCGGCTACACCGGCCGGCGTCTGGACCTGAAGAAGGCCATGACCACCATCCGCGCCTACGAGTTCGAACTCAGCCGGGCCCTGCTCGAAACGCTGACGGCCGTCCCCGGCCTGCGCCTCTACGGCATCGCCGACCCGCGCCGCCTCGACCAGCGCGTCCCCACCTTCGCCTTCCGGCTGGAGGGCAAGCATCCGCGTCAGGTGGCCGAGGCCCTCGCCCGCGAGGGCATCTACGTCTGGGACGGCAACTACTACGCCCTGGCCGTCACCGAGCGGCTGGAGGTCGAGGCCAGCGGCGGGATGGTGCGCGTCGGCGCGGTTCACTACAACACCCTCGAGGAAATCGCCCGCCTCGGTCAAGCCCTGCAAAAGATCTCGCGCTGAAACAAAATGTCGGAGCGAGGATTCGACTCGCTCCGACGATCTCTGTTTAAGCAACGAACGCCTGGGTGAGGGGGGCACCCAAACGTTCGTTGCCATTATGATACAACAAATGCGCCAATTTTGCAAGAGGCAAACGGGCAAATAGTACTTAAGAATTATGTTAGGCGCAGCCCCCCAAAAAGGCCGGGACGGCCCGCCGACCGTCCCGCGCCGATGCCCCAGGCAGGAATTGAACCTACATCAGAGCCTTAGGAGTGCCCTGTTCTGTCCGTTGAACTACTGGGGCGCTGCGGGGCGATTATAGCATCGTTGAAAGAGCCCGCCAAGTGCTTGCATTTCATTGTCTCCATTGCTATACTTGACAATATGAGTCCAGAAAAAATTGGTCGCTACGAAATCAAGGCTGAATTGGGACGCGGGGGCATGGCCACCGTCTACCGCGCCTACGACCCGCGCTTCGAGCGCGAGGTGGCCGTCAAAGTCCTGCCGCGCGAAATGCTCCACGACCCCCAGTTCCGGGTCCGCTTCGAGCGCGAGGCCAAGACCATCGCCCTGCTCGAGCATCCGGCCATCGTGCCGGTCTATGACTTCGGCGAGGAAGACGGCCAGCCCTACTTCGTCATGCGCTTCATGCCCGGCGGTTCGCTGGCCGACCGGTTGAAGCAAGGGCCGCTGTCCCTCCAGGAGGCGGCGCGCATCTTCGAGCGCCTGGCCCCGGCCCTGGACGAGGCCCACGCCCGCAACGTCATCCACCGCGACCTCAAACCCGGCAACATTCTCTTCGACCAGTACAACGAACCCTATCTCTCGGACTTCGGCATCGCCAAACTGTCCGAGGCGCAGACCAGCGTCACCGGCAGCGCCATCATTGGGACGCCCGCCTACATGAGTCCCGAACAGGCCCAAGGCGAGGCCGTGGACGGCCGCGCCGACATCTACGCCCTGGGCGTCATCCTGTTCGAAATGTTGACCGGCCGCCAGCCCTTCGAGGGCGATACGCCGATGAGCGTGGTGGTCAAGCACATCACCACGCCGCCGCCGCACATCCTGGACGTGCGCCCCGACCTGCCGCCGGCCATCGAACCGGTCATCGAAAAATCCCTCGCCAAGAACAGAGACGACCGCTTCGGTACGGCAATCGAATTCGCCAACGCCCTGGCGGCAGTCGCCCGCGGCGAACCGGCGGACCTGAAGACGGCCGTCCGCCCCGCTCCGCCGACCGTCGCCCGCCTGCCCGCCCAACCTCCGCCCGCCGCCCCGCCGCGGCGCAGACGCCTCGGCCTCTGGATCGGCCTCGGCCTCGTCCTGCTCCTGGGCGCGGCCGCCGTCCTCGCCGCCGCCTGGCTGTTCCTGCCTTCGCTCCTCCCCGCTTTCCAGGCCGCCGCAACCACCGTCTCTGCCGTCACGCCAGCCCAGCCGACCCCTGCCGTCACGCCGGCTCAGGAGACCCCTGCCATCACACCGGCCCAGGAGACCCCCCTGCCGCCGGTCACCCCCCAGGCCACGGCTACCAGCCCGGCCACCCCCGCCGGCCCGCCCGTCGTCGGCGGCGCTGACCAGATCGCCGTGGTCAGCGGCGGCGACATCTGGGTCATGGATGTGGACGGCGGCCATCTGCGTCAGTTGACCACCGATGGCGCCGCCAAGACAGACTTGCAGTGGTCGCCCGACGGCCGGCAAATCATCTACATCAGCGGCCGGCGCGTCCAGGCCGTGGACTTCGAGACCGGCGCCGTCGCTACCATTGCGGAGTTCGTCACCGCCGACTATCTCGAAGCCTTCGAAATCTCCCCCGACGGCTCGCAGGTCGCCATCAGCCTGAACCGCGAACTGTACGTCGTGCCCTTCGACCTTCAGGCGCTGGCGGCGGCGCGTTCCCGCACCCAGTTGATCGCCATGAACGGCTGCTTTACCTACTCCGACCTGGGGACGACCGAAGCGCGCTGGTCGAACGACGGTCAGCGGCTGGCGGTCGGCGTCCTGACCGTCGGGCCGTCCAATCTGCGGGCCGAAGTGGTGCGAGTCTTCGACATCAGCGCCTGCAACAGCGCCAGCCCCATCGTCCTCGACACCTTCCCCGGCCCGCGCTTCGACATGAGCGGCTACAACGTCGCTCCCTGGATCCCCTCCTTCGACTGGAACGGCGACACCCTCTTCGTGCTGAACAGCGCCATCCGCAACGAGGGCTTCGGCAACCTCTACAGTTACGACTACGTCACCCACCGCGCCCATTTGCTCGATCCGCTGGGCAGCACCTGCTGTTACCGCGACGCCCGCTGGAGCCCCGACGGCACCTATCTGCTCATCGCTTACCAGGACATCCGCCTGGGCGCCGAAAGCCGCACCCAGTTGTATTACCTTCCCTTCGGCTCGATTGGGACCGGCGCGGTCTACACTCCCCTGCCGCTGCCGGAGGACTTCTTCCCCACGCCGCGCGCCCGCCCGCAAATGGCCCTGCGCCCGGCCCGCCGCTAACAAACCCGGACGATATCTCTCACCAGCCCCGGCCCGGCATAGACCAGTCCCGTATAGACCTGCACCAGCGCCGCCCCCATCTCGAGGCGGCGTTTTGCGTCCTCCGGCGACATGATGCCGCCCACGCTGACGACCGGCAGACGCCCCTCCAGCCGCTTCAACACCCGCTCCAGGACCGCCTCGCTCCGGACCCGCAGCGGGCTGCCGCTCAACCCGCCGGATTCTCCCCGACGCGCCGAGCGCAGCCCCTCGCGCCCCAGGGTGGTGTTCGTGGCGATGACGCCGTCCATGCCCGTCCGCAGAATCACGTCCAGGGCGTCGTCGAGTTCTTCGTCGCTTAGATCTGGTGCGAGTTTCACTAAAATAGGGCGTGCGCTGTGCGATGTGCGGCGTGCCGCCTCAATCTTCCCAAGCAGATTTTCCAGCATTTCGCGTCCCTGCAGGCGGCGCAGTCCCACCGTGTTGGGCGAGGAGACGTTGATGGCGAGGTAGTCGGCGAGCGGGGAGAAGGTTCGCATCAGGGCGAGGTAATCTTCGGCGGCGGATTCGAGCGGGGTGTCTTTGTTTTTGCCGAGATTCACTCCAAGAATTACGTTTGCGCGTTTGAACGTTCGCACGTTGTTGGTCACAACTTCAGCGCCTGCGCCGGGGAATCCCATGCGGTTGATGACGGCTTCGTCCTCCACCAGCCGAAAGATGCGCGGCTTCGGGTTGCCCGGCTGCGGACGCGGCGTTACCGTCCCGACCTCGAGGTGGCCGAAGCCGAGGGCGGCCAGTCCGCGCAGGGCGACCGCGTCCTTGTCGTAGCCAGCCGCCAGCCCGACCGGATTCTTGAATCGCAGGCCGAAGACTTCCACCGGTTTTTCGGGCGCGGCGAAGAGCGCTTCCAACAGCCAGCGCGTCGGGGGGACGAGGCCTGACAGCCGGAGCAGGCTCAGGGTCAGGCCGTGGGCGGTTTCGGGGTCGAGACGGAAGAGGAGCGGACGGAAGAAGCGGCGGTACATCAGACTTGTTCCAAAAAGCGGCGCGTGGCGGCGATTTTTTCTGCATCCACCTTCCCCGCTTGTTCCCAATAGTCGAGCAGTTGCGTGATGGTCAGCACGGCATGGAGGCGGAAACCGGCCCCCTCCAGCGCTTCCTTCGCCCCGGACTGGCGGTCGATCAGCACGACCACGTCGCGCACGGTCAGGCCGGCGGCGGTCAGTTTTTCGATGGCCTCGAACTTCGAGCCGCCGGTGGTCGCCAGGTCGTCAATCACGGCGACGGTCTCGCCGGGGTGATATTCGCCCTCGATGTCGGCCTTCGTGCCGTAGTCTTTGGCCTCCTTGCGCGGGTAAATCATCGGGTAGTTCCCGGCCAAACTGATGGCGGTGGCAATCGGGATGGCGGCGTAGGGCAGGGCGGCCAGGCGGTCGAAGGAGAGTTGTTGCAGGATGGGCAAATAGGCGGCGGCGACCTGTTCCAGGAGGCGGGGATGCGAGATGAGCTGGCGCAGGTCAATGTAGATGGGCGATTTCAGCCCCGACTTGAGGGTAAACTCGCCGAACTTGACGCAGCCGGCGGCGAGCAGGCCGTCGGCGAGGGAGGACAGGTTGGCAGGTTGGGAGGTCATGGGGACTCCGTTTATTTCCAGATGAACAGTTGAATCCAGGCAATGCCAATCGCAAGCGAGAGGACGGTGATGAGCAAACCGGCTTTGGTGTATTCCCAAAAGGTCAGTTTGATGCCGCGCTTGGCGGCGCTCTCGGCGACGATGAGATTGGCTACCGAGCCAAGCAGGGTCAGGTTGCCGGCCAGGGTGGAGGCGGCGGCCAGGGTCAGCCAGCCGGCGGTGGGATTGGGGAGATGGCTCACCGCCGGACGCAACAACAGCACCGCCGGGACGTTGGAGACCAGGTTCGACATGACGACGGTGATGAGCGAAAGCCCGGCCGCGCCTTTCTGCAGGAAGGAGGCCAGGGCGGCGAAGATGCCGTCGGTCAGGTGATTCAACTCGATGACGCCGGTCAGGATGAACAGCGCGGCGAAGAAGACCAGCAGATTCCAATCCACCTCGTTCATCACCTTCTCCGGGCGGACGCGGCGGGTGAAGAGCAGGACGCATCCGGCCACGAAGGCCGCTTCGGCAATCGGCACGCCCAGCACAAAGGCTGCCAGCAGACCGGCGGTGACGATGAGGCTCTTGGTCAAGAGCGGACGAAAGACGCGCGGGTCGGGGATTTCGACATGGTCGAAGTGTTCGCGGCGGAATTCCTGCGGATAGAACCAGACCAGCACAACCCAGATGACGCCCAGTCCGAGCAGGGCAATCGGCGTCAGGGCGGCGGCGAATTGCAGGTAGGAAAGCCCCGAAGCGATGCCGATAATCATGTTCTGCGGGTTGCCGGTGAGAGTGGCCACCGAGCCGATGTTGGCCGCCGTCGCCAGGGCAATCAGGTAGGGGACGGGATTGCGTTTGGCGGTCAGCGTCACGTCCACGATGAGCGGGGTGAGCATGATGCAGATGGTGTCGTTCAGAAAGAGGGCGCTCAACACCCCGGCGACGAGAATCTCCAGCGCCAGCAGGGCGCGCGGCGAGCGGGTGAACTTGAGAATGGACGCGCCCGCCAGCCGGAAGAACCCGGCCAGTTGCAGGTTGGCGTTGATAATCATCATCCCGAAGAGCAGGACGAGGGTGTTGATTTCGAGCAAACTGCCGAGTTGCTTGAAGTCAAGCAAGCCGAGGCCAAGCAGCGCGCCGACGCCGATGAGCGTCAGCGTGGTGCGGTTGACGCGCAGGCCGGGATAGCCGCCGATGGCGATGCCGATATAGGTGATGGTGATAATGGTGGCGGTGAGGTAGAAGGTCATGATTCAGTGTTCAGTGGGTCAGTGTTCAGTGTTCATAGGAACGGCGGAGAGCCAGAATCTGGTCGCGCAGTTCAGCCGCGGCCTGACCGGGATTCTCGGCGCGCGAGATGCCGCGCGAGACGTTGATGAGCAGTCCCTTGCCGTCAGCGCGCAGACCGGCGCGGAGGGCGGTCTCCAAGTCCCCGCCCTGTGCGCCGACGCCGGGGACGAGGAACCACAAATCCGGCGCGGCGAGGCGGAGGCGGGCCAGGGCCTCCGGGTGAGTCGCCCCGACGACCAGGCCGAGGTTGCCGCGCGTGTTCCAGGTTTGGGCGAGTTTTGCCACATGGAGATACAGGGGCGTAGAGACTTCGGAAGTTTCTCTCACAAGCAAATCCTGCAAATCTCCCGCGCCGGGGTTGCTCGTCTTGCAGAGCAGGAAGACGCCCTTGCGCGGGTCGCGCAGGAAGGGTTCGACCGCATCGTGACCGAGGTAGGGGTTGACGGTGAGCGCGTCCGCGCCGAGGGTTTCGAAGGCGGCGCGGGCGTAGGCCTCGGCGGTGGAGGCGATGTCGCCGCGCTTGGCGTCCAGGATGACGGGAATCTGCGAGCCGAGGCGCGCCGATTCGGCGTGGACGGCGTCTATCACGTCCTTGAGCGCCGTCCAGCCCTCCGCGCCGAAGACCTCGAAGAAGGCGGCGTTGGGCTTGAACGCCGCGGCGTAGGGAGCAGTCTGTCGGACGAGATTCAGGCAAAAGGTCCGCGCCGCCTCGGCGGTGGGGGCAGGCAGGTCAGCAGGGTGCGGGTCGAGGCCGACGCAGAGGAGGGAATTGCTCTCCTCAACGCGCCTGGCGAGGAGGGAGAAGAAGGTTTCCATCGGTGTAAGTGTCAAGTGTTTCCGTGTCAAGTGTCACGGTGTTCCAGCGCCAGAGTTTTATACTTGACACCGGAGCACATGGCACGTGACACTGTTTTACGCTTTCCCAAGCACCATCGCCAACAGCGCCATGCGGACGTATAGGCCGTACTCCATCTGGCGGAAGTAGGCGGCGCGGGGGTCTTCGTCGAAGGCCGGGTCGATTTCGCCGACGCGCGGCAGGGGGTGCATGACAATCATGCGTTGTTTGGCGGCCTTCATCACCTCGGCGTTGATGACGTACGCGCCCTTGACCGATTCATAAGCGGCCTCGTCGGCGAAGCGTTCCTTCTGGACGCGGGTGACGTAGAGGACGTCGGTCTCCGGCAGGCAGGCGTCGAGGGTGGTGTATTCGGTCTGCTCGACGCCCTTCTGGCTGAGTTCATCCATCAGTTCGGCGGGCATGCGCAGGATGTCGGGCGAGACGTAGTTGAGTTTGACCTTGTAGAGCGAGAGGAGCCGCGCCAGCGAGTGGACGGTGCGCCCGTGCTTCAGGTCGCCGAGCAGGGTGACGGTGAGGCCGTCAATGTGACCGAGTTCCTCGCGGATGGTGAAGGCGTCGAGCAGGGCCTGGGTAGGATGTTCGCCGATGCCGTCGCCGGCGTTGATGACCGGCTTGCGGGCGGCCTTGGCCGCAATCGCCGCCGAGCCGACCTCCGGGTGGCGCAGGACGATGACGTCGGCGTAGCATTCCAGCGTGCGGACGGTATCGGGCAGGGATTCGCCCTTCGCGACGGAAGAGTACTTCACCTCGTTGATGGGGATGACCGAGCCGCCCAGCCGTTCCATCGCCGCAGTGAAGGAGGACGAGGTGCGTGTAGACGGTTCGTAGAACAGGTTGGCGAGAATCTTGCCCTTGAGCAGGTCGAACGTCCCGATGTGGTCCACCATGTCGTGCATTTCGTGGGCCACGCCGAAGATGTATTCCAGGTCGAGGCGGTCGAACTGCTTGACCGAGAGGATGTCCTTGCCGTACCAGGGGGCGGTCTTGTGATCGCCGAGGGGCAGGTGGGTCATGGTGTGTTTTTGGATAGTCATGGTAGTCTCCTAGTCTGATAGTCGAATAGTCGGATAGGGTGTTGCCAAAAGGCACACAAGGGTCTAAAATTTGAGTACAAAAGTCTTTGCGGAGAACCGCAAAATGAGCGACTTGAACCTCCAGCCGGATGAACTCGAACTGCTGGCCTCTTACGAGAACGAGGAGTGGCAGTCGGCGAAGAATGTCAAGGAGCAGGCGGCCCAGTATCAGGCCTACGCCCGCGCGGCCTTCCGCAAGGACAAGCGCGTCAACATCCGCATTTCCGAAAAAGACCTGCTCGAATTGCAAAAACGCGCTCTGCGGGAAGGCATTCCCTACCAGACTCTGATTTCCAGCATCCTGCACAAGTACGTGACCGGAAGATTGACCGAGTCATAGGCAATTGGCGGCTTCGCAAACTGGCGCAGAGGCAACTCTGCGCTTTTTTATTCCTCGCGGACATTCCGGCCGTATCCCGGCTCGACAAGAATCCTGCCGTCCTTGAACGCCTCGCGCCCGCGCAGGACGACCCGCGTCACGCGACCCCGAACCTGCCAGCCCTCGAAGGGTGTCCAGCCGCACTTTGAGCGGAGTTCTGCTGCCCGAATTTCCCAGCGGGCGTTTTCGTCCACTTCGACCCAGGTTTCGGGTTGTTCGGGGAGATGGAAAATTTTTCTTGGGTTAATCGCCAGTTTTTGAATCAAATCGTCAAAGGTCAAACGTCCGGCGTCAATAGCAGTGAGCAAAAGCGGGAGCATCGTCTCCAGGCCGGGGAAGCCCGGAGGCGGATTCTCGCCGTCCTTTTCGGCGAGGGTGTGCGGGGCGTGGTCGGTGGCGAAGCAGTCAATCACGTCCAGGTTTTGCCAGAGGGCCTCCACGTCGGCGCGGGAGGCCAAGCGCGGGCGGACCTCGCCGCGGCCGGGATGTCCGTGCGAGATGGCCGGGATGTCGTCGGCGGCGAGGAAGAGATGGTGCGGCGTCGCCTCGCAGGTGACTTTGACGCCGCGCGCTTTGGCCTCCTTGATGAGCAGAATCTCCTCGCGCAGGGAGACGTGGGCAATGTGAACGGGACGGTCGAACATCTGCGCGCAGGCCAGGGCGGCGGCCATGCTGCGGCTCTCGGCGTGGACGACGATGGGGCCGGGGCCGCTCCAGCGGCGGAAGTGTTCCAGCCAGAGGGTCATGTCGTCCAGGCGCAGTTCGCCGAAGGTGCTGTCGAGGTACATTTTCAGCCCGGCGGCGCGTGGGGCGAGGCGGGCGGCCTCGGCGGCGTTGGCCGGCCCGGCGCCGAGGTACTGGGCGTAGTCGCAGCGCGCTTTTTCGTTGGCCGCGGCCAGCGCCAGGTCGAGGGTCGCGGCGTCGAAGATGGGCGGTTTGGTATTCGGCATGGCGAGGACGGTCGTCACGCCGCCGGCCAGCGCGGCCTGGGTGGCGGTATCCCAGTCTTCCTTGTGGGTCTGGCCGGGTTCGCGCACGTGGACGTGGGGGTCAATCAGTCCGGGGAGTCTCATAGTCAGATAGTCATTCCGTAGGACAGGCTTTTAGCCTGTCAAGAAGCACAGGCAAAAAAAGAGAGCCGAGAACGGCTCTCTAAAGGGCAAAGGAAAACATCAAGCCGACCGGCTCGAAGAGAAAATCTCGCGTGTTCGAGAATGTGACCATATCGGGCGGAATTATAGGCCGGGCGGGGGATTTGTCAAGAGGCGAAAGGCTGGAGCGGGGTTTCCCCCGGCTCCAGCCCGTTCGGAACGACAGGCCTCTATTCGCCGTTCTTCGGTTTGAAAATCGAGAAGACCGCATTGAGCAGAATGCCGAGGACGGCGGCGGTGGCAATCGCCGGCCAGCCCTGCGGGAAGATGCCCTGCAGGAGCGGGATGGGCAGGAAACTGTTGTAAGCAATATGCCCGCCGACGCCGACGATCATGATGACGGCCCCGATGGCCAGATTCTTGGGGTCGAAGAGATTGACCTTTTCGGCAATCATCAGGGCCACGCCCTGCATGCCAATCACGCCGAAGAGATAGATAGCCAGTCCGCCGCTGACGGCGGTCGGGATGGATTGCACAATCCCGGCCAGGTGGCCGCTGAAGGACATCAGGATGGCAATCACGCCGGCGGCGATGAGCGAGACGCCGCTGTAGTTGCGGGTGATGACCATCAGGCTGTTGTTCTCGCCGTAGTTCGTCCCCGCCGCGCCGCCCAGCAGACCGTTGAGCATGTCGCCGATGCCGTCCAAAATCAGGTTGAATCCGATGTGCTGGCTGAGGCTGTATTTTTCCTTCTTCAGTTCTTCGGCCAGATGGTCAACGTAGAGGCTGATCTGGAAGAGGTGGGCGGTGCTTTCGGGGATGGTGGCAATCGCCATGATGGCGATGCTGACGATGGCCGTGGCGCTCATGGCCGAGGTAAAGTCCGGCAGCGTGATGTGCGGCGCGACCAGTACTTTCGCCTCGGTGACGGTCGAGAAATCCACCATGCCCAGCGCGGCGGCTACGATATAACCGACCATCGCGCCGAACAAGACCGGCAGCATGCCGACGAAGCCCTTCTTCTGGAGATAGACCGAGAAGAGAATGGTTGAGATCAGGGTGACGATGGCCACCAGCCACCACTTCAAGTCGCCGCCGGAGATGCCCCCCGCCAGCCCGCTGGACATATCGAGGGCGGCCTTGCCGAGGGCAAAGCCGATGACCGCCGCCACCGATCCGGTCACGATGGGCGGCAGGACGACGTCGATGACCTTCTTGCCGCCCGCAAAGCGGATGAGCAGACCGACCAGGACGTTGATCAGGCCGGTGACCACGATGCCCGCCTGCGCCACGCGGATGAGTTCATCCGAGGCCGGCTGGCCGAACGAGGCGTTGGTCACGGCCAGGATGGCGGCAATGTACGAGAAGGATGAGCCGTAATAGAGCGGGATGAATTTGCCGATGCCCCAGCGCGAGAGCAGGAGCGCCACGATGGTCGCCAGGCCCGACGCCAGCAGCACCGTGCTGACGTGGAAGCCCACCAGAAGCGCCACCAGCACGGTCGCCGGGAACATCGTCAGGGCGTGCTGGAAGCCCAGCAGGACGATTTGCCCGAAGGGCGGAACATCGTTGGGCAGATAGCCCAGCACTTTGGGTTTGGTTTCCGGGGACATTCTTCCTCCTTGATGAAGATGGAATTTGTTTTTACCTGTCAACAGGCAAAAAAAGAGAGCCGATAACGGCTCTCTCAAAAACAAAACCGACAGAAATGTTCTGGCGCAGGCGGTCGGGGAAAGCATTGTTCAGACATTGCGCCCGATTCTATACAAAAAGGGGATTTTGTCAAGGGATTTCGATTAAAATAGAGATTGGGTTTCTTCCGCGTTTATCTGGAACGCTCCTCAATAATATTATTTGGTACACAGGAGAATCACATGACATATACTCTAGTCAAAATTCCCGCAGACGGCAAGAAAATCACGATTCGAGACGGCAAACTCCAGGTCCCCGACAATCCCATCATCCCGTTCGTCGAGGGCGACGGGACGGGACGCGACATCTGGCGCGCCTCGCAGCGCGTCTTCGACGCGGCGGTGGAGAAGGCCTACGGCGGCAAGCGCAAAATCCACTGGATGGAAGTCTACGCGGGCGAAAAGGCGTTCAAACTGTTCAACACCTGGCTGCCCGATGAGACGACCGAGGCCTTCAAAGAATTCCTGGTGGGCATCAAAGGCCCGCTGACGACGCCCATCGGCGGCGGCATCCGCTCGCTGAACGTGGCCCTGCGCAAACTGCTCGACCTGTACGTCTGCCAGCGGCCGGTGCGTTACTTCCCCGGCGTGCCCTCGCCGGTGAAGCACCCCGAATACGTGGACATGGTCATCTTCCGCGAGAACACCGAAGACATCTACACCGGCATCGAGTTCCAGTACGGGACGGAGGAGAATCAAAAATTCAAGAAACTGCTCCAGGAAGCCTTCCCGAAGGAATTTGGCAAGATTCGCTTCCCGGAGACGGCCGCCTTCGGCGTCAAGCCCGTCTCGGTGGAGGGGACCGAACGGCTGGTGCGCGCCGCCATCCGCTGGGCGCTGGCGAACAAGCGCAGGAGCGTCAACTTCGTCCACAAGGGCAACATCATGAAGTTCACCGAGGGCGCGTTCAAGGACTGGGGCTATGCCCTGGCCAAGCGCGAGTTCCGCGATCAGATCGTCACCGAGCGCGAGAGTTGGATTTTGGGCAACAAGGAAGCCAACCCCGACCTGACGGTGGAGGCCAACGCCCGCATGATCGACCCCGGCTACGAGATGATGCCCCCCGACAAGCAGGCCGAAATCCGCGCCGAGGTGGAGGCCGCCCTGGCCCTCTGGCCCACGCACGGCGACGGCAAATGGAAGTCCAAACTGCTCATCAAGGACTCGATTGCCGACGTGACCCTGCAGTTCGTCCTCATCCGCCCGCGCGACTACGATGTGATTGCCACCCTGAACCTGAACGGCGACTACCTCTCCGATGCGCTCGCCGCGCAGGTGGGCGGAATCGGCATCGCCCCGGGCGCGAACATCAACTACGAGAGCGGTCACGCCATCTTCGAGGCCACGCACGGCACCGCGCCCAAGTACGCCGACCTGGACAAGGTCAACCCCGGCTCGGTCATCCTCTCCGGCGAGATGATGCTGCGCTACCTGGGCTGGACGGAGGCCGCCGACCTCATCATCAAGGGCATGGAGGGCGCAATCGCCGCCAAGACCGTCACCTACGACTTCGCCCGCCTGATGGAAGGAGCAACGGAAGTGAAATGCTCCGAGTTCGGCGAGGCCGTCATCCGGCACATGTAAACGCCTGAATAAAAAGAGACCCGCTCTCTTGAAGAGAACGGGTCTCTCTCTTTTGACTCTTTTCTCACGGCGTCGGGCTGACCGCCTGGGCGTCTTCGGCCGTCCTGGGCATGCCGGCCAGAATCCAGCGGGTCAGGACGTCGATGTATTCGGGCGGCATCAGGCGCGTCGGCGGCATCTGGCGGATGAGCACCTCGCCCGTCGCCGGGTCGGTGATCGGCGTGCCGTTGATGACCAGAATCAGGTACGAGTTCGGGTCGCCGGCGACGATGGTCCGGCCGGCGTAATCGCCCGTCGTCAGGGTTTCCTCGTAGGAGGTCATCAGCAGGCCGCCGTTCTCCTTGCCGGCGCGGTGGCAGGAGACGCAGTAGCGCTGCAAAATGGGTTGGACATGGACATCGTAAGACGGCGCTTCGCCCGGCGCGGGAAGCGGCAGCGACACGACCGCTTCGGCAGGCATTTCCATGCGATCGTCCCAACTGTAGCGCATGAACGTCACGATGTAGCCGATCTCGCTCGGTCCGAGTTCGCCGCCGTAAGCCTTGCCGAAGGGCGGCATGCCCAAACTCTGCTGGCCGTAGTTGATGATGTTGGCGAGCGTCTCGTCAGTAAAGGTGTACATGACATCCTGGCTGTTGATCGGGCTGACGACCGTCCCTTCCAGGCCCTCGACGCCCTGGATGAGGGTCACCGTCCCGTCGTCGCCGTGGCATTCGACGCAGTGGAGGGCGTACAGTTCCTGCCCGGCGGCGATTTGCTCGGCCAACGTCCCGGCGACGCGGCTCTCGGCGACTTCGGGGGCCGGGGCGATGGCCAGGACGACCGCCATCAGCGCCAGCATGCCCGCCGAACCGGCCGCCGCCGTCCAGACCTGCAGCCGGCCGGTCAACGGGCCGATTCGCTTGGCCAGCAGGGCGTAGAGGACGAGAAGAATGTAAACGGCAGCGGGGAGGAACAAACCGGCCCACAATTGCAGACGGGTCGGCAGAGTCATGCGTCCATTCTCGTCGGCCGTCAGCGGGATATTGGCCAGGATGGTCAGGACGACCATGCTGACGACGAAGACCGCCATGATGGTCAGGGCCAGGGTGCGGCGCGAATAGTGCCGGCGCGGGTTGCGGTCGAGAATCGGCAGGAGGAAGAGGCCGATCAGGACGAGGGCCGGAATCAGCACGGCGGCGATCCATTCGACCTTGCCGATGACGGGCAACTGGCCATAGAGCGCCAGGAATTTGAACAGGAACAGGAAATACCACTCCGGCTTGGGCACGTAGGATGAGTCGCTCGGATCGGCTTTCGGCTCGCCCGGGACGCCGACGAAGGTGGCCAGCAGAATCAAGAGGATGAAAATGCCGAAGGAGACGACCAGGTCCTTGTAGATGCTGTCGGGCCAGAAGCGTTCGCCCTTCTGGAGAGCGCGCTGGTACTTTTCGTGGATTTGCTTCTTTTGTTCTTCGTTCATGGCAGCGCTCCTCTAATCCTCTCGATCGGGGAAAGCCGATTCGCCGTGTTTGACGATGAGATAAATGTGGACGCCGATCAGCCCGGCCAGGAGGGCGGGCAGCATCCAGATGTGGGCCGAGAAGAAGCGGCTGAGGGTCAGGGCGCTCAGGTCCTCGCCGCCGCGCAGGGCGCGGGTGATGAATCCGCCGATGAACGGCACCGCCCCGGCGATTTCCGTCCCCACCGTCGTCGCCCAGTAGGCCCGCTGGTTCCAGGGCAGCAGGTAACCGGTGAAGCCCATCCCCAGGGTGAGCAGCAACAGCCCGACGCCGATGATCCAGGTCAGTTCGCGCGGGTACTTGTAAGAGGCGGTCACGAAGACCCGCAGCATGTGGATGAAAACGACCAAGACCATCAGCGTCGCGCCCCAGTGATGGATGCCGCGAATCAGCCAGCCGAAGGCGACTTCGTTCATGATGTACTGGATCGAGTCGTAGGCGTGGTCGGGCGAGGGAGTGTAGTAGACGGTCAGGAAGATGCCGGTCACACCCTGGAGGAGGAAAAGGAACAGGCTGGCCGAGCCGAGCGTGTTCCACCAGTTGCCCTTCGGCTCCGGGCGGTCGAGGGTGGCCTTGTACAAGTCGTTCAGGCCGAGGCGTTCATCCAGCCAGGCGTAGAATTTTTTCCACATAAGATCACCCTTCCGTGAACAGGATTTCGACAATGCCGTCCTGAATCCTGAGGGCCTCGCCCTCGTAGCGGTCGAGCGGACGGGGCTGCGGGCCGCGCACAATGCTGCCGTCGGCGGCGAACTCGGCGTCGTGGCAGGGACAGACGTAAGCGCCGATTTCTTCCTTCCAATTCACCCGGCAGCCCAGGTGCGTACAGACGTTGGAGAAGACGACGACCTCGTCCGCCGAGGTGCGCACCACATAGACGCCGTAACTGTTCGACGTCCGCTCCCAGCCGTTGACGCGCGTGCGCGTGAAGTTGACCAGGGTCGGCTTGCCGATTTCGAAGTTCTCGAGCGGCCCCAACGGAATCCAGGCCTCCTTGCCCTGGCCGGTTTTCAACGCCGGGTGAATCAAATAACCAATGGCCGGGATCCCGATCCCCGCGGCGATGAACGACCCCACCGCGGCGGTCACCAACTTGATGAAATCCCGGCGGCCAATATGGTGAGAGCGAGCCATCGTGGACCACCTCCTGATGATTCTTCCGGCCATCCATTGCCCAGGCCGGACATCCTCGATACAATTCGATTATAAGAAAGAACCGCTCTTCCCCAAGAGGAAGTCTGGAACGAATAAACCATGAGCATTGTCACTATTCCTGTCAGAATTGAGAATGAGATAATAGTGAAGTCCCAAAATCGAACTCCCAAAGGAGGTTTAGATGGGTCTTAGCAGAAATGTCAGCCTGTGGCAGGGCCTGAAATATCAGGGGCAGGGGCCGATGCTGACCTTCATCCTGCACCGCATCGGCGGCCTGGGAATTGTGGTCTTCGTTTCCGTCCACCTCCTGGCCTCCTATTTCGGCGGCGAGGTGGGGATTTTCCTCAACTCGGTCTACGAACACTGGGCTTTCCAACTGGTCGTCTTCTTCTGCGCCCTGTTCCACGCCATCAACGGTCTGCGGATTGTGATTCTCGATCTGTGGCCGAAACTGATCGAGCATCAGCGCGAGGCCATCTGGATCGAATGGGCAGTTTTCCTGCCCCTCTACGCCATGTGCGTGCTGGTCATCCTGCGCACCGCTCTGTCTGGCTAGGAGGAGACCATGAAACCGAGAACCGTTTCGTTCACGCAACGCGGCTTCGATTTCGAGACCTTCATGTGGTTCTTCACCCGAGTCTCGGCGCTGGTGATGTACGCCCTGGCCCTGACCGGCCTGGTGGGGGCGCTGATCATGGGCGCCCGCACGCAGATGAACCTGGCCGACTTGATGCGCTGGGTCTTCACCCCCAACGTCACCCACGTCCAGAACACCAACGTCCCCGACCTGGCCCCCTGGACGACCTCCTTCTGGAAACTCGTGGCCAGCGCTTTTGTCTTCTTCGCCACTTCCCACGGACTGCACGGTCTGCTCAGCGTCATCGAAGACTATCTGACCCTTCCCTGGCTGCGGCGGACTCTGCGCATCCTGGTCTTGCTGCTGACGCTGTTCATGATCTTCGTCGGCGTGTATCTCATCTGGACTTCATAGGAGCGGCGGCATGAACATTCATCAATACGAAGTCATCGTCGTTGGCGCGGGCGGGGCGGGCCTGATGGCCGGCCTCTACGCCTCCAAGAGCGCCAAAACCGCCATCATCAGCAAACTCTACCCGACGCGCTCGCACACCGGCACCGCCCAGGGCGGCATCGGCGCGGCGCTCGGCAACGTGGAAGAAGACCATCCCGAATGGCACACCTTCGACACGGTCAAAGGCTCGGACTACCTCGGCGACCAGGACGCCATCGAGTTCATGTGCACCGAGGCCGTCCCGGCCATCTACGAACTCGAACACATGGGCCTGCCCTTCGACCGGACGCCGGACGGCCGGATTGCCCAGCGTCCCTTCGGCGGGCATACCAACAACGTGACCGGCAAACCGGTCCCGCGCGCCTGCCACGCCGCCGACCGCACCGGCCACATGATTCTGCAAACCCTCTACCAGCAGTGCCTGAAGAACAACGTCACCTTCTTCGATGAATTCCAGGTGGTGGACCTGATTATGGTGGACGGCAAAGCCGCCGGCGTGGTCGCCATCGAACTGGCGACGGGCGAATTCCACGTCTTCCACGCCAAGGCGGTCATCTTCGCCACCGGCGGGCATGGGCGCATCTGGGAAATCACCTCCAACGCCTACGCCTTCACCGGCGACGGCCCGGCCATCACCATGCGGCGCGGCCTGCCGCTGGAGGACATGGAATTCTTCCAGTTCCACCCCACCGGCATCTACAAACTCGGCATCCTCATCACCGAGGGCGTGCGCGGCGAAGGCGGCGTGCTCATCAACGGCCTGGGCGAGCGCTTCATGGAGAAGTACGCCCCCAAGGTCAAAGACCTGGCCTCGCGGGATGTCATCAGCCGCGCCATCTACATGGAAATCCGCGAAGGGCGCGGCGTCAACGGCCAGAATTACGTCTATCTCGACGTCCGCCCCGAAACGGTCAACAAATACGCCGCCCTCGACGGGCGCAAGAACCCCGACGGCTCGCCCTACACCGTCACCGGCGAGCAGATTCTCGCCAAACTGCCCGACATCGTGGACTTCTGCCGCGTCTACCTGGGCGTGGACCCGGTCACCCAGCCGATGCCCATCCAGCCGACGGCGCACTACGCCATGGGCGGCATCCCGACCAACAAGTACGGCGAGGCGCTCGCCGATGAGAAGAACACGGTCGTGCCGGGCCTGTACGCGGCGGGTGAGTGCGCCTGCGTCTCGGTCCACGGGGCGAACCGCCTCGGCACGAACTCCCTGCTCGACCTGGTGGTCTTCGGCAAGTACGCCGGTCTGCGCGCCGCCGAGTACGCCAAAGGCGCGGACTTCGCCCCCCTCCCCGACGACCCGGCCGGCTTCGCCCGCGCCCAGTTCGAGCGCATCCGCAACGCCGACGGGACGGAGAACGCCTTCGACATCGCCGTCACGATGAAGAAGGTCATGTTCGACGACATGGGCATCTTCCGCTCCGGCAAGGGCATGGAGAACGCCCTGAACGTGGTGCGCGAACTGAAGGAACGCTTCAAGCACGTCCGCCCGACCGATACCGGCTCCATCTTCAACATGGAACTGATGAACATCTGGGAACTGGGCAACCTGCTCGACCTGGCGGAGGTCACCACCGTCTCGGCCCTCGCGCGGACCGAGAGCCGGGGCGGCCATTCCCGCGAGGACTACCCCGACCGCGACGACAAGAACTGGCTCAAGCACACCATGGCCTTCGTGGACGAGCAGGGCCGCATCGCCTTGAAGTACAAGCCGGTCGTCATCACGAAATTCGAGCCGAAGGTACGCACCTATTAGCGTTGCCCGGTGTCACGCGCCTCCGTATCACGTGACACCGGAACACTTGACACCGCAACACTTGACACTGGAACACTTGACACCGGAACACCTGACACTGGAACACGTGACACGGGAGCACTCTTATGGAAGTCACCCTCAAAATCTTCCGCTACAACCCCGAAAAGGACAAAAAGCCCTCCTACAAGACCTACAAACTGGAGGCTGTGGAGACCGACCGCGTCCTCGACCTGCTCGAAAAGGTAAAGGGCTACCAGGACGGGACGCTTTCCTTCCGCCGCTCGTGCGCCCACGGCATCTGCGGTTCGGACGCCATGCGCATCAATGGCATGAACCGGCTGGCCTGCAAGACCCTCGTCCGCGACGTGGGGACGCGCATCACCGTCGAACCCATCCTCGGCCTGCGCGTGATCAAGGACCTCATCGTGGACATGGAGCCGTTCTTCGACAATTACAAGAAGGTCATGCCCTGGTTCATCAACAACGACCCGCCGCCGGAAAAGGAACGCCTGCAAAGCCCGGAGGCGCGCCTGCGCTTCGACGACACGACCAAGTGCATCCTGTGCGCCTGCTGCACCACCTCCTGCCCGTCCTTCTGGGGCTCGGACGAGTACCTCGGCCCGGCGGCCTTCGTCAACGCCCACCGCTTCATCTTCGATGACCGCGACCAGGCTGCCGCCGAGCGCCTGAAGATCGTCAACGAGGTGATGGGCGTCAGCCGCTGTCACACCGTCTTCAACTGCACCCTGGCCTGTCCGCGTGAAATCCAGATCACCAAGGCCATCGGCGAACTGAAGATGGCGCTGGTGACGGGCGTTTTGTCCTGAACGGGCATGCCCGCTCCGGATCGTTAGGGGCAGGCCGCCGACCGTCCCGAGTTCGGAGGCCGCAGCGGACGGAGGTCGACCATCAAATTCAATCAAGGTCATTGGCAACTGCTTCCCGGCACGACGGCGGTGTATCCCGTTTCGGTCGTGGATGTACGCCTCCAGCCCGACGCCCTGGTCGTGACCGGCTATGACCACCCGGCGCGTTCCCGCGGGGACTATATTGGCGGCGCGATCATTACGGCGCGTTTTACCTCCCCTCTGCCGGACGTAATCCGCGTCCAGTTGACCCATTTCAAAGGGCGTCAGGAACCCAAACCGGTCTTCGATCTGGATGACCGGGCCTCCAACGCCTCCGTGGAAATCGGCCGGGACGAACAACACGCCTGGCTCAAGGCCGGCTCGCTTTCCGTCCGGGTTCCAGTCAGCGGGGAGTGGCGGCTGGATTTTTTGCGGGAGAATCGTCCCCTCACCTCCAGCGAACCCCAAGCCGTGGCCCTGCTCACCCAAAATGGCCAGACCTATCTGCGCGAGCAGTTGTCCCTCGCGCCCGGCGAGACGGTCTACGGCCTGGGCGAGCGTTTCGGCCCGCTCGTCAAGAATGGGCAGTCCGTGGAGATCTGGAACGAAGACGGCGGGACCGATTCGGAACTGGCGTATAAAAACGTCCCTTTCTACCTCACCAGCCGGGGGTATGGCGTTCTGGTCAATCATCCAGGACGCGTTTCGTTCGAGGTCGGTTCGCATCACGTCAGCCGCGTCCAGTTCAGCGTCGGCGGTCACAGCCTGGATTATTACCTGTTTGGCGGCCCGACTCCCAAAGCGGCGCTCGAACAATACACCGCGCTGAGCGGCCGGCCGGCCCTGCCTCCCGATTGGTCCTTCGGACTGTGGCTCTCCACCTCTTTCACCACCAGTTACGACGAGAAAACCATCCTGGCCAACATCGAACGAATGGAGGCGCTCGGCATTCCCATCAGCGTTTTCCACTTCGATTGTTTTTGGATGAAAGAACTGACCTGGTGCAGTTTTTTGTGGGATGAACGCCATTTCCCGGATCCGGCCGGCATGCTGAAACGCATCAAGGACAAGGGGGTCAGGGTTTGTTTGTGGATCAATCCCTATATTGCCGAGGCCTCCCCCCTCTTCGACGAAGGGGCCGAGAGGGGATATCTGCTGAAGGATTTGGAAGGCAATGTGTATCAGGTCGACGACTGGCAGCCCGGCATGGCCCTGGTGGACTTCACCCACCCCGCCGCCCGAGATTGGTACGCCGGCAAATTGAAGGCCCTGCTGGACATGGGCGTGGACGCCTTCAAGACCGACTTCGGCGAGCGCATTCCGCTGGCCGTGCGCTACCACGATGGTTCGGACGCTGAGCGAATGCACAATTACTACACCTATCTCTACAACCGAACCGTGTTCGAATTGCTGGAGCGCGAGAAAGGGGCGGGGGAGGCGGTCGTTTTTGCCCGCTCGGCCACGTGCGGGAGCCAGAAGTTTCCCCTTCACTGGGGAGGCGACAACTCCTCCACCTACGCCTCCATGGCCGAGACGCTGCGCGGCGGGCTGTCGTTTGGGTTGAGCGGGTTCGGATTCTGGAGCCATGACATCAGCGGCTTCATCGGCACGGCCACCCCCGATCTCTATAAACGCTGGGCGGCCTTTGGCCTGCTCTCTTCCCACAGCCGCCTGCATGGCAATGAGAGCGCCCGGATGCCCTGGTTGTTCGACGAGGAGGCGGTGGAGGTGCTGCGTTTTTTCACCCGCCTGAAGAGACATCTGATGCCCTACCTTCTTGAAGCGGCCCGCGAAGCCCATCTGCATGGCTGGCCGGTGATGCGGGCGATGGTCCTGGAATTCCCCGACGAGGCCGCCAGCCGGCATCTGGATATGCAGTACATGCTGGGCCCGGCCTTGCTGGTCGCGCCGATCTTCAATGCCGACGGCGAAGTGGATTACTATCTTCCGGCGGGCCGATGGCGCAACTTGTTGACGGGGGAAACGGTCTGCGGCCCCGCCTGGCGCAAGGAGAGACACGGCTACCTCAGCCTTCCGCTGTGGGTTCACGAAGAGCGCGGCGCCGCATGGGAATGTCTGCGTTCCTTTGCTTGAGAGGGGAGAGCCGCGCCTCGGCCCGGCGTCCGCGAGGAACGCCGGGTGTTTTGTCCTTTCGGGGCACGCGGCGCGCCTGGAAATGTGCTAGAATGTTTCATGAGGGTTTCATCTTTTTCCGCCCATCGCCTGTTACGCCGCCGAGGGTGGCTTATACAATAATTGGGCGCACTTTCAGAACTCGAAGCAAAAAGCAAAATGAGTTTGGCATCGGTAGATCTAGGTCGCGATTTGTGTGAAAGGGATGAGAATGAATAAGCCATTCCAGCGTAAAGGTTCTACAAGTAATGCTCAAGTTGGAAGTGATTTTGAAGCGGTGGTTCAGCAGTTTTTTGCAAAACAGGGATTGAGCTTGAGACCTGGAATTACGGTTAGTATCGGAATTAATGGGACGAAACCTCACAGTTTCGATTTGGGCAGCGAATCAGAGAAAGTTCTTGTAGAATGCAAAGCGCACAGATGGACAGAGAGCGGTAATACACCGAGCGCTAAAATGACGGTCTGGAACGAAGCGATGTTTTTCTTCTTTGCAGCGCCATCTGACTACAGAAAAATCCTGTTTGTAATCAAGGACTTTAATCGAAAGAGAAACGAAACTCTTGCAAAGTACTACATTCGAACATATAGCCATTTGATCCCAAGCGATGTCGAAATCTGGGAATTTGATGAAGCAAAAGGCACAGCAAGCAGATTGAAGTGAATAGCAAGAGATTGATAACCAAACGGTTTGGATGTTTCAGACTTTTGAGAAACGATTCTTGTATTCCGGGAGTGCGCCCCACCCGCGCTTCCACCTGACGCCGTTCCGCGGCGCCTTGCGGCGCGGCTGAAACGCAAACCATTGAGCCGCATAAGTAAGGAGACCTTATGTTGAGTTTGGACGATAACGGCTCGAACATTCGCGCATTCAAACATCTGTTCCCCGATGGTACAGGGGAGAGATTCCGAGATGCAATCATCCATTCATTCTCATTTGCGTCAGGGGTGGTACGAACTGTCCAAGAATTGGCGGTCAAGCATCAATTAGAACTATGGGATCAGGCGGTTTCCTACAGGCTTGGAGAAATCTTGTCGCTGGGATATCAATTCGCCGAAGGTGTAGAAATTCATCTGGAAAAACAGGAAAGCGAGAGAATTTGGCGCCATGGCTTTTCTATCGTAAAGACCGATAGCAATCAAAGAACGAGGCAATGGGTTCTGCCCGATGGACTTATCCAAAGAAACGGTGAGACAATCGCTCTTGAGTTCGATCACGGCGAAGCCATCGGGAAATGGGCAGACCGGCTACTAAAAGCAATCCGCGCCCTTGCAGCAGAAAAGATTAACGGTGTAATTTATTGTTATTGTTTCGATGGGGGAGCGCCTATATCCAAGTTGTCAAGTGAAGATTTGACCGACGAGTTTATAAGGCTAGTAGATCATTGTAGTTTTGGAAAGCCAATTGGCGTCCTCACCATCTTTCGAGATGAATTGCAGGTTGATTTACCGGATCTAGACAGCGTCCTCAATTTTCTTGATGCCGTGTATATCCATAATCGGAATAAGTCCAAAGAATCAAGGAAAACAGCAGAAGAAATAGCAAAGGCGTTAAAACAAAAATTAGCCCGGTCCAACACCGGTTCCACCTGATGAGAGGGGCGCAGTCCCCAAGGGTATGCTTCGGCAAATATCGGTTGCACTTGGGCCAAAGTATGCTTCTCTCAGGCCCGCTCGCAGGTGAGCCAAACCATCATATCTGGAGGATTACCATGATGATTTCACCTCTTTGTCCGAAATGCGGTGGTGTTTTTGACGAGGGAAGCGCAAGCGCGTCCAGCGGCGCGCTGGTGTATCTCTCCAATCAACAACCGGCCTCAGCGAAAACAACGGTAATTCGAGCCGCCCGCGTTTGTTTGAACTGCGGCTATGTAGAGTTTTATGTGAGGGTGGAAGAACTGAAAAAAAGGCTCTCATCAGCAGGCTGATCTTTGTGAGGGATGTGGAAAGGCAGCAGACAAAAGCATATCGGTTCAAGTCTGTTGCCCAACGCCGGCTCCCGGCGGCAACCCCCTTCAGGAGGCTGCGCCCGGCTCTCCGCGCCAGCGGAGTCGTTTTTAGGCAAAAGGGTCTTGCCTGCTCCGCCGCTACCGCTAAGACCAGCCGTTCGGCGTGTTTGAAACTATTTTTGAGAAAATATCATGAGCATCATCCAGAGAAGAATACCAGAACTCGAAATCTCCGAGATTATTTATGGGACATTGATTGGGGACAATTGCCTGGAGATCATGGAGATCCCCTTCCTCTCAAAAGATTTGAACTACGGCGATCTTGTTCGATGCAAACCATTTATGCCAGATTATGTGGAAGGGTATTATGATTTTATTGAAGTGATACGATTCAGCGGTTATACCACCATTCATGTTGCTTTTACTCAGAACGTTCTTCTTGAGGAGAAAAAGAAAATCGTTAGCGATTTATATCAGATGGGCGTCCTTTACCGGCGAGCAGGGTTATCATCATTCGCCTTTAGCATTGGGCCGGGATCAAACAGGAGAAAGGCCGTGGAATATATCGAGCACCTAATCGATACCGATGTTTTTTGTTGATGACGATAAAAAGGCTATCGGATCACTCTCAAACGTTATGGGAATGCTGGGCTATATGTGTCATCCTCCAAAATTGAATAACGGCTTAGCGGATGATGAAGAGTTGGATTTCTTCCCAACACGATTAAACACGCCCGACGCCGGCTCCGCCGGACGCCCGCTCGGCTAATCGCCGATGAACCAAACCGGTTGGGCTATGTGTTTCATCCCCGCAACTGAATAATGGTTTTGCTGGGAGTGAAGAGTTGGATTTCTCCCCCTGCCGGACCACGAACACGGCCAACAGTGACCTCAAACACGACCCTTGAGTCAATCCAAAAGGAGCGCAAAATGGGATCAACTCCCCCTGAAAACATATCTGAGATGTTGTCCGAGTTGAACTATAAGCAACAGCAAACTCTGTTCTTTGGCGGCGAGCAACCGGCATACACTTTCAGGCTGCCGGACAGCAAGACGGAGCATGAATGCGGCCAGGGACTGGCGGGGCTATACCGGGCAATCCTCTGGCTCCAGCGCGACGATATCCCCCAGGCGGACGAGATGCATGTGATGCTTGATACGCATAAGTCAAATTCCGATTACATCCTGGCCTATGTAAAGAAGCAGGTCGAAGACACCCTGCCGGCAGGAAGCGCGATACGGGCAGATCTGCTGGCAATAGTGGACAGTGATGACACCCCTGCAAAAAAGGTCGATAGGTTCATGGCGTACATGGATATGCTCATGCCGGTGGTGGAGAAGAACTCCATGACCATGTCATATGAATATGCAATGCTTGGCATGCGACACCACGCAGATGCATTCGTTGCAGCCCCTGATAGACCAAAGATAAAGGTTTTTCTGCGTGAGATAGAGATGATGTCAGATATGGGCATTCAATATTATCCTACTCTTACTCAATGGGTCGAGCTCGTTAATAAATGTGCCCCGCTTGGTGGGATGTTGATCAGATACCTTATGGCTTCAACTATTGCGGCGGTATTAGCTGAGAATAGGGCGTTCGAAATACCATTTGATCAGTTGCAACAGTGGTACGATGAAAGTGTGGCATTTAAAAGATATGAAAATGCCAAACGTTTATTAGCATCAATGATTCAGCGTTTCCCAGATAGATTCAGTGTTAATGAAATACGAGAAATGTGTAATACTGTTTTTAATTTTAATCACAGTCTGCATCAGATGTTTGACATGCACATCGCTGTCATAAAATCAGGCGTGCAGAGTATTACATCTAATGAGATTAATAGCTGGTTGGATCAATATGTTTCGGATACGGGTGGAACTCTGGGTGAGTCCGACAGGTGGGACCTCTACCAGAAGCTGGCGCTGGCCATTGTAAACAGGAGGGAAGTTGACGAGCATGGGGTCGTGACCAAACAGGCGATGCCTGATGTGCCTGAATCCATGGAAGCGCGTATGATATACGGTTGGATCGATAAACTTGACCTATCACGTGAATATGCCTTGGCAGCGGAGCTGCGCCTGGCCGCATACAACAAGGGCGTTGAGGGTATTGACTTCGATAGCGTAAAGATAGCCATCGATTTGGCGCTTGAGGGACAGGGCGGAGGGTTTGTGCAGACCAGATATGGTGGGGGCACCGAAACCAAAGGGGAGCTGAAACCTGACCATGCGATCGAGGTGGCCGCGGCATTGATAGAGACGCATGGCGACAAGCTGTCAGCCGATGATATATTTGCTTGGATCGATGAGACGACTTCCATAGTCGCTTCCAATGGAGGACAGTTCGTCGTGGCTGCATTGCGGAATGCGAGCTTGAGGAGCAAGATAGATGTCACACGTCTGTCTTCTGTAGTGCAGGGCTGCATAGATCTTGCTGTTGGGCGGAAAACGCCGGCATTGTATGAAGAGGCCGCGCGGATAACGGCAGCGGCTGTCGAGAACGGGGTTATGAACAAAGATCGAGCCGAGATAGTGATGGATGAGTTGGAGAAATACGGAGCGATCGCTTGGGCGGAACCATTGCTCACTGCCATGGTCATGCGGAGGCAGGAATTCGGCATCGCACCATCGCGTATACAGTCATGGCTGGATACACTGGTCAAGTGGGACAGGCTTCCAGATGCCCAGCGGTTCGCGCAGGTCGTTCTTGCGCAAGGCGTTGCCCTTGACCGAACCCTGATACTCGGCCTGGCCGAAAAACTGGGGGCGACGGACCCGGTAAAAGCCGTTGAGCTCTGTATCGCAGCCCAGGACGCGGGTATGGATGTGCCTGAAGAAATAGTGCAGCGGTGGCATGATGCCTCCTATGAGGGCAAGTCGCCCGAAGAGGCGGCCAACAACGCGATGGCGCTCATTGAGGTATATCGCAGCCGCCCCCTGGTACAACGCATGACGCCCACCGAACGGGAAGCACTGGAGCAGGAGATCAGGGAAGCGTTTAATAAGCTTCTGCAATGCAAAGACGAGAAGGGAATCACCATCTCCACGCCGTGTCGTGAGGCGATGGGGAGAATACACGACGCTCTAACGGTCAAGTAGAAAGCGCCCAACACCGTTCGCAGTGGACAGCGGCCCCTGAGAGGACGCGCCGCGCGCCAGCGGAGTTGTTTTTGGGCGAAGGAGTCTTGCCTGACCCGCCGCTGCCGCCACGACCTGCCACGATCGCTCAGAAATCGAGAGGCCAAAATGCCCTCGACTCCAACAAAGCCATCTTTTGCAAAAAGCGCGTTGCTGATCATCTTGGCGTTGGCTATCTGCCTGGCGGGTTGTGGCTTTGGCCCATCGTCAGGGCCGACTTCGGGAAATACCCCTGAGCAGATGTTCGAAGCCTTGATTCAATCACCCTTGCCCGCAGAAGTGACCCATCTCGAAGGCGTGGGAGATACCTGGCAAGGACATAGCATTTACCTGCGCTTCCAAGCCGATCCTGCCTTCATGGAAGCCTACTTAAGCGACCGGTTTGAAACTGTACCCTGCGAGGAGATCCTGTCGTACTTTGCGCTTCCCAACCCCAACTACGATGTCTTCGATCCGCCCTGGAGACCCGAAGATGCCGCCAGCGGAATTTGCTATCGTTCGAAGGGTTGGGTAGGGGAAACGTGGCGAGGGGAACAATTCATCTTGTGGGATTCTGAAACGAACACCGTCTATTTTTATGGGGTTGGCGGCTAGCGCAACCCAAAGCCCATTTCATAAGGGGCTGTCCCAAAGCGGGACGCCCCACATACGGCGCAAAACAAAGGCGGAGAACGCCATATCTGGTCGTCTCCGCCTTTTTTGTTGCCTTTTGGCCCCCCAAGAATATGCTTCGCCTTTCGAGAGTTAAGAGTCGGGCCTGAGAATTTCCTCCCTCCCGCCGTCTGATTCGGCGGCGCTCTGCCCGATGAAAACTTCGGGGCAAACGGACGAGTCATCGGCGGGGAAGACCCCGGATACCCACAAAGTACTACTTGTAATTCAGGTCAAAAGTATGCTACAATAAGCATGTCCGTGGGAGAAAGTGGGACGAAGTGGGACGCCGGTTTCCTCCGGCGTTCCGGTTTAAACGAAAGAGCAGAACAGATGTTCTTAGGCCAGTTTCTCCATTCCTTCGACGACAAATTCCGGCTGACGGTCCCGGCCAGGTTTCGCGAGGCGTTGGCCGAGGGCGCGTACGTCGTCCAGGGGCTGGACCACAATCTGATGGTGATGACCGCCCAGGCTTTCGAGATCGTCTATCAGCGCCTGATGGCCATGAACATGATGGATCCCACCGCCCGCATCCTGCGCCGTCTCATCCTGGGCAACGCCGCCGAAGTCGAACTCGATTCCGCCGGACGCATTCTCATCCCGCAGGTCTTGCGCGAGCGGGCCGGTTTGCAAAACGAGGCCGTCCTGGTCGGCCAGGGCGATTACTTCGAAATCTGGAACCCGGACGCCTGGAAGGTCCAAGAGGCCGAAATCCAGAACGCCGAGGTCAACGCTCAGCGCTTCTCCACGCTCAACCTTTCGACCCGTTGAGAGGGGCGGCGTGCACCAACCTGTACTTTACCACGAAATTATACACGCTTTACGCCCGCAAAACGGAGGGCGCTACGTGGATGGGACGGTGGGAGCCGGCGGGCACGCGGCCGGCATCCTGGAGGCCAGCCAGCCGGGAGGGCTGCTCCTGGGTCTGGACGTGGACCCCCAGGCGCTGGCCCTGGCCCGCCAGAAACTCGCTCCCTTCGGGGAGCGTGCCTGGTTAAAAAAGGCCTCCTACACCCGCATCCCCGAGCAGATCGCCCTCCTGGGCTGGGAGGCCGTCGACGGCATCCTGCTCGACCTGGGCGCCTCCTCGATGCAGTTCGACTCGCCGGCGCGGGGCTTCTCCTTCCTGGCCGACGGCCCGCTGGACATGCGCTTCGACCCCGATGCGCCGCTGACCGCCGCCGAAATCGTCAACACCTGGCCGGAGCAGGAATTGGCCGCCCTCCTCTACCGCTACGGGGAGGAACCCGCCGCCCGACGCATCGCCCGCGCCATCGTCCAGGCCCGCCCTCTGCGCGGGACCCTCGCCCTGGCCGCCCTCATCGAGCGGACGATCGGACGCCGCGGCCCGCGCCATCCGGCCACGCGCACCTTCCAGGCCTTGCGCATCGCCGTCAACGGCGAACTGGACGCCCTCGAAACCGCCTTACCCCGGGCAGTCCAAGTCCTTGCGCCGGGCGGACGACTGGCGGTAATCGCCTTCCACTCGCTGGAAGACCGTCTGGTCAAGGAATTCTTTCGCCGAGAAAGCCGCGATTGCCTCTGCCCGCCCCGTCAGCCGGTTTGCACCTGCGGGCACAAAGCAACGCTCAGAGAAATCGTCCGGCGGCCGATTACGCCGACCGAGGAAGAAATTGCTCATAATCCCCGCGCCCGCAGCGCGAGGTTGAGAATCGCCGAAAAAATCTAGCCAATGGGTGTTGGCTCACACGGGACCGAACTCCGGCCCCAACAGAACGGAGGTGCAGCATCACGCACAGCAGAACGATGACCACATGACACGGATAGACGCCATGGACAACGTCACAGGAATCGCCCGCAAGGTGCAACAGGCCCCCTGGCGCGTGCAGCGCCAGTGGATCGGCCTTTTTTTGCTTGGGCTGGTCGTGGTCACCCTGATGGCCGGCTTGCACCTGAGCGTCACCACCCGCACCGCCCTGGCCGGCCGCGAATTGCAGATTCTCCAGGACGAAATCCTCGACGCCCAGCGCGTCAACGCCGACCTGGAAACGCAATGGGCCAATCTGACCTCCTACAGCGCCATGCGGGAGCGCGCCCTGGCCATGGGCTTCCGCCCTGCCCGCGCCGATGAAATTCTCTACGTCTTTGCGGCGGGCTATCAGCCGCCCCAGCCGGTGAATCTCTCCCGCCCCGTTCCGGCCGCGCCCGTCAGTCTCATCCTGCCGGCCTACCGGCAATCGCTGCTCGAGTGGTTCTCCGACCAACTGACCGCCTCGAACCCCGCCAGCGGAAGGTAACCATGTCCAACCCCCACGCCTGGCGCTTCAGCGCCCTCGCCTTTCTGCTCGCCCTGCTCGGAAGCGGCATCCTGTTCCAGATGGTCCGCATCCAGACCGACCCGCAGGCCCGCGCCTGGCTGGTCGAGCAGGACCCCTATAACGGCGCCTGGGTGACCTATTACCCCGCCCGCGGCGAAATCTACGACCGCAACGGCAACCTGCTGGCCGGCAACCAGACCATCTACGAAATCGGCGTGGACCTGCAAGCCGTACGCGACCCCGAAAGCGTTGCCCTGGCCGCCAGCGTCTATCTGGGGCTGGATTACAACCGCACTCTGGCCCAAATCACCGAGCCGGCCGAAGGCATCCTCTACGTGGTGCTGGCCGACCATGTGCCGCCCGAACAGGCCAACAAACTCATCGAACTCCAGGAAGTGCTGATGAACGACCCCTCCGGTCAGAGCCTGGCCGGTCTGCGCTTCGTCCCCCACCTGGAACGCAGTTATCCGGAGGGCGCGCTTGCCTCCAACGTCATCGGCTTTACCACCCGCGAGGGACAGGGCTATTACGGCGTCGAGGAGAAATACAACAGTTTGCTGGCGGGCGTCCCGGTGACCCTGTGGGTGCCGTCCGACCCCAACCGCGCCGAAGAACTGCCGGACATTCCCCCCGGCGCGACCCTGATTCTGACCCTCGACCGTCAGATTCAAGCCGCCGCCGAAGAAACCCTCGACAGCGCCCTCCAGACTTACGGGGCGCGCTCGGGCGTCATCATCGTCATGGACCCGCAAACCGGCGAAATCCTGGCCATGGCCGTCACCCCGCGCATGGACCTCAACCGCTACTGGGAATATGAGAACATTTTCGTCGGCGAGACGCCCTTCAATCGCGCCATCAGCCAGGCCTACGAACCCGGCTCGGTCTTGAAAGTCCTGACCATGGCCGCCGCCCTCGACAGCGGAACCGTGACCCCCGATACCGTCTTCCTCGACACCGGCACCATCATCGTCGGCGGCGGCTACATCCACAACTGGGACGGCGGCGCTTGGGGCTATCAGGACATGACCGGCTGTTTAGAGCATTCGCTCAACGTCTGCCTGGCCTGGACGGCCGTCGAGATGGGCGCGGACACTTTCTATGGCTACATGCAGAGTTTCGGCCTCGGCCGCCTCACCGGCATCGACCTGGCTGGCGAACACCCGGGCCGGCTGAAACTGCCCGGCGACGGCGACTGGTATCCGATCGACCTGGGCACCAACGCCTTTGGCCAGGGCGTGGCCGTCACCCCCATTCAGATGGTCATGGCCGGTTCGGCCATCGCCAACGAGGGCCGCATGGTCTATCCGCACGTCCTCCACGCCATCGTGCAGGACGGTCAACAGCGCGCCATGTCCACCCAAATCGTCGGGCGGCCGATCTCGCCCGAAACGGCCCGCGCCCTCAACCAGATGCTGGTCGAATCGCTCAGCAACGAGACCTCGCTGGCCAATGTCCCCGGCTACACCCTGGCGGGCAAGACCGGCACCGCCCAAATCCCGACCGCCTACGGCTACGATCCGCGCCAGACCAACGCCTCCTTCATCGGCTGGGGGCCGGCCGACGACCCCCGTTTCCTCGTCTACGTCTGGCTCGAACGGCCGACCGCCTCGCCCTGGGCTTCTCAAGTGGCCGCGCCGGTCTTCCGCCAGATGGTCGAACAACTGGTTGTGTTGATGAACATCCCGCCCGACGATATCCGCCTGCAGGCAGCGGGAGGAGAGTGAGGCCGACGTGTTGACCCTGGCCGACGTACTCGAAGCCCTGACCCACACCCGTCCCTCCGCCGAGACCGTCATCACCGAGGCGGCGATCGACTCGCGTCAGGCCATCCCCGGCAGCCTGTTCGTCGCCCTGCCCGGCGAGCGCGTCGACGGCCACGACTTCGTCGCCGACGCCTTCCGGCGCGGGGCCTCCTTCGCCCTCATCCAGCGCGACCTCAAAGAACCGTACCCTACCCTCGACCTGCGCGCCCCGCTCACCTCTTTCGAAGCATTGAACCGGCTGCCCCTCTGCCTGCGGGTCGAAAACACCCTGACGGCGCTGCAGCAAATCGCCCGCTTCTGGCGGCGCAAATTGAACTTGCGCGTCATCGGCATCACCGGCTCGGTGGGCAAATCCACCACGAAAGAAGTGATCGCCGAAGTATTGAGCATGCGCTACCGCACGCTGAAAAGCCCCGGCAATCTGAACAACGAGATCGGCCTGCCGCTGACCATCCTGCATCTGGGCGCCGGCCACGAACGGGCGGTGCTGGAAATGGGATTCTACGTCCCCGGCGAAATCGCCTTCCTGTGCGACATCGCCCTTCCGCAAGTCGGCGTGATCACCAACATCGGCACCGTCCACGCCGAGCGGGCCGGTTCGCAGGAAGCGATTGCGCGCGGCAAATCCGAATTGATTCAGGCGCTGCCCTCCGCCCCGGAGGGCGTGGCCGTCCTGAACTACGACGATCCCTGGGTGCGGCCGATGGCCGAACTGACCCGGGCGCGCATCCTGTTCTACGGCCTGGACTCGCACGCCCACCTGTGGGCCGACGAGGTCGAAGGGCTGGGACTGGAAGGCATCCGCTTTCGGATGCACTACGGCAAGGATACCCTGCACGTGCGCGTTCCGCTCCTCGGTCAGCATTCGGTCCACACCGCCTTGCGGGCCGCGGCGGTCGGTCTGGCCGAGGGATTGACCTGGCAGGAAATCCTGGCCGGCCTGCGCCAGGGACATACACAACTGCGGCTGGTGGCCGTCCGCGCCCGCAGCGGGGCGCTGCTCCTGGACGACACCTACAACGCCTCGCCCGAGTCGATGCTGGCGGCGCTGAACCTGCTGGCCGAACTGGAAGGCCGCAAAGTGGCCGTCCTGGGCGACATGCTCGAACTCGGCCCCTACGAGCGCGCCGGCCACGAGATGGTCGGCGTGCGGGCGGCCGAGGTGGCCGACTTGCTGATCACCGTCGGCGAGCGCGCCCGCATCATCGCCGCCGCGGCGCGGCAAGCCGGCCTGAGGTCCAAGGCGGTGCATGAATGCGAGACCACCGATCAGGCGGTCGCTTACCTGTCGGAGACTTTACGCGATACGGACGTCGTGCTGGTCAAGGGTTCACACGGCATCCGCATGGACCGCATCGTCATAGCCCTGGAGGCGGCCGAATGAGCGAAACGCCCTTTGTCCTGAGCCTGGCCAGCCTGGCCTTCATGATGACCGTCATCTGGGGCGGGCCGCTCTTGCGCATCCTGCGCCACTTCAAGATCGGCAAAATCATCCGCGTCGAGGAGCCGGGACGGCATTTCACCAAGATGGGCACGCCCACCATGGGCGGCGTGATGATCATCCTGCCGGTGGCCATGCTGACGATCTTGCTCAACGCCGCCAGTCTGATCGGCATGAAAGTGCTCGGCCGCTCGGTACTGGTGCCGCTGGCCGCCATGTTCGTCTACGCCGCGCTGGGCGCGCTGGACGATTGGGAGGGCATTCGCGGCCGGCGCAAGGGCAGTGGGTTGCGCATCCGCACCAAATTCCTGGCGCAAATCGTGCTGGCGCTGGGCGTGGCTTTTGCCCTCAAGTACATCCTCGATGTACCCGATTTGTTCCTGCCGGGCCATCAGGGCGAAATCGAACTGGGCGTCTGGTACGTCCCCATCGCCGCCTTCGTCATCGTCAGCATGACCAACGCCATCAATTTCACCGACGGGCTGGACGGTCTGGCCGGACTCATCTCGGCCACCATCTTCGCCGCTTACGGCGGAATTGCCATCATGCAAGGCCAGGTCTTCATCGCCCGCTTCTGTTTCACCATGGTCGGCGCGCTGTTCGGCTTCCTATGGTTCAATGTGCACCCCGCCCAATTGTTCATGGGCGACACCGGTTCGCTCTCGCTGGGCGCTTCGATCGCCGTCATCGCCCTGATGACCGGCCAGTGGGCGCTGCTGCCCATCATCGCCGTCATCCCCTTCAGCGAGGCGCTGAGCGACGTGATTCAGATTTTGTACTTCAAGGCGACCAAAGGCCGCCGCTTCTTCAAAATGGCCCCCATCCATCTGCACTTCGAACTCTTGGGTTGGTCGGAGATGCAAATCGTGCAGCGTTTCTGGCTGATCGGCCTTTTGGGAGCCATGCTGGGCGTAGGACTGGCGCTGGTGTGAGATGACGACAGACTGGAACGGCAAACGCGTGACCATCCTGGGAGGCGCCCGTCAGGGACAGGCGGCGGCGCGCTACCTGGCGCGTCACGGCGCGCTCGTGACCCTGAACGACCGCCGCGCCGCCGAGGAGATGGTCTCCGCCCAGGCCGCTTTGGCCGACCTGCCCATCCGCTGGGTGTTCGGCGACCATCCGCTCAGCCTGCTCGACGCGACCGACGTGCTGTGCATCTCGGGCGGCATTCCGCTCACCCTGCCGTTGGTGCAGGAGGCGCTCCGGCGCGGCCTGCCGCTGACCAATGACACCCAGGTGTTCATGGAGGCCGTCCCCTGCCCGACCATCGGCATCACCGGCTCGGCCGGCAAGACGACCACCACCAGCCTGGTCGGACGCATCGCCCGGGCCGCCTTCGAGGGCAGCCAGCGGCGCGTCTACGTCGGCGGCAACATCGGCGACCCGCTGCTGAATTACGTGGACGAAATGCGCCCCGACGACCTGGCCATCCTGGAAATCTCCAGTTTTCAACTCGAACAGATGACCCTCTCGCCCAACATCGCCGCCGTCTTGAACATCACCCCCAATCACCTCGACCGTCACGGCACGATGGAAGCCTACACCGCCGCCAAGGCCCGCATCCTGACCTTCCAGCGCGCCGACGACATTGCCATCCTCGGCCGCGACGATCCCGGCGCCTGGGGGCTGCGCGGCCAGGCGCGCGGGCGGCTGCTGTCCTTCGGCTTCACTCCCCTGCCCGAAGACGGCGACGGGGTCTTCTTACGCAGAGGGCGTATTTACCTGCGCGTCGCCGGGAAAGAATCGGCTCTGCTCAAGCAGGATACCATCCGCCTGCGCGGCGAGCATAACCGCCTGAACGTCATGGCCGCCTGCGCCATCGCCTGCGCCGCCGGCCTGCCCCGCCGCGCCATCCCGGCCGGCGTGCAGGATTTCAGCGGCGTGCCCCATCGCCTGCAATACGTGCGCACCTACCGCGGCGCGGCCTGGTACAACGACTCAATCGCCACCGCCCCCGAGCGGACGATGGCCGCCATCCGCTCTTTCGAAGAACCGATCATCCTCCTGCTGGGCGGCCGCGACAAAAACCTGCCCTGGGAATCGCTGGCCGAACTGGTCGCCCAGCGCGTGGAACAGGTCATTCTGTTCGGCGAGGCGGCCGCCAAGATCGAAGCCGTCCTCGAACAGGCGCGCCGCGGGCGGACCTTTGGCCTGCATCGCTGCCCCAATCTGCGCGCCGCGGTCGAGACGGCGGCCCAACTCGCCCAACCTGGCCGGGTTGTCCTCCTGTCGCCGGGCGGCACTTCCTTCGATGAATTCCGCGATTTCGAAGAACGCGGAGAGGCGTTTTGCAAATGGGTATCGGAACTTTCGTGAATCCCTCCACTCCAGGGACGCCCAAGGCGGCCGCAGCCGTCCGCCGTCCCGCTCCCATCGGCCTGGATATCCCCCTCCTGCTGGCGGTGATTGCCCTGGGCCTCTTCGGCCTGCTGATGCTCTATTCGGCCAGCGCCGACTTCTCGCTGCTGGTGTACGAAGACCCCGGTTACATGTTCAAGAAGCAGGTGCTGTGGATGGTGATCGGGGCGGTCATCTGCGCAGTTCTGGCGCGCAGCGATTACCGCATCTGGCGCAAACTGGCCGTCCCGGTCATGGGAGTCACCATCCTGCTGCTCATCGGCGTGCTCATCAACAACGAGGTGCGCTTCGGGGCGGTGCGTTCCTTCTTCGGCGGCTCGGTGCAGCCCTCCGAATTGGCCAAACTGGTGACCATCATCTACCTCTCCGTCTGGTTATACAGCAAGCGCGAGCATCTGCACGACGCCCAACTGGGCTTGATCCCCCTGGCCGTCATCCTGGGCATCGTCGGCGGCCTGATCTACATCCAGCCCGACTTGAGCGCCACCATCACCATCTTCATGCTGGGCGGCATCCTCTTCTTCCTGGCTGGCGGGGAATTGCGTCAGATGGTCCTGTTCATGCTGGTCGCCCTGGCGGTCGGCTGGCTGGTAGTGCAATTCAGCGCCACCGGCCGGGCGCGCCTGGCCTCTTACCTGGCCGGTCTGCGCGACCCGATCCAATCCGACTACCAGGTACGGCGTTCGCTGGGCGCGATCATCCGCGGCGGCTGGTTCGGGGTCGGAATCGGGCGGGCCAGCACCAAGTTGACCGGCCTGCCGGTGCCTCCCACCGACAGCATCTTCGCCGTCGTGGTCGAAGAACTCGGCCTGGCGGGCGCGCTGGGATTGTTCCTGCTGTACGGAATCATCTTGTGGCGCGGCCTGAAGATCGCCGCTCAGGCTCCCGACATGCTCGGCGCCCTGCTGGCCGGCGGCGCGACGGTCTGGATCGTCATCGAAGCGGGCATCAACATGGCCGTCATGGTCGGACTGCTGCCTTTCGCCGGCAACGCCCTGCCCTTTATCAGCGCCGGCGGCTCGAGCCTGATTTCCTCGCTGGCCGCGATCGGAATCCTGTTGAGCGTTTCGCGTTCCACCGCCCTGGGCCTCGTCCCGGCGGATACTACTTGGAGGTCGTACCGTGCGGCTGTTGATTTGCGCCGGCGGGACCGGCGGCGGCGTCTATCCCGCCCTCGCCGTCCTGCAAGCCCTGAATGATCGCGCCGAGACGCTGTGGGTAGGCGGAGAAGGCGGCATGGAGGCCGGGCTGGTCGCGCGGGCCGGCGTGCCTTTCAAAGCCATTCCGGCCGCCGGAATCCACGGCGTGGGCCTGCGCGCCCTGCCGCGCAACCTCTGGCGGCTGACGCGCGGTTACTTCGCCGCCCGCCGCATCCTGGACGAGTACCGCCCGGACGTGCTGTTCTTCACCGGCGGTTATGTGGCCGTGCCGATGGCGCTGGCCGGCTGGCGAATCCCCAGCCTGCTCTACGTGCCGGATATCGAACCCGGCCTGGCGCTGCGCACCCTGGGGCGCTTTGCCCGCCGCATCTGCCTCACCGTCGAGGAGTCGACGCGCTTCTTCCGCGGCCCCCATCGTCTGCGGGTGACCGGCTACCCCGTCCGCCGCGAATTGACCGGCTGGACGCGTCAGACCGGCCGCCAGACCCTGGGGCTGAGCGAGACGGAGCCGGTCCTGCTCGTCGCCGGCGGCTCGAAGGGGGCGCGTTCCATCAACCAGGCCCTGCTGAACGCCCTGCCGGAACTGCTCGAACTGACCCAGGTGGTGCACATCACCGGCGAACTCGACTGGCCGGAGGTCGAGGCGCGCACCCGCGACCTGAGCGAGGCCCAACAGGCGCGGTATCACGTCTATCCTTACCTGCACGAGGAAATGGGCGCCGTCCTGGCCGCCGCCGACCTGGCGCTCTCGCGCGGCGGGGCCTCAGTCCTCGGCGAGTACCCGCTCTTTGGCCTGCCGGCCATTCTGGTCCCCTACCCCCACGCCTGGCGCTACCAAAAAGTCAACGCCGCCTATCTGACCCACAAAGGCGCGGCGGTGACCCTGGAAGACAGCCGCCTGAGCGAGACCCTCCTGCCCACCGTGCGCGCCCTGCTGCAAACGCCGGAGCGGCTGGAATCGATGCGGGCCTGCATGCGAAAGTTAGCCCATCCGCGAGCGGCGAAAGAGATTGCCGGTGAACTCCTGGCCCTGGCCGAGAAGAGGAGAGGAAACCGTGGTTAGCCTGACCTTCATTTTCTGGATGTACGTGGTGCTCTTCGGCGTCATCGGCGCGATGCGCGGCTGGGCGCGCGAACTGCTGGTCTCCTTCAGCGTCATCCTGGCCCTGACCTTCGTCGCCCTCCTCCAAAGGTACGTCTTGTTCATTTCGAACTTGATGGCCAACGACCTCAAATTTTCGTTCTGGCTGCGCGCCATCATCGTCATCGTCCTGGTCTTCTTCGGCTACCAGACGCCCAACATCCCGCGCTTCGCCGCCAAGATGACGCGCGAGAAACTGCAAGACACGCTGCTGGGCATCTTCCTGGGCGCTCTGAACGGCTACCTGATTGTCGGTTCGATCTGGTACTTCATGCACAACGCCCAATACCCCGTCGCCGCCATCACCCCGCCCATCCCCGACACCCCTATGGGCGAGGCCGCCCTGAAACTCATCGAATACCTGCCGCCGCGCGTGATGGGCGAACCGACGATTTACTTCGCCGTCGTGCTGGCGTTTATCTTCGTCATTGTGGTGTTCATCTAGGAGCAGGATGAAGCACGTTCACCTCATCGGCATCGGTGGAAGCGGCCTCTCGGCCATCGCCCGCGTCCTGTTGGAGATGGGATACCGGGTGAGCGGCTCGGATCGCCTGGCCGCGCCCATCCTGCGCGACCTCGAGGCGGCGGGCGCGACCATCATGATCGGCCACCGCCCCGAGAACGTCGCCGCCGCCGATGTGGTGGTGCGCTCCTCAGCAGTGCCCGATGACAACCCCGAGGTCGTCGCCGCCCGCGCCGCCGGAATCCCGGTGTTGAAGCGGGCCGACTTCCTGGGCGAATTGATGACCGGCCGCACCGGCATCGCAGTCGCCGGTACGCACGGCAAGACCACCACCACCGCCATGATCGCCTGGATTCTGAGCGCCGCCAAGACCGACCCGACCTTCATCGTCGGCGGCGTGCTCAACAACCTGGGCGTCAACGCCCGCGCCGGCGAAGGCGATTTCTTCGTCGTCGAAGCCGATGAGTACGACCACATGTTCCTCGGCCTCAAACCGGTCATCGAAGTCATCACCAACATCGAACACGACCACCCCGATTGTTACCCCACGCCCGAGGACTTCCAGCAGGCCTTCCTGGACTTCGCCCGCCTGCTCCCGCCCGACGGCGTCCTGGTGGCCTGCGTCGAAGACCCCGGCGCCTGCCGCCTGATAGCCGAAATCGAGAAACACGGCCAGAACGTGCTCGCCTACGGTTTGCGCCCCAAAGCGCCCGATTGCTCCCGCAAGCCGGATTCCTTCGCCACCATGCTGGTCGCCAACGAGCGCGGCGGTTTCACTTTCAGCGCCTCGATCATCGGCAAGTCGGCCATCGTCGATCTGCAAGTGCCCGGCCTGCACAACGTTCGCAACGCGCTGGCGGCGCTGACTGTCAGCCAGATGGTGGGCGTCCCGCTCGACCAGGCCGCCGAGGCGCTGGGCGCGTTCAGCGGCACCGGCCGCCGCTTCGAGGTGCGCGGCGACCGGGGCGGCGTGACCATCGTGGATGACTATGCGCACCATCCGACCGAAATCCGCGCCACGCTCTCGGCCGCCCGCGCCCGCTATCCGGGCCGGCGCCTGTGGGCCGTCTGGCAGCCGCACACCTATTCGCGGACGCTCGCCCTCTTCGACGACTTCGTCCAGGCCTTCGAGGACGCCGACCAGGTCATCGTCACCGAAGTCTACGCCGCCCGCGAACCCAAGCAAGAGTTTTCGGCCGGGCAACTCGTGGCAGCCATGAAACACCCCGCCGCGCGCTTCATCGCCGACCTCGGCGAGGTCAGCGCGTATCTGCTCGACCACCTCCGTCCCGGCGACGTCCTGCTCGTCCTGTCCGCCGGCGACGCCGATCAAATCAGCGCCCAGGTGCTGGCGCGTCTTACAGAAAGCGAGGTTCCGCATGACTAAGAAAACCCGCGTCTTCAAGTCCGACACCCTGGCCCTGCCGCCGATCAAAATGGTGCTGGGCGACATCCCCTCCCCCGACCCGCTCCGCCGCAAACCCGGCGAACAGCCGTCCGAGGAGATGCGCAAAGCCGTCCACAAACTGATCGGCTATCTCAAGAGCCAGGAAGGCCACGGAGGTTACTTCTAGCCCGCTCATTCCGCCGCGCCGTTATGGAAGAATCGCTCCGCGCCCACCTCCGCGCCGTCTTCGGCGACCGCCTGCAGGAAAACGTCCCGCTGGCCAGTTACACGTCGGCGCGCATCGGCGGTCCGGCCGACGCCCTGCTCTTCGTGCGTTCGGCGGACGAACTGGCCCAGGCCGCCGAGACGCTCTGGGGGCTGGACCTGCCCTTCGTCCTGCTGGGCGGCGGCTCGAACGTGCTGGTCAGCGACCGCGGCGTGCGCGGCGTGGTCGTCGTCAACCGCGCCCGCCTGATTCAATTCCACACCCAGGCCGAACCGCCGACCGTGACCGCCGAGTCGGGCGTCACCCTCAACGACCTCGCCCAGCGGGCGGCGCGCCTGGGGCTGAGCGGCCTGGAATGGGCGGCGACCGTCCCCGGCACGGTGGGCGGCGCGGTCTACGGCAACGCCGGGGCCTTCGGCGGCGACATGGCCGGCAACCTGCACTCGGTCGAACTCCTGCTGCGCGGCGCAGGCCGCCAGACCTGGCCGGTCGAACGGATGGAATACGGCTACCGCGTCAGCCGCCTCAAGCGCGAGCGCCTGCCGGCCGTGATTCTGAAAGCCCATCTGACCCTCCAGCGCGGCGACCCGGAGGCGATTCGGAGCCAAATGGCCGAATTCTCCGCCCGGCGGCGCAGCACCCAGCCGCCCGGGGCGAGCATGGGTTCGATGTTCAAGAACCCGCCCGGCGATTATGCCGGCCGGCTGATCGAGGCCGCCGGCCTCAAGGGCCAGCGCGTCGGCAACGCCGAAATCAGCCCGGTGCACGCCAACTTCTTCGTCAACCACGGCCAGACCCGCGCCGCCGACGTCAAGGCGCTGATTGACCTGGCCCGTCAGACCGTCCGACAAAAATTCGGCGTCGAACTCGAACTCGAAATCGAACTCCTCGGTGAATGGGATCACGAACCATGACCAAGATGCGCATCGCCGTCCTGTTTGGTGGAAGATCGGGCGAACACGAGGTCTCGCTGCAATCGGCGCGCTCGGTGTTGGACGTGCTCGACCCCGCCCGTTACGAGGTCCATCAGGTCGGAATCACCCACGCCGGGGCCTGGTTCACCGGCCCGAACGCCCGTCAAGCCCTGGAAAGCGGCGAGACGGCCGGTCTGACTCCCTGCACCATCCTGCCCGATCCGTCGCGTCCCGGCCTGTACGCCCTGCATCCGGGCGGCCTGGAACGAATTACCCCGCTGGACGTCGTCTTCCCCGTCCTGCACGGCACCTACGGCGAGGACGGCACCCTGCAGGGCCTGCTCGAAATGGCCGACCTGGCCTACGTCGGCGCTGGCGTGACCGGCTCGGCGGTCGGCATGGACAAAGCCATCTTCAAGGAGGTCATGCGCGCCATCGGCGTGCCGGTCGTCGAATCGACCCTCCTCCTGCGCTCGCAGATCGAGAAAGACATGTCCGCCGCCCTGGCGCAGGCCGAATCGGTCGGCCCCTACCCGTTGTTCGTCAAACCGGCCAACCTGGGGTCCTCGGTCGGCATCACCAAGTGCCGCAGCCGGGCCGACCTGGGCGAGGGCCTGCTCGAAGCGGCCGCCTACGACCGGCGCGTCCTGGTCGAGCGCGGCGTGGAGGCGCGCGAAATCGAGGTCTCGGTGCTGGGCAACGACGCCCCGCAGGCCTCCGTGCCGGGCGAAATCCTGCCCAGCCGCGAATTCTATTCGTACGAATCAAAATACCTCGACGGGACCTCCGGCCTGCTCATCCCGGCCCCGCTCCCGCCAGAGACGGCGGAGGAGATTCGCCGTCTGGCCGTCGCCGCCTACAAGGCCATTGACTGCGCCGGCATGGCGCGGGTGGATTTCTTCCTGGAGAAGAACACCGGCCGCATTTACCTGAACGAGATCAACACCATTCCCGGCTTCACCGCCATCAGCATGTACCCCAAACTGTGGGAGGCCTCCGGCCTGCCCTATCCGCAACTGGTGGACCGCCTGATCGAACTGGCGCTCGAACGCAAGGCCGAGCGCGACCGCACCGAACGCCGCTTCCGGAGGGCCGCATGAGTCCCAAGCCCAAGCCCTCGTCCTCCTCGCCGTTTGTCCGCCTCCCGGATGGGAAGAGGCCGAAACGTCGTCTGCCGGCGGAGACCATCCGCGTGGAGAAGGAAACCGTACGGCCGTCCCGGCGGCGGGAGAGGCCGCGCCGCGAGCAGCAACCGCCGCGTCCCGCTTACCGCCCCCAGACGCTCCTCCTGCCGGTCGAACCGGAAGAGCGGCGGACTCTCGAGCCGGTATACAAGAGACCGCCCCGCGAACGCGTCCCGCGGCCCAAACCAGAGCCCCGGCGGAGGCGGCGTCAACAGTACGACCTGACCCTCAGCCTGGGCCGCGCCGAGGTGCGCGCCCCGGCCCTCAGCCTGCCGAAGTTCGGCCCGCGCTGGATCTCTGGCCTGCTGACCATCGGCCTGGTCTTCCTGCTCTACACCCTGTGGACTTCGGCCATGTTCACCGTCAACGGCTTGCAGATTCGCGGCAACCAGCGCCTGGGCGCGGCCGAAATCGAGGCCGCCGTCCGCCTGACCGGCCAGCCGATCTTCCTGGCCGTGCCGGAACGCATCGAAACCATTCTGCGGGCTACGTACCTCGACCTGGAGGCGGTGGACGTGCACGTCGGCCTTCCCAATCGAGTCGTGATCGAGGTGACCGAACGCACCCCGGTCATCGCCTGGTACCAGGGCGAGGCGGTGGCCTGGCTGGACCGGAACGGGGTCGCCTTCCCGCCGCGCGGCGGCGTAGAGGGGCTGCTGATGGTCACGGCGACCGGCAGTCCGCCGCCCGTCCCCGTCGACATGGACACACCGCCCTATGAACGCCCCTACCTGGCGCCGGAAATGGTGCAGGCCATGCTGACTCTGGCTCCGTACCTGCCCCCCAACACGCCGATGACCTACGACCCGCGCTACGGCATCGGCTGGCAGGACGCGCACGGCTGGACAGTCTATTTTGGTCCAAACACGCAAGACATTGCCGCGAAACTCCAGATTTACCAGGCTATCGTGGAGACTCTCGGCGCGCAGGGCATTCGGCCTTCACTCATCAGTCTGGAATACCTGCACGCCCCCTACTACAAGTAGCAGCCATGGACGATATCGTTGTCGGAATTGACGTCGGAACGACCAAAATCTGCACCCTCGTCGGGCGTGTGGAGACAGACCGCATCCGCATCCTGGGCGTGGGCATCGAACCCTCCGACGGCATCAAGAAGGGCGTGATCGTGGATTTGAACGCCGCTTCGCAGGCCATCACGCGTTCGGTGGAAAAGGCCGAGTACACCTCGGGCGTGGAAATCACCGGCGCGGTGGTCAGCCTGGCCGGAGGACACGTCGCCTCCATCAACAGCCGCGGGGTGGCGGCCGTCTCGGGCGAGACCATCGACGAGATGGACGTGGCCCGCGCCCTGGAGGCCGCCCAGGCCGTCGCCATCCCGCACAACCGCGAGATCATTCACGTCATTCAGCGCGGCTTCCGCGTCGACGGCCAGGACGGCATTCATCAGCCGATCGGCATGCACGGGTACCGCCTCGAGGTGGAAGCGCACATCATCACCGCCGCCCAGGCGACGGTCGAGAATCTGCGCCAGGCGGTCGCCGCGGCCGGCGTGGATGTCCTGCAATTCGTCCTGAACCCCCTGGCCTCGGGCGACGTCGTCCTGACCCAGGCCGAGCGCGAGATGGGCGCGGCCGTCTGCGACATCGGCGGCGGGACGACCGACCTGGCCCTCTACGTGGACGGCAACGTCTGGCACACGATGGTGCTGGCGGTGGGCGGCAACCACATCACCAACGACATCGCCCACGGTCTGCGCCTGCCCATCTCGCAGGCCGAGGAAATCAAAAAACAGCACGGTTACGCGCTCAAGGCGGGCGTCGGGGCGGAGGAGACCTTCAAGGTGCAGGTGTTCGGCGAGGAGGGCCTGGCCGAAATCAGCCGCTACGACATGGCCCACATCATCGAAGCCCGCGTGGAAGAGATCTTTGCCCTCATCCTGCAGGAAATCAAACGCTCCGGCTACGACAGTCTCCTGCCGGCCGGCATGGTGCTGACCGGCGGCACCAGCGCCCTGCCCGGCATCCGCCAACTCGCCGCCCAGGTGTTGGGCATGCCCGTCCGCACCGCTCAGCCGGAGAACCTGGTCGGTCTGGTGGATCAACTGCATTCGCCCGCCTTTTCGACCAGCATCGGCCTGTTGCACTGGGCCGCCGCCCTGACCGGCGAGCCAAAACTGCGCCGACCGCGCCGGTCTTCGCGAGAAGAACGTCAGATGGATTTCTCTACGCTCAAGGAATGGCTCAAGCGGTTGCTTCCCTAATTTTCATTTTCTGCCGCCCCGGCGGTGGACACGAAACCGTTTTCTTTCAGGAGGATCACCATGGAGACCAAGAAAATGCAAGCCGAAAGTTTTGCCCGCATCAAAGTCGTCGGCGTCGGCGGCGGCGGCTGTAACGCCGTCAACCGGATGATCGAGGAAGGCATCCAGGGAGTCGAATTCGTCGCCGTCAACACCGACGCCCAGGCGCTGATGCTCTCGAAAGCGCCCACCCGCGTCCGCATCGGCGAGAAACTGACCCGCGGCCTGGGCGCCGGCGGCAACCCGGAGATCGGCCAGAAGTCGGCCGAAGAGTCGGCCGAGGACCTGTACGCCGTGCTGAAAGGCTCGGACATGGTCTTCGTCACCGCCGGCCTGGGCGGCGGGACCGGCACCGGCGCGGCCCCGGTCGTGGCCCAGATCGCCCGCGAGTGCGGCGCGCTGACCATCGGCGTGGTCACCCGTCCCTTCACCTTCGAGGGCAACAAGCGCATGCAGTCCTGCGAGGCCGGCATGGCCCGCCTCAAGGAACACGCCGACACCCTGATCGTCATCCCCAACGACCGCCTGCTCCAAATCGTGGACAAGCGCGCCAGTTTGCAGGATGCCTTCAAGGTGGCCGACGAAGTCCTGCGCCAGGGCATCGCCGGCATCTCCGAACTGATCACCGTCCCCGGCCTGATCAACCTCGACTTCGCCGACGTCAAGACGATCATGGGCGAGGGCGGCGCGGCGCTGATGGCCGTCGGCCGCGCTTCGGGCGAGGACCGCGCCCGCGTCGCCGCCGAGCAGGCCATCTCCAGCCAACTGCTCGACATCACCATCGACGGGGCGCGCGGCGTCCTGTTCAACGTGACCGGCGGGCCGAGCCTGACCCTGTTCGAGGTCAACCAGGCCGCGGCCATCATCCGCGAGACCGCCCACCCGGACGTCAACATGATCTTCGGGGCGGTCATCGACCCGGAGATGGGCGACGAGATTCGGGTGACGGTCATCGCCACCGGCTTCGAACGTTCCGGCCTGCCGCGCCGGGTGATGCAGCGTCCGGCCAGCGTCCGCGCCATCGAGCCGCGGCCGGCCGTCGTCCGCCGCCCGGAGGAGATGGTCAGCGTGGAGGCGCGTCCCGAAGCCCCTCAGAGCGGCGAATTCCAGCCGCAAACCTTCGACACCGAAAACCTGGATATCCCGACCTTCCTGCGCAACCGCCGCTAGGAATTTCTCCCTGATCCCCTGAAAACAGATGTGACAGTCACCGGCGAGGTGACTGTCACATCATCCCATCAGCCGGATGCGCGGGTTCTGTTCGGTCAGCATTTCGACCCGCGCCTCTCCCCCGCAGAAGCGCCCGATCAAGTCCACGGTCTCGGCGCAGGCCTGCTCGACCTCGGCCGCGGCGACCGGCGGCAGGCCGTCTATGTTGAATTCGATCGCGGTCGTCTCGGGCAGCGTCAGGGTGTGATTCGCCTGCCGCCAGGTCCAGCGGCGGGTCAGGACAGTATTCCCCTCGACGAAGACCACCTCGCCCGGCAGCGGATGCTCCACCTCGGTCGTCCCGAAGGCAACGAAGGTCTCTGCGCCGCTGGCCAGACGCAGTTCGATGTCGCCGGTGAGGACGTCGATGGCATGACCGCCGGCCGGCAGGAGATGACGCAAAGAGATGACGTTGCCGATGTCCACCAGGGCGTTGATGGACGGCAGAGGCTCGCCCCGCAGCGCCCGGCGGGCCAGCGCCTCGATCGAGCAGCGGAACTCGGACGGCTTGGCTCCGAACTTGCGGTAGGCCTCCCGCCAGGCGGCGATGCGCGGCTCCTCGGCGATGGTTTCGAGGCGCAGGCGTTCGCGCACCGACGCCTCGGCCTGGCGCAGCAGTCCGATCAACTCCTCGGGCGAAGGGCCGTTGCGCACCTTCTGGGCAATCACCACGCCGCGCACGTAGCCGGGGAACATGCGGAAGATTTCGGGGGAGATGGAGTAGAAGTGTTCGGTCATCGGACGCCTCGCAGAGAAATTTCGGCGAATTATACCCCCGCTCCGGCGCGTTCCAGGCTCAAAAGAACCGCCTCCAGACGGCGCGCAGGAACGGGCGCGGGTCGTGGGCGACCATGATGGGCAAGTCCTCCCACCAGGCGGTGCGGTCGTCGAGGAACTTGAGCACGCGCTGGATGGGATTTTTGGTGAAGATGGCAGTGAAAATCGGGCGTCCCAGGTCTGGCTCTCTGGCAAGGACTTCCAGCAAGACCGAGTCGTGCAGGCGGAAGCGCAGTTTGTCGGGCGGGATGGCGAAGGGATGGCCGCGGCGCAGGAGCGAGGCGACGATGCGCGCCGAATCGCGCTGGATGCGGGCAAAGGCGTAGCCGGTGGAGGGTTTGACGCGCCCGCCGCGCGTCCCGATGGCGATGACGCGGCGTCCGAGGCGGCGCGGGAAGGGTTGGTCGGTCATCGGGATGACGCCGCGCTCGGTCTCCAGGATGCGGTACGAGCCGGCGCCCAGGTCGGCCAGGTAGCCGCGCAGGGCCGCCTCGTAGTCTTCGGGCGGGAGCAGGTCGGGCGAGAAGAGCGTGTACTCGACCAGGGCGCGGGTCGGAGCGAAAGGCAGGACGTAGAAGAAGGTGATTCCGCCGCGCTGGGGCGTGCGCAGGTCGAACATCGTGACCGTTTCGGGGTCGAAGACCGGGCGCTCGGTTTCCACCTCCCAGCCGAGAAAGTGTTGTTTGAGGAAATTGTAGGTCGGATTGGCAATCCGATCTACAGGCGGGCGGCTGTCGAAAACATAGTCGGCTGTGAAGGTCTGCACGCCGCCGTCCGGCAGGGCGACGGTCACGCGGGCGAAGTCCGCGCCGTCTTCCACTTCCCCCGCGCCGCGCAGGAAGGTGACGTTGTGTCTGGTCAGTTCGCGGCGGGCATGCTCGTAGAAGTCGAGGCCGCGCAGCATGAGGTATCGAAACGGGAGCAGGTCCCAGGTCCGGTCGGCGGCGGGAGCGAGGAAGCGCAGGCGGGTCCAGACGCGGCGCGCAATTCCGTCGAAGGGAGTGGGCGCGTCGGTCCAGAAGCACCAGGTGCGGTCGTTGGTCTTCTTCTCGTCTTTCTCGACGATGAGGATGGATTTGTCCCGCAGGGGACTGCGGGCGAGGGCGAGCGCCAGGCTGAGGCCGGCCGCGCCGCCGCCGAGGAGGACGTAGTCGTAAGCGGTCATTTTTTCACGGGCAGTTGGCGTCCCTTCCAGGTCAGCGGCCGGCGGCGGTAATGCCGCCAGGCCGAGCGGACCGCGGCGGCCGCGAAGAAGGCGATCGTCAGGGGGTAGAGGGGAATTTGCAGGAGCGGCGAGCGGAAGCGCAGGGCGGTCGCCGCCCACAGGCCCGCCTGCAGAACGATGGCGGCCAGAGCCAGGAGCGGCGAGAAACCGGCCGGCGGGCGGCCGAGCAGGCCGAGGGCCAGCCCGATCCAGGGCTGCCAGAAGACCAGCAGCATCCAGGCCCAGACGAACGCAAAGACCGGCAAATTGTAGCCGAAGGCTCCAAAGAGGCTCTTGCTGAAGCCGTCCCAGGCCTGGGCGAGGGTGCGGTACATGCGGGTCGTCAGGCGCGGGGAGGCGTCCACCAGGTCCCAGCGCAGGCCGAAGCGTTTGGCGCGCCGGGCGAGGGCAAAGTCCTCGACGATGACAGACCGCACAGCGGCGTGTCCGCCGATTCGTTCGTAGGCGGCCCGGCGGAAGAACATGCACTGACCGACCGCCGGAGCCAGGAAGGCGAGCGGCAGCCAGCGGATGAGCGGGACGGGCGTCAGGCTGTGGGCGATCCAAGGCAGCATGGGGACGATCAGCCGCTCGGCCAGCGTCGGGGCGTCCTGGCGCGGCACGCCGGAGAAGTAGTCGAGGCGGGCGCGGCAGGCCAGGGCGACGACATCCTCCAGGAAGCGCGGGTCGGCGCGCGTGTCGGCGTCCAGAAAGAGCAGGAAGTCGCCGCGGGCGGCCTGCGCCAGTTGATGGCAGGCCCAGTTCTTGCCCAGCCAGCCCTCCGGCAGCGGCGCGCCCTGCAGGACCTGCAAGCGGGGCGCTTCGGCCGCCAGGCGGGCCAGCGCCTCGGCGGTGCCGTCGGTCGAGGCGTCGTCCAGGACGAGCAGTTCGAAAGGCGCGTACGTCTGGGCCAGAAGGGAGCGGACGCAGGCCTCGATGTTGGCCTGCTCGTTGCGGGCGGGAATCAGCACGGAGACGAGCGGCCGTTCGCGGGCGGGAGTCAGCCGCCCCAGGCGGCGCATGCCGAGCAGATTGCCCAGCAGGATGAGCGTCAGCGCGGCGCAGAAGACGAGGACGCCCACCTGCTGGTTGTAGAGGAAAGTTCCTGGCGCGCCGGCAGGGAAAAGGTTCATGGCAGATGCAGGAGACGCCGCAGGGCGGGCAGTTCGCTGCGATGCGTCCAGGCGATGAGGAGCGTTTGCAGGAGCAGGAGGACGATCCAGGCCGGATCGCGGTGGAAGAGGAGCAGGTAGCACAGAGTCAGCGAGGCGGTCAGGAGGACCGAGAGCGCCGATTTGCGCAGCCAGAGAAAGAGCGGCGTCAGCAGGAGCAGGATGACCAGCGGAACCTCGATGATGCTGACGCCGATCCACGCGCCGAGAACGCTCGCCAGACCCTTGCCGCCGCGCCCCCTCAGGAGCGGCGAAAAGACGTGACCGAGGGTCGGCGCGAGGGCGACCGGGACGACGTTCCAGCCCTGGACGCCGAAATGGTGAACCGCCAGCAGAACCGGCACGACGGCCTTGCTGATGTCCAGGAAATAGGCCAGCAGGCCGACCGGCCAGCCGGCGGCGCGCCAGGCGTTGGTCGCCCCGGGATTGCCGTCGGCGATTTGACGGATATCCCGGCCCGCCGCCCAGCGCGCCAGGTAGAGCGAAAAGGGGATGGCCCCCAGGCAGAATCCCAGCAGGCTGAACAACACCGCCGTCAGCCAGGGAGGGAAAGGAAGCGGCTGGAGGGGCAAGTTCATCATCGCAATCGAGTCAGGCGAGCGCATCGAGCAACTCGAAGAGTTCTGCGTTCGCCGGAATGTCGGCCATCGAGTGGCCGTAGTGAGCATAACGCACAACGCCGGCGCGGTCAATGATGACCTGAGCGGGCATGCGGCCGAGTTTGAACAGGTTGACCTCCTGCCCGTACAGTTTCAGGACACTGTGGGACGGGTCAGGCAGACCGGTGAAGGGCAGGCTGTTCTCGCCGAAGTAGCGGGCGAAGGCGGCGGCGTTTTCGGGGCCGACGACCACGATGAGGGTGTTCCGCTTCTCGAATTCCGAAAAGTCCTGGCGCAACTGCGCCATGTGCCGCTGGCAGAACGGTCAGACAAAGCCGCGGTTGAAGACCAGCAGGACGTTCCGGCCGCGCTGTTCGGAAAGGCGGAAGGGGCGGCCGGTGTAGTCAGCAAGTTCGAAGTCCGGGGCGGGGGCGTCGAGGGAGACTTTGGGCATGTTTCTGACTCTCCTTCTGATGACAGAACAGGATGCGCAAGAGGCGGCCGCGGATTTCGCCGATTTCGCGGATGCCAAAAGGGCGACCATCCGCGGCCGTTGTTTGAGACGAAACGGACTCAGTTGATGGGGGCCAGGGTGCCGGCGAAAATCATCCAGGCCAGGGCGGTCTTGGCGGCCAGGCTGAGGATGATATAGACGCGCTCGCCGAACAGGTAATCCTTCCAGGGGCCGACCTTCTTGTACTGCAGGAACATGTTGACAGCGAAGATGTTGAAGAACACGAAGATGGTCGGGATGATGGCGTACACGAAGGCCGGGGGTTTGGCCTCGCCGCCGGAAGCAATCGCGCCCAGGAAGTACATCACGATCACCACCCAGGGGATGATGCCGGCGATGCAGCCGTAGATGAACGCCGTCCAGTCGGTCTTCTTGGTGTACTGGTTGTGCAGTTCCATCATGATGCCGAACAGGTTCATCGTGGCGTTCAGGCCGAAGATGAGGATGAGCGCGCCCAGGTCCCACAGGCCGACCAGCATGCCAATCAGGACAATCATCAGCGAGGAGGAGAGGGCATACTCATAGAAGCGGGCCGGGTTCATGCCCTTCTTGAGGTTCTCCACATACCACTTGTACCCAAAGGTGGACAGGCTGAAGTGCGCCACCGCCGAGAGGAGCAGGAAGACCGCCACCGCCGGGCCAAAGAGCAGCCGGTAGGCCAGTTGCGGGTCGGGGGTGAGCGAGAAGGTGCTCAGGTCGAACTTCAGGTAGTTGGTATAGATTGGGTAACGGGTATCGTTGCTCAGGACAATCATCAGGATGCCCTGAATCAGGTGCAGGAAGCCCATCACCAGGTTGAAGGTGCGCAGGCCGCGAAAGGTCTTTTCGGGAGCCTGGGCGGGGGAGAGAGGTTGAGACGACATGTTTTTTCCTTTCTTGAAAAGATACGGTTAAGGGATGGATTGTACGAACGCCGCGACCGCTTCCATGAAAGCGGCGGGTTGTTCTTCGTGCGGGACATGCCCGGCCTGCGGGATGACGACCAGGGTCGCCTGCGGCAGTTCCCCGGCCAGACGGACGGACTGCTCGGTCGGGACGATGCGGTCGGTATCGCCGGTGATGACCAGGACGGGCAGGGTGAACTCGGACAGCCGCCCGGCCAGGCCGGACTCCTGGCTGGCGACGGTCAGTTCCCAGAGCGCCCGGTCCCAGTTCTCGACCTGGAGCGGCTTCTTGTAGAGGGCGAGGGTCTCCTCGGTGATGCGGGAGGGGTCGTACCAGGCCGTTTCGATGAGTTCGGGGCCGCGGGCCTGGATTTGACGGGCAATCAGCGGACCGAGATGACGCATCTGCGGGGTGCGCAGCAGCCAGCGGGTCCCGGCGGGCGCGCCGCCCCCGGCATAGACGGCCGGGTCTACGAGAATCAGCGCCTCCACGCGATCGGGGTGCTGGAGATAGAAATTCATCGCTGTCGTCCCGCCGGCCGAGTTGCCGACCAGGATAGCGCGTTCCACGCCGAAGCGGTCGAGCAGGCCGAGCAGGATGTCCACCTGCGCCTGGGGGCTGTAGGGGCTTTCGCCCTCCCAGGTCAGCGGGCGCTCGGTGAGGCCGAAGGCCGGGCGGTCGTAGGCGATGACTGTGCCGAGTTCGCCGAACGGCTCGAGGACGGCGTTCCACGAGTAGAGGCTGGCCCCGAAGCCATGCAGCAGGACAAAGACCGGCTCACCCGCGCCGCGCGTCTTGTAGTGGACGCTCAGGCCGTTGATTTCGACGAACAAACTATCGGGGTCGGCGAGTTGCTCGGGCGGAACCGTCCCTTCGAGCGGCGGCACGGGGATGAGGAAGGGGCCGACGAGGAGGAGCAGGAGGAGAGAGGCAAGGAGGATGAGGAGGGTGCGTTTGAGTTTCATAGTCGGGAGTCTAATGGTCGGATAGTCTTATAGTCGGATGGGCAAAGAATCGCAGTTGGACGGATGGCGGGTGAGAGGAACAGGGAAGTAGGTAAACAGGTGAGCAGGTAAGTAGGTAAAAAGGTAAACAGGTAAAAAGGTAAACAGGGAAGCAGGTAAACAGGTGGACGGATGCGGCGGGCTAGCGAGGGCGGATGGAAGGCCTTGACCGGAGGAGAAGGGCCGCGGTGAGGGTCAGGGCAACCAACGCGAAGGTGACCCAGGTGGCGATGGTCACGATGCCGGCGTTGGGGAACTTGACGGCAATCCCGGCCAGCGCCCACAGGAGGACGGCGGCGTAGGCGACATCGCGGCGGGTGAAGTTCATCAGGGCCGCAATGACCAGCACCGCCGCCAGGACGATGACCATCCAGATTTCCGGGGCGATGCCGAAGCCATTCCAGTTCAGATAATCCAGCAGGCTGGTGACGTTGGCAACCGTGGCGACGGTAATCCAGCCCAGGTAGATGCTGAATGGCAGGCGGACAGCCCAGGTCTCGGCAGGCGAGACTCTTGTCAGACCGGCGCCGAGGCGCAGGTAAACAGCGATGAGCGTAGCCAGCAGGATGAGCATGGCACCCAGCGTGCCGACGAACTGTTCATAGTGCCAGAGGAAAATCCAGGCGATGTTGGCCAGGTTGCCGAGAATGGCCCAGCCGGCGATGGCCTGCAGGCGCGGGTTCTCCCGCTGGGAGGGCAGCGCCTGAAAGACAGCGTAGGCAATCAGGCCGAGGTAGATGACGCCCCAGATGGAGAAGACGTATCCGGCCGGGACGAAATAGACCCGAAAGCGGTCGGAGATTTCGCCGGTGTTCAGACCGTTGAGGGGCAGGGCGTTGGCGAGGATGTTGGCGATGATGGTCGCCAGGACGGTCAGGATGACGAGGAGTTGACGAAAGATAGGTTTGTTCATGAATTTGTGTTCCTTGAGGACGAGTTGAAGAGTCACCAGGTTGGTAGACAGGTATCAGGTACAGGTTAGCGGTAACGGCGCGCTTGGATGGCGTGAACCCAGTCGAAGACGAACAGGAACGCGCCCTGGAAGAAGATGCCGATGCCGGTCCCCAGCCAGAGCGGATTGGACGCGCCGGGGAAGACGGCCACCAGCGCGCCGCCGAGCATGTAGAGGACGTCCAGGCCGGTGTTAATCCACAGGATGCGCGCCAGGTTGCGGGCCTCCTGCGGGGCGGCGGCCGCGGCCTGTTCCCCGGTCAGGCGGGCGCGGCGTTTGCGCGTCCCGGCCGCGCCGCCCCAGGCGATGAGCAGGTCAATCAGCCCCCAGCCGATGAACTGGAAGGCGATCCCGTTCCAGAGCGGCGTGCGGAAGAGGAACATCCCCAGCCCAAGCAGGATGCTGATTCCCGCGCCGATGGACAGGCGGCGGGTGAGGGTTTGCTGAAATTGCCAGATGTCATTCATCGAAACGAATCTCCAGGATGGTATAGACGCGCCCTTCGGCGGCGGCCTGGGCGGCCAGTTGACGTTTGATTTCGCCGTACTTCTCGTCCAGCAGGCGGTCGACGCGCTCGTAGAGGGCCGGGTCGTCGCGGACCTCGCGCCCGGTCGCCGCGACCCAGGGGCCGGTCACGTTCCCGACGCGGTCGCAGAGGGCGACGCGCACGCGCGGGTTGGCGCGCAGGCGCTTGACCTTGCCCGACCCGGCCACCGTGCGGATGTAGAGCCGGTCGCCGTCGCGCACGAACCAAACCGGGGTGCGCATCGGTTCGCCGTTCTTGCGGCAGGTCTCGAGGGAGAGGTAGGGTTGGGTGGTGAAGTCCATGGGTGGGGGAGACAGGTAGAAGGTAGACAGGTAGAAGGTAAACAGGTAGAAGGTAAACAGGTAAGATGGGAGGGTATCAGGCGGCGGGGCGGATGCGGAGGGCGGTGTAGCGGCGGCCGCGGCCGAGGAAACGGAAGAAGAGGAAGGCTAGGCCGTATTTGCGGCGCATGAGACGCTGGACATGCTCGATGGCTTCGGGCGAGGCGTCGGCTTCGGCGCGGGCTTCGAGCCAGTCGCCGAGGAGCGTTCCGTCAGCCTTGCACGGGGCAATGCGGACGCGCCCTTCGCGGCGGATGCGCTTGGCCTTGCCGGAGTCGTACTGCGTCCAGACGCAGAGCGTCTCGCCGTCGCGGGCGAACCAAACCGGCGTTCGGACGGGCGTCCCGTCTTTGCGGTAGGTTTCGAGGTTGAGGTAGTTGCGGCGGGTGAAGGAGTCCATGGTTTGATAGTCTAATAGTCGGATAGTTTGATAGTCGAAAGTCGAAGGTCAAAGGTCGAGGGGCGAAGGTCAAAGGTTGAGGGTCAAAGGTCGAAGGTCAGCGGTTGGTTTTGGCGGCGGCGTAGGCGGCGAGGGTGCGCTCCCTGACGGCGGCATGGTCCACGATGGGCGGCGGGTAGCCGGGGACGCGGATTCCCTTCTCCCAGGGGGCGTGGATGACCTCGGCGGGCAGGTGGGCGAGTTCGGGAACCCAGCGGCGGATGTAATCCCCTTCGGGGTCAAATTTGCGGGATTGCAGGACGGGGTTGAAGACGCGGAAGTAGGGGGCGGCGTCGGTGCCGACACCGGCGGTCCACTGCCAGCCGCCGTTGTTGGCCGCCGGGTCGCCGTCGAGCAGGTTTTCCATGAACCAGGCTTCGCCCCAGCGCCAGTCAATCAGCAGGTCTTTGACCAGAAACGAGGCGACAATCATGCGGGCGCGGTTGTGCATCCAGCCGGTCGCCAGGAGTTGACGCATGGCCGCATCCACGACCGGATAGCCGGTGCAGCCTTCCTTCCAGGCGGCGAAGTCGGCCTCGTCGTTGCGCCAGGGGATGTCTGCCAGGGCCGGGTTGAAGGCAGTACGCAGGACATGGGGGAAGTGGTAGAGGATGGAGATGTAGAATTCGCGCCAGATGAGTTCGTTGAGCCAGGTTTGTGCGCCTTCGGCGGGCCGAAGGTCGGAGGTCAAACGTCGGACGGCGTGGACAGCCTGACGCATCGAAATCATGCCAAAGCGGATATAGGGGGAGAGGCGGGAGGTGCCGTCCAGGTCGAGGCGGTTGCGAGAATCATGGTAATTGGTGATTGGTGAATGGATGAATTGTTCGAGACGATGAATGGCTTTTTGCTCGCCGGCAGGAAAGTGGTCAACGGACTTGGAAACGGACAAACGGATAGAAACGGATGTGTCAGCGGAGTCGGAAGCGGACAAACGGACGGAAGCGGAGGGGTCAGCGGACTTGGAAGCGGACAAACGGACGGAAGCGGAGGGGTCAGCGGACTTGGAAGCGGACAAACGGACGGAAGCGGAGGGGTCAGCGGACTCGGAAGCGGACAAACGGACGGAAGCGGATGGGAGCGGGTCAGAGCGGAGGCCGGGAGGGGTGGGGATGCGTTCCGGAGCCGGGAGCGGCGTCAGGTCGGCGGGGAGGGCGGCTTTCCAGGCGCGGCTGAAGGGGGTGAAGACGGTGTAGGGCGAGCCGTCGGGCTTGAGGACGGCCAGGGGATGATGGACGGTCTGCCCCTGGACGAGGGCCAGCAGCAGGTCGCGGGCGATGCGCTCGTCGCGGGCGCGGGCATAGGGGGTGTAGTCCTCCTCGGCGTAAATGGCGGACGCGCCGGTCTCGGCCAGGAGTTGACGGAGGACATCAAGCGGGTCGCCGCGGCGCAGGACGAGGTACGAGCCGCGGGCGCGCAGGGAGTCATCTAGGGCGCGCAGGCCGCCGTAAAGGAAGTCACGCCGCCGGGGGGAGGCGGTGTCGAACTTCGGGTCGAGGACGAAGACCGGGACCACCGAACCGGCCCGGAGCGCGGCGTGAAGCGCCGGGTTGTCGGCGAGGCGAAGGTCGCGGCGAATCCACCAGAGGGAGGTCATAGGTCGAAGGTCGAAAGTCAAAGGTTAGAGGTCGAGGAGGCCGGTTTTGCCTTCCTGGAGGGCGGAGAGGATGGCTTCGGCCAGGGCGTCGGGGCTGAGGGCGTTCTTCGGCATGGAGAAGGGGACTTTTTGCCAGAAGGGCGTGTCCACAGCGCCGGGACGGACGACCAGCACCGGATGACGAGTTTCCTTGCGCAGAACTTCCGCAAAGGCCTCCAGCCCGGCTTTGGCGGCGGCATAGGCGGCGAGACCGGGCAGACGCAGGCGTTCATGCACTGCGCCGAGGAAGACGAAAGGCGCCTCCGGCGTCAGGTGCGGCAGGCTGGCCTGGGCCGCCAGGAACGCGCCGCTCAGGTTGGCCGCAAGCAGACGGTTCCAGTCGGCAGGAGGCATCTGCTCGATTTTGAGCGAGGCGATGTCGCCGGCGGTGTAGAGGAAAAGGCGAAAGGGAGCGCCCATCCCGGCCGCCATACGCGCCGCGGCTGTCACCTGGGCAGGCTGTGACAGGTCGGCGGCGACCACGTGCGGGGTGAGGGCCTTTATCTCGGCCGGACGGCGCGAGACGGCTACCACCGTTTCGCCGGCGGCAACCAATTTACGGGTCAGGGCCTGGCCGATGCCGCCGGCCGCGCCCCACAGGATGACAGCGCTCATACGTACTCCTTGTGCAGAGAGGATGCAGAAATTTCTCTAGAGGTAAATTCAGAAAGCGCCTGCAAGGCGCGGTCTTTGGCTTTGGCTTCGAGCATCAGGTCAAAGTCGCCGAAGCGGGACCAGCGTTCGACCCAGGCCTGGAATTCGGCAGGGTCGGCGTAGTCGGCGTGATGACCGGAGCGTCCGCCGGCGGCCTGGGAGGAGAAATGCACTTTCGGCGGGCCATCTGCGGGGCCCCAGGTCGCAAAAATGCGGGCGAGCAGTTCATCGAGTTCGCCGGGGCCGGGATTGGCCTGGTAATGCAGGCTGTCGAACACAACCGGCAGCGCTGTGCGCTCCGAGACCCAGAGGGCGTCGGCGGGCGTCCAGAGACGCTCGTCGTTCTCGATGACCAGCCTGCGGCGGGACGATTCGTCCAGGCGGTTTACCGTGTCCACAAAACGCGCCCGCGCCGCGTCCCGGTCGCCGTATGCGCCGCCGAGATGGATGACAATTTTGCAGGAGGCATCCATGCTCAGGGCGTCGAGGAAGGCGGCAGAGTAGGCAATTTCGGCTTTCGCCCGCTCGACAATGGCCGGGTCGGGGGCGTTGAGGACGGTGTACTGCCCCGGATGGAAGGAGAGCCGCATCCCGTGCTGACGGGCGAACGCGCCGATGGCGGCCAGTTCCGCTCCGAATTCGTTCTGCCAGTCGAGCGTGTTGACCGGATGCGAGGCAAACGGAATGACGCTGGAACCGATGCGAAACATCAGCCATCCGTGCGCAAGATTGTGTTCCAGAATGGCGCGCAGGTCGGCCAGATTTTGGGCAATCAGGGCGCGCAGGCGTTCCGGTCCAGCCGTGCGCAGGGTGCAGTCATGGTTGGTGGTGCGGTCGAGCAGGAGAGAGACGCAGGGGTATCCAAGACGCATACGGTCTGCCCTTTTCTTACCACAAACGAGGGAGGAGAAGCGGCGTGCGCCGCTTGTATTCCTGGTATTCGGGCAGCGTTCCCCAGCGTTCCTCGGCGCGGCGCTCCAGCAAAGGGATGCCGCTGATGCGGGTCAGGAGCAGGGCGACGAAGAACGGCGAGAGGACCGTCAGCCACTGCCAGCCCTGCAACACCGGCAAGGCCATGACGGTGACGCCTGTCCACAGGAGAATTTCGCCGAAATAGTTGGGGTGACGCGAGCGCGCCCACAGGCCGCTCTGAATGAATCGGCCGCGATTGGCCGGGTCGGCGCGAAAGCGGCTCTTCTGGGCGTCGGCGACGACCTCGATGAGGAAGCTGGCCAGCCAGAGCAAAGCGCCGGCCAGGGCGAATCCATCCAGCGGCTTGCGATGGAGACTCGTCATGACGACCAGAGCCGGGCCCAGCGTGACGGAGGCCCAGAGCGCCTGCAACATCCAGACCGTCAAAAAGCGCAGCGGCGACGGTTTGAGGGCATCGAAGCGGTCATCCCCGCCGGTCTTTTGGACGCGATGGAACAGAAACGCGCCCAGGCGCGCCGCCCAGACCGCAACCAGCAAGCCCACGAGAACGGCGCGCCCATCCAGGGAAAACTGCAGGGAGGCGGCAGAGAGCGCCAGGCCGGTCATGCTCAGGAAGGTCAAACTGCCGGTCAGGTCGAAGAATTTTTCCGTCTGCAAAAGATAGGCCGGCAGGAAGGCCAGCGCATTGAGCAAGAAGGCCAGCCCGACCGCCAGGGCAAAGAGCGGGATTCTGCCCAGGGTTGCGCCGCCCTGACTGCCCGCCCAGGCCAGAGTCACGGCGGCGACAAACACGGCCGCAAGCGCCAGCAGAGAAGCAAGCGCCGCTTTCCAGAAGGAAAAATGGATGGGAGAGGACATGCAATTCCTTTTCCGGCTCGATGGGTCAGACTACAGCAATTCCGGCGGGACGGGCTGGGAGACCTTCTCCGGGAAGAGGGTGTGCAGGACGTTGAGGACTTTGTAGGCGAAGTTGGGGTCGAAGGTGTAGAAGCCCTCGTACATGCGCGGCTCGTCGGGCAGGCGGTCGGCGGGGTTGACTTCCTCGGCCAGCAGGGTCATGTGGACGCCGGGGCCGTAGGCGATGACGAACCAGTATTGCTCGAGGGGCGTGCCGCCGGTGTCCACGATGGTCGTGCGGGGCAGTTGCGGCGGGGGGACGTCGGGGACGCCGTAGAGCCACAGGCCCTGCACGGACTCGGCCAGGCGGGCGTAGCGCTCCCCCTGGTCGGCGAAGCGCGAGAAGGCCTGGAAGGAGACGTGCATATCCGCCGCGCCGGGGTTGGAGAGGACGAAATCCTCGATGAGATGGCTGATTTCGACCATCCCCTGGACGGTGAAAATGTAGCGGAAGTTGACCCGCTGGAGGTCTTCGACGTGGGCGCTTTTGAGGAAGGCCTCGGCGCGGGGCGGGAAGAGCGGCAGAAGTTTGCCAAAGAATTGGGTCAGGATGTCACGGTCGAGAGTGGTCATGGTCGGTCTCCAGAAATGAGGCAAGGCTTTGATTGGTCTGCGCAAATTTCTGATTTGCGCCACGCTCAGGGCCAAAGATTTCAATCATCTTTTGGCGGCGGAAGTCGAAGATATGCTCCAGTTTGCGGTGCACCCAGAGGGCGTGAACCAGGTCTCCGAGCGGGCCGAAGGGCAGGGCGTAGGTCACGCGGTCGGTCATCCAGACGCCGCCCTCGGCCGGCTCGAAGAGGTGTTCGTGAACCCAGAAGCGGTACGGGCCGAGGCGCTGTTCGTCCACGAAATAGCGGCCTTCGACCACGTGGGCGATTTCGGTCAGCCAGAGCGAGCGGACGAAAGGCAGAAAGCGGACGCGGTACTCGATGAGTTGACCGGCGTACATGGGCGGTTCGCCGCCGGAGACGATTTGAAAGTCCAGGTCGGGCGGGGTCATCTCGTTCAGGTTGGCCGGGGTTGCAAAGTAGGGCCAGACGCGCTCGATGGGGGCGGGAAGGAATTGGCGGCGGGTGAGGCGGTGGAGCATGGGAGGAGGTAGGCGGGTAAAAGGTAAATAGGTAAATAGGTAAACAGGTAAGCAGGTAAACAGGTAGGCAGGTAGGCAGGTGGTCAGCGGGCGGGGCGGCGTTCGAGCGCCGAGTGAATCATGATGAATTCGCCGACGTTCTCGGAGTTGAGCAGACCGACCAGGGCGCCATCCTGCACGACCGGGAAGAGATGGCAGTCGCAGGCCTGCAGGCGGCCGAGGGCGGCTTCGAGCATGTCGCCGGGGTGGACGGTCTCGAAGTCGCGGCGCATGACGGCGTCGACGCGCAGGGCTTCATCGTGCTGGGCCAGGGCTTTCATCAGGTCGGCGCGGGTCAGGACGCCGACAACGCGCCCGCCATCCACCACGGGGAAGTCGTGCTGCGGGGTGGCGAGCAGGTAGTCCACGGCCTGGCTGAGACGGTCGGACGGGGCGAGGGTCTTGAACTCGGTCATCATCGCCCGCCGGACGGGGATGCCGCTCAGGCCGGATTTCATCTGCACCATGCTGGCCTCCTGCTGGGCGCCAATCCAGACGAACAGGGCGATGAAGAGCAGGAAGGGGTTGCTGAACAGGCCGATGATTCCGAACAGGAAGGCCATACCCTGCCCGATGCTGGCGGCGATTTGGGTCGCCTGGACGTATTCGAGGCGCAACGCAAGCAGCGCCCGCAGGACGCGCCCGCCGTCCATCGGGAAGGCCGGCAGCAGGTTGAAGCCGACCAGGAACAGGTTGACGGTCATCAGCCGCTCGAGGAACGGGCCGCCGGTCAGCGGCAGGCCGGGGAGCGGGACCAGGGTGCGGGTCAGGACGAGGTAGGCGAACAGGACGGCGGCAATGACCACGTTGACGGCCGGGCCGGCCAGCGCCACCCACAGTTCCTGGATGGGCTTGTCGGGCATGCGCTCCAGGCGGGCGACGCCGCCGATGGGCAGCAGGGTGATGTCGCGCGTCTTGATGCCGTAGCGGCGGGCGGTGAGGGCGTGGCCGTACTCGTGCAGGACAACCGAGAGGAAGAGCAGGAGCAGGAAGCCAACGCCTTCCAGCACGCCGGTCAGGGTGCGGGTCTGCACCCAGTAACTGAAGCCGAAGAAGGCAATCAGGAGCAGGAAGGTGGTGTGAATGTAGACGTCAATGCCGGCGAAGCGGCCGATTTTCCAGGACCATTTCATCTCATACCTCCAAAAATAAGCACACGTATTGGATAGGTTTTGTATAGATTTTAAGCGGCAAGTATTAACGTTGTTTCAGAGAGGCGTCAGAAGCGCATAAAAATCAAGCGGTTTTCCGCTTCGCCAGCGTCCGGCGCAGCCATTTTTCGATTTCGATGACGATGAAAGCCGCCACGCTGACGCCCAGCACGTCCAGCCAGAGCGCCAGGCTCATGGGGGCCGAGCCGAACAGACGGTTCATGAACGGCGCGTAGGTGAAGAGCATCTGAATCAGCACCATCAGCGCCACGCCGCCCCAGGCCCAGGGGTTGGAAAAGAGGCCGATGGCAAACGGCGACTTGGTCAGCGAGCGGGCGTTGAAGAGATAGAAAATCTCGACGAAGATGACCACGTTGACGGCCACCGTGCGGGCTTCGTCCACCGAAGCGCCGCGCCCCAGTTCGTACTCAAAGAGACCGAACGCCCCGGCCAGGATGATGAGGCCGACGATGACAATGCGCAGCAGGAGCGTGCCGGTCAGAATCGGCGCGTTCGGGTCGCGCGGCGGACGGCGCATGATGTCGGCTTCCTTCGGTTCGAGCGCCAGGGTGATGCCCAGGATGCCCGCCGTGACCATGTTAATCCACAGCAACTGGATGGGCAGGATGGGCAGAGTCGCGCCGACCAGAATGGCCGCCAGCAGGACGAGTCCCTCGCCCAGGTTGGTGGGCAGGGTCCAGGCGATGAACTTGGTCAGGTTGTCGAAGACGCCGCGGCCTTCCTCGACGGCGGCCTCGATGGTGGCGAAATTGTCGTCGGTCAGCACCATGTCGGCGGCTTCCTTCGAGACATCTGTGCCGGTGATGCCCATCGCCACACCGATGTCGGCCTGCTTGAGCGCCGGGGCGTCGTTGACGCCGTCGCCGGTCATCGCCACCACGTGACCCGCCGCCTGCAGGGCCTCGACCAGGCGCAGTTTCTGCTCCGGGGCGACGCGGGCGAAGACGTTGACCTGCCCGGCCTTCTCGATGAGTTCGGCGTCGCTCAGTTGGGCCAGGTCGGCGCCGGTTAGGACGGAGGCGCAGCCGTCGCGGCACAGGCCAATCTGCTGGCCGATGGCGGCGGCGGTCAGGGCGTGGTCGCCGGTAATCATCTTGACGGCGATGCCCGCCTCCTGCGCGGCGCGGACGGCCGGGATGACCTCCGGTCGTGGCGGGTCAATCATGCCCTGCAGGCCCAGCAGGGTCAGGTCGTGAATGTCGTCGAAGTCAATGGAAACCGCGCCGGGCTTTTCGAGACGGGCGAAGGCCAGGACGCGCAGACCGCGCCGGGCCATCTCCTCGAGGGCGGCGCGGAAGCGGTCGGCGGCGCAGGCGACCGGCCGGCCGGAGGCGTCCAAACCGCCGGAGCATTTGTCGAGCAGCACTTCCGCCGCGCCCTTGACGTACACCAGCCCGCCCTCATGCAGGGTGGCCATGTACTGATGCTGGGAGTCGAAGGGGATGGCGTCTAGCCGGGGAGCCGGCGCGAGGTCCAGCCCCGCCTTGCCCGCGACGGCCAGCAGCGCGCCCTCGGTCGGGTCGCCGGTCACTTCCCAGCGGCCGTCCTTTTCGGTCAGGCGGCTGTCGTTGCACCACAGACCGGCTTTGAGCGTTTCGAGGGCGGCCTGGTCGGCGCGCCAGTTGCCGCCGATTTCGCCGACCGGGGCGTAGCCCGTCCCGCTGACGGGGTAGGTTCCGGCGAGCGTCCACACTTCGGCGACGGTCATCTGGTTCTGGGTCAGGGTGCCGGTCTTGTCGGAGCAGATGACGGTGGTGGAGCCGAGCGTCTCGACGGCGGGCAGTTTGCGGATGACGGCGCGGCGGCGCGCCATGCGGCTGACGCCGATGGCCAGAGTGACGGTCACGGCGGCGGGCAGGCCCTCCGGGATGGCGCCCACCGCCAGAGCGATGGCGGCGAAGAGAGTCTCAACAAAATCCTGGCCGCGCAGCAGGCCGATGACGAAGGTCAGCGCGGCGAGGGTAAGGATGATGACCAGCAAGATTTTGCTAAACTGGGCAATCTTGCGGGTGAGGGGCGTTTCGAGTTCGACGGCCTCGGCGATGAGTTGCGAGATGCGTCCGATTTCGGTGCCGTCTCCGGTGGCGGTGACCACGCCCAGCCCCGTGCCGTAGGTGACGAGGGTGGAAGCGTAAGCCATGTTCTTGCGCTCGGCGAGGACGGTTTCGGGCGGCAGGAGGGCGGAGGCGTCCTTCTGCACCGGCACGGATTCGCCGGTCAGGGCGGCCTCGGCAATCTGCAGGTCGCGCGAGGCGATGAGACGCAAATCCGCCGGGACGCGCGCCCCGGCCGCCAGTTGCACCAGGTCGCCGGGGACGAGTTCGGTGGCGGGCAGGCGCAGAGTCTCCCCGGCGCGGATGACCACCGCCTCGGCGGTCATCGTCTGGGCGAGGGCAGCGATGGCCTGTTCGGCGCGCGCTTCCTGGATGAAGCCGATGACGGCGTTAATCAGCACCACGCCAAAGATGACGGCCGCGTCGAGCGGGTCTTTCAGGACGGCGGTCACGGCCGCAGCGGCGACGAGAATCAGAATCAGCGGATTCTTGAATTGCAGCAGGAACTTGACCAGCGGACTCTTGCCCTTGCGCGGCGTCAGCGCGTTGGGGCCGAAGTGTTGCTGGCGGCGGCGCACTTCGAAGATGTCCAGCCCCTTCTGCGGATGGGTTTCCAGGATTTGAAGCGCCTCTTCGGCCGGAAGATGATGCCAGTGTTTGCCCAGAATGGTTTGCATACTGCCTCCCCGGTGAACGGGAAATCTGCGAATCAGATTTCTACGTACAGTTTACCGTCTTCGACCACGACAGGGAAGGTGTGCAGGGGAGCGGGTTGTTTGCCCATCTCCAGCAGGCGGCGCGACCATTCGGGGACTTTCAGGCCGGCGAAACCGGTCACCCAGTCGAGGTTTTCGCCGCTGTTCAGGTCGAATTTGCTGCCGTGGAAGGGGCAGGCGATGGTCTCGCCGTCCACTTTGCCGCCCGCCAGCGGCAGGCCGAGGTGCGGGCATTTGTTGGCGACGGCGCGGAATCCCTCGCCGACTTTGACGACCAGGACGGACGTCCCCTCGACGTTGAAGACGGCGCGGTCTTTGGCGGGGAAATCGGAAAGGTTGGTGAGGAAGATGCGGTTGGACATGGGGGGCTCCTTTTAGGTATCAGGTAAACAGGTATTAGGTAATCAGGTAGCAGGTAAGCAGGTAAGCAGGTAAACAGGTAGCAGGTAAACAGTGGAAAGGTCAAGAGCAAGGTGAAATGGAACTATCGCAAGGATGCAAGCAGGGCCGCGGTCGCTGCGATGATTCGCGCCTGCTGTTCTTCTCTGGAAATGGCCGCCGGGTTGTCGCCGTTCTGGTCGCCGTACCAGCCGAACTGGGCGTGGTTGCCGCCCTCGATGACGACCCAGACGGTATCGGGCGGCAGGAGCGGACGGGAAGCAGCAATCTTTTCGGGCGTGGCCAGACCGTCGAGCGAGGCCGAAATCGAGACGACGCGCAGGCCCGACTGACTCAGGTCATCGGACGAGGCCGGGTAGGCGGCCCACAGGACGAGTCCCTGCACGGACCCGGGATGGGCCGCGGCAAAATTGGCCGCCATCGCCCCGCCGAGGGAGTGTCCGCCCACCGCCCAGCGTTCGATTTCGGGATGGGCGGCAATGACCTCCGCCGCCGCGTCCGGGTCGAAGACGGCCAGGCTGAGCGGCATGCGCACCAGAGCAACGAAGTAGCCCTGGTCAGCAATCGCCTGCGCGGTCGGCGCGTAGGCGCGGAAGTCGACGCGCCCGCCGGGGTAGAGAATCAGGCCGACAGTCGGCGCGCCCCCGTCCGGGACGAAGGTCAGCCAGCGTTCGCCCGCGCCGAGGTCGTTCAGTCCCGGCACGCGCTCGAAGACCTCCGGCATCGGCCGGGCGGGGGTGGACCCCCAGATGACAAAGGCGAGGACAAGCAGACCGAGAGTCGCGGTCAGCCCTAGCGAGAGACGCGCCCAGAAGGAAAGCCGTTTTTTAGCCATTCACCACCTCTGCCGCCGGAGGAATACCCGGCGTGTTGACCCGTACAATCCGCCGGTAGGCAAACCAGACCGACCAGCCAAGCAGCAGCGCCGACAAGACGCCCGGCGACCAGGCGCCCAGCGAGCCGAGCAGAAAGCCGCCCACCGTCGGGGCGATGACGCGGGTGATGGATTCGAGCGCCCCGGCCAGACCGAGCGTGCCGCCCAGTTCGTCGCGCGAGACCGACTTGGTCAGCGCCGACTGGATGACGGTGTTCAGCACGCCGCCCGAAACGGCCAGCGGCAGGAGGACGATGAGCAGGGTGACCAGGTCGCGGGTCAGCGCCCAGCCGATGAAGGACAGCCCCATCACCCATAAGCCGGTGACGATGAGCGTCCTTTCGCGGAAACGTTTGGTCAGCAGGCCAATCAGCCCGCCCTGGACGATGACCGACAGCAGGCCGACGTAGGCCAGCACGTAGCCGGTCGTGTCGGCGCTGAGACGGATGCCCTGCGCCCACAGCGAGAAGATGCTCTGGAAGATGGAAAACGCCAGCCCGTAGAAGAAGCGCAGGTGCAGGAGGGGGCCAACAACCGGACGGCGCAGCGCCGTGAGCAGCGCTCCCAGCGTGAAGGGCGGACGCTGAACCTGCGCCATCGCCTCGCGCCGCGCCAGCGTGAGCGACTCCGGCAAAAGGAAGGCAATCATCAGCAGATTGAGCGCCGCCACGCCCGCGGCGACGAAGGCCGGGACGCCGTAACCGGCTTTGCTGAGCAGACCGCCGGCGGCGGGGCCGATGATGAATCCCAACCCGAAGGCCGCGCCGATGAGACCCAGACCGCGGGCGCGGTTGGTCTCGTCGGTCACGTCCGAGATGTAGGCCTGGGCGACGGTGATGTTGCCCGCCGTCACCCCGTCCAGGATGCGGGCGAGGAACAGGACGCCCAGCACGAAGGCATTCGCGGCGGCGGGGGCGATGAGACGCGCCAGTCCCTCGCCGAGCGGGGCGGCAAAGCCGAGCAGGAGGAAGCCGAGCAGAGTCCCGAAGACGCTCAGCAGGAGAATCGGGCGGCGTCCGAATCGGTCGGACAGGCGGCCGAGGATGGGCGCGCCGATGAACGAGGCGGCCGCATAGGAGGCCACCAGCAGGCCGGTGACGAAGGGCGTCGCGCCGTATTCCTCGGCGTAGTAGGGCAGGAGGGGGAGGATGAGGCCGAAGCCGAGCAGGTCAACGAAGACGATGATGAAGATGGTGAAGAGTTTGGAGTTTTTCATGAATTTGGCCACAGATTACACAGATTACACAGATAGCATGGATATTATTCATACCACACGGTGACGTCTTCCAGCGCCTGGGTTTTGAGCCAGATGGCGGGCAGGCGGCGGAGTTTGCCCCACGCGCCGAGATGAGCGCGGCGGGTGAAGACATCGTAATCGTGCGCCTCGATGTCTTCGAGGATGGCCTCGTAGAGGTCGGCGGCGGCAATGGCAAAGCGGCCGTCGGCGTCCAGCATGGCAATCCCCGGCCAGGACTCGGCGTACAGGCGGCGGACGCGCTCGATTTGGAAGCGCATGAACTTGCGCCAGGTCGGGGTCACTTTCCCGGCGGCGATGTCGGCTTCGGTGAGGCCGAAACGTTCCAGGTCTTCCTGCGGCAGGTAGAGGCGGCCGTTGCGCCAGTCCTCGCCCACGTCGCGCAGGATGTTGGTCAGTTGCAGGGCGACGCCCAGTTTGATGGCATACGGCACGGCCTCGGGGCCGCGAAAGCCGATGATGTGCATTGCCATCAGGCCGACGGTCGAGGCGACGCCGTAGGCGTAGGCCGCCAGTTCGTCGAAGGTCTGATAGCGGGATTTGGTCAGGTCGGAGGCGACGCCGTCCAGGAGTTGTTCGGCGTAGCGGGTCGGGATGCCGAAGCGGGCGCGGGAGTCGGCCCAGGCGACGGCCACCAGGTCGGCGTCCGAGGGATGCGCCGAGAGGGAACGGGTGCGCCAGGCGTTGAGTTCGTCCAGCCGCCCGTCGTGCAGACTGCGGTCCACGATGTCGTCGCTGACGCGGCAGAAGGCGTAGAGGGCGCGCGCCGCCTGACGCTTGTCCTTCGGCAGGAGGCCGGAAGCCAGGTAAAAGGTCCGGCTGTGCTGACGGGTGACGGCTTCGCAGGTTTCATAGGCGCGCTTCAGCAAATTCGAGTCCAGCGTGGCCACCGGAGGAGTGGTCAGATGTTCGAGGGCTTCGTGCGCCAGAGTCAGCAGGCGCGATTCCCAGGGCAGGGTGGTTTGCAACGTCATCGGATACCTCCAGAAACGGTCTAACGGTAAGAGAAAGGCTGCGAGAGAGGTGATGAGCAGACGGCGGAAAACGCGGCGCGGCTTCATGCTTCCAGGTTTGTAGAACTGCCAGCGGTTGTCTTACTGTTCCTTTAAGATTCGCTCGGTGGTCAGTTTGGCCGAGAGGAGGACAATCGGCAGGCCGGTGCCGGGATGGGTGCTGGCCCCGGCAAAGTACAGGTTGCCGTAGCGGGCGTGACGGTTGTGCGGGCGCAGATAGCCGACCTGCAGGAAGTTGTGGCTGAGGCCGAAGGCCGAACCTTTCGCCAGGTTGAGGGCCTTGAGATATTCGGGCGGCCCGATGGTCTCCTCGAAGAGGATGCGGCGGCCGAGGTCTTTGACGCCGATGCTTTCCAGCCGCTCGATGACAAAGCCGCGGGCGCGCTCGCGCAGGGCGGCCCAGTCCTGGGGCTTGCGTTCGTCCAGATGGCCGACCGGCACGAGAATCATCAGCCCGTCGCCGTCGGCGGGGGCAAAGGACGGGTCGGTGCGCGAGGGAGCGTTGACGTAGAACGAGGGCGTCTCCGGCAGGGTCAGTTCCTCGAAAATCTTGTCGAAGGAGGGCTTGTACTGGTCGTCGGCGAGGAAGACGTTGTGGTGGAGAATTTCGGGCGACTTTTCGCCCTTCACGCCCCAGTAGAACATCAGCGCCGAGGAGGTGTATTTCTTGCGCGCCAGTCTGGCGGCGCTGCCGTCGTCGGGCAGGAGATTGGCGTAAACGTAGGGCAGGTCGGCGTTGGCGACGACCACGTCGGCGGGGACGAAGGTCCCGTCCTCGAGGACGACGCCTTCGGCGCGGCGGCCATTCACCTGGATGCTGCGCACCGGCGTCCCGTACTCGAAGCGCACGCCCAGCCCCTCGGCAATCGCCGCCAGAGTCTCGATGGGACGGTAGAGGCCGCCCTTCGGGAACCAGACGCCGTCGCCGAGTTCGGTGTACTGGAGCAGGGAGAAGGTGGCCGGGGCGTCGTAGGGGCTGAGGCCGAGGTACATGTTCTGGAACGAAAAGGCCGCCAAGAGACGCGGGTCGCGGAAGTAGCGGCGGGTGTTGGCGGCGTGTTTGGTCAGCGCCTTGAGTTGGAAGAGGAGCGGCAGGTTTTGCAGGGCGAAGTAATCGAGCAGAGAGTAGAAGTTGCGCCCGACGAATTTTTCGAGCGAGAGTTGGTAGTGCTTGTAGCCCTCGGCCATGAAGTTCAGGAAGCGCTCGAAGGAGCCGGGTTCGATGGCGTCGAGCTGCTCGCGCATGAAGGGCAGGCGGTAACTCAGGTCGAGGCGCGTCCCATCGTGGAAGTGGACGCGGTAGGTCGGGTCGAGGTGGACCAGTTCGAGGTGGTCTTCCATGCGCTCGCCGAGGGCGGCGTAGGTCTCGGCAAAGACCTCCGGCATGAGGAAGAGGGTGGGGCCGGTGTCGAAGCGGAAGCCGTCGCGCTCGATGACGGCGGCGCGCCCGCCCGGTTTGCCGCTCTTCTCGAAAACGGTCACGCGGTGGCCGGCCCTGGCCAGCCGTCCCGCCGTTGCGATGCCGCCGATTCCGGCGCCGATAATTGCAATGTTCATAGTCTTATTCTCCAGATTGGTCGTTCGATGATTGGATGGTATGAGCGCATTATAGGTTTGTGTAGTGATTTTGTCAAGGTTTTGTATTGATTTATACTTCAAAACCTTGACAAAATATTAACAGCCGTGTACACTATAGGCCTTATCCACGGGCAATAAGGCCTGATGACTTGGTGACCATGACCGAAGAACCCCTCTACAACATCGGCGTCGTGACCCGCCTGACCGGCGTGCCGGCCGCCACCCTGCACGCCTGGGAGCGGCGCTACGGATTCCCGTCCGCGGCGCGCACGGCCGGCGGGCATCGGCTCTACTCGGAGAAGGACATCGCCCGTCTGCGCTGGGTGAAGGCCCAAGTGGACGCGGGGATGACCGTCAGCCGGGCGATTGCCGCGGCGCGCGTCCTCGAATCGGAGGGACGCCTGTTCCTGCCCGCCGCGCCGGAGGGCGGGCCGCGTCCCGCGCCGGATTCCGCCGCCCCCGTCTCCCTGCGCAATACGCTGGTGGACGCCTTGATCAGTCACGATTTGCTCCGCGCCGACCGGTTGATGGGCGACATGCTGGCCTTTCACTCCCCCGAAGCGCTGACCACCGAGGTCATCGGGCCGGCGCTGAGCGAGATTGGCCGCCTGTGGGAAGAGGGGCGCATCACCATCGCCACCGAACATCTGGCCTCGAACTATCTGCGCCACCGCCTGCTGATGTGGATGGTCAGCGGGCCGCCGCCCAGGCCGGTCAATCCGATTGTGCTGGCCTGCGCGCCGGGCGAGTGGCATGAGGGCAGTCTGTTGATGTTGGGCGTCCTGTTACGGCGCAAGGGCTGGCCGGTGGCCTATCTCGGCCAGAATGTCCCCTTCCCTGATTTGGCCGAATTTGTGGAGCAAATCCAGCCGCCGTTGGTGGTGTTGATCGCCATGCGCGAGGAGACCGCCCAGGCGCTGGCCGAGTGGCCGCGCTGGATTCGGACGGTCAACGGCAAGCCGCTGGTCACGTTTGGCGGACGGGCGTTCGTCCTCCAGCCGGAGTTGACGCAGTCGGTCCCGGGCCTTTATCTGGGAGATAGCATCCAGGAAGGCATGTCGCGCCTGGAGATTTTCCTGCGCGAAGAGGGTTGAAAGACGCGTCAACCCATGCCGGCCGTCATTTTCCCAGATCGCGCGAAAAGAGAAATTGCGGCTTGGGCTGCAAAATAAAGGGGGATTTCTTCCTCTCCAGGCGCGGCCGGTTCAGCAAATCCTGACAAATCGCCGCGATGCGCTGCGCCGACTTGCCGCCGTTCTGGAGCGGAAGCAGTTTCTTCAATTCATCAAGATTCAAATAAGAATAGGTCTCTTTGCCGAGCAGGAGACCGGCGAAGGTCACAGTCGAGTATTGGGTGATCAACACGTCGCAGTTGGCGATCATCGGGTAGATGTCGCCGTCGGTGAAAATCTGCGCTTCGGGGAGGAAACGCTCGATCTCGCGGATGGCCCGCCGCCGGTTCTCGTTGGGATGCAGTTTGACCAGGATGGGCCGCCCGGCGGCGATCCGCTTCACCTGTTGGAGAAAAACGAGGCGGGCATCGCGCTTGAACGTTTCGCGGGCGTTGGAGGTGGCAACCAGTACATACCCCCTGAGCGGAAAATCGTTCTGACGGAATGCCTCGAGGTTGTCGAGGTTCGGCACGCCCGTGACCGCGATCTTGTGCGGCTTGACCCCCTTGCGGATGAACAGGTCTCGATACCCTTCCGAAGCGACGCAAAAGATCTCATACTGGTCCGAGAGGCCGGTCGCGGCCGTGTTGGCCAGGTAACGCGGGAACTTGAAGTATTTCACCAGCGCGAAGGTCCAGTCCTCGGGTTCCATGATACCTTCCTGGACCAGGACGACCGGCGTATCGCGCAGAACCTTTTGAGTAATCAGGTCGGTGCAGGTGACGATGAGATCGTAGCGCCGGCTCTTGCCCCCTTCATCGATCGGCAAGTTGTGTTCGCGCAGGTAGCGCAGGGTCTGGCGGCGATGGCGGCCGCCCAAAATGGTAAAGTCGAGCAGGCCGGCTCTGGCAAGAAGGCCGAGAAAGCCGTCGGCGAAGAAGGGCGTGAAATAGGCGTTGCACCCCTCCAGCCGTTGGGCAATCTGGTGCATCATGGTCGTTTGATTGAGCGAACCGCCGATGAAGAGAACGTTGCGACTCATGATGCCTTCCTCTCTCCAGGTCTAAATGACGAGGCCGGCGCGCCCCAGGCGCATCGGCTGCCGGGGGTGCGGAGTCCACTGCACCCAGCCGGCCTTCTTCAGCAGGAAAGAGCGCAGCCAGGCCGGCACGACCAGGGACGGCGTGGCGCGGTGATGGACGACGGTTCTCGTCTGGCGGGATTCCAGCGCCCGGCGCAAGTCGGCGGCGGTCGTCCCCTCGAACTCGGTCATGCCGAAACCGATGGTCTCCAGGATGTGGGAGTCGCTGTTGGCGACCTGGGCCACCGGCAGGGAGCGAGCCAGCGCCGTGGCCAGGAAATTGCTGTCCTGATGGAACAGGCCGGCGTTGATGGCCTCGATTCCCACCAGCGTCCTGGCCACGTCAGGGTATTTCAAGGCCTGGCGGATGGCTTCGCCCGAAAGGCTGGAGGAACCGTTCGCCATCGGGTGCGCGGCGATGCACAGACCGCCGAGTTGTTCGACATAGCGCACAGTCTCGATCAGCGACAGACCGGCCGGGACTTTCTCTCGAATGAAAAGCGCCAGAAGATGCCCCTCGGCGGTCGAGACCTCGCTGCCGGGAATGACCTCGATTCCATAGCGGGGGGCGATTTTCTCGGCGTGCAACGCGCCGGTAATCTCATCGTGATCGGTGATGGCGATCACATTCAACCGCGTCTTGGTAACGGCGTAATTCAGGATGGCGGAAATCGTGGCCGTCCCATCCCAACTGTAAACCGAATGAACGTGTAAATCAGCAAAACCCATAGTGGACCAAAACTCCTTCATGGCCTACTATATCAGGCGGCTTTTAAGGGCATGTTAAGCGCAGGTTTAAGTTATGTTCGCGTTCGACGTCAGGGAGGCGAAACCGTTCTTCCGCCCCGTCTTTTCGCCCATTTTCTGCCAGGTTGCGTTTACAAGACATTAACATCCCCCGGCTTGTTTCCATTGCGCCAGCAAGTACAATTAACGAGGAAGACTTTTCGACAGGCAAACCCTGTGAACGAGCACGAACTGAACCAGAAACTGCTCGAAGAAGTGTTCAAAGCCCTGGGATGGGGGCCGGGTCATCCATTGCGCGTCCCTCTGACTCCGCTCTTCTCCGCGGCTTCCCGCCGTTTTGCCGAAATCGCCGCCCGCTTCGACCGGGAGGTGGCCGAACACGGCTTCCGCGAGGCGGCGCGGCGACTGCTGCCGCATTTCGTCCGCGAGGTGACCGTGCGCGGCGCCGAACGCATTCCCGCCGAAGGGCCGCTGCTGGTCGTCTCCAACCATCCCGGCACGGTGGACGGGCTGGCGATCGCCGCCCACCTGCCGCGCCCCGACCTGAAAATCGTCGTCTCGGGCGTGCCGTTCATCCGCCGCCTGCGCGCCACGGCCAACCACCTGATTTATTCCAGCCTGGACACCTACGAGCGGATGAAAGTCGTCCTTTCGACCATCCGCCACCTGAAGGACGGCGGGGCGGTGCTGCTCTTTCCGAGCGGCGGCCTCGACCCGGACCCGGCGGCGATGCCCGGGGCGTTGGAGGAATTGGAGACCTGGTCGCCGAGTCTGGAGGTCATCCTGCGGCGCGTCCCCTCGACCCGCGTCCTGATCGCCTTCGTCAGCGGCGTCTTGCACCCGACCTGGGCGCGCAGCCCGGTCACCCGTCTGCGGCGCGGACGGCGCAACCAGCAGCGCGTGGCCGAGTTCTTCCAGATCATTCAACAAATGCTCTTTCCCGGCCGGTTGCTCGTCAGCCCCTCGGTCTGCTTTGCCCGGCCGCTTCAGTTCGCCCCCAGCCGCGAAACGCCCGTCTTGCCCGCCTTGATCGCGGCGGCCAGAGAGCATTTTCTATCGTCAGGCGCGGCCGAGACATGAACAAGAAAACCTGGGTCGAGACCATCCCCTACCCCAAAGGTCTCCTCAAACTCCTGTTCAAAACGCCCATCCTGCTCTACCGGCTGGGATTGGGCGTTTTCGTTGGGCGGCTGTTCATGGTGCTGACCACCACCGGGCGCAAGAGCGGCCAGCCGCGCCGCACGGCCATCGAGTTCCACGAGTTCGAGGGCAGGCCGACCGTGATGAGTGGCTGGGGAACGAAAACCGACTGGTACCGCAATCTGGAAGCAAACCCGTTCGCCACCGTCCAGACCTGGCGCGGGGCGCAATCCGTCCGCGCGCGGCGGATTGACTCCGAAGACGAATTGCGCCGCGCCTTCGATTGGGCGCAATCCAACCCGACCATGAAACGGATGATGAAACTGGCCGGGTTCGAGATGACTCCCGAACAGTTCCTCGCCGAGAAGGAGCGCTTCACCCTCGTCGCCTTCGAGCCGACCGACCAGCCCACGCCCCCGCCACTGAAGGCGGACCTGGTCTGGGTCTGGGCGATTTTGCTGCCCGTTTGTCTTTTTCTCATATGGATGTTGTAGAGCAAGTCTCCGACCTGCCGCTTGTTCTGCAATGTTAAGGTCTGGTAAACATTCCGTTTGCCTGCGAATAATCAAGAACCGTCAGCCGTATATCGTATGAGAGGAGAAGCCATGACCCGAAAACTGATTTTCCCCTTGCTGATTGCCCTCCTGCTGGCGGCCCTTTTCGTCTCCCCCGCGCTGGCCGACAAAGCCTACCGCGCCGACCGCTTCGACGTCCAGCTCGACCTGCTGCCGGGCGGCGACATGCTCGTCACCGAGACGGTCGTCTTCCGCTTCGAGGGCGGCCCCTTCACCTACGTCTTCCGCAACGTCTCGGCGAACCGCACCGACGGCCTGACCTTCCTGGAAGCCAGCATGGACGGCGTCCCCCTGCCGCCAGGGACGGGGCCGGGGCAGGTCGAAGTCCAGGCCGGCGACCCGCTCAAAGTCACCTGGCATTTTGCCCCCGTCAGCGATTCCACCCACACCTTCGTCCTCCGTTACCGCGTGACCGGCGTGGTCAGCACGGGCGAGGCCGATACCCTGCGCTGGTACGTCATCCCGCCCGAACATGACTACTGGATCGGGCAGTCAACCGTTCGGCTGAACCCTCCGGCCGGCGTCCAGCCTCTCGAACCGCCTTCGCTCGATCGGGCGTTCGAGGCGGCGTCCACAACCAGCGGCTTCGTCCTCACCACGACCGACATTTCCGATGACGAAAGTGTCATCCTGACCGTCCGCTTCCCGGCCGGCAGCCTGGCGGACGCCGTCCCCGCCTGGCAGGCGCGCGAACAAGCGGCCTCGGCCGCCGCCCGGCGCGCCGTCCCGCTCGGCCTGCTCAGCAGCCTGGCGGCCCTGCTGCTGGGCGGACTGGGGCTGTTCGCTTACGCCCGCGCCGACCGGCGCGAGTTGAACCTGCCCGAAGCGGGCCTCCTCCCTGCCCCGCCCGACGACCGCGTCCCTCCCGCCGTGGCCGGAAAGTTGATCGGCCAGGAAATCTACAGCCCGACCGGGGCGCTGTTCGACCTGGCGCAGCGCGGCGTTGTACACATCCGCGAAGAGCGGGGCTTGTTGGGGTCGAAAAAATTCATGGTCGAACTGCAAAACACAAGCGCTTCGCTCCCTCCGCACGAACAGGGCATGTTGCAGGCGCTGTTCAAGCCGGGCGAAACGCAGGTGGACATGAACAAGATTCTCACCCGCCTGGCTTCCCACAAAAATTACTTCTATGACCCGCTGGAACAGGAACTGGTCGACCGCGGCTGGCTCGACCCGGAGCGCAAATACAGGCGAAGGATGATGACTCTCCTCGGATTGCTGGGCCTATTCCTCGGAACGGGATTGTGCATCGGCGGTGCAACGGCGACCGGGGCGCTCCTGGCCGCCAACCAGGCCCTTGCCAACCTCATGGCCGTTCTGACGGGACTCGGCGGGGCGGGGTTCGTGCTCTCGCTCGCCCTCATCATCTACTCCGGTCTGTACTCCCCGCTCACCCCGGCGGGCGAAGAGCAGAAAGTCCGCTGGAAGAGTTTCCGCGCCTACCTCGAAGGGGTCGGCCGCGGACGCGAAGCGGCCGTCTGCCCGGACCTGTTCGAGCGTTACCTGGCCTTTGCGGCCGCCTTCGGCCTGGGCGAGACCTGGGCCCGCGCCTTCCAGAAACTGAGCGGCGCGCCGCTGCCAGCCTGGTTCCACTCACTGTCGGGCGAGGATGACTTCGGCGCAATGGTGGCCGTCATGAGCGCGGCAGACACCTCGGCCTCCTTTGGCGGCGACGGCGGCGGCGGGGGCGCTTCCGGCGGCGGCGCGAGCGGGGCCGGGTGACGGAACCGTCTCGTGAATCCTATCCGATTCTTCGAAAAGAAAGGGAGATCGAATCCATGACAACTTCCGTTCCTCTCACCCCCGTCCAGCCCACCGAGCGCATCCAGATCGTGGACATCCTGCGCGGGTTCGCCTTGTTCGGCATCCTGTTCGTCAACATGATGGTTTTCAGCCGCCCCATGCAGGCCATCGCCCTGCCGGTGGACCCCTCGATGCCCTGGTACGACCACGCCGCCCTCTGGCTGATTCACGCTGGGACTTGTGGCGGGTGAAGTCCCATCGCAAGCGAACCTGGTACGACCACGCCGCCCTCTGGCTGATTCACGCCCTGGGGGAGGGCAAGTTCTACGCCCTCTTTTCCCTGCTCTTCGGGCTGGGACTTTTTCTACAGATGGAACGCATCGAAGGGCGCGGCGGCAAGTTCGTGCCGCTCTACGTCCGCCGCCTGCTCGTCCTGCTCGGCATCGGCATCATCCACGCTTTCCTAATTTGGGCAGGCGACATTCTGATCATCTACGCCCTGCTCGGCTTCCTCTTGCTGCTCTTCCGCAAGGCCAAACCGCGCACCCTGCTCGTTTGGGTCTTCGTCCTGGTAGCCATTCCAATCCTGTTCAATGCCGTCGCCACTGCGCTGGTGAAGTGGGGCAGCACCATTCCCGAAGCCGCGCCGCAAATCGAACAGTCGTTTGCGCAGGCCAAAGCCGGCTTCGCCGCCGACCTGGAGCGCGCCGCCCGGGTGTACGCCACCGGCAACTTTGCCGAAATCACCGCCCAGCGCGTGAGCGACTACTTCAGCATGAGACTGGCCGGGTTAGGCACAAGGGGCTTCAACATCACGTCTATGTTCCTGCTCGGCCTGTACTTCGGCAAGCGCGAGATTTTCAAGAACCTGGAAGCCCACCGCGGCCTGTTCGTCCGCCTGCTGGTCATCGGCCTGACGCTGGGCCTCGCCGGCAACCTGCTCTATGCTACGCTCATCATGCCCATCTCGCTCGTGTACCAGACCTGGCCACTTTTCCTGGCAACGGCCGGGCAGGCCATCGGCGCGCCCCTGCTCATGCTGGCTTACGTCTCGGCGTTCTGCCTGCTGGCGCTGAACCCGGCCTGGGGCAAGCGCATCAGCGTCCTGGCCCCGGTCGGCCAGATGGCGCTGACCAATTACCTGACCCAATCCATCGTCTGCACGCTGATTTTCTACGGCTACGGGCTGGGGCTGTTCGGCCAGATGGGCGCGGCGGCAGGCATCGGCCTGACTATCGTCATCTATCTCCTGCAAATCCCCATCAGCCACTGGTGGATGAAACGCTTCTACTACGGCCCCGCCGAATGGCTGTGGCGCTCGCTGACCTATCTCCACCCGCAGCCGATGCGCCGCCAGACGTAGGGCAGGTCTCTGACCTGCCGCGCAAGTCGGAGATTTGCGCCACAGTAAATGACGAATGTCAATACTCAAAAAGGCGACAGGTTGGTTCTCAATGAGAGTGGAAATTCCGGCCGGCAGGCTGATAAAGGACATGACGAGTCAGAACAGAGTGAAAGCACTGCGCCAAACGCGCCCAGTCGCAGAATGAAACGGGAAGGCAGCATGTCGCCGGTCCCGCATGCCCGTAAACCAGGTAGGGACGGGTCAGTTTGCCCATTTGCCTCTTGACAAACCTAAATAAACACTGTATATTTACACTGTATATATACAGTGTTTATTTTACGGAGTCAACATGTCCCCTCGCCCTCGCAAGCAAGCCCATCAAGACCTGCAGCGCGCCATCCTGGACGCCGCCTGGCGGCAGATTGCCCAACTGGGCGCGCCGGCCCTCAGCCTGCGCGGCATCGCCCGCGAACTGGGCATCACCGCCCCGGCCATCTACAACTACTACCCCGACCGCGACGCGCTGGTGACGGCGCTCATCCTCGAGGCCTACACCTCCTTCGGCGACGCCCAACTGGCCGCCCGCGATTCCGTCCCGCCGGACGACCTGGATGGACGCATGAACGCCATCGGCGCAGCCTACCGCCGATGGGCGCTCGATTACCCGGAGCGCTATCAACTCATCTTCGGCGCGCCCATTCCAGGGTATGTGATGCCTATGGAGAAAGTCTTTCCGGTTGCGGCGCGCTCGCTCAGCGCCCTGGTCAGCGTGGTGGACGCGCTGCGCCAGGCCGGACAGCTGAACGCGCCCGATTTCCCGCCCCCGCATCCCGATTTTCTCCCCGCTTTCGAGATGTGGAAACAGTTCGGCGGCGAATACCATCCCCTCAGCCTGTCGGTGGCCATCCTCATCTGGACGCACGTCCACGGCATCGTCTCGCTCGAAATCAGCCGGCAAATTCCCGCCTTCGGGCCGGATGGCGCCGGGTTGTACGAGTACGAAATGCGCCTGCTCTCCCAACTGTTCGTTCAGCCAGCCAGGTAACTGCCATGAAAACCAGACAACTCCCCAAAGATGGATTCACCCTGTGGTATTACACCGAGGGCAGCCCGGCCAACCCGGCGCTGGTCTTGCTGCACCCGGCCTTTGGCGACCATACCTGTTTCCACCACCAGATGGAGCCGTTCGCGGCGGACTACCACGTCATCGCGCTGGACATGCTGGGACACGGACAATCGCAGGTGCAGCGCGGCGACGTGACCGTCGAACAAACCGCCGACCTGCTGGCCGAGATCCTCGCACGCGAAGGCCACGATTCGGCGCACATCGTGGGCGTCTCGCTGGGCGCGCTGATTGGGCAATACTTCGCCGCCCGGCATCCGCACATGGCAAAGACGGTCACCGTCACCGGCGGCTACAGCATCTTCGGCGATACCACTGCGATTACGCGCGCCCAAAGCGGCGAAATGCTCAAATGGCTGTTCCTGATGGTGTTCTCGATGGAGCGTTTCCGCCGCTATGTGGCCGCCAGCACCAACGTAGTCGAAGCCGAACGGGAAGTGTTCTACCGCGCCGCGCAGCATTTCACCCGCCGCTCGTTTCGGGTCATGCCGGGGATGCAAAAAGTGCTGGAGAAGAGCGACCGCGCCCTGCCCCAGCCGCTGCTCATCGTGGTCGGCGAACACGAACTCCCCATCATCTTCCGCAACGCGCACGCGTGGCACGCCCGTCAGCCGCAGACCGAACTGCGCGTCATCCCTGCCGCCGGTCACTGCGCCAACATGGACAATCCGGGAGAGTTCAACCGCGTGTTGAACCAATTTCTACAAAAATATCCATGAGTTGCTTTGCAGATTATGGAAAACCCCAATGAGTAAACCACTCCAGCCCAAACAATTGCCCCTGCGCCAGCGCATTCGCGTCGGCCTGCTCTATCTTTCCTTCCTGCTCTTCCCGGCCACGCTCTACTACTTTTCGCCCATCCTGATTGTCAAAAGCAGCGCGGAAGGGGTCATCAACGGCAGTTTCATTGCTTTTGCCCTGATGTTCATTTCCTCCCTGTTTGTGGGGCGGCTGTGGTGCGGATGGGCCTGCCCCGGCGCGGGCTTGCAGGATTTTGCCCTGCCCATCAACAGTCGGCCCACTCCTGGCGGCAAGTTCAACTGGGTCAAGTGGTTCATCTGGACGCCCTGGATGATTGCAATTGCCGTCTTCGTCATTCGGGCCGGCGGCTATCAGCGCGTCGAACCGCTCTACGAAATCACACACGGGGTCACGTTCCTGAACAGCGGCGCAAGCGGCAGCGAACCCTGGTTCATTGCTTACTACATCGTCATCGCCCTCTTTGCCGGGCTGGCGGTCCTTTTCGGACGCCGCGCTGGCTGCCACACCATCTGCTGGATGGCGCCGTTCATGATTTTGGGGCGAAAACTCCGCAACGTCTTCAAGTGGCCGTCCCTGCGCCTGGTGGCCGCCCCCGAACAATGCTCCGACTGCCAGGTCTGCGGGCGGGACTGTCCGATGAGTCTGGACGTTCCCGCCATGGTCCAGCGCGGCGACATGGAAAACAGCGATTGTATCCTGTGCGGCAAGTGCGTGGACTCGTGCGCCAAACACGCCATTCACTATTCGTTCAGCAAAGGATAACGCCGTGAAAATCACCATTCTAGACGGCTCCGCCGCCATTGTCCGTGCCGTATCGGTAAGCCTGTAGTGCAAATCTCCGATTTGCGCGCAGGGGCAATTCCCAAACTCTGGAGCGCGGAAACGATGAGCAAAAAAACTGTCGTGTACTTTGTCCTCGCCTACTTCCTCAGCTGGTGCGCTTATGTCCCGCTGGCGTTGCAGGGACAGGGCCTGATAAGCGGCGTCCCGAAGTGGCTGCACCTGGCAGCGGGCTATGGGCCCCTGCTGGCGGCGTTCCTCGTCACTGCCTGGACGGGCGGCGCGGCGGGCGCGCGCGAGTTGTTGAGCCGTCTGACGCGCTGGCGCATCGGCTGGGGCTGGCTGGCGGCGGCCTTCAGTCCGCTGGCCGTATTCGCGGTCGTCGTGCTGGGTCTGCGCCTGGCGACCGGGAACTGGCAGGCGGCGGGCGGCTTTGGCCGGGTGGCTGAATGGCCGGAACTGAACCCGGTCGCTGGCTGGCTGGCCTGGATTCTCATCTCCGGACTGGGCGAAGAGACCGGCTGGCGCGGCTTTGCCCTGCCGCGTTTACAGGCGCGCTACAGCGCGCGCGACGCCTCGCTGATTTTGGGCCTGCTCTGGGCCGGCTGGCACGCCCCGGCCTTTTTCTACAACTACGAACTCTCGCTGTTTTCCGTGCTGGCCTTCGTGGTCGGCATCGTGGCCGGGGCGATGGTGCTGACCTGGCTCTACAACAGCACCGGCGGCAGCGTATTCGCCACCATCCTGTGGCACGGAACGTACAACGCGGTCGTGGCGGGCAGCGAGGGCGCAGTGGCGGCGGCCATCACCGGCGCGGTCATCCTGGCCTTCATCCTGATTGTCCGCCGCTACGGGCCGGAGACGCTCTCGCCGCGCCCGAAGCAGGTCTTATGAAAGGTTGCTGGCAGGTAAAGAGAACCATCTACAAAGGGGTAAAATGGATGCACGTCAAAGTTGTCAAAAAAGGTTGAAATGATGCGACATTCGCTGACATTTGTTTTTGTGGTTTGGGTATTGGGGTTTGGGATGCTTTCCCTCGCAACTCGAAATGTGGTTGCTCGAAATGTCGCCCGCTGGAAACTACCGCTTATTTTCAAGTATTATCTTATTTTGACGCCCATTGTCCTGCTTGAAGAAGCGCTCACCATAGAAGTCCCATATTTTTGGGGCATTCTCCCCATTTTGGCAGCCTTTTACCTTTTCTTCTTTCTCCTTTTCCTTTTTCAGCGTTTTACTCGCGTTTCTTTTTTTGTTACATCTCTCATTTTCGGTGGTTTAGGATGGATCAACGAATTCCTATTTGTAGGACGGATTTACCAAATCAGTGGATTGGCGCTCTTTATCATGAGTATTCTCTGCTGGCTCATTTACTCGGTGATGGCAATTTTGCCCTCCGCATATCTACAGTGGGAACTTGAGCATTCAAAAAGCCTCTAGCGTTTGAACGTATCTATTTTGACAATGTCAACTAAACAAAACACGATTACTTGCTTCCTGAACGGGACGCAGTGTAGTCGAGGTATCCTCCGTGCAGGATGCCGAAACACCGCTTGGTCAGGATGAGCCATCAAACAGATTTCAGGATTCTCGCTGTTACTACCTCTGCCCGCCCCCGGCGCGCAAAACCGCAATCTGGACGCCGCCCGGCTGACTGTGGAGTTTGTCTTCCCGTGAAGGCGACGCTTCCGTATCGCCCCTGGCAGGCATAGAGAACGGGGCAATTTGCGCCGCTGCTGTTGCGATAAACAAATCTTAACAATTTGTTTACGCAGCGCAGGTTGACAAATGCCAATCTCTATCGTTATCATTTTTGATAACGATAGAGATTTTTTACTTTCAGGCCATTCTTATGTCCCTCAAGAATTTCGCTGTCATCAACCACCCGGTGCGGATGCGCATCTTCCAGGCGCTGCACGCGGAAGAACTGTCCATCAACCAGTTGTCGAAACGGCTTGCAGATGTCCCCAAGCCTTCGCTCTATCGTCACATTCACCAAATGGTAGAGGCGGGCGTCATCGAGGTCAGGCGTACACGCCTGGTCAACGGCATCGAGGAGCGTTTCTATGCCGCGGTTAATGCTTTGATCGACTCTGCAGATATTGACCAGCCCGGCGGCCTGGAACAGTTTGCTGACCACGTACAGTTGTACGGGAATGGCGTGGTACAGGCGCTGACCCGTTACATCCTGGAATGCGGCAATCCGTACGATGAAAAGATTGCCGCCCGCGACCATATATTCTACGCCACCGAAGAGGAATTCGTCCGGGCACGCGAGACGATTTATAGGATTTTGAAAGACCTGGAACAAAATCCCCCGTCCGCAGGGCGGCAAAAATTCCGCATGTTTATCATGGGTCACCTATTGTGCGAGTCAAAAGAAGGAGAGTAAGTCTCCGACATTGTTCGTTGCCCGGAGGATGAATGTTCGACTGGATAACAAACAACCGACTCTATTCTCTGGCCCGTGAGGGCCGGCGGCTCACGCCGTGGTGGGGCGTCCTGCTCCTGGGGGCTGTCATGCTGTTCGTCTCGTCGTTGTTTGGCCTGCCGATTCAACTGGTGCAACTGGCGCTGGCCGGCTTTTCCGAAGAAGGGCTGGCCGCCCAGCCGCCCCTGCTGGCCGGGCTGTTGATGGGCTTGCTGCTGGCCGTTTCGTTCGGCGCGCTGATTGCGCTGGTCTGGCTGTGGGTGCGGCTGTACGAAAAACGACCGTTTTTCACGCTGGGCTTCGAGCGGCGCGACGCGTTGATGCAGTATGGGCGCGGCCTGCTCTTCGGCGTTCTGGCCTTTGGCGGGTCGGTGGGGCTGATGGCGCTCTTCGGCTACGTCGCCCCCGAAGCCGGCGACCCGATGCGGGTCGGGCTGGCCGCGCTGGGCGGGGTGCTGCTCATCTTCCTCCCCGGCTGGCTGATTCAGGGCGCAGCAGAAGAAGTGCTGACGCGCGGCTGGATGCTCCCCGTGCTGGGCGTGCGCTACCGCCCCTGGGTGGGAATCCTGCTCTCTTCGCTCTTCTTTGCCGTGATGCACGGCCTGAACCCCAATTTGAGCGCGCTGGCGCTGGTCAACCTGACGCTGTACGGCCTGTTCGCCGCGCTCTACGCCTTGCGGGAAGAATCGCTGTGGGGCATTTGCGGCTTTCACTCGGTCTGGAACTGGGCGCAGGGCAACCTGTTCGGCCTGGCCGTCAGCGGGCAGGATACGGGCGTTGGCACGCTGTTCGACCTGATGGAAACCGGCCCCGATTGGTTCACCGGCGGCGCCTTTGGGCCGGAGGGCGGCCTGGCGGTGACCCTGGTGCTGGTGATTTCAAGCGCGTTGATCCTTTTCTGGCCCAAATCCAATAAAACCACTTAACGTTTTCATATTTCTGTCAAAGGAGAAAAACTCATGGAAGTCGAAATTCTTTATCGTCCCTCCTACTCGCTTGGGGTGGTGAAACTCGGCCCCAACGAGCAGATTCGCGCCGAAGCGGGCGCGATGGTCAGCATGTCGGAAGGAATCGCCCTGGAGACCAAAGCGGAGGGCGGCCTGCTCAAATCGCTGGGCCGCGCCCTGTTGGGCGGCGAGAGTTTCTTCCAGAACGTCTTCAAAGCTCCGCCGCAGGGCGGCGAGGTGACCTTTGCCCCCGACCTGCCGGGCGATGTCTTCGTGCTGACGCTCCAGAACGCGCGCATGCTGGTACAGGCCGGTTCGTACCTGGCTTCGGAGATGGGCATCGAGGTCAATGCGAAAGTCAGCCTGAAGGCGTTTACGGCGATGGAAGGCTTCTCGATTCTGGAAGTCTCCGGCAGCGGCAAACTGCTGCTCTCCTCGTATGGCGCCATCCACGAGAAGGTGCTGGCGGCGGGCGAAAACTACATCGTGGACTCCACGCACCTGGTGGCGTTCGATGCGGAGATGCCCGTCACGCCCCAATCGGTCGGCGGGCTGAAATCCGCGCTGTTCAGCGGGGAGGGCTTTGTGGTGCAGTTGAGCGGCCCGGGCCGGATTCTGATGCAGACCCGTTCGCCCAGGGCGTTCCTGGACTGGCTGATTCCACAACTGCCCAAACCCAATTCGTCTCAAGGTTGATGCGGAGGCAGGATGAACATGGTCACGTCTTTCAACCCGGCGCGCGATTTCTTTGCCTTCGTGCGGCGGCCTGACGCCAGCGGGATTTCCGCCTCGTTGAAGAACAAGATGCTCATCCTGGCCGTCATCCTGGCGCTGGACATCCTGCTCGGCTTTGGGGCGAACCTGATTGGCACTTCCATCGAGACGCTGATTCCGATGGAAAACGAGCATGTGAGGGGCGAAGACGAGGAAATGATACGCTTCATGCAAACCATGGGGGTTCTCGTCATCCCCTTCCTGGAGGAACTCGGCTTCCGGCTGTGGCTGGCGCCCAACCCGTTCTTCCTCTTCATCTCCTTCAGCCTGGTGACGATTCAATTCGCGCCGGCGCCGTTCGCCGGTCTGCTGACCGCTTCCGGGCTGACGGAGGCCGCGCCGGCGGTCAAACTCGGGTTCTATCTCGCGCTGGGCGCGCTCATCACGCTCTTCTTCTGGGTGCGCGACCGGCAGGGGCATCGTTACGCCGATTTCTTCCGCCGCCATGTGGCCGCGTACTACTATATTTCGGCGGTGGTTTTCGGCTTCGTTCACCTGACCAACTACAGCAGCGTGAGCGCCTGGTGGTTCGCGCCGATTCTCATCCTGCCGCAACTGATAGGTGGCTTCCTGTTCGGTTATGCCCGCATCCGGCTGGGCTTCTGGTACGCCGTGCTGGCGCACACGCTGACCAATTTGCTCTACACGCTCGGCGACGGCATGAACGCCCTGTTCGGCGAAGCGGGCGGCGCGGTCTGGCTGTTGATTCTGCTCGGTTCATCGGCGGCAGTGCTGATGATGGCGTTCAAGAAAAATCCGATTGCGCTCGAACAACCGCTGCCGCAGGAATAACAATATTCTTTTGCCAAAGGAGGTAACAACTTATGGAAAATCTCTTTCTCTCTCAAACCCAGACGGGTAAAAACGAATGGTGGCGCTATCTGCTCGGCGTCCTGCTGATTTTCATTGTCTGGCAGGTGGGCGGGGCCATCGCCGGCGCCATGATGGCAATCATCACCGGCGGCAATCCGTCCGGGCAGGCTTCTCCCGTTCTCTTTGCGCTGATGCTTGCCAGTTTCGCGTTCCTGCTGTTCGGCACGTGGTTCATCAATCAGCGGATGCACGGGCGTTCGGTCAAGAGCCTGACCACGCCCTTCGAGCGGGTGAACTGGAAACGGGTCTGGCTGGGGGCCGGGCTGTGGCTGGCCGCCATGACGATTGTCTCGGTCATCGAAGCCCTGCTCTACCCGGGCCGCTACACGGTCAACCCGAACCCGGCGGGCGTCCTGCCCTACTTGCTGGTTGCGCTGGTCTTCATCCCCATTCAAACCAGCGCGGCGGAGTATTTCTTCCGAGCCTACCTGCTCCAGGCCACGGGGCAGTTGCTGCGCCAGCCGGTGCTGCTGGCCGTGCTGAACGGCCTGCTGTTCGCCCTGCCGCATTTAGCCAACCCGGAAGTGGGGGCAATGGGCCTCTTGCTCTCGGTCTTGTTCTACGCGCTGATGGGCTTCTTCTTCGCCTACGTCACCCTGCGCACCCAAACGCTCGAACTGGCGCTGGGCATTCACGCCGCCAACAATTTCTTCACGGGCGTTTTCGCCAACTACACCACGAGCGCGCTCCAGACGGAGTCGTTCTTCTTCATCCAGACACTCGACCCGGTCTACGGGCTGGTTTCGCTCTCGGTGGTGATTGCCGTCTTCCTCGCCCTGCTTTCGACCGGCTGGATGAAGAACCTGTTGGAACTGGAATGAACTTAATGAGTAAACACAAGGAGATAGACTTATGAGCGAAGGCACGCGCAACGTAATTTTATTGTCCGCCGGCTTCGTGTTCGGCCTGTGGATGTATTACCTGTACACCGAGGGCGGCACAGGGCTGATGCTGGCAGAGGGGTGGAAGGGGTTGATTCCCGCCCTGGTGGTGATTGCCATTGCTGAGGTGTGGTATCGGCGCAAGAAGAAGAATTGAAGTCTGCTGACCAATAGGGCAAGAGATGTGTGTGGCGAAATTCTCTTTCGCCACACGTTGCATTTGTTGACCGGTTTGAGCATCCGCTTCTCCTCTTTACCAAATCGCCCGGAAGAGCGATACTTTGCGCAAGGCTCTTTCGGGCGATGAAAAAACGCCGGCGCGCAAAGCCGCACCTGGACGCTGCCCGTTCAATTGTCGAATTTTTCTTCGGAGAAACCCAATAAACGATGCAAGCGTTCTTGCGCTTCCTCTTCCTCGGCCTCCTCACCGCCGCCGTCGGCGAGTGGCAGTTCTCGGTCTTCCTGCGCGGGGATGCGGGCAACTTCCTCGGCTCGCTGGCCTTCAACGCCATCTACCTGACGGGCGTCTATCTGCTCACGCGGCCGATGCTGGGCCTGCTCCGCAAACGCCCGGCGTTCCTCCTGCTCTATACCCTCCTCTTCGGCCTCGCCGGCCTGATGATAGAATGGCTCCTGATTGGCAACTCGCCCTGGGGCAACCCCGACGCCAGCCAGATGGGGATGTTCGCCTACTGGGCCTGCATGGCGCTCGTCCCGCTCACCTTCTGGCTCCAGCGGCGCGCCGCGCAGACGTTCATCCTCCGCTACGGGCTGGCCTATACGGCGCTGGTTTTGCTCGGGCAGGCGCTCATCCGCAACGCAGACTGGCGTTTTGCCTTTCACATCTACGCCGTCATCCTGGGCTACCTGGGGTTGATGCTCGGCATCCTCTGGCGCGCTCTGCGCCGCGCGTGATTCTGTTTGACCATCAGACCATCCGACTACCAGACTACCAGACTATCAAACTACCCGACCATGAAACCATCCTCCTCATTACTTATCCTCCTCTGCTCCTCTCTTCTCCTGGCCTCCTGCCTGCCTGCGCCGGCGAATCCGTCTCCTGCGCCGGAGACGCCGCCTGCGCCGCTCCCCGTTTCCTCTTCCGTCCCCGACCCGGCCGCGGCGGTTCCCGCCGTTTCCCCCCTCGCCATCAACGATGACGGCGTCCTGTACGCCGATTCGTTCATGCTGGTCCCTTACGAGAGCGGCGGCTCGGTCATTCTGCTGAATTACCAGACTTTCATCCTCGATTCCGGGATGCAGAACGGCTTGAACGAGTGGACCTGGTACGCCGACCTGGAAGACCAGGAGACCTGGGTGGAAGACGGCGCGCGTTATTTCGAGGGGCGTCTGCCCGGCGGGCAAAGCGTTTACCGGCAGAAAATCTATCCGGTCGGGCGGGAAGTTCACTTTGAAGCGCGCCTGGACGCAGAAGAAGAAAGCGAGCAGGTTGGCTGGGCCAGTTACGCCTTCTATCTGCCCCTCGAGGCATTTCGCGGACAGCGTTACCTGACCGACCAGGGCGAGGGCGTCTATCCGACCGAGCCGGGCGGGGAAGGACCGCTCGTCGAACATCTGAGCGAGTTGCAACTTCTGGCCGATGACCCGACCCGCAACCTGACCCTGCGCGCCGACCGCGCCATCAGCCTGTGGGACGGGCGTCAATGGGGCGGACAAAACTATATGGTGGAAATTTCGATGCCCGTCAACGGCGAGACACTTCATTTCACGCTCACGCCGCCGCCCGCCGACCCCGGCCCCCTCCCGCCTGCCGTGCGTTACAGCCGCGTTGGGTACCTGCCCCAGAGCGTCAAGCGCGCCGTTCTGGAGGCGGACTACCGCGCGCCCCTGCCCGACCTGACCGTCCGCCTGGAGCGTAAGGTCCCCGGCGGCGCGGAAACCGTCCTGACCGGCGCATTCCAGCCTGACTTGCAGGATTTCTGGAGACAGTTCGCCGTCTTCGACTTCAGCGCGGTGGAAGAAATCGGCGAGTACCGCCTCGTCTGGGCCGGCGGGGCGACCGACTGGTTCCCGGTTGCGCCCGATATTTTCCGCAACCGCTGGCAAAACACCCTGGATTACTTCCTCCCCTTCCAGATGAGCCACGCCGCCGTGGATTTGGGCGGCGGCCTCTCGCACGGCGCATCCACGCTGGACGACGCCATCGCCGCCCCGCCAAACTTTACCGGCCCGGATGGATTCGTCTCCTACGAAGCCGACGGCGCAACCGGTTACGTCCCGCTCGATGTGGGCGGCTGGTTCGACGCCGGGGATTACGACCTGAACGTCTATTCCCAGGCATTCGTTGTCCACCAGCTGGCGCTGGCCTGGGAGGAATTTGCCCCCTCCCGCGACCTGCACAGCCTGGACGTCCCCAACCGCCGCTTGCAGGTCAACCAACCGAACGGCGTCCCCGACCTGCTGGAGCAAATCGAATGGGGGACGCGCTGGCTGCTTTCCATGCAAGCCCCCGATGGGCGCGTCTTTGTGGGCGTGGTCGAGCCGCCCGAAAAATACGGCGACCCGGTTCTCCCCGAGGCAATGACAGACGGGATTCCCAACACCGGCGACGAGCGTCTTCTTTTCCACGACTACCACAGCGACGTGAACCTGCAATTCGTGACGGCCCTGTCTGCCGCCTCGCGCGTCCTGCGCCAGACAAACCCGCAACTGGCCGGGCAGGCCTGGCAGGCCGCCCGGCGCGCCTGGGATTACTTCCAGAGCCGCCCGGAGATGTACCGCCCGACGGTCTATTTCAGCGGCTGGGAGGAAGGCCGCGAACAGATGATTGCCGCGGCCGCCGCCGAACTCTACCTGACCCAGGCCGACCCGGCCTATCTGCAAACGCTGGAACAGTTCCGGCCTTACTTTGAAAACTTCCCCACCGAATGGCCGGCCCCCACCGTGACCCATCATTCCGGCTTCTGGTATGCGCCGCCGTTCCTGGCGCGGCTCTATCCGTACCTGCCAGACGGGCCGCTCAAGGCTTCGACTCTCACCGCTCTCCAGCGCGCCGCCGACTCGCTTCGCGAACGCTCGGCTCCCGAACCGTTCCCGTTCATCGGCGAATGGCCCTATTCCGATTGGGGGATGAGCGGCCTCTATCTCAACGCCATCCATGACGCCTACTGGCTGGAAAAAGTCGTCCCGGAACATATTCGAGTTGCCGATTTGCTCCCCGCCGCCTACTGGATATACGGCCTGCACCCGGTCAATGACTACACGCTCGTCTTCGGCAGCGGCTTCCCCGAACCGCGCTATCACTACCACGCCATCCTGCAGTCCCGTTTTGGGAGCTCGCCCGCCAGCGTCCCCGGCGCGGTCGTTCCGGGGATTGCCACGTATGTGGACGCCGGCCTGCTCTACTATCTCGACGAACCGGGCATGTACCGCAACAGCGAAGCCTGCATTTATGACGCCGCCTCCTTCCTGTTTGCAATGCTGGCGCTGGAGAAGTGAGGCCTCAGACGTATCCGCGCCGTTTATCGTCTATTAAGGAGCATGACATGTCCAAATCGGTCGCCGTTCTCTTTGCTCTTTGTCTCTTCCTGACTGCCTGTTTGCCCGTTTTACCGCCATCTCAAACAAGCGCATCTCCCACATCTCCTGTGGAAGAAGGAGGCGAGAGAGACAAATGGTCGCTCTGGACGAACGGGACGCAACTGCGCGGGGCCAACATCTGGCAGCGCATCCGCATCCCCGACCTGGACTACGACGCGCTCGGCGAGGGCCACATCGGCCCGCCCTACGAGCAATCCGATTTCGACCGGCTGGCGGCGGCGGGCGCGAATTACGTCAACCTGTCCATCCCCGGTCTGTTCACCGAACGCCCGCCCTACGTCCTCGATGAGGGCGCGCAGGCCAACCTGGATTCCCTGCTGGAAAAGGCGCAGAACGCCGGTCTGTACGCCGTCATCGCCTTCCGCGCCGGGCCGGGACGCAGCGACTTCACCTTCTACCGCGACGGGGCCGGCGTCTGGTACGACCCGTCCCTGCTCGTCGAAACCCTCTGGAGCGAGCAGGCCGCGCAGGACGCCTGGGTCGAGATGTGGCGTTACACCGCCGAACGCTACCGCGACAACCCGATTGTGGCCGGCTACGACCTGATGGTGGAGCCAAACGCCGACGATGTGATGCTCCAAATCTACACTCCGGAGGAGTTCTACCCGCGCTACGCCGGCACACTCTACGACTGGAACCAGTTCTACCCGCGCCTCGTGGCCGCCATCCGTGAAGTGGACGCCGAGACCCCCATCCTGGTCGAGCCGATGGGCTGGGGCAGCGTCCCCTGGCTGCCGTACCTCGAACCGGTGGATGCGGAGCGCATCGTCTATGCCGCGCACCAGTACGGGCCGTTCCTCTACACCCACCAGCAGCCCGACGAGGACAAACCCTACCCCGGCGAGTTCGACATCAACTGGGACGGCCTCCCCGACCAGTTTGACCGCGCCTGGCTGGAAGCGTATCTCGCCCCGCTGGAGGAATACCGTCAGCAGACGGGCGCGCCGGTGACGGTCAACGAGTTCGGCGTGGTGCGCTGGGCGCCGGGCGCGGCGGACTTCCTGCGCGATGAAATCGCCTGGTTCGAGGCGCACGGTCTCAACCACGCCATCTGGGTCTGGGAGCCGACCTACGAACCCTGGTACACCCTCGGCGACCGGGCGATGTACTACCCCTTCGGCCCCGACCCGGCCAACTTCACCGAAGTCGAAAGCGACCTGTGGCAGGTGATTCGGGACTCGTGGGCGCGTAACACGATTCGTCCCCCCGGCGGGACGAGCGGCGCGCCGAACACGCCCGCTCCCCAGCCCACTGCCGCGCCGTCCCCCACGCCTTCGCCCGTTCCTGCGCCGTCCTATTCCCTGCGCTTTTTCGGGACAGGCCGCGGCGACGTGGACCGCGTCAAGATTCCGCTCCTGGATGAAAACGGTCGCTCCCTGCCGGTCAACGTGGGGGAGACCGATTTCACCATCGAGTTCTGGCTGCGCTTCGCCGCCGGGGAAAACCGCCGTTCCACGTGCGCCCAGGGCGAAGATACCTGGATTTACGGCAACATCCTCTTCGACCGCGATATTTTCGGCGTCCCCAGTTATGGCGACTACGGCATTTCTCTCTACGGCGAACGGATTGCCTTTGGCGTGCATAACGGCAGTTGGGGATACACCTTGTGCAGTTCCACGCGGCTGGAGGCCGATACCTGGTATCACGTTGCCGTGACGCGGCGCATGGACGGCGAGATGAGCCTGTTCATCAATGGCAACCTGGACAAGCGCGTGCAGGGGCCGCCGGGCAATCTGTCTTACCGTCCCGGGCGCGGCGTCGCCTGGCGCAATGAGCCGTTTCTGGTCATCGGCGCCGAAAAGCATGACTACGACCCCGGAACCTACCCCTCGTTTCGCGGCTGGATAGACGAGGCGCGCATTTCGACCATTGTCCGCTACACGGAGAACTTCCCCCCGCCGGATTCACCCTTTGCGCCGGACGAATACACCGCCGCGCTGTACCACTTCGACGAGGGCGAAGGGACGGTCATTCTGGATTCCTCGAATGCCCCCGGCGGCCCGTCTCACGGCGAGCGGCGCGTCGGCGGGACGAGCGAGGGGCCGGTGTACGACAGGCTTACCCCTTTTTCGCCCGAGGTCCCGTGACGGCAATATTTCGGTGAAAAGGTTGCAGGGGGCGTTGCATTTTTTAAGGTCTAGAGCGCAGCGACGATTATATAATTGAATTAAAATTCAATTATGCCCCGTCCCGATGTCAGCGCCGAACGTATTCCTCAGATTCTGCAAGCCGCCCTGCGCGTCTTTGCCCGCAAAGGCTTTGTCGCCACGCGCATGCAAGACATCGCCGCCGAAGCAGACCTGAGCGTGGGCATCCTGTATCACTACTTTGAGAACAAAGAGGCTCTGGTTGGGGCTCTGCTGGAAGAATTCTTCCTCCCCGACCTAACCCGCCTGGAGCAACTTTCCCAGGGTCAGGGGAGCGCGCGCGAACGGTTGTGGCAGTACGTTGCAGCGGATTGGTTTGCGGAAGCCGACCTGGCTCCTCTCAGTCTCGAATTGCGCACATTGTCCGAGCGTTATCCCATCATCCATGCGCAACTGCAGGACTATGAGCGGCGCTATCTGGAAATTTTGACAGAGATGGTTGCGATGGCCATGACCAGCGGCGAACTGCGCCCGGCCGACCCGCAGGTGGTTGCCCTGACGCTCTTATCCTGGTACGACGGCATGTTAGAAAATCTGCCGCGCGCCTTCTCTCCTCGCGAGGATGCAACCTGGCAACGTGTTCTGCGCCAGTCTTTCGACCTCCTCTTCGACGGTCTGGCTCATCCGGGTTGATTCACCCGGCGCATCTCTGACCGCCCTTTCGGAGGAAACAGAGGGGAAAACCAAAGAAAGGCCTGCCGGAATGCGCTGGCTGAATGGATGAAGTCCTTTTGTTGAAAACAGGAGAGACTTATGAAAACCGCACGTCCCTTCTTCCTCTTTTTTGCGCTCCTATTGGTCGTTTCTCTGGCTTGCTCTCGACAAGGGTCAGGGAGCGACCTCCCGACCAGCGCCCCCATCTCAGAGACTGAGTCGGGTCAAGCGGCCACGTTACCCCCCACGCAGACGCCTGCGCCTACTCTCCCTCCCGGTCCGCCGCCTGAACCGCAGGAAATCGTGTTTACAGGGGGGCAAGGGGAACTTCGCGGCCGCTATTATCCTGCCGCCACCGCCTCCGCGCCGCTGGTGGTGCTCATGCACTGGGTGGGGGGCGACATGACCGACTGGAACGAGATTGCCGTCTGGCTGCAAAACCGCGGGCAGCAGAACCCCTACCCCAACCCGGGGACCGATCCCTGGTGGGACTCGACCTGGTTCCCGCCTGTGCCGCCCGGCCGCTCCTACGCCGTCTTCATCTTCTCGTTCACCGGTTGTCAACCCGCCCCTGAGGGTTGTCAAAACTGGATACCGGATGTCTGGCTGGCGGATGCGATTGCGGCCATGCAAAAAGCAGCGGAACTGCCCGATGTGGACCCCCACCGCATGGCCGCCATCGGTTCGAGCATCGGCGCCGACGGGGCCATAGACGCCTGCGACGCGCTCAATCAGACGGCCCAGGGACAGGCGACCTGTCTCGGAGCGCTCTCGCTTTCGCCGGGCGGTTACCTGAACGTGGAATACTCAGACGCAGTCCTATCGCTCGTAGAGCATAATCCGAATGCCGTGGCCTGGCGCCTGCACGGCGGCGACACCGCCTATCAAAACCTCGATTCGGCCGGGATCCCCACTTACCGCTCCATTTTCATTCCCGATGGGGGGCATGGCAATGACATGCTACGGCCGGGCCTTGCCCCCCTGCCCATGCAGTTGATTCTCGACTTCCTGGCGCGGGTGTTTGGAGAGTGAAGATGGTGGGGCAAGTCTGTAGACTTGCCCCACACCGCTAACGTGTTTTGCGCCAGTCTTTCGACTTGCTCTTCGATGGCCTGGCCGTTCCCAAACAACCGGTAAATCCATAGAGCCAATGGCTCCTCCGTCCTCCGAACCAGTCTGCAAGAGAGCGTGAAAGCGGCCCTATGGTCCACCGTCGGCGGGCTGGAGCCGACGAGATACCCTTCAAGGAGAACACTATGAATAAATTTTTCCTCTTCTCGTCTGTGCTGTTGGTCCTTCTGTCCGCTTGCCAGCCAACAAGCGCGGGCTCAGCCTCCATAGGCGACCTGACCTGGCTTGACGCCAACGCCAACGGAATCCAGGACGCCGGCGAGGAAGGGCTGGCAAATGTCACCGTGCGGCTGTACGATGCAAGCGGCGCAAAGATTGCCGAAACCCGCAGCGATTCCAACGGCCGCTACATCTTCACGGACCTCCAACCAAGCGACTACACCCTGGAGTTCGTTGCCAGCGGCTATACCCTGACACAACCCGACCAGGGCGGGGACGATGCCCGCGACAGCGACCCGGACCCAGCCACCGGACGGACGGCGGCTGTTTCCCTGGCCGGCGGCCAGGCCGCCGCTGACTGGGACGCCGGTTTCGTGTCGAAAACCGCTGCCGCCCCGACTACAACGCCCACGCCGGCTCCTCCGCCGCTTGAACCGGAAGAGGTCGTTTTCCGCGGAGAATTTGGCGACTTGCAAGGTCGATACTATCGAGCAGCCACCGAACCAGCCCCGCTGGTGGTGCTGATGCACTGGATAGGCGGCGATATGAACGACTGGAACGAGATTGCCCCCTGGCTGCAAAACCGCGGGTTAAAGAACCCCTATCCCAACCCGGGGACAGACCCCTGGTGGGACCCGTCCTGGTTCCCGCCTGTGCCCGAGGGACGTTCCTATGCCGTGTTTGTCTTCTCCTTCAGCGGCTGTCAGCCAGGCGGATGTCCTCGAAGTTTGACGCCGGAGATGTGGCAGTCTGACGGAATCTCGGCCATGAATTATGCTGCAACACTGCCGGGCGTTGATCCCCATCGTATCGTGGCGATTGGTTCGAGCATTGGCTCGAATGCAGCCATCATCAGTTGCGGCCAGGTCGCAAATTGCAGCGGGGCGCTGACGCTTTCGCCAGGCGCTTATCCGGACGATGTACAAGAGATATTCAACCGCCATTCCCAAGCGCATGTCTGGTGTCTGGCTGACGAAAACGAAATTGCAGGATGTGAGATGCCAGAATTGGCCAACCAGCCGGCCTACCGCGCCATCGAGATTCCCGGCGGCGGGCACGGCACGGAACTGCTCCAGCCCAACCTCGACCCCCTGCCCATGCAGTTGATTCTCGACTTCCTGGCGCTGGTGTTCGGAGAGTGAACACGGTGGGGCAAGTCGAGAGACTTGCCCCATACCGCTCCAGCCAAAAAAGCACCGCCCCGGGCTGGCCCGTCAGCCGCACAACGCCCCCCAACGGGGGTTCTGTCCAATCCAGTAAAAAAGAATCGCCTCAGGCTGGCCTGTCAGACACACAACGCCCCCCAACGGGGGTTCTGTCCAATCCAGTAAAAAAGAATCGCCTCAGGCTGGCCTGTAAGCCGCACAACGCCCCCCAACGGGGGTTCTGTCCAATCCAGTAAAAAAGAATCGCCTCAGGCTGGCCTGTCAGACATACAACGCCCCCCAACGGGGGTTCTGTCCAATCCAGTAAAAAAGAATCGCCTCAGGCTGGCCTGTAAGCCGCACAACGCCCCCCAACGGGGGTTCTATCCAATCCAGTAAAAAAGAAGGCTCATCTGTAGAAGGAGTGAACAGCGACGAGAGCAGAAATGAATTCTGGCGAAATGCGCTTCAGGTTGACGCGAAACTCGTGGATAGCCACATAACCGCTCAAGAAATGCTTGCTGACGCCGCGAAATGGCCTGAGGAAGTTGCGCAAGCCTGTCCACATCCCTTCGACGGAGTTGGTATGGACTTCGTACACATCGTCTTGGTCAGCGTCTCGCGCCCATTCTTTGCAACTGTGCGCCACGGTTGAGTGTGGGCGTTGAATACCCTGATAGGCTTCGTAATCGTCGGTGAAGACGTGGCAATCGGGTAAGGTAAAGCGGTGAACGTGTCGGATCAAGGTTTTCGCTTGTGTGGTATGCACGACCCGCAAGCGCACCAACCCGCTGGTGCGTCCAATCGTGCCCAATACGGGCGGTCGATCATTGAAGTACGTGCCTCGGCCGCGACGTTTGTTGGCTCTCCGCCGGGGAGGGCGGTGCGGGCTCACACATTCCTGACCTTTTTTCCCCCGCATTTTGGAAGAATTCGTCGCTCTCGGCTTCCAAATCGGGCAGGGGCGTCTCCGGTTGTAAACGTTCCGCATTCTCTTGGAGGCGTCGTCGCAAGTGCAGCACCGTATTGTAATCAACGCCCAGTTCGGCGGCCAGCTCGGTGGACGTTTCGCCTTTCAAAACGCCACGTAGCAGCAGGACAACTTGCTGAGGCGTCAAATGGTGCTGCTGAAAGACTGTCCCCGTGTAGAGATTGTAAATGTGCTTGCACTTCCGACAACGGTACACTTTCAGCTTGCTCTTGCGCGTCACCCGAAACAGATTGGCCTGTTCTACCGGCGACTGACACCACGGACACTTCAGCCCTTCAGGATGAAAGTGTTCCAAAATCCAGCGTTCACTTTCTTCTGCGCTCAGGAGGTCGGTGATCGGAAATTCCATGCCTATAGTGTACCATCACTCTTTCTCAAGATGAGCC